>CAYFYC010000060.1:0-4162 GCA_964347305.1 uncultured Acidimicrobiaceae bacterium | reverse complement strand
GTCATCGTCGAAGGAATCGCCGGCCAGTGTTGCGGAGGGTGAATCGGTGACGTTGGCGGTGACGCTGCTGACAGCGGCCATGGCAACCGACGTGGCGATGATGCTCGCCACGACCCATGATGCGATGAAGAGTGCTCGTTTCATGTCGACAGTGTCGGGGATCGATGAAACGACAGGCCTAATCGTGTCCTAAGTCGTCGTTGCGGGCTCCCTAGATGTCGCCGAGGAGCGGCTCGCGTGGCGAAACAGAGCGCCGCCCACCGGCACACCCCTGGCCGCGAATTCCTAGGCTGAAGGTCGTGCAACCCGACCCCGACGCCGCTACCGACTCTTCACGGGCTGAAACTCTCGCGCGCGCTTCGGGTCCAATACGCAAGAGTTGGTCGGATGAAACCGACGAGGCGTTGGCCGCCGCAGCGGCAAAGGATCTGGACGCCTTTGCCGAGCTCATCCGCCGCCACCAGCACTTCGTGTACGGGGCGGCCCTTCGGATAGTGAGGAATCGAGCCATCGCCGAGGAACTCAGCCAGGAGACCTTCATACGGGCTCATCGAGCCCTCGGCTCGTTCCGGGGCGACTCGCATGTCCGCTCGTGGCTGTACCGAATCGCCAGCAATCTGGCCAAGAACGCCGTGAGCCGGTCGCGCGAGACGGCTTCGGAGCGGCTTCCCGACACCGTCGTCGTCGAGGGCCCGGCCAACAAAGTGGTCTCACGCGAACTGGGCAGAGACATCACCGAAGCCGTGGACCGGCTGCCCGACCATCTCAAAGGCCCGTTCGTGATGCGCGAGTTCGAGCATCTGAGCTATCAGGAGATCGCCGATGCGACCGGTCTGCAGCTGAACACCGTGCGCACGCGGATCCTTCGCGCCCGCCGCAGCCTTCGTGCGGAACTGGAGGACTGGCGATGAGCCGCGCCTGCCTGATCCGGGACGATCAGCTCGTCGCCTTCGCGGCCGGGTTCGAGTTCGATCTCGACGATCACGTTGCGAGCTGCGACGAGTGCCAGGCATTCCTCGCGGAGTTGTGGGACGGCGAACTCGAGAACGACCTCGTCCAGCCGGTCGTCCAATATCTGCGTCTCGAGCTGTACCTCATCGACGTGGTCAGGACCGGGGGCGGGCTCGCTGCCACAATGGCTCGTGCCGCACTCCGCTACATGGATCCGGTACCGCTGCCAGAGGAGGAGCCGTGAACGCAACCGAGGCCATGACGACGATGGCCATCGTCGTCGGTGTTCTCGCCGTCCTCTGGATCGTCTGGCGCCTCGTCAAGGGCCGGCTGCCGGAGCGGCTCGCAGACGTCGTCGGCCAGCTGATACCGGTGACGGTCCTGATCATCCTCCTGGTCACGGGGCTCCTCATCATCGACCCCGATCAGGGCGACCGCCTGCTCGAGTCGACGCTGGCCTACCTCCCGCAGGCCTTCGTCGCCGTCGTGGTCGTGATCGTGGCCCGGGCTCTGGGCCGCATCGTGGGTGTGATCACAGAGACTGCTCTCCAACGCATCTCACCCGTGGTCGCCGCCCGCAGCAAGCTCGCCGCGTCATCGGTGATCCTCGGCGTCGGCATCATCATCGCCCTCCAGCAACTGGGCATCTCCACCGACATCGTGCTCTTGCTCGTGGCCGGACTCGTCTTCGGCACGGCACTCGCCGTTGCACTGCTCGTGGGTCTCGGCGGCCTTCCCCTCGCCAAGCAGGTCGCCGCCGGACGCCACGTCCAGGAGCGCTACGAGATCGGCCAGGTGATCAAGGTGCTCGACCACGAGGGCCGCATCACGTCGATCGGCCTCTCCACGACCCGCATCGAAGCCATGGACGGCGGTGTCGTCGACCTTCCGAACCGGACACTCCTCGAGCACCCGGTGACCCGATTCTCCTGACCTCCAGAAGCCTCCTTCCGATCAAAACGCCCTGACCTGCAGGAACTTCCTCGGTCGCATAGTGTCGAAACATCGATATCCCCTATCGGAAGGAATCTGTCATGTCAGAAGCGTGGGACCGCTTCATCGAAGGCATCCGCGATGCGTTTCAGGACGTAGGCGCCGGCATCGGCGAATGGCTGCCGAAGATCATCGTTGCCGTACTCGTGCTCATCGTCGGGCGCTGGATCGTGCGCACATTGCGCACCTGGATCGGCAAGCTGCTCGAGAGTCAGGCGGCCTCGACGCTGTTCGACAAGGCCGGCATCCAGGCGGCGCTGGCGCCGTCGGGCAAGACGGCTGCCGGGTTGGTGACCACCCTTGTGTACGCATTCCTCATGCTGCTGCTGTGGTTGGTCATCTTCCAGATTCTCGAAATCGGCCCGATCGTCGACCTTCTCCAGCGCCTGATCGCCGTGCTCCCGCTGATCTTCGTGGCGGTTGCATTGGTGCTGGTGGCAGCGGCAGTGGCCAACTTCACGAAAGACCTGGTGACTCCGTATGCCCGGGAGCGCCAGATCGGCTGGCTGCCCGCAGTCGTCCGGGTGGTCATCCTGCTCGTCGGTGTCCTGGCTGCACTGGACCTGCTCGAGATCACCTTCGCGGAGGACATCGTCAAGATCGTCACTGCCGCCGCCGGGATCGCGCTCGCCATCGCCTTCGGTGTCGGTGGGATCGATACGGCCAAGCAGTGGTGGGCTCGATACGGGGCGCCACGCAACCAGTGAGCTCAGGAACGAGCTGATTCGAAGGGCGCCGCGGCCACGGCCGCGGCGCCCTCGTCATTCGATGGTGCCACCGGTGTCGAGCAGCACTGCGCCCAACCACTCGTAGAAGAAGTGGAGCGCGACCAGCGCAACCATCAGGAGGCCGAACGCCAGCGTGATTCGCAACGGTGCGGGCCCGGGCAACGAGGCGTACACCCGTTTCATCAGGTCGTGCCTCCGATGACCGCAGCGTTGGGTCCGTCGATGAGCTCTGCTTGCACGACCAGTCGCTCGCGGGCACTGAACCTCGGGTTGCACGTCGTCAGCGTGAGCCATGCACCCGGTCGGGGCTCTGTCACCCATACATCGGTGGGCTGCACGATGAACGCATCACGCACCTCGTAGACGTGGGTGCCGAGCGCCGTGTCGACCTCGATGCGGTCACCCGCCCGCAAGATGTCGAGCTCGTGGAAGGGAGCCCCGTAGGTGGTGCGATGGCCGCTGATCACAGCATTACCCGGCTGACCGGGCAGTGGGGTCCACGGCATGTGCCCGGCACCGTTGCGGAGATCGTCGCGGCGCACACCTTCGACGACGGTCCATCCGTCGACGAGACGCTCGATGACGGGGATCCTGATCCGGGCGAATGGCTCGTGAGCGGCCGGTGGCGACTCGACGAACAGCACGGGCGCCGCCGCCTCATCGCCTGATGCCGGACCACCGGTGGCCTCGGCGAGATCACCAGGAACCCCCGGCGAGGGCACCGAGCCAGGGACGTCGCCGGGCCGGTACTCCACCGTCGTGACCACTGCGGCGGCGAACCGCGCTTCGAGCTCCAGGTCGAGATCCGCCTGCTGCAACTGGGCGATCCACGTCGTCACCAAGAGCTGGTGGACGGCGAATCCGAGGGTGAGCCCACCGAGCCAGAGCAGCGTCACGCCGAGACCGCGCCAGATGCACACTCCCCGGGGTGTCGGCAGCGAATCCCCATGTGGGGTGGGGCCACGATCGGCGGTCGCCATCACGAAACCCGGCGGGCCGATGTCAGCGAGCGCCCGGGTAGGAGCGCTCGCGGCGCCTGGCCTCGAGCAACGCCAGCCACCCGGCGCCCATCAGCAGCGCACCGACCAGACCGATGGAACCCACGCTCATGCCCGTGGCAGGCAGGAGGCTGACCTCGATGACGATCGACGACTGTGAGCACGCCGGTGGCACCCGGTTGTCGCAGGCCTCGATCGTGATCGGGAAGGTGCCGGGCGTCGACGCCGAGCCACCCCAGGTCCCATCCGGATTGAGGACGACGCCGTCGGGCACCGTCCCGTCGATGATCCGCACGGTCCAGGGATCGTCCTCGGGGTCGGAGATGGGGAGCGGTCCCGGCAGACCTCCGACCGGCACGGCGATGGTCCCGGGTCCGGTGTAGACCGGGGGATCGTTGACGGGGGCGACTGTGATGAACACGGTCGCCGTGTCACAAAGCGGGGTGGGGCTGGTGGTGTCACACACCTCATACGTGAACGAATCAGGACCGA
>CAYFYC010000059.1:19943-20350 GCA_964347305.1 uncultured Acidimicrobiaceae bacterium | reverse complement strand
GAGCCGGTCAGGAACGGCCTCATGCCGTTCGCCATCGCCGCCAACGCGATGCCGATCATCGCCGTGGCACCGATCACCAATGCGATGTTCGGGCTCGCCAGCCCAGTGTCCAAGATGGCGGTGGCTGCGGTCGTCGTCTTCCTTCCGGTCATGATCAACACGGCGCGCGGCCTGGTCGACGTGGATGAGAGAGAGCTCGAGTTGATGCGCTCCCTGGCGGCGACGCCGGGAGAGACGCTGCGGCGGGTGCGAATCCCCAACGCGCTGCCGTACTTCTTCTCGGGTCTCCGGGTCGGCGCGACGCTGTCGATCATCGCCGCGATCGTCGCCGAGTACTTCGGCGGACCACAGGACGTGCTGGGGCAGTACATCATCAACCGGGCCAACCTGTTGCAGTTCCCCGACGC
>CAYFYC010000059.1:19542-19933 GCA_964347305.1 uncultured Acidimicrobiaceae bacterium | reverse complement strand
GGCGAGTCTCCTCGCGTTCCCCGAGGCATGGGCCGGGATCCTGGTCGCCTCGATCCTCGGCATCGGCCTGTATCTCGTCGTACTCGGTCTCGAGCGCTGGGCGATGCCGTGGCACCTCTCCTTCAGGGCCACGGACTCGACGTGAAACGCGCTGTTTGCGGATTCGGACGACACGAGACCGTCGCGCTCGATAGCCTTGGCGGTCGGGAAGGACAGAGAAGGGAGCTTCACCGATGAAGGGGACAACTGTGCGCGTGCGTCTCATTGCGCTGTTCGCCGTACTCGCCCTGGTGGTTGCCGCCTTCGTGCTCGTTTTCGGCCAGCCCCGGTCCCATATCCTTCACCGGGGGAGTGGACTCCGTCCTCACCTCAGCGGGTTCTTCAGCCGGCA
>CAYFYC010000059.1:0-19532 GCA_964347305.1 uncultured Acidimicrobiaceae bacterium | reverse complement strand
CCTCCAGCTCCAGTGGGTGGCCCAGTCGCAGTTCGCCGGGTACTTCGTCGCAGACGACCTCGGGTTCTACGCCGACGAATGCCTCGACGTCGAGATCCTCGAGGGAGCGGTCGAGATCGTGCCGCAGCAGGTCCTGGCGACCGGCGGAGCCGAGTTCGGTCTCGCCTGGGTGCCGAAGGCGCTCGCCTCCAACCAGGAAGAGGGCGTCGACATCGTCAACATCGCCCAGGTGTTCGAGCGCTCCGGCACGCTGATGGTGTCGTTCGCCGACCAGGGCATCGAGACGGTCGAGGACTTCGCCGGCAAGCGGGTCGGCAACTGGGGATTCGGCAACGAGTACGAGCTGACGGCGGCGATGGAGCAGGCCGGCGTCCGTGATCAGGTGACCGACGTCGCCCAGAGCTTCGACATGCTGGCCCTGCTGAACGGCGAGATCGACGTCGCCGAGGCCATGATCTACAACGAGTACGCCCAGGTGCTCGAGTTCGAGAACCCGGCGACGGGAGAGCTCTACCAGCCCGCCGATCTCAACACCATCGACTTCAACGAGGTGGGCACCGCCATGCTGCAGGACGCCGTGTGGGTCAACCGGGAGTGGATCGAGCAGGGCAACAACGAGGACATCGCCGAGCGGTTCCTCAAGGCATCCTTCCGCGGGTGGATCCACTGTCTCGACAACTTCGACGAGTGTGTCGACGTGGTCCTCGACAACGGTTCGACGCTCGGTGAGAGCCACCAGCAGTGGCAGCTCAACGAGATCCTCGGCCTCATCTTCCCCGCCACCGAGGCGATCGGGGTCATGAACGACGAGCTGTGGGACCAGACGGTCGAGATCGGAACGACGCAGCTGCCGGAGTTGCAGGGGGCGTCGATCTCCGACGACACCTATCGCACGGATCTCGCCGAGGCCGCAGTCGATGCGCTCGACGCAGCGGGTCTCGACGTCGACGGGTCGAGCTACGAACGTCGCAGCATCGAGCTCAGGCCCGGCGGAGAGTGAGTGAACTGCACCGGAGGTGACGCAGCACGGGAGCGGGAGGCCGTGAACCTCCCGCTCCCGGAGTGCCTTCGACAGCTAGGTTTGACAACGTGACCCCGGGTCGGCGTGTGGCTCGGGCAAGGAGGTAGCCCATGGCCAACGTGGTGCGAGCCGCCATCGTCCAGACGGAGTGGACGGGCGACAAGCAGTCGATGATCGAGAAGAACGTCGCATATGCCAGGCAGGCCGCCGAACAAGGCGCCCAGGTCATGTGCTTCCAGGAGCTGTTCTACGGTCCCTACTTCTGCCAGGTGCAGGAGAACGAGTACTTCGACTACACGGAACACATCCCCGACGGGCCCACGACGAAGCTCATGAAGGATCTCGCCAAAGAGACCGAGATGGCGCTGGTCATTCCCATGTTCGAGAAGGAAGACGACGGTTTCTTCTACAACACCGCAGCCGTCGTCGACGCCGACGGGTCCTATCTCGGCAAGTACCGCAAGCAGCACATCCCGCACGTGAAGGGCTTCTGGGAGAAGTTCTACTTCCGTCCCGGCAACGGTGGCTACCCGGTCTTCGACACCCGCAACGCCGGACGCATCGGTGTGTACATCTGTTACGACCGGCACTTCCCCGAGGGATGGCGGGCGCTCGGTCTCAACGGGGCCAAGATCGTCTTCAACCCGTCGGCGACGAGCCGCGGTCTCTCGATGTACCTGTGGAACCTGGAGCAGCCCGCGGCTGCGGTCGCCAACGAGTACTTCATCGGCGCCATCAACCGCGTCGGCCAGGAGCCGCTCGGCGACAACGACTTCTACGGCTCGTCGTACTTCGTGAACCCGCGTGGCCAGATCGTCGGCGAGCCTGCCTCCGACACGGAGGAGGAGCTGGTCGTCCGGGACCTCGACATGGATCTGATCGACGAGGTGCGCAAGACGTGGGCGTTCTATCGAGATCGCCGACCGGATGCGTACGACGAGCTCGTCGCTCCCTGAGGGAGGGAACATGGGCAGACACGACGAACTCCTCCAGCGTCACCGCAAGGTCCTGCCGTCGTGGATGGCGCTTTACTACGCCGAGCCCATAGCCATCGTGGACGGTGAGGGGCGCCGGGTGGTCGATGCCGAGGGCGTCGAGTATCTCGACTTCTTCGGGGGCATCCTCACCACGATGACGGGCTACAAGGTGCCCGAGGTGGTGGAGGCGATCCGCGAGCAGGCGGGGAAGATGCTCCACACGTCGACCCTGTACCTCATCGAGTCGCAGATCGCCCTCGCCGAGCAGATCGCCAAGCTGTCGGGGATCCCCGGCGCCAAGGTGTTCTTCACAAACTCGGGGACCGAGGCCAACGATGCGGCGCTGATGCTGGCGACCCAGTACCGGAAGTCGAACCAGGTGCTGGCCATGCGCAACAGCTACCACGGCAAGTCGCACTCGGCGGTGGCCATCACCGGTCAGGCGTCGTGGTCGCCGACCACGTTCTCCCCGTTCAACGTCACCTACGTCCACAGCGGCTACAAGTACCGGAGCCCATTCGGGCACCTGCCCGACGCCGAGTTCATCGAGGCCTGCGCAGACGATCTTCGTGACCTGCTGGGCATCGCCACCGCAGGCGACGTCGCCTGCCTGATCGCGGAGCCGATCCAGGGGGTCGGCGGCTTCACCACGCCGCCGGACGGCTTCTACGCAGGGATCAAGGAGGTGCTCGACGAGCACGGGATCCTGTTCATCTCCGACGAGGTGCAGACCGGGTGGGGGAGGACCGGGGAGCACTTCTGGGGCTACCAGGCCCACGGGATCACGCCGGACATGCTCACGTTCGCCAAGGGGCTCGGCAACGGGCTCGCCATGGCGGGCGTCGTGTGTCGCGGCGACATCATGGACTCGCTGCCCGCCAACTCGATCTCGACGTTCGGCGGCAACCCGCTGTCGACGACGGGCGCTTTCGCCAACCTCGAATATCTGCTGCGCAACGACCTGCAGACGAACGCGTACAAGATCGGCCAACAGCTCCGCAGCGGGCTCGACGCCATGGCCGCGGAGGTGCCCAACATCGGGGACGTCCGTGGCAAGGGGCTCATGCTCGGTGTCGAGTTCGTCGTGCCGGGCGGCAAGGACCCGGATCCGGCGACGACGGCACAGGTCATGGAGGAGGCCAGGGCAGGCGGCCTGCTCATCGGCAAGGGTGGCGTGCACGGCAACGTGCTGCGCATCGCCCCACCGCTCTCCATCACCGAGGACGAGGCGGCGGAGGGTCTCGAGATTCTGGGCTCGGCGGTGCGCCGGGCCACCGACAGCTGACAGGAGGGAATCGACATGGCACGGACCGTCATCAGCGGAGGAACCGTCGTCACCGCCACCGAGACGATGACCGCCGACGTCCTCATCGACGGCGAGAAGGTGGTTGCGCTCGCCGCTCCCGGGAGTCACCAGTGGGCTGACGGCGCGGACCGGGTGATCGACGCCACGGGGAAGTATGTGCTCCCCGGCGGCATCGACGTCCACACCCACATGGAGCTCCCCTTCGGTGGCACGTATGCGGCGGACACGTTCGAGACCGGCACCCGCGCCGCAGCGTTCGGTGGCACGACCACGATCATCGACTTCGCCGTGCAGGTGAAGGGCGAGTCGGCCATGGACGGCTTCGAGGCCTGGATGGGGAAGGCCGAGGGCAACTGCGCCATCGACTACGGCTTCCACATGATCACCGGGGACATCAACGATCAGACGTTGAAAGAGATGGACCTGCTGGTCGACGAGGGTGTCACCAGCTTCAAGATGTTCATGGCGTATCCGGGCGTCTTCTACTCGGACGACGGCGAGATCGTGCGCGCCATGCAGAAGGCGTCCGAGAACGGGGCGACGATCTGCATGCACGCCGAGAACGGCATCGCCATCGACGTCTTCGTCGAGCAGGCGCTCGCCAGGGGAGAGACGGACCCGATCCATCACGGTCTGGTCCGCAAGTCGATCCTCGAAGGCGAGGCGACGCATCGGGCGATCCGGCTCGCCGAGCTCACCGGGGCACCGCTCTACATCGTCCACCTCTCCGCCAAGGAGGCGCTGGATGAGGTCATTGCGGCCCGCGACCGGGGCTCGAACGTCTTCGCCGAGACCTGTCCGCAGTACCTGTTCCTCAGTCTCGACAACCTGGGCAACGGGTTCGACGGCGCCAAGTACGTGTGTTCGCCACCACTGCGCGACACCGCTGCCGGCCATCAGGAGCGGCTGTGGCGTGGGCTCAAGACCAACGACCTCCAGGTCGTTTCCACCGACCACTGCCCGTTCTGCATGGGCGACCACCACACGTTCGGCACCCAGAAGCAGCTCGGCCAGGGCGATTTCTCGAAGATCCCGAACGGCATGCCCGGTGTCGAGAACCGGATGGAGCTCATCTACAACGGTGGCGTCGTCGAGGGCCGTATCGGACTCAACCGCTTCGTCGAGATCACGGCGACCACGCCGGCGAAGATGTTCGGGCTGTACCCGGACAAGGGCACGATCGCGGTTGGCGCCGATGCCGACATCATCCTGCTCGACCCGAACGGGACCCACGTCATCTCGGCAGACACCCACCACATGGATGTCGACTACTCGGCCTACGAGGGGTGGGAGATGTCGGGCTCGATCGACACCGTGCTGAGCCGGGGGAAGGTCATCGTCGACGGAGGTGAGTACCACGGCACAGCGGGCGACGGGAAGTACCTGCGCCGTGGCGTGAGCCAGAATCTGATCTGACCAGCGGCCTGCTGCGGCGGGCCGGATCCGAGACCAGCGAGGAGCAGACCGTGGACTTCGGCGTCGTGCTGCAGACGAACCCGCCCGCGTCGCACGTCATCGAGACGACGAAACGGGCCGAGGAGCTCGGCTTCAGCTACGCATGGACGTTCGACTCGCACATCCTGTGGCAGGAGCCGTTCGTGATCTACTCGCGCATGCTCGACGTCACGGAGCGGGTCATCGTCGGTCCGATGGTCACGAATCCGGCGACCCGCGACTGGACGGTGCTGGCGTCGCTCTTCGCCACGCTGAACGAGATGTACGGACCGCGCACGATCTGCGGCATGGGCCGGGGCGACTCGGCGGTCCGGGTCATCGGGAGGAAGCCCACGACCCTGGCGACGATGGCCGAGTCGATGGCGGTCATCAAGGGGCTCGTGGCGGGGGAGAAGGTCGACTACAAGGGGACCGAGGTGGAGATCCCCTGGATCGAGCAGGGTCACGATCTCCCGATGTGGGGCGCCGGCTACGGGCCGAGGGCCCTGGCCACGATCGGCACCCATGCCGACGGGTTCGTCCTGCAGCTCGCCGACCCGCAGGTCTTCGAGTGGACGCGGGACGCGGTGCGCGCCGCGGCGGTCGAGGCGGGTCGCGATCCCGATGCGATCACCATGTCGGTCGTCGCCCCGGCGTACGTCGGTGACGACATCGCCCACCAGCGCGACCAACTCCGGTGGTTCGGCGGCATGGTCGGGAACCATGTCGTCGACATGGTGGGCCGGTACGGGGAGGACCCCGACAAGGTCCCGGCGGCGCTGTCCAACTACATCCGCGCCCGCGAGGAGTACGACTACTCGCACCACGGAAAGGCCGGCAACCCCACGACCGACTTCGTCCCCGACGACATCGTCGAGCGGTTCTGTGTGCTCGGGACCGCGGACGACCACATCGCACGTTTGCGGGAGCTCGAGGAGCTCGGTGTCGACAATTTCTCGCTCTATCTCATGCACGATGCCCCGGAAGCGACACTCGAGGCCTACGGAAGCGACATCATCCCGGCCTTTCGATGAGCTTCGGCCCTCTCGTGATACGCGATAGATTCGCAGCGAACCGTTGCAAGGAGACGGCGTGAAAGTCATCGTCGTCGGCGCCGGAGGGACCACGCGGGAGCTGTTGCGAAGGCTCAGCACCGCCTGGAACATCACCGTCATCGACCCGAATCTCGAGCGACTCGAGAGCACCGTTGCGATCCGTGACGTCGCCACCGTCGAAGGCGACGGATCGAGCTCGCTGGTGCTACGTCGCGCCGGGGTCGAGCAGGCCGACGCCGTGGTCGCCGCCGCGTCGGACGACGAGGTCAATCTGGAAGCGCTGCGGGTAGCCCAGGATGCGGGTGTGCTCAAGATCGTCGGTGTCGCCGCCAATCCCGATCGAGCCGCGGACTACCGCGCCGTGGGCGCCGACGTCATCTCGGTCCATTCGCTGGCAGCCCGCCAGATCGAAACACATCTCGAGCCGCGGCGAGTGGCATCGTCGACGTTCGCCCAGGGGAAGGCAGAGGCCATCGAGTTCCAGGTGGCTCCGGATTCGCCCGTGCGCAACAAGCGGCTGCGCCAGCTGCACAGCGAGACCTTCGTGGTGGCGGCCGTGCTTCGCAACGGTGAGCTCATCGTCCCCCAGGGGTCGACACGTCTGGAACAGGGCGATCGGGTCACCGTCGTCGGCGCCGCCGCCAACTTCCGCGAGATCGTGCGGACGTTCACGTCCGGCGAATCCCGGTTCCCTTTGAACTTCGGGCGGCGGATCGGTGTCGTGCTCGATTCGGTGGAGGACTTCGAGTCGCAGGTCGCCGAAGCGCTCTCGTTTGCGCGCAACTCGTCGGCTGACGGCGTCCTGATCGTGCACCGGGACCTCGCCCTCGAACGCGACCCCGGCACCGTCGAGGAGATCGAGGAGCTGATCGCCAAGCTGGAGACGGCGAGCGACGGCGTCGAGATCGACCTCCTGCCCTCCGACGGCGATCTCGACGACGCCCTGGTTGCCGCAGCGGGAGAAATGAGCGTGGGCGTGCTGGTCAAGCAGGCGCCTGTGAGCGGCTCGCTGTTCTGGCGCTACCGGATCGCCTCACTGCTCAACACCTATACCGCCGCCGATGTGCCCGTCCTGCTGTCACGATCCCGGCACCCCTACTCGAACATCCTGGTCCCTGCCCGCAAGACGGTGGCGGGCGAGGTCGCGGCGCGCGCTGCGATCGATCTGGCCAGGATCTCCGGCGCAACGTTGCGTGGCATCGCCGTGGTGCCCCCCTCTTTCGTCGCCGGGGCCGGTGCGGTCGAGGACGCCAAACAGGCGGCGGCGTGGCTCGCCCAGGAAGCGGCCGTCCAGGACGTCTCGGTGCGGCGCAACATCCGACAGGGCAACCCCGTGCGTGTGATCGAGGAGATGGCCCAGTCGGCGAGTCTCGTGGTGCTGTCGCTGCCCCGTGGTGGGTTCTCGGCCTTCCGGCCGGGCATCGGCGGCCAGGTGCTCCACCGGGTGCCGAGCTCGGTGTTGATCGTCCCCAGGCGGACCTGATGCTCTACATGGCCGCCGAGTCGAACGGGGTCCTGCCTGGTGCGTCGTTGTTCATCCTCATCGGCATCGGGGCGTTCCTGATCCCGATCGTCGCCCGCCGCCTCGCCCTTCCCGCCGTCGTGCTCGAGATCCTCTTCGGCCTGCTCCTCGGTCCCTCGCTCCTCGGTCTCATCGAGTCCGGGACCAGTGATGCCGAGTTCATCGAGGCGCTCGCCGAGCTCGGACTGCTGTTGCTCATGTTCCTCGCCGGGTTCGAGATCGACTTCGAGCGCCTGGAACGGCAGGGTTCGGGCCCGCTGCTGACCGGGCTGGCCATCTTCGTGTTGATCGTGGTGGCTGCATGGTTCGGGTTCGGTCTGCTCGAGCCGGAGTCCTTCAACCAACGACTGTTCCTGACGCTGCTCACGTCGGCCGCCTCGCTCGGCATCGTGATCCCGGCGCTGCGCGCGACCGGACGCAGCGGCACGCGTTTGGGCCAGTTGACGATCGTCACCGCCGTGCTCGCCGAGTTCCTCTCCGCAGCCGCCATCGTCATCTTCGGTGTCTTCGTCGAGTTCGGGTTCGGGGTTCGGCTCCTGGGGATTCCCGGGCTGTTCCTGGTGCTCGCCATCGGGCTGCTGGCCATCCGTCGTGCCGCCTGGTGGTATCCGGAGAGATTCGAGCGTCTCTTCGCCGCACAGGATCCGGATGAGCTCGGGATCAGGGCGAGCCTGAGCCTGTTGTTCGTGTTCGTCGGTGCCTCGGTGGCATTCCGCGTCGAGCCCATTCTCGGGGCGTTCCTCGCAGGTGCAGTGTTCACGTATGTCTTCAGGAACACCGGTCAGCTCGAAGAGCGGCTGTCGGGGTTCGCCTATGGCTTCTTCATCCCGATCTTCTTCATCAATGTCGGCATCGGGTTCCCGCTGGAAGCGCTCACCGACACGTCCGTCCTGGCCAAGGCACTCGCCCTCATCGTCATCGCGATCGTCATCAAGCTCGTACCGGCGATGATCTTGGTGTTCCGTGGGTTGTCGGCCCGTGAGGCACTCGCTTCCGGAGTGCTGCTCGCCGGTCAGCTGAGTGTGATCATCGCCCTGGCCGAGTTCGGCGTGGACCTGGGCGTGATCGATCAGGGCCTGGAGGCCGGTCTGATCCTGCTCGTCGGCGTCACCGCCATCTTCTCGCCGATCGTGTTCCGACTGCTCGCACCGCCCCTCGAGTCGGCGATCCCGGCGGCAGTCGCAAACGAAGGCTGATCGTCAGCCGACCTCGGCGGGGGCGACCCTGATCCGGGCGAATCGGCTGATGACGAGCACCACCGCCAGCCCGGCTGCAGCCAGGAGGAGGGGGACGAGAATGTCCCCGCGCGGTGCCCCGAGCACGGTTGCCCCCACGCCTTCGGCGTCGCCGAGTCCATTGGGCCATGGCCACAGGATGCGGACGGATCCGATCATGAGACCCACCAGCCCGGCCGTCACGATGTCGTGGTGTCGTTCGAGCAGTCGCTCGAGCACACGGGAGAACACGGCGAGAGAGATCGTCGCCCCGGTCGCAAACACCAGCAGCGCGGTGACTTCCCGATCGTTGACCGCCCCGAGCACCGCCTGATACATGCCCATCGACAGCAGCAGGAAGGACCCGCTCACCCCCGGCAGGATGAAGGCACAGATCGCCACTGCGCCTGCCCCGAAGAACGCCCACAGGGCCGGCTCGAGTGTGGCCGCCGACTGGAGACCGAACAGGGCGAAGGTCGCGAGACCCACCCCGCCCGCAATGGCGTGATGAATGACGCGGGGCTTCTCGATGAGCCTCCATGCGACGACGATGGTCCCCGCGATGAGACCGAAGAAGGCTGCAGCGGTGCGTATCGGCTGCTCGACGATCAAGGTCTCGAGGATGCCGGCGAGGGTGATGACGGCAGCGATGGCACCGATCACGAGGGGCAGGAGGAACGCCCACGGCACTCGGCGCAGCGCTGCGATGAATCCACCCCACGAACCACGCAGGAGGCGCTCCAGCGCCTGCGAGCCGGTGCTGATGGCACCGACGAGGGTCGGATAGATGCCGGTGACGAGTGCGACGGTGCCGCCGGAGACCCCGGGTACGACGTCGGCGGACCCCATGAGGAACCCCTTCACGAAGACCGTGACGATGGCGACGGGCGAGGACGACTGCTGCATGGGCACCTCAGCATATGGCAACGGTGCCCTTCCGCCGGGGATGTGTGGGGCTCGGTGGGAGCGGTAGATTCGCGGCGTCGTCGTGGAGAGGGTCGATGAGAGTCGTCGTGCAGCGAGTGAGTCGCGCGGAGGTGCGGGTGGACGGCGCCGTGGTCGGTCGGATCGGGCGCGGGCTGCTCGCTCTCGTCGGCGTCGCCCACGGCGACACCGACGAGGACGCCGACGTCGTCGCCTCCAAGCTCGCCAATCTCAGGGTGATGGCCGACGATGCGGGGGTGATGAACCGGTCCGTGATCGACACCGGCGGCGCGGTGCTGGTCGTCAGCCAGTTCACGCTGCACGGTGACGTCAGGCGTGGCCGGCGGCCATCGTGGGGCAACGCCGCTCCGGGGGACATCGCCGAGCCGATCGTCGCCCGGGTCGGGACGACCCTGCAGTCGTTCGGAGTCGAGGTGGCCACGGGTGCCTTCGGTGCGATGATGGAGGTCGAGTTGGTGAACGACGGCCCGGTCACGATCGTCTTCGAAGTGCAGTCGGGCACGATCGTCTGACCCCATCCCGACCCGTCGAGCCGGCACCGTCCTTCAGCCGGCGTCGACGTGACGGCGGCCTGCTTCGCAGTGGGGCACGAAGTCGCAGTGCCGGCAATGGTCACCCGGGTTCGTGGCGAACTCGCCCCGGTCGTTACCACCGGATGCGACGTGAGCGATCAGGCCTTCGATCCGATCCCTCGCCTTCCCGACGTACTCCGGGGTCGCCGCCACCGTCTCGATCTCCGCCTGGTCGCCGCCGAGGAACACGAAACTGAGATCGAGCCGATCGGGCACCGGGCCGAGGACCCCGTCGGCGGCGGCGATCGCGTAGGCGTCGAGCTGGATCCGCCGCGCCGGGTCCTCGTGTCGCCGCCCGCTCTTGAAGTCGACGATCTCCCACCCGTCGTCGAGGGCATAGACGGCATCGATACGACCTCGCGCCCGACCCGAGGGGAGGGCGATGTCGATGGGTGTCTCGATGAACAGGGGCGCTCGGTCCGCGTAGTCGGTGGCGAGAAAGGTGGCCACGGCGTCGTCGGCCCTCCGCGAGCCGGCGGTCTCACCCGGCTCGGTGTCGTACACGATGTCGTCGAGGTCCTCGAGTGGCATCTGGCCGCGGTGGTGCAGCTCGATGCGACGGTGGACCTCGGTGCCTCGTGCGGCGGCCGGCGAGGGACGGCGGGGGAGCCGGTCGATCTCCGACCAGAAGAAGCGGCGCGCGCACTGGGCCATGGTCACGAGGCCCGTGACGGAGACGGTCGTGAGTTCGTCGCCGTCGTCCGGGGCCGGGGGATCGGGAAGCCCTTCGAGCTCGAGCCTGAACTGCTCCATTGCCGCATCGTATGCGGGCCGCGCCACCCCGGACGTCGCCACGATCTGCTCGACCATGCCGGTGTCTCGCGCAACCGCACGCATCGCGTCGAGCCATCCGTCGCCGAAGACGGGGTCGGGCGCCGGTGTGCGCGCCGTGAGGATCATCGAGTCCGGGATCGCGCCAGGCTCCTCCATGACGTCCACGACGGCTCCCGCGATGCCGCGTCCCAGCTCGAAGATCACCGAAGGCGGTTGCGGCTTGGCCTGACCCCAGTGGTACGAGCCCGAGAGACACAGCCGATCCTTCGCCCTGGTCACGGCGACATATGCCGTGCGCAGCTCCTGGATGCGATGTCGGCGCCGCAGCACGGCGCGATCGTCGTTCGTTCCCGAGAGCTCCGGGAGGTAGGCGGCGTCGGCCCGCAGTGCATAGGGCACGGACGTCGACGCCCGATACGGATCGTCGTAGCGTCGCGCACGCGTCGGGAACCCGGGGTCGGTGAGGCCGGGGATGAACACCGTGGACCATTCCAGGCCCTTGGAACGATGGACGGTCAGCAGCGACACGGCTTCGGACCGGCCGGCGGAGGCGGTGTCGAGTTCGTCGGACGACGCTTCGTCCTCCAGGGTGCCGAGGTAGCCGAGGAAGGCCTCGAGGGATGGTCTTCCCTCGAGCGGGCTCCATTCCTCCGCCAGATCGAGGAAGCGGAACAGATTGAGCCGCGCGCTCAGCGCCGCGGCAGGCTGTCTGGCGTCGATCTCGGTCCAGGCATCGGTCGTGTCGAGGATCCTCCGACACAGCTCCACCAGCGACAGCGACTGCGCCGCCTTGAGCAGATGTCCGTATTCGGTGCGGAATCGCTCCAGCCGCCGACGAGCCGCAGGGTCGACGTCGGCGACGTCGTCGATGCGATCGATCGCCTCCAACAAGGGCCAGGCCAGCTCGGCGTCGTCGACAAGGCGACCTCTGGCCTTGGCCCAGATCGCGAGCGGGGCGAGATCCCCGATGCCGAGTCGGTAGCGCGGGCCGAGGAGGACGCGAGCGAGCGACGCCGTCGCCTCGGGATCCGCCAGCACGGTGAGCCAGGCGTGGAGATCCGCCACGTCGGGTACGGACAGCAGGCCACCCAGGGAGGCGACTTCGTGGGGCACGTCGAGCTCCTCGAGCGCCGAGCGCACGATCGGGATGCGGGCGTTCGTCCTGAACAAGACCGCCATCTCGGACCAGGGCACCTCCTCCTCGTGGTGAAGCCGCACGATCTCTTCGGCGATGGAGAGTGCTTCGCTCTTCGCATCGTTGTGATAGGCGAGATGGAGATGGCCGGACCCGGCTCCGTCGGCAGGGCGGAGAGGATCGTCGGGAGCCACCCCGTGGATCTCCGCTCTGACGGCGTTGGCGAGATCGAGGATCCGGGTCCCGGAGCGACGGTTGAGGGACAGCGGAAGGGTCGCCGCCTCGTCTCCGGCCGCATCGGGAAAGTGGTGCGGGAACGCATCGAAGTTCGCCGGTGACGCCCCGCGCCACTCGTAGATGGTCTGGTCGGCGTCGCCGACGGCGGTGACGGGGAATCCATCGCCGAAGATCGCCTGGAGCAACTTGCGCTGACCGGCGTCCGTGTCCTGGTATTCGTCGAGCAGAACGATCCGGTACCGATGGCGGAGACGTGACGCCACTGTCGGATGGTCGGTGACGACGGCCAGGGCGGTCATGATGAGATCCGAATAGTCGACGACGCCGAGTTGTCGCTTGCGGCGCTGGTACCTCTTCACGACTCCCAGCAACTCGAGCCTTCGTGCCCACACCTCATCGAGATCTGGGGGAGCCGCTCGCTCGAGCTCCTCGGGCGTGACGAGTGACGACGTCAGTTGGGACGCCAGCGAGGCGACATCAGCCGTGCGGTGACCCAGCGCCGTCAGGTCGACGTGCTCGAGATCCGTCGACGTCTGCAGGCTCTCCAGCACGAGCTGGCGCACGTAGCCGGGTCCGATGATGCGGGACTCGCGTTCGATGCCGGCGTACGCACCGAACTCGGAGAGGATCGACCAGGCGAAGCCGTGGTAGGTGGAGACCTCGACGTAGCGACCGAGCTCCGTCTGATCCGGAAGCAGCATGTGGAGCCGATCGGCGAGCTCCTCGGCTGCCTTGTTCGTGAACGTGAGACCAAGGGCCTCTTCCGGGGCGATCTCTCCGCTCTCGACGGCGAGCGCGAGGCGCAGTGCGATCGTCGTCGTCTTGCCGGTGCCGGCACCGGCGGCGACACGGAGCGGAGCGTCCAGCGGGTGCTCGAGGATGGCCCGTTGCTCGGGGCTCGGCGTGAATCCGCTCATGCGAAGCCTTCCCCTCCCGCATCGACGGCAGGGCACGATGACGAGACGGCGCAGCGCCCACACCAGTCACCGGGTGTGGGCGACCAGTCCTCGGATGCGATGCCATGCGCGATCTCCTCCATGGTGGCGAGCACGACATCGAGTCGTGAGGCGTCGAACGGCACCACGGCGAGCGACTTGCGGTCGGTGATGAGCGGATACCAGAACTCGGCCCCCACCACCTCGCCGAGATCACCGAGCTCCGGATGCGCTGACACGGCGTGGGCGTAGAAGGCGAGTTGGATCGACTCCGCTGCTTCGGCGCGGGTCGCCTGCGAGCGGGAGGTCTTGTAGTCGACAATGGCGAGACCCGCGCTGCGTCGCTCCACGCGGTCCGCCTTGCCGATCCACCGTGCCCCGGCGATCTCGACATCCAACGCGACCTCGAGGGCAGCAGGAGAGCCGGAGGCCTTCGGCCAGTGTTCATAGAGATGAGTGAGGCCAGCGACGGCGCGACGTTTCCAGTGTTCGGCGACATGGCCTCCACCGAACCCGGATGGATCGAAGACCTCGTCGAGGATGCGCAAGGCCTCCGCGAGTGTCGAGCGGTTCCTGCCGGCGTCGAGGGCACCCTGTTCCGCTCGCTCGAGCACCTCGTGGACGAGCGTGCCGAAGCGCATGTAGACCGATTCGTCCGAGACGTGGAGGCGACGCTCCAGTGCATATCGACGCGGGCAGGTGCGGTAGAGGTCGGCCTGGCTGGGGGAGAGGACGAGAGGGCGGGGAACGACACCCCGATCCGAGCCGCGTGGCAGCATCCCCGCCTGGTCGGCGAGGGGTCGCAGCCCGTGATCTGTGGCTTCGGCGAGGGTCGCCAGCGCCGCCACGCGACGGGGGGCCGGCTCGGCGGGGTCGGCGACGACCTGACGCAGCCGCGACTCGGCTTCGGCCGGGGTGACCGGAGCGGGGATCGCCCGGGCCATCGGCAGCTCGCCTGCGTCCTCGAGACCGGCCACCAGTCCCAGAAACCGGCTGCGCAGCCCCTTCCCTTCCTCGGCGCCGGTGGTGGTCGCGGTCCACACGACACGTCGAGCGGCCCGGGTCATTGCCGTGTAGGCGAGCCTGCGCTCCTCCTGCAGCCTGAACGCCACATACTCGGGGTTGTCGGTGGGGACGTGGGGGAGCAGGTGCCGGACGCCGAGGAGGGAATCTCGCGAGCGGAGGTCGGGGAACACCCCTTCGACGGCGTCGGAGACGAACACGACGTCGAACTCGAGCCCCTTCGACTGATGGAGCGTGGTGAGGGTGACCCGGTCCGCCCGGGGGGTGCGGTAACTCAGGAGGGGTCGCGCTTCGAAGTCGGCGTCGTCGGTCAGGTCGCGAAAGTCCGCGAGCGTGCCCTGCGGGTTGCGCTCGTTCCATCTCGTGAGCACCTGCATGAGCGATGCCCAGGCGGCGCGGGTGTCGGCGGCGTTCGGATCGTCGACCACCCGCTGCAGCTGCGGCAGCGATGTCCAGAGGTGCCACAGGCCGCTGACCGCCGGTCGCTCGGTGGCCCAAGCGTCGTCGTCGATGAGGGCTCCGACGCCGGCGCCGCCCTCGACCGAATCGCGCAGCAACACCGACCACGCCACCCCCTCTCGCATCCGGCGGCGGTCCAGATCACGGGACTGTGCGAGCGTGAGCCCGATGAGATCGCCGAGCAACACCCGACGGATCGCCGCGGCCTGGTCGAGCCCATCTGTCGGCTCCGTGGAGGCGGCCACGAGATCGAGCACGAGCCGGACGGCAGGCTGATCCACGAGACGTGCGTCGGGCGTGTCGTGTGCGACGCCACGACGCTCGAGCGCCCGCGACAACTCCGGCAGGAAACGACGCTTCGATCGCACGAAGACGGCGATCCGGGCCAGCGGGATCCTGTCCGTCAGGTGGATGCGTTGGATCTCCGCAGCCACCCACTCGGCTTCCTCCGTCAGCTGCTCGAAGAGCTCGACGTCGACCCGCCCCGTCCCCGGAGCGGGCACGACGGGGCCGGCCGCCCCCGGCACCTCGCCTGCCGTGATCCGCTCGGCGGCATCGAGGATGGCCGCAGGCGTCCTGAAGCTGGTGGTGAGCACGATGCGGCGAGCGTCTGGATGGCGTTCGGTGAAGTGGGCGACGTTGCGCACGTCGGAGCCGCGAAAGCTGTAGATCGACTGGTATGGATCGGCAGCCACCGTCAGGTTGCCGTCGCCGGCGAGCGCCTCGAGCATCGCCACCTGCACCGCCGTCGTGTCCTGGTACTCGTCGACGACGACGTGACCGATACGTGCCACGACCTCGGCGCCGGGACCGTCGCCGTCGCGCAGGATGTCGAGGGCCTCGGTGAGCAGCTCCCCGTAGTCGATGCGGGAGATGCGTCGCAGCTCGGCGCGATAGCGGGCGACGAACTCGGGAACGCCCCGCCAGTCGGCGCGGTCGGCTGCGGCGGCGGTGAGGTCCTCCTTCGTCATCATCTGTTCTGCGGCCCGCAGGATCAGGTCCGTCATCTCGGTGGCGAACGTCCCTGAGGACAGGAGTGGGCGGAAGGCCGGGCTCCAACCCTCGGGGTCCTCGGTCGCCAGCAGCTCCTGGACCAGCGCCGTCTGCTCGGGTCCGGTGAGGAGCTGCGGCACCCCTTGCCAGCGCCCTTCGTACGCGACCTCGAGGAGCCGGGCGGCAAAGGAGTGATAGGTGGCGACCTCGATCGGCCCGAGGCTCACGCCGATCCGGCTGCGCAGGCGGCTCTCCAGATCGTGGACAGACCGACGACCGAAGGAGAGAACGGCGATGGATGCTGGATCGACTCCGGTCTCGATGAGATGGACGAGCCTCCGCACGAGGAACTCCGTCTTGCCGGTGCCGGGTCCCCCCACGACGAGCTGGCGACCGCCGGAGTCGGCGATCGCGGTGGGCCAGTCGTCTGGATGGATCCGAGTCTCGGTCCTCACGTGAACAACCTATCGGGCCGGTGTGACGCGATGCGTCACCCCAGCGGAGGCTGGTGGGGAGCGGCGCCGCCGTCGCCATGGATGTCGAGCACCACGAAGCCGGCGGCCTCGAGCGCAGGTGCGATCACGCGAGAGCGATGGCACCAGCGTGGGTCCACCTCGGAGCACATCACGGCGATGGTGCCGGTCCGGGCGAGCCCGACGAGCTGTTCGATCCCGCCTGAGAACGACGCAGATGCGGCGAGGTCCTGCCACCTGACTTCGCCGTCGTCGTCGTAGAGCTCGGGATCGCCGGGTCGTCCCCCCAACGGGGCCCCGAGCCAGCGATACGCGAGCCCGGCCGACGCCGTCTCCTCTTCGAGCGTGTGCTTGTCGAAATCGGGTGCGTGGCGTGACACCGGGTGGCTGCGCACGTCGACGATGGTCGTGACGCCGTGCTTGGCCAGACGTTCCCGGAAGGCGTCGAACGAGTCGGAGCCGTGCCCGATCGTGTAGATGGTGTGGTGCTGGGTCATGATGGCGCTGGCTCGGTAGGGTACGGCGTGCGTGTCGAGGAGGAGAGGATCGATGTTGCCCGAGGCCGGTATCGCCGACGAGTGGGAGTCGCCCCTCTACGCAGAATCCGTGAAGCAGTTCGACACGGTCGCCGAGCTGATCAACCTCGACGCCAACATCTGGAAACGCTTGAGGACTCCACAGCGGTCGCTCGTCGTGACCTTCCCATTCCGCCGAGACGAGTACGGACAGGTCGATTCCGTTGCCGGCTACCGCGTTCAGCATCTCCTCACCATGGGACCCACAAAGGGTGGCATCCGGTATGCACCGGACGTGAATCTCGGCGAGGTGGCGGCGCTGGCGATGCTCATGACGTGGAAGTGCGCCATCGTCGGCCTGCCCTTCGGCGGGGCCAAGGGCGGTGTCCGGGTCGACCCGTTCACTCTGTCCCGTGCCGAGAAGCAGCGGCTGACCCGGCGCTTCACCATGGAGATCATCAACTTCATCGGCCCCGACACCGACATTCCGGCACCGGACATGGGCACCGACGAGCAGGTCATGGCGTGGCTGATGGACACCTACTCGACCCATGTCGGCCACTCGGCGCCGGCCATCGTGACGGGCAAGCCGCCGGCGCTCGGCGGCTCGGTGGCACGCCGCGAAGCGACGGGGCGCGGGCTCGTCTCGCTCATTCCCGCCGTCGCCGCACACGTCGGAACCCCGGTGGAGGACGCCAGGGTCGTCGTCCAGGGCTTCGGCAACGTGGCGCGATATGCGGCGTTGGCTGCGAGCCAGCTCGGGTGCAAGGTCATCGCGGTCAGCGACATCACCGGTGCCATCCACAGCGATCTCGGTCTCGACATCGAGAAGCTCATGACGTACGCCGACGAGGCCGGCGGGGTCAAGGGCTACGAGCACGCCGACGAGATCGATCCCGGTGAGATGCTGCTGCTCGAGTGCGAGTACCTCATACCCGCCGCCGTCGGTGGGGTCATCACCGAGCACAACGCCCCCGACGTGGCAGCACGGGTCATCCTCGAGGGTGCCAACGGTCCGACGACCAACGCAGCCGACGTCATTCTCCGCGAGCGCGAGATCGTGGTCGTGCCCGATGTGCTCGCCAACGCCGGTGGCGTGACGGTGTCGTACTTCGAGTGGGTCCAGGACCTCCAGAACTACTTCTGGAGTGAGTCCGAGATCGTCGCCCGGCTTCGCGAGATCATGAACCGCGCCCTCTCAGAGGTGATCGACGTGTCACGGAGCCGCAACGTCGATCTCCGCACCGCCGCGCTCATCAAAGGGATCGAGCGGGTCACCAGCGCCAAGCTCGTGCGCGGCGTCTATCCGTGACGACGGCCACCGGCTCGGTCAGCCGGCCCGGCTGACGCCGTCGACGAGTGCTTCGTCGGAGTCGGCGAAGGCCGGGCAGATGTCCTGGTACGAGCACCAATCGCAGAGCCGGCTGGGGCGGGGCGGGAAGTGCTCGTTCTCGATCGCCCGGTCGATCGCCGACCACAGCGCACGCAGCTGTCGTTCCATGGCGTCGAGCTGGGCGTCGGTCACCGGGATCTCGTAGACCGTCGGCCCGGCCAGGTACATCAGCCGCAGGGTGGTGGGGGTCGAGCCGGTCCTGTGCCGCACGAGCAGTGCGTAGATCTTGAGTGCGAAGAAGGCCGGGAGTGCGTACCGCTCGGGCGGCGCCTTCCCCGTCTTGTAGTCCGTGATGACCAGCCCGTCCGGCGTCTCGTCGATCCGGTCCAGGATCCCGCGGATCGTGATGCCCTCGAGATCCTCGAGCATGTCGAGCTCCCGGTCCATCGGTTCGAACGACGCCGGGTCTTCGATGCCGAAGTAGTTGGCGAGCACTTCGAGGCTCTCGAGCCCCCAGGCGCGTTCTGTGTCGCGATCTTCGAACAGCTCGGGGAACTCGACATCACGCAGCTCGATCCAGGCCGATCGGAAGAGATCGAAGAGCTGCTCGGGACTCCGCTCGTGGGGTGGCAGATCGAAGAGACGCTGCAGTGCGACGTGGGCCGTCGTGCCGCGAGCCTGGTAGATCGTCGGGGGAGCCTCGATCTTGTCGATCGCCCGGAACTTGAAGAGCTGTGGACACGTCTTGTAGTCGCTCGCCCGGCTCGGTGACAGCGTGCTCAGGAGCGCCGTCTCCTCCTCCAGTGCCTCGGATCCGCCGTCCCGCATGTCTGTCTCTACCACCATGTCGGTGAGTGTACGACCTGGTCCGGACAGAAACCACACACGTGTGATTCGGCAGTTGGAGAACCGGTCGCGAAAGGTTTCGATGAAGCGCGAAAACGAATCACCAAATGGGGTTGCAGCCCGCGGTCTGCGTTCGGTACGTTCGATCCCGTCACGGTGAAAGCCCGTGAGAAGCTTCGGTCGGTCGCAAGACCGAGCGGGCGGAGTACGCCGGTGTTCCGGTGGCGTTTCGCCCGAAGCCGAGGTTGTCCCTGGCCCGGGAGACCGGGACGGGTGGAGCCGAGAGGTGACACCCGGAGGGGGCACTCTCGCAGTCGGGACCGCAAGGGACCGGCGACGGGAGAACCGGTGCCACCTCGGTGGCAGCGGATCCGTAGGGGTCTCGACCCCAACGGGTTGGTCCGGTCCGCGGATCTCCCGGAGCGGCGCCTCGGCGTCGGTCCGGACGGGTGAAGTGGGTCGGCCAAACGGCCCCAAGGTGTGCGCACACTGAACGGGAAGTCGGATACGGCCAAGTCCGTGCCCGGCGATCTGCCGGCAAGCCGAACGGGACTCTGGCCCGGACGGCATCTGCAGAGGGCGAGCCCCGAGAGGGCGAGGCGCAAGCCGAGCTTTCTCGGGGCTTCGTTCGTGGGGGTTTCGGACAAACGCAAGCGTTTGTCCGAGCTTCTCGCCTGCGGCGGCTGACGCCGCCTTCGGCTCGTATCTGAAGCGCCTCCCGGCGCTGCCCTTTCCTCGGTCGGGGCACATGTCCCCTCCCTCG
>CAYFYC010000058.1:0-20527 GCA_964347305.1 uncultured Acidimicrobiaceae bacterium | reverse complement strand
ATATGCACGCCTCGGCGCGAAAAGCCATGAAGGGTTCAACTCCTTGTGGTCCCACTCACGCGGAGCGTCGCACGACCACCGACCCCTTCGTGCCTCGCGTCGCATTGCCGAAACGAGGCGGGTGGCCGATATGCACGCCTCGGCGCGAAAAGCCATGAAGGGTTCAACTCCTTGTGGTCCCACTCACGCGGAGCGTCGCACGACCACCGACCCCTTCGTGCCTCGCGTCGCATTGCCGAAACGAGGCGGGTGGCCGATATGCACGCCTCGGCGCGAAAAGCCATGAAGGGTTCAACTCCTTGTGGTCCCACGACATGGAGGGTTGGCGGAGCGGTAACGCGCCGGGTTGCCAAACCGCGGCTGGGCCTGAGCCCACGGGAGTTCCGAAGGTCCAACGGGCGAGCGCAACACCTCTCGGCAGATCACGGTGGAGCGAAGGCCGTTGGATCTGAGCCGCTCTCTCACCCTCCGCTCCTGGTACCGCCTGCAAGGGGCTGCGGGGATGGGCTGAGTGTTCATCCCCGCGGTGCCCCCTCGGCCGTACCTCATTCCCGAGTGGTGTAACAGGCAGCACACCTGGCTCTGAACCAGGAGGTTGGGGTTCGATTCCTCACACGGGAGCGCATCGGGGTCGATGCCCACCAGGGAGCGACCGGTAGCCTGAACGCATGAGTTCGGACGCATCCGGTCGCGCACCGAGGGTCGTCATCCCGGAGACCGAGAGTCGTCAATTCGAGTCGCAGCTCACGGGACGCGTGTACGACATCTCGGTTGCGGTGCCGGCCGGTCACACAGCCGATCCGCAGCAGCGGTACCCCGTGATCTACGTCCTCGACGGTCAGTGGGACTTCAAGCTCGTCACGTCCTTGTACGGCGGGCTGCACCACGACATGTTCCTCCCGGACGCGATCGTGGTCGGCGTCGCAGCCGGTGGAGACAGCCCGGACCACGATGCACTTCGTGCGCAGGACTACACGCCGACCCCGAGACCCGAGTTCGAAGAATCCGGGCAAGCAGATCGATTCCTCGGGTTCCTGACGGATCGCCTGATTCCGTTCGTCGAGGAGGAATACCCCGCCGCCGACAGCGGCCGCACGCTGCTCGGAAGCTCGATGGGAGGCCTGTTCGCCCTCCTTGCTCTCTTCGAGAGGCCCGGTCTCTTCGATCGTGTCGTCGCCGCCAGCCCCGCCATCGTGTGGGACGAGGACACCGTGATGGATCGCGAGACGCAACTCGCAAGCCGAACGGATGAGCTGCCGGTGCGTTGCTTCGTTGCCATTGGCGAGCTCGAACCGGTGCAAGGGTTTCACGAGCCCGCCCAACGTTTGATCGAGCGACTGCACCAGCGCCGGTATCGAGGGCTCGAGTTGGAGCACGTCATCATCGGCGGGGAGCGACACGCGGGAGTCAAAGCCGAGGCCTTCAACCGTGGTCTCCGATGGGTGTTCGCCCGACCACGCCTCGATCTGACGGCAGAAGACCTGCGGGCGTTCGAGGGAGAGTTCCGTCAGAACGACGGTGCTGGAGATCTTCGGTTGGTCATGCGGGTGGAGGCCGATCGCCTGTCGGTCGATGCCGAGCCCGGATCGCACGATGCCGACGAGCTCATCCCGATCGGGACCGACGAGTTCGCGTTCGCCGGCCGCATTCCCGGAGAGGCCGTATTCCACCGAGAGACGGGTGGGGCCGCCAGCCGTCTCTCCGTACGTCTCATCGACAAGACGATCGAGTTGCAGCGAGTTCGCTGAACCACCCGGAAGGTGGTGCGCAGTGGTGCGCAACCGGTTTCGAAAACCGGGCCGGGTTCACACCCGAGGGTTCGACTCCTTCACCTTCCTCCACGCAGGAACCGGATGAACCACGGACGACCTGGCTCGCTCCGACGAGCTTCGACACCGTCGACGGGGTGGATTCCAGGCGAGCCCGCCAGGGTGAGCCCCGAACGGCGCCCGGGATGATGCGGAAGCAGTTGTTCGGGCGCCATCGGGCCCACGCCAGAGAACCCGCGCGAGCCGAACAACAGACAGCGTGGTCGTGGTGAAACAGGTATCACACCGGGCTTCCACCCCGGGGCAGAGAGTTCGAGCCTCTCCGACCGCACGACGCCGACCTCGGTACCTGCTGATCCAAACGGCAGTACGAAGGGGGTGCTCGAGGGGGGAAGGCCTCCGGCCGCCCCCTCGACACGAGGGAGGCCACTTGTTGCCGACCGAGACAACGAGCGCCGCCGGGAGGCGGCACGAACACGAGCCGAAGGCGGCGCCAGCCGCCGAGAGGCGAGCAGCTCGCTCGAAGCCTGCTTCGAGCGAAACGCGGAAGCCGAGCAGCTCGCTCGATCGCTTGCGATCGAGCGAAATCAACTAAGAATGGAGGTGAGCCATGGAAACCATCAACGAGAAGCTCAAGACCTGGGCAGACGATCTGGACCAGAAGACGATGCAGCAGGCGCGGCGTACGGCTCGCCTCCCCATCGTGAAGGGCCACGTCGCCCTCATGGCGGATGCACATCTCGGCCTCGGCGCAACCGTCGGCTCTGTCGTGCCCACCCATGGCGCGGTCATCCCGGCGTGCGTCGGTGTCGACATCGGCTGCGGCATGGCCGCCGTCCTGACGGATCTCCAGGCAGAAGACCTGCCGGACGATCTCGGACCTCTGCTCGGTCGCATCGCAGATGTCGTGCCGGCCGGTGTCGGTCGCGGCCACGAGGGTGGAGACTGGGCGGCGAGCCGGAAGGCGTCGGAGTGGCTCATCCGCAACCGACCCCGCACCGAGCTGACCGGCAAGCTGGAGAAGAAGGCCCACACCCAGATGGGGACGCTGGGGTCGGGCAACCACTTCGCCGAGGTGTCGCTCGACGAGGACGACCGCGTCTGGCTCGTGCTGCATTCGGGGTCGCGCGGCATCGGCAACCTCCTGGCCCAGTCGCACATCGCAACGGCGAAGTCGATCGCCAAGCGGTTCGAGATCGGGCTCGAGGATCCGGACCTCGCGTACCTGCTCGAGGGCACGCCGGAGTTCGAGCACTACATCGCCGACCTGCGTTTCTCCCAGGCCTATGCCCGGGTGAATCGGGAGACGATGCTCGACGCGGCGCTCCACGAGCTCTTCCGCTTCGTCGGCAAGGGACGCGAGGTCGACCGGGTGAACTGCCACCACAACTACACCGAGCTCGAGACGCACTTCGGCAACGAGGTGTGGGTCACCCGCAAGGGGGCCATCTCGGCGCGGGCAGGCGAGCGGGGGATCATCCCCGGCTCGATGGGCACCGACACGTACATCGTCGAGGGGCTCGGGAACCCGGAGGCGTACATGTCGAGCCCGCACGGTGCCGGACGCCGCATGTCGCGGACGCAGGCTCGCAAGCAGCTCGACGCCCGCAGCCTGTCGAAGGCGATGGGAGACCGCACGTGGCTCGCCGACAAGGCCGATCGCCTGGTCGACGAGCACCCCGACGCCTACAAGGACGTCAACGAGGTGCTCCGCCGATCGGCCGATCTCGTGTCGGTCGAGCATCGCCTCCAGGCGGTCCTCAACTACAAGGGCACCTGATGGGTGGGCCGGGTCCGGCCCACCCATCCAACCCGGGGAGATGCCCGAGCGGTCAGGGAGCGGATTGCAACCCCGCTGTAGGTCGGTTCGACTCCGACTCTCCCCTCTCACGTGGTCGTGGTGTCAACGGACAGCACACCGCCCCGCCAAGGCGGAGGAGTGGGTTCCGAGGGTCGTCCGGTCGAGCGCAACGCCTCCGACTGGAGTCCGTGTGGAGCGATGGCCGGCCGACCCGAGCCGATTCCCACCGACCGCACGAAGCCTCAGACAACCCGGGGGGTGCTCGAGGGGGCAGGGCCTCTGGCCGCCCCCTCGACCCGAGGGAGGGGACATGCGCCCCGACCGAGACAACGAGCGCCGCCGGGAGGCCGCACAGAAACGAGACTTCGACGCCGCATGGCGGCGGAGTCGAGCAGCTCGCTCGAAGCCTGCTTCGAGCGAAACCACCATGCGTCGGTGGCGAAAACAGGCATACGCACCGGTCTCAGAAACCGGCGTCCTCACGGACATGTGGGTTCGACTCCCACCCGACGTACGAAGTTGCTGGTGCGAAGAGCCGGGGTACTTCTCAGGTGAAGGGCCTCACGGCCCGGGGTTCGACTCCCCAGACCTGGCTCGTCGGGTTCTCAGCAACTCATCTCCGGTCTGTCGATGGGACGATGCGGGCTCCTTCGGACGGGATGTCGCGTCGCAGCGCTCTCGCACGCCTGCGTCGAGCTGTTCCCGACAGACCTCGATCTTCGTCGATGCGCTATCGAGGGCTACTTCACTCACGCACACGGCAGGGGCTGGTGAAACCCCAGGCAGGCACATGGAGCGCGTAAGTGACTCGCGCTTCGCGGTGGGACGGTGGGGCCTGTCGCCGACCTTCGATGCCCTGTTCTCGACGAAGCCTTCCGGCTCGCTCGCCGGAACCGCCGGTGGGTCCGGGTGCTCCCGGATCCATCGGCGGGCTCACTACGAGCCCACTTCGGCTGCGATCTCGATGAGCACGTCGAGCCAGCCGATGCCGCCCTGCGACGTTCCGGTCCGCACGATCACGATGTCGCGGGCTGGATCGATGAACAGGTACTGGCCGTCTTTGCCGAGCGCGAGGACGGATCCATCGTCGACGAGCCACCACTGGTAGCCATAGTTCGACAGCGGAGATCCGTCGTAGTCCGGGGGCCATGCGGCAGATCCGTATGCCGGCTCGAGGGAACCGGCCAACCAGTCCGGGGAGATGACGGCTTCGCCCCCGACACGACCGTCGTCGAGCATCAGCTGACCGAACCGTGCGAGATCGAGAGCGGTCAGAGCGAGACAGCACCACGTTCGCTCGAGACCATCCTCGGCATCCGTGCTCCAGCGACCCGAATGCTCGACGCCCAGCGGGTCGAGGAACCGGCGCTGTAGGTATCCGGTGATCGACTCGGGATCGAGCACCCGGTCGAGGATGAGCCCGAGGACGGCGTTGTCGCCCGACTTGTACACGAACGAGCTCTGGGGCAGGTCACGAATCGTGAGTCCGAGGATGTCGGCCTCGAGGTCGGCGGTGTAGTTGAACTCGACATGCACGCCGAACGGGTTGTCGTCCTCGACATAGGAGGAGGACGTGTCCATGCGGAGCGTGTCGGCGATGGTGACCGTGTCCCAGCCGCCTGCGCCGAGCTCCGGGATGTGGTCGGTGATCCTGTCGTCGACCGAGCCGATCAGACCGTCCTCGATCGCAGCACCGACGAGCAGGGACGTGATCGACTTCGAGGCCGAGAACAGCATCGCGGGTGTGCCCGGCCCGTGGCCTTCGGCGTACCACTCGTACACGACCCGACCGTCGTGGATGACGACGAACGCCAGGCCATCGTGCTCCTCGAGCACACGCTCGATCGGAAGGGCGACGCCGTCGAGCGTCACCACCGGCTCGACCGGGGTGCCCCGCTCCCACGGCTGCGCCGAAGGAGAGGGCGCCGTGTCACGCCCCGGATACTCGAGGTGATCCCACACGGTGGTCGTGCCCTTGGTGACCACCCGCCACACGGCCTCGGGCCCGATGGCAACGGCCCATGCGGCCATCAAGACAACGAAGAGGCCCACCAGGACCACCAACCCGACCACGACCCGACGCCGCCACCGCATGAGGCAGCGTACCCACAGGTCAACCCCCGCCAAGGGGGTGCTCGAGGGGGAAAGGCCCAAGGCCGCCCCTCGATCCGAGGGAGGGGACACGCTCCCCGACCGAGACAACGAGCGCCGCCGGGAGGCGGCACAGACACGAGCCCAAAAGCGGCGCAGCCGCTGCCGGGCGAGCAAGCTCGCTCGATCGCTTGCGATCGAGCGAAACCCAATGAAAGGAGGAACTGCCCATGGCAAAGTTCTCGGCAAAGCGAACGCGACCGATGGTCCGTTCGGCAATCAAGACGATCGGTCCGCAGAACAAGCGGACCCACGAGGGTGCCCGCGCCTTCACCCGTGACGCCCGGTCGGAGCTGTTCCTCCTGGCCATCACGAACATGGTGTCGGAGCACACGTTCTACGAGATCGCACAGAACCGCGATTCGCGGTTCGTGGATCTCGTCCACGAGGCGACGCGTGAGGACCCGGAGTGGATCCAGCGCTTCGTTCCGTGGCTCCGCACCAAGGCGCTCATGCGCTCGGCTGCCGTCGTGGTGGCTGCCGAGTACGTGGCTGCCGGGGGACCGCACGGTCGCAAGGTCGTGGCGTCGGCGATCTCGCGTGCCGATGAGCCGGCTGAGATGCTGGCCTACTGGCACCAGATGCATGGCCGCAAGATCCCGCAGCCGGTGAAGCGGGGCGTTGCCGACGCGGTGCGTGAGGCGTACACGGAGTACGCCGCGCTCAAGTACGACGGTCTCTCGCGCGCATGGCGCATGGGCGACGTCGTCGAGCTGACGCACCCGAAGCCACAGGACGCGACGCAGTCGGATCTGTTCCGCTACCTGCTGGACCGCCGACACCACCCCGAGACGCTCCAGGTGCCCGAGACGCTGGCGACGGTTCGCCGTCGACTGCAGCTCGAGGGTGTCGACAAGGACGAGCGCCGCACGCTGCTCCGCGAGCGCGGCGCCGAGCTCCTCACGGAGGCCGGCGCAACGTGGGAGTGGCTGTCGGGCTGGCTGCCGGGTGGCATGGACGCAGAGGCGTGGGAGGCCGTGATCCCATCGATGGGCTACATGGCACTCCTCCGCAACCTGCGGAACTTCGACGAGGCCGACATCTCGACGATGGCTCAGCGCCACGTCGAGGACGTGCTGGCCGACCCGGACCGGGTGGCCACGTCGCGTCAGTTCCCGTACCGCTTCTGGTCGGCATACAAGAACGTGCCGTCGCTGCGATGGGCCCGGACGCTGGAGACGGCGCTGGACCTGTCGGTGCGCAACGTTCCGAAGCTGGCCGGTCGCACGCTGGTGCTGACGGACACGTCGGCGTCGATGACGGCGCCGGTCTCGGGTCGCTCGACGATCCGCCACTTTGAGATCGCTTCCCTGTTCGCCGCAGCAGTGGCGCGCAAGGCGGACGATCTGGAGCTGGTGTCGTTCGCCGAGCACTCGGAGATGATCCGGTTCCGCCCAACCCAGTCGGTGCTCCGCACGATCGAGACGGTCGAGTCACGAATCGGCCGCGTCGGTCACGCGACGTACCTGGGTCGGGCAGTCGACAAGTGGTTCGATGGCCACGACCGCGTGGTCGTGTTCTCGGACATGCAGACGCACGACCAGCTGCCTGCACTCCGCGGAGTGCAGGTGTACGTGTTCAACACGGGCGGCTACCGAGCGACGCCTTTCGCCGTCGGCGAGAAGGGTCACTACGAGCTCGGCGGCTTCTCGGATGCCACGTTCCGCCTGATGGCCCTCCTCGAGGGCGATCAGGACGCAGACTGGCCGTTCTGAGACTCGTGACGGGGTGGGGCGCAGCAGCGCGCCACCCCGTCCCGAATGACGAAAGGAGCACATCATGAGGTGGCTCGACGAATGGGAAGACAGCCCATCCTTTTGAGACGATGAGCAAACGCCGCAGGGGCTACCCATCCGAGACGAATGTCAAGCGTGGCGATCGGACGGTCCACGGGACCAAGGAACTGCTCGAGAAACTCGGCAGGAACGACCTGTGTCCGTGCGGCAGAGCGAGGTCGTTTTCAAGAACTGCTGCTTGACAACAGGCAACCATGACGGTTCACGTCGCGCCGACTATCGCCGCGACTGACCGAGAAGATGCGATCACTCCGCAGTCGTCGATGGGCGACCCTCGCTACCTCGCGGCACGCATCCGTGGGCATTCGATGCTCAATGAGCGGCGAACCCGCTTCGCATGACTGTGGCCGCGCGTGGCCGACGCGCCGGCCGGCCCGGCGGCGGCCGGAGCACCGAGGCAAATCGGAGGCAACGGACCCGCAGCTCGGGCCGGAGGCGCGCGGAACTTACCACACAGGCCCGCAACAGGTCACGGACGATTCGCCGTGGGGCGCACACCTTGCCCAAGGTGTAGTTTCGAACCAGAGGCAAATCGGAGGTGACGGTATGCCCGTTGTATCGGGCCGATCCCTTGTTCGTCGCGCAAGGCGGACCGAGCCTGTCTCGGCTCTTGGTGCCCTTGGGCGACGCTTGTTCACGACGCTCGCCGCGTCGCTCCTGTTCGTGGGTGTGTCTGCACCCATGACAACAGCGGAAACAGCCAGTGACCCACCAACTGGAACCGCAATCGTCTGGTCCTCCGACCGAGCAGCCACCTCGGGGATGGACCTGTGGCGCATGGACCCGTCCGACCCGGTGGTGATGGACAGACTGACAGACGACGCCGGCGACGACTCATTCCCGATCTGGTCTCCGGATGGCCGGCGAATCGCGTTCTGGAGGAACCCGGGCGATGCCATCTGGGTGGTCGATGCGCTCGGTATCACTGAACCTGTTCAAGTTTCGCCCACCGGATCCGGCCCACCCTTCTTCTGGTCACCAGATGGAACGCGGATCTACTACTCGAGTGGCGGCCTCAAGTGGAGCTCGACGGACGGAAGTCTGATTCAGTCGCCGGTGGACGGCGGAGGGGGCGTGTGCCAGCCAGATCTCTCACCTGTCACCATGAGAATCGTCTACTTCGAATGCGGGGGCGGCGACAAGGAGCTGAAGACCGCCGCTTTGACGCTCTCGGACCCCGGCGCGATCTCGGATGTCCGGGACCTGTTCCCGAACCCGGATGACTCCGACCTCTGCGGAACGGCAGCTACTCGCGAGGTAACGCTACCTGCATGGTCCCCAGACGGATCGCGTGTTGCCTTCGGGAGAGACACCGCACACTTCGTCAACAACCCCAATGTGGTCTCGAGTGACGGGCTGGGGTGCTTCGAGGTCTTCGACCCGCTGCCCAACCAATACGCGGCAAACCCGCGGTGGTCACCCGACTCGGAGTGGCTCACGTACGACGGTCGACAGGGACAGCATGCAACGACCGACATCTATGTCGTTGCCGCCGACGACGATTCGTCGGTGCACAACCTGACCGCGGACGAGCACTACGACAGAGACCCGGACTGGGCCATGGATCCAGGGACAGCCATCGTCTGGGCATCAGATCGTGATGGTGGTCCCGACCTCGATCTCTGGCGCATGAACCCCCGCGATCCCGCCACCAAGGTGCCTATCACCGACTACGCGGGCGACGAGGCCTACCCGCTCTGGTCGCCCGATGCGACGCAGATCGCCTTCGCCCGGGGACCTGATTCGAGCAATGCGATCTGGATTGTCGACGCCAACGGTACCGACCCGCCGGTGCAGCTGACGCCCGTCGGATCGGGCACGAGCCTCCCATCGTTCTGGTCACTGGATGGAACGCGGGTGTACTACGTACGAGCGAGTGGCGGCCTGAAGTGGGTTTCCACGTCAGGTGACCTCATCGAGCACACCGTCACCGGCGGGAGCAATGTCTGTCAGCCGGACTTCTCGCCGAGCGGGTCGACGATCGTCTTCTTCGAATGTGGCGGCGGCGACCGCGAGCTGAAGATCGGCTCGCTGTCGATGGGTGATCCGGGGACGCTGACGCTTGTCGGAGATCTCTTCCCCAATCCTGACGACTCAGATGTCTGCGGAACGGCCTCGACTCGCGAGGTCACGTTGCCGGCCTGGTCGCCGGACGGTACTCGGATCGCTTTCGGTAGGGACACTGCGCACTTCGTCAACACCCCCAACGTCGTGTCGGCCGATGGCACGGGCTGCTTCGAAGTGCTCGACCCACCGCTCAGCCAGTACGCCTTCAATCCTCGGTGGTCCCCGGATGCGCAGTCGCTGACGTTCGAAAGCCGGACGGGACCGGGGGGAACAACCGACATCTACACACAGAAAGTCGGGGAAACGAGCAGTCTGTCGAATCTGACGAATGACACGTTCGCCGACCTGCACCCGGACTGGGCAGTCGATGTCGACGACACGCCGCCGGTGGTGAGCGGGACGCCCGACAGACCGGCCAACGGGAACGGGTGGTTCAACGCCGACGTGCTCATCGACTGGACGGCGATCGATCCACAGCCGAGCTCAGGCCTTCCTTCTCATCCGCCCGATACCGTCGCGGCGACCGAAGCGGCAAGCGTGGTGTATACGAGCGCACTCAGCTGCGATCCCGCAGGGAACTGCGCGACCGGCTCGTTGACACTGAGCATCGACAAGACACCACCTCTCGTGACGTCGATCGCACTGGACGCCAACCCGAAAGCTGTGTCCGCGACCGCGACTCTGAGCGCTGGGGTATCCGACGAGCTCTCCGGCGTCAGCGGCGGCGAGTTCTTCATCGGCACCGACCCCGGCCAAGGGAACGGAGCTGCCATGACGCTGGCAGGTTCGGCTCTGACCGGCATCATCGACGACTCGGTTCCCGTCGGGGTGTACTCCGTGTCTGTGCGGTCGCAGGACGCGGCGGACAACTGGAGCGAGGCTGCGACTTCGATCCTCGTCGTGTACGACCCGACGGCCGGGTTTGCGACAGGTGGTGGATGGATTACACCGAAGGGACCCTCGTCCGACCCGAGCGACGTCCTCCCTGGGATCTGCGAGACGGACGGCGCGTGCTCGGAGAAGGCGAACTTCGGCTTCATCGTGCGCTACAAGAACGGCGCCGCAACCGTGCCGGGCGGGAACCTCGAGTTCCACTACAACGTCTCGGGCTTCCATGTGAAGAGCACGGACATGGAATGGCTGGTGGTTACGAACTCGAACTGGGCTCACTTCCAGGGAACAGCCACCATCGGCGGACTGAGCGGCGTGCATGCGTTCCGGGTCGACGCTCGAGACAGCAACGGAGGTGGACAACCTGATCGATTCGTCATCCGAATCTGGGCGCCCGGGGATGATTCGGACGTCGACGAGCCCCTCTACAAGGCCTCAGGCGACGTTGAAGGAGGCCAGGTCAAGATCCACAGCTGACCCGGCGTGCCGGCCTCAGGCCGGTGGTGCCTCCACCACTCGGTCTCGTCCTGTGCGCTTCGCCTCGTACAGCGCGCCATCGGCGCGCTCGATGAGGTGACCGACCGAGGTCGTGTTGGCGCACAGCTCCGCAGCACCCACGCTGATCGTCACCGATCCATGCGTCCATGCATGCGATGCGATCGCTCTGCGGATACGCTCCGCGAGCAGACCGGCACCGTCGATGTCCGTCTCGGGAAGGATGAGGGCGAACTCCTCACCGCCGTAGCGGGCGACGACGTCGCCGGTCCGGCACGCCGACTCGAGCTGTCCGGCGAGTTCCCGGAGCACGGTGTCGCCCGCCTGGTGACCATGTGTGTCGTTGTACGTCTTGAAGTGATCGACATCGACGATGAGCAGGCTCACCGGGTGGCCATAGCGGCGGGCGCGATGCATCTCCTCGTCGAGACGCTTGTCGAACGCCGCTCGGTTGTGGACACCGGTGAGCGCATCGGTGTGGCGCTGCTTGGCCAGCTCCTCGTTGGTTTTCTCTAGTTGAAGCTGATAGCGCTCCATTCGCTCGCCGTATCGCTTCAGATCGCGCATGGCCTTCCGCAACTCGAGCTGCCCCATGACCTGCCGCGAGAGAGCGGTCAGGGCTTGTTTCTGCTCGGGATCGAGCTCGCGAGGGGTGCTGTCGATCACACAGATCGTTCCGAGGGCGCTGCCGCTGCCCGAGTCGAGGGGGGCGCCCGCGTAGAAACGCACGGGACCATCTGTGACCAGCGGGTTGTCGTCGAATCGATCGTCCTGGAACGCGTCCCGGACAACGAACAGTTCGCCGGGCTGATGGATGGCATGCGCACAAAACGCCAGGTCGCGGTGGGTCTCGGGGACGTCGAGCCCGACACGCGACTTGAACCACTGTCGTTCCGCATCGACGAGCGAGATCAGGGCGATGGGCGTGTCGCAGATCCGTGACGCGAGAAACGTGATGTCGTCGAAGACCTGCTCGGGAATCGTGTCGAGGATCTCGTACGCCTCGAGCAGTTTGAGCCTGGTCGCTTCATCCGGTGGCTTGGAGGCCGGCACCATTGTTCTCTTCGTTCTCCTGGGATCCCGGAGAGCCCGTCGGCCACGCTCCCGATCGTTTAAGCGCACCGCCGGGCGATTGCCGATCGGGACGTCATCTCCACAGAAAAGACGAGGGAACGCCGGACTCCATGCGTAATCTCGGCCCGCGACGAGCCGACATGGCAGGTGAGTCGACTGGGCCGGATCGCAGGGGTACGCAGCGCAATGCCGACATCCGTTTTCTCGCGTAGGGCGAGGCTCGTGTTCGTTGTCGTCGCGATTCTTGCCTCGGCATGCTCTTCCGCCACAGAACCGGCCGATGACCCCTTCACGCTGGGCGTCCTCCCCGACGAAGCGCCCGAGCGGCTCATCGACCGGTATTCCTCCCTCGTCGAACGGCTGGAATCCGATCTCGGTCGCCAGGTTGAGCTGATCATCCCATCGGACTATGGCGACTTCGTGGACCGGTTCGAAGCGGGGGCCATCGACGTCGGCCACTTCGGGGGCGTGACCTTCGTGATGGCGAGGGACCGGGCCGGCGCCGAGCCCTTGGTCATGCGCGACGTGGATGCCCGCTTCACCACGGTGTTCGTCGCCCGGAGCGACGACTCACGTGAATCGATGGCCGAGTTCGCAGGCGGCACGCTCGGATTCGGCTCGGAGCTGTCCACATCGGGCCACCTGATGCCCCGGCTCCACTTCGGTCAGCATTACGGCTTGGAGCCGGAAGACCACTTCCGGGACATCCGTTTCTCCGGCGCCCACGATCTCACGCTGCGGTGGGTGATCGATGGGACGGCCGACATCGGCGCGCTCAACTCGGTCATCTATCGGCGGTTGATCTCGGACGGGACGATCGATCCTGCCGCAGTGCGGGTGGTCTACGAGACACCGATCTACGTGGACTACGTCTTTGCCGCCCACCCGGACACTCCTCTGGAAACGAGAAGGGTCGTGCAGAACACGCTCCTCGACCTGTCGACCGTCGACGACGCCGACCGCGACATCCTGAAGGACCTGCACGCTGCCCGATTCCTCCACGCCTCGTCCCGCGACTGGGACGATCTCGCGTCCGTGAGCCGTGAGCTCGGGATCATCGAGTGACCGCCGCATCTGCGATCCAGGCACGGCGCCGACTGACGGTCGCGTCGGCGATCGTGGTGATCGTCGCATGCGTTCTCGCAGTCGCACTGTTCGCAATCGACCTGCAACTCGATGCTCGGAGTGTTGAGAGCGAGCGCCACCTCCGCGCCAACGAGGCCCTCGGTTCGGTCCTCGCCGAGCAGAACGCACTTCTTCTCCACTTCGAGTCCATTGGCGACGGAGGCGACGAGAGAGAAGACGTCGTCATTGCCGAGTTCGCTCCTTCGAGCTCCCTCCAGCTGATCGGGCTTCTCCTCGACGAGCATGAAGCACTCCACGAGAAGATCGGCGGGCAGCTGGAGAATCTCGACACGATCGAACACCGCTTCGACGCGCTCGAGGACGCCGTCCGATCGGGTGCACCCCTGAGCGACGACCTCGCGGATCGAGCCACGTGGCGACTCCTCAACTTCGACCTGGCCAGCTCCCTCACCCAGGCCCGTCAGGGCCACGCCGCGATATTCGAGATCGAGTCGGATCGGATCGCCGCCACCAGATCGTGGGTGCGGGCGATCCTCGTTGCCGTCTTGATCGTCGGCGGCACGGTTGCGGGGGTCGCCCTCACCGTGCTGCGGCGTGCGCGTCGACGCGCTGAGCGCAACGAAGAGATCGTCAGGAGAACGCTCAGCTCGGTGATGGACTCGATCCCGGAGCCTCTCGTGTTCGTCGATCCCGATGGCTCGATCGCGCTCCACAACAAGGTGTTCAGACGGGTCTTCACCACCGACGACCCGACCGGACATGACATAGGCCTGTACATGCCGCAGTCGTTCGTGATCCACGGCGACGAGAGACCAGGCACACGCCGCGTGCTGACGTCGCTGCGCAGGTCCGACGGCTCGGAGTTCCCCGTGGAGATCGCCACCGCTCGCGTGATGTGGGAGGAGACCGGGCTGCCCATCGGCACCGTTGCCATCGCCAAGGATCTGACGCACGAGCGCGAACAGCAGCGCGATCTGCAGCAAGCGGTGGCCGATGCCCGAGCAGCCAGCGAGGCGAAGACGCGATTCGTGGCCAACACCAGCCACGAGCTGCGGACGCCGCTCACCGCCATCATCGGCTTCGCCGAGATCTTGGAGGAATCCGAGCCCGATCCCGAGCACTCGGACCACGTGCGCCAGATTCGAGACAACGCCGACCATCTCCTTCGCCTCATCGACGATGTGCTCGACATCTCACGGATCGAGTCGGGAGAGGTGTCTGCGATGTACGAGGAGGTCGACGCATCGTCACTCGTGCAGCAGATCACCGACGACCTGCGGCCGATGATCGGAGATCGACCCGTCGAGCTCGAGACGGTGTTGCCTCGGTACGCCCAACCGATCGTCACCGATCGGGTGAAGTTACGCCAGATCCTGATGAATCTCGTCAGCAATGCGATCAAGTTCACCGAACGCGGCGAGATCACGGTCACCGTGTCGGTCGATGAAGGTGGTCGCCCCGAACGCATCGAGGTCGCCGATACGGGGATCGGTATCGCACCGGAGATGATCGACGTCATTCGGAGGCCGTTCCGCCAGGCGGACGATCGGAGAACGCGCCGCTTCGGCGGCACGGGACTCGGGCTCCCGATCAGCATCGGGCTGGCCGAATTCCTCGGTCACCGGCTCGAGATCACCAGCACACTGAACGCGGGCTCCACGTTCTCGCTCCTGCTCGGGGCCGACAGGCCCGGCGAATGGGACGCCCGCCTGGCTGAGTCGTCAGGTCACCAACCGGATCCGTCGGAGGGCCTGATGCGCTCGACCGAGGCGCCGATTGCAGGCGAGCCGGAGAAGGCCGGCACCGATCCGCGGAGCTGAGGCTGTCGGGGCCGGCTGCGACGGAGCGGAGAGGAGGCGAAGGAGGAGGATGAGCCCCCTCTCCGCCGTCACAGTTCTTCAGGCGATGCGCCTGCGTAGTTGACCGTTGGCGACCGTGACCGGGACCCCCGACCGGAGCGCCACACGGCTTTCGAGACCCGGTGCCGATCCTGACATGGTCGCCGGTATCACGACGTCCGTGACATCGCTCTGTGCGATGAAGGCCTGCAGCACGTCGGCGAGCTCGGCCTGCGGCAGCGTGACGGTCATGACCGTCACGTCGGCCACCTCGACACGCTCGCGTGCCTGATCGAGATAGAGATCGGCGATTTCGCCGATGGACCGACCGTCGTCCGTCGCGAAGTCGATCAACGCCCGGGCCGAGGACCCGACCGGCCAGACGGCGAGCGTGACACTATCGCCCGGGGCGAGGATGCCATTCACATAGTGGAGCCCGGTCTCCCCCATCAGGTGGGTGGGGTCGAGCAGCACGAGGGCATGGCGGTTCAGCGGTTCGTGGAAAGGACTCGTCATGATCGACCTCCTGGTCGAATGGGCGATGATCCACGGAAGTCGGGCACAGGCCCGTCCCCCCTTTTCTGGTTCGGGGGGAACGCTACGACACTCCGGTTACGAGCGTGTAACTCGTTGGTGAAGCCACGGGTAAGCCCGGGTCAAGGTTCGAAGGCCCTATTTGGGCGGTAGCTGGGCTCCGAGGGCCAACGCTCGCTCGACCCACATCGCAGCCGATTCGAGAGCGTCGCGCCACTCGGCCGGGAGAGTCACGTACTCCTTCATGGGCCTGCCGTCGGGACCGAAGGGTCCGGTTCCCTCCACGGCGAGCAACTCCTGGCGTCCCGCCTCGTCGAGGCGCACTCCCACCGAGTCTCCGAACAGCCCCATGAACATGTTGCCGTTCACGAAGGCGCCGAGGTTTCCAAACATCGGCTTCACCGTGACACGGGGGTCCTCATCCGGGACGAGTGACCGGAAGTACTCCTTGTCGGCGTCGGTCGGCTTCGGGATCTTCATTCGGCTCTCCTCCTCACTTCACCATATCGACGAACAGCCCCCAGGGGCCTTCGACAGCGAGCCGGACGCGACAACGGGCGGCCCGAGGGAGGCGGCCGCCCGTTGTTGCGCTGTGGAGGGATCGATTGTTACGGCAGGGGCACCAGCACGTTGTCGATGACGTGGGCCACACCGTTGCTGGCGTTGACGTTCGGGATCACGATGTTCGCGTTGCTCGTCGCACCGCTGGCATCGATGATCATGAGGCCAGGCGTCGAGTAGACCGGGGCGCCGAGCAGCGTGTCGATGGCCTTGACGTTGTTCTTGTTGACCACCGAGTTGCTGAAGCGGCGGCCGTCCGTGACGTGGTACAGCAGGACGTCGTCGAGCAGATCGTTGTCGACGAGATACGTCGCCAGAGCGAGGACGTCACCACCGAAGCCGAGCTCGTTGGCTGCCTTCTCGAAAGCTGCGTTCGTCGGGGCGAAGACGGTCAGCTGATCGTCCGTCTGCTTGAACGCGCCGTCGAGGCCTGCGGTGTCGACGGCGAACTTGAGCGTCGACAGGGCCGGGGTGACCTCGAGGACCTGGTAGAGAGTGGCCTCGCCGGGGGCCTTGTCGCCCTTGGCGGTAGCGGGGACGGCCATCATGGCGACGGCCAGGAGAGCCATGGTTGCGGCTGCGATCAGCTTGCGCATCGTCGGGATTCCTTCCGTAGTTCCAGCACCACTTGTTTCCCCCTCTACGGGTCGACGCCCGGGGCCGGATGAAGGTTTTCAGAAGTGGAGCGTCGCCAGGTCGCGGCCGACGACCAGCTCGCCGCCGAATCCACCGGCTCTGACGTCATGGATGAGCGCCTCCTCGGAAGCCTCGTCGCCAACCGGAGGAATGCAGTGGGTGAGGGCCAGACGACGCACCCCGGCCCGGGCCGCGAGCGCCCCGACGTCCTTCGCCTCTGAGTGGTACGCAGCGATGGCACCCGGATCGCTCAGAAGTCCCTCGACCGCGTCGCGCCTGAACACCTCATGGACCAGCACCTCGGCGCCGCCGGCCATCCGTTCGAGCGCAGCCGAGATCGTCGTGTCGCCCGACACCACCACGCTGCCGTCGGGAGTCGTGAGCCGGTAACCGACGGCGGGCACCACCGGATCGTGGTCGACGAGCACGGCCTCGACGACGACGTCACCCGCGCCGTACACCTCGGTGGGCTCCGACGCAGGCTCGAATGCCAGCACGTCAGGTGCCGGGTGGTCGGGACGGCCGGTGTGCCGGCGTCGCAACTGGATTTCCTCTTCCCAGACGTCGAGGACGTGGCGGGCGATGCGGGAAGCGGGCCCTTCGGGCGCGACCACGGGCAGCGGCTGTTGACCGGACATGGTCGTCACCTCCTCCAGCCACCTCGTCATGAGCAGGTCGGCCAGACCGACCATGTGATCGCTGTGGTGATGGGTGACGAGGACGGCGGTCAGCGCCGTGAGATCGAAACCCAGGTCTGCCAGCCGCATCACGGTTCCGCGCCCGGTGTCGATCTGGAGCGCCACGTCGGCGTGCTGCACCAGCACGCCCGGTCCGGCGAGACCGGGCACGACGATCGGGGTGCCGGTGCCGGTGAGCGTGACACTCGTCGTCATGCGGCCACCGGCGCGCGTGAGGTGCGCAGCAGAGACGCAGCGATCATGGCCGAGGAGGCGCCGATGACGATCGCCCACGCCCGCGAGCCCGTTGCTTCTGCCAGCACACCGACGATGGGTGGCCCGATGGCGATACCGGCGGCGAGGACCATCGCGAGCACACCCATGAGCGCACCGAGTCCGGCCCTGCCGAACAGCTCGTCGGCATGCAGCCCGTGCAGAGGTGACGACGCTCCGACGCCGAAGCCCGTCACCAGCACGAAGAGCGATGCCACGACCAGGTTGCCAGAGAACCAGAGCAGTACGCTTCCGACGGCGACGCTGAGGTACGAGAGCACCAGGGCACGACGCGTTCCGAACATCTCGACGAGTGGCGTGAGCGGAATCCGACCCGTGACCTGGGCCACACCGCGAGCTCCCGCAAACCAGGCCGCGGTCCCCAGCGCCAGACCCGCATCGGTCATCAGCGGCACCTGATACACGAGCACGACACCGAACGAGACACCGGCGAATCCGACGGCAGCGAGAAACCGGCGGGCATAGGGATCGGAGAGCTCGTCACGAATGCGCGGCCTGGGGCCGTCGTCGGCGACGACGTCTTCCCGCACCAGGATCGCAGCCGCGACGAAGCAGAGACCGGTGATGATCGCCAGGGTTCGTAACGCCCCTCGCCAGTCCATCAGCTCGATCAGCCACGCTCCGAGCGGCAGGTAGATGGCACTGGCGAACGCACCCAGGATCGTGAGCCAGGCCAGGGCGCGGGTCGCCTGATCGGGAGCCACCCGCACCGCGGTCGCCTGCGTGACGTGGTAGTGCCCGAGCGCCCCTACGGTCGCCCCGCCGAGCCCGCCGGTGACGACGAACCACCCGGCAGTCGGTGCAGCGGCGGCCGCTATGAGGAATCCGGTGCCGACGACTGCGGCGAGAAGGAACACCGGGCGGCTGCCGACACGATCGAGGACCTTCCCGGCACCCACCCCGAGCAACCCACCGAGCAGAACGCTCGCTCCGAAGCCTCCCGTGAGCACGGCCTCCGACCACCCCTCGGTGAGGATCATCGGGTCGAGCAGGACACCGAACGAGTACACCCACACGCCGTAGGAGGCGATCGTCACGAGCCCCAGCGCCCCGATCGGAACGTGGAACCGTGTCGTCATGCGGTCACGCTACTGCGTCGCTCCCGGCCGCTCGACGACGTACAGCTGGTCGGGATGGTCGTAGCCGTCCAACGTCACGTCTTTTTCGTATGTCATCCCCAGCTTGCGGGCGACGTTGACGGAGGCGTGATTCTCGGGATCGACGATGGCGACGAGCCGCTCGATGCCAAGGCCGTCGAAAGCCAGGTCACGCACACCCAGCGCTGCCTCCGTGGCGTAGCCGTGACCCCACGCATCACGACGCAGCCGGTAACCGACCTCGATCTCCGGGACAAGCGTCAGCCCGCAATAGCCGAGCACGTGCAGATCGTCGGTTCGTACCACCGCCCACAACCCGTATCCGAGCCGGGCGTAGTCGCCGACACGTTGCCGAATCCAGGTGGGCACCCACGCCGGATCGGCGACACCCCTCGAAAAGCGCATGACCTCGGGATCGCACAGCACCTGCTCCATCGACGGAGCGTCGTCCGGGGTGAATCGCCGGAGGGTCAGGCGGACTGTGTTCATGACGCTCATCCCGGGAGATCGTATCGGCGGCCGCGTACGCTTGGAGTGTGAGCGAACGACCCCCCGAAACCGAAGCGCACCACCACGAGCGCCCGCATGACGAGGATGCGATCTCGACGCCCATAGGCGTCGGCGTGGTAGTGGGTTTCGGAGTGGGAGAGGCGCTGTTCCTGACCACCCGATCGCCGCTGTGGATCGCCGCCGGGGTTGCGATCGGAGCCGCGATGGGAGCGGTCTTGGGCGCCGCCGCCCGGCGCGGCTGAGCGATCTTCCTCAGACCGACAGAAACAGATAGTTGGATGTCCAACTATCTGATATCCTCATATTCATGAGTGAGCTCCACATCCCTGGCCGCCCCGTGCGCATCGTGTCCGCAGCGAGCCTCTTCGACGGTCACGACGCCGCCATCAACATCATGCGGCGGATCCTGCAGCGCCAGGGGGCCGAGGTCGTCCATCTCGGTCACAACCGCTCCGTGGCGGACATCGTGCAAGCGGTCGTCGAGGAAGACGCCCATGCGGTTGCCCTGTCGTCGTACCAGGGCGGCCACATGGAGTACTTCAGGTACCTCCGGGATCGTCTCGACGAGCTCGGCTACGGCCACGTCGAGATCTATGGAGGTGGAGGCGGCGTCATCGTCGCCGACGAGATCGCAGAGCTGGCCGAACACCGGGTGACGATCTTCTCGCCCGAAGACGGTCAGCGCATGGGCCTGACCGCGATGGTGAATCAGGTGGTCGCAGGGGCCGACTACGACATGACGGCGATCGGCTCGCCCGCACCCGAGGACGTGGCGGCGGGTGACGCAAGGGCGCTGGGCCGTACGCTGACCCTGCTCGAGGAACAGGCTTTCCCCGACGACCTCGCTGCGGTCCTCGCCCGGGGCCGCAACCGCGAGGTTCCGGTGCTCGGGATCACCGGGACGGGAGGCGCCGGAAAGTCGTCGCTGACCGACGAGCTCATCAACCGGGTGCGGCTCGACCAGGAGGACAAGCTTCGCATCGCCGTGTCGCGGCGGTGGCGCCCTCCTCGGCGACAGGATCAGGATGAACGCCATCGATGGGCCGACAGTCTTCTTCCGCTCGATCGCCACCCGAGGCGACTCCGAGATCCCGGAGCATCTCGACGACGCCATCGCGGCCTGCAAGGCAGCAGGACACGACCTGGTGATCGTCGAGACCCCCGGCATCGGCCAGGGCGACGCCGGGATCGTGCCGCACGTCGACCTGTCGATGTATGTGATGACACCGGAGTTCGGGGCTGCGTCCCAG
>CAYFYC010000057.1:0-20795 GCA_964347305.1 uncultured Acidimicrobiaceae bacterium | reverse complement strand
CGGCATCGGCTTCCTCCTCCAGCAGAACATCAACCTGCTGCAGTACAAGGCCGCGGCGGCCCAGATGCTCGCCATCGCCATCGTCGTGGCGTCGATGGACTACCTCAGCTCGCGACTCCGTGAGCGGGTCGTGTGACGTCGCACCCGGCGTTCCGGAGGCTCGGTCGTGAGGAGCGAGAACGGCTCGAGACGACGTTGCTCGCACCCGGCGCCACCCTGAGCCGCGAATCTCAGGGGCGGAGGGTGGCCGAGGTCCCCGACCACTACCGCACCGGGTTCGAGCGCGATCGTGATCGCATCCTCCACTCGAAGGCATTCCGCCGTCTCAAGCACAAGACCCAGGTCTTCATGAACCCGGAGGGCGACCACTTCGTCACCCGGCTCACCCACACCCTGCAGGTGACGCAGATCGGGAGATCGATCGCCCGTTCGCTCTCGCTCAACGAGCCCCTCGCCGAGGCGGTGTGCCTCGGGCACGACGTCGGCCACTCGCCGTTCGGGCACACGGGTGAAGAGGCGCTCAGCGAATTCGTCGACGGCGAGTGGAGACACTCCGATCAGAGCGTCCGGATCTTCGAGGTGCTCGAGCCCCTGAATCTGACCCACGAGGTCATCGACGGCATCCGATCCCACCCGTGGAAGGTGGAGCAGGGGCCGTCGACACCGGAGGGAGCCGTCGTGAGGTTCGCCGATCGCATCGCCTATCTCGCGCACGACGCCGAGGACGCGCTCCGCGCCGGGGTCCTCGACAGGGGCGATTTCCCCGACGAGGCGATCGCCACCTTCGGGGAGCCGGGTCGGCAGTGGATCCAGACGATGATCGAAGCCGTGATCGACGAGTCGATGCGCCGGGGAGAGCTGGGGATGGAGGACGCCATGCTCGGCGTCATGCACGACCTTCGCGCCTTCATGTTCGAACGGGTCTACCTGCGTCCGGAGATGGAACCCCAGCGCCGCCGCGCCAAGGAGGTGGTGCGTGGTCTCGTCGGCTACTTCCTGGACCATCCCGACGAGCTGCCCGAGTCGTATCGACACGACGACAGCACCACGCTGGTTCAGGTCATCGACTACGTGGCGGGCATGACCGACCGCTTCGCCATCCGTGTCCACGACGGGTTGTTCCGACCACAGCTCTTCTGAGCCGCAGTTTCCGCACGCCTCAGGTGGCGACGCTCCCCACGATGCCGACGACGAGCAGGGTCAGGAAACTCCAGACTGCAGCGACCATCACATATCGGCCGGCCCACTCCGTCCAGTGACGGGACACCGAGGCGAGACCGGCCCCCACCAGGAACCACAGGGGAAAGCTCGTCACCACTCCGAAGGCGATGACCGTGAACTTTCCCGCCTCGATGAACTCGATGGCGAACAGCCACGACGTCGGTGCTGCGATCACGAAGAGCAGTGCCCCCATGAACGCCGTCCCGAATCCGCGCAACCCTCCCTGCGCAGAGAACTCGACGCCGATGGCGAGCGCGACCAGCACACTCGGATAGACCAAGCCGGCGATGCCTCCCAGACCGCGGGGAAGCGTCTCCTTGCGTTCACCGAACTCGATCTGGGCGGTCACGCCCCAAAGCTACCGCCATCGTCGAGTTGGAACGCCGAACCTCGGTACGCTGCCGCCACCACGAGCGAGGAGCGAACAGCCGATGAGCGACTGGATCGAGACCGGGGCCATCAAGGTCATCGAGGTGATCGGGGTGTCCAACGAGAGCTTCGAGGACGCGGTACATCAGGCGGTGGCGAAGGCCGCAGAGAGCGTCAAGGGCATCACCGGCGTCGAGGTGGTCAACATGAACGCCAAGGTGCTGGATGGCAAGGTCAGCCAGTACCGCGCCACCTGCAAGCTGGCCTTCACCGTGCGCTGAACGGGGTTCGAGCCGTCCGGGCGCCCATCGCCGAGGTGGAGAGCCGCGCCGACGTCGCCGCGAGCGCTGGTGTCGACGGACGATTCTCGAACGACGGGGCCACTCACAGTCCGCACGTGCCGGTATCGTGGGCGCCGCCGCACACCACGAGGGGACACCCGTTGCACCTTCTTCGCCGGCTGGCGCCGGTACTCGTGCTCGCCGTCGTCACGACTGCGTGCTCGGCCACCACCGACGCCGCCACCACGACCCCACCATCGACCATCCCACCCGACGTCGATGCGATCCTCGACGCGTCCGCAGAGGCGATGGGTTCGATCGAATCCGTCCAGTTCACCATCGCCCGTGCCGGAGCGCTGGTGTCGATCGACGCCGCAGGCACACTCGTGTTCGACTCCGCCGAGGGACGCTACGGGACACCCGGGGCGGCGGATGCCCTCGTCACCATCGACGTCAACGACATCAAGGTGCGCGTCGGGGCGATCGCGATCGACGGTTCCACCTACCTGACGAACCCGATCACCGGCCGCTGGGAACCCGTGCCCGATGCATATGAGTTCGACCCTGCCGCACTCTTCGATCCCGAGGTCGGATGGCGGCCTCTACTCGCCGAGGGATACAGCGACGTGACCCTCGTGGGCACCGAGGAGCGGTCGGGGGTCACCACCTATCACCTCATCGGGACGGCGCAGGAGGAACGCGTCGAGGCGATCACCGCGGGGCTGGTCGCCAACCAGGACGTCGAGCTCGAGCTGTGGATCGATGCCACGACCGGCGAGGTGCGGGAGGTCGAGTTCGCCGCCTCGTCGACGAACGGCGAGAGTTTCTGGACCCTGACGTTCTTCGACTACGGGGCCGACATCACGATCGAACCGCCGGACCTCGGTTGATGAACGAGAGGACACCGAGCCCGCGCACGGTCCTCTGGATCGTCGGGTTCGGCGTGTTCGTCGCCGCCGACGACCTGACCGTGGTTTCGACGATGCTGCGGCCGATCATCAGCGATCTCGGGATCATCCTGCCCGACGGTCTCGACGACGCCGCCTGGATCGTCAACGCCTACCTGATCGCCTTCGTTGCCGTCATGCCGTTCATGGGACGGCTCAGCGACATCCTGGGCCGGCGCCGCGTGTTCGTCGCCTCGATGGCGCTCTTCGGGGTCGGCTCTGTCGTCATCGCCACCTCGACGACGTTCGCCCCGTTCCTGACGGGCCGAGTGCTCACCGCCCTCGGAGGCGGTGCCATGGTTCCCGTCGGTCTGGCGATCGTCGCCGATGCGTACAGAGAGGAGCGACGGGCCAGAGCCCTCGGCATCCTGGGGGCGATCGAGACGCTCGGCTGGGTCTGGGGTCCGCTCTACGGGGCGCTCATCGTCCGCTTCCTGACCTGGCGGTGGCAGTTCTGGCTCAACATCCCGCTCGCTGTCGCCGGGATCGCTGCCGCCTGGTGGGCACTCGCCGCACATGACGAGCGTCGCGACGCTCGGATCGACTGGATCGGCGTCGTCACGCTCACCACCGCGCTCGTCTCCTTGAACGTGGCGTTGCTCGGATCGGCAGAGATCCAGAGCGTGACGGGGCTCGACGAGCTCACCGGAGGCACCGATGCCCACCTGCGGTGGTTCTTCGTCCTCGCCTTCGCCGCCACCGTGGGCTTCGTCATCAGACAGCGACGTGCGGAGGATCCTCTCGTCGACTTCTCCCTCTTCAGAGGCAGGAACCTGACCACGGCCATCGTCATCAACTTCCTCGTCGGGGCCGCGCTCGTCATCGCGATGGTCGACGTCCCGCTGTTCGTGAACGTCGTCGAGGTCGATGTCGAGCGCTCTGCCGTCATCGCCGGGTGGGTGCTGTCGGCGCTGACGGCCGCGATGGCGGGCGCTGCGTATCTGGGCGGGCGCTACACCGAGAACACCTGGTACCGCCCTCCCGTCGTCGCTGGACTGGGCGTCGCCACCTTCGCCTATCTCGTCATCGGGCTCACGTGGGACGTGGACATCTCGTACGTGTGGATGGGCGCCCAGCTCGCCCTCCTCGGTGTCGGGCTCGGCCTGGTGATCGCCCCCACGTCGGCTGCGGTCGTGGACGAAGCTCCACCCGAGCGACGTGGGACGGCCGCCGGTCTGGTCGTGATGCTTCGGCTCATGGGGTTCTCGGTGGGTCTGTCCGGCCTCACCGCCTACGGGCTCTGGCGGTTCAACCAGCTGCGCGGCACCCTCGAGCTGCCCCCGATCGGCGATCCCGGCTTCCAGGAGGCGCTGGAACGCGGCCAGGCGGAGCTCACCACGTCGGCGCTGTCGGAGACGCTGCTGGCAGCCGGATTCGTGGTCGGGGTCGGCATCGTCGCCACCCTCTGGATGCGCCGACCGGCGCGGGGACCGGCCCCACCAGCGGCTCGAGACACGACGTTCGCCGACACGCCCGACGCAAGCCCGACCCCACCCGCTTCGAACCCCGAAGGGACCGAGATGAACCGACCGCTCGACCGATACCTCGCTCCGATCCTCATCGGGCTCGGCACCGCCCTGCTCGTGACGGTGGTGGCGCTCGTGGTCGTCGCGACGCGCCTCGGATCTGCGCAGGAGAGCGTCACCACGGCGGAGAGCGCCATCGCCGACCTCGCTGCCGAGAACGCAATCCTGCGGCAAGACCTCGACAACCTCCGCGGCGGTGTCTCGATCTTCACGGATCAGGCACAGAACCTCGTCGATGAGCTGAGCACGCTGGCGCCGACGATCGGAGCATCGCTCGACGAGGCCATCGTCGGCCTCGGCGAGTTCAAGACGGCCACGTTGGAGTTCGAAGTGGACATCGATCAGAGCGTCCCGATCACGACCGACTTCGTGCTCGACAGGGTCATCGACGTCCCCATCCAGACCGAGCTGCCGATCAACGAGTCGTTCGCCACCACCATCACCATCGCCGGGCCGTTCGGCGTCGACATCCCGCTGAACGTGACGGTTCCGGTCGACGTCGTCGTCCCCGTCGACATCGTCGTCCCGATCGCGGTGAACGAGACCATCCCCATCGACACGGCCATCGACGTCGACCTCCAGGTCCCCATCCGGTTTCCTGTCGCCGGGACCGAGCTCGCCCAACTGGCAGAGTCGCTGGAGATCGGTCTCATCTCGCTTCGCGACGTCCTGACGAGCCTGACCTGACGTACGGCCTCCACGTGCGCCACTGCGTCGTGCACGGTGTGACGACGCCGATCAGGTGGGAAGGGCCTCGGCCTCTTCGATCGTGACGTGCGTGCGCGGGGTCGTGCCCCGTGTCATCAACAGCGCACCCAAGAAGGCCAGCAGCCCCCCGGCCAGGATGGCCGGCGTCACCACTTCGTTCAGCAGGAGGATGCCCGCTGCGAGGGTGATGATCGGGGCGAGATAGCCGGGAATCGCGGTCTGTGCGGCGCTGGCGAACCGAGCGGCGTAGAGCGTGGCGACGAACGGGAGGAGGGTCGAGCCCAGCCCGAGCGCCACCAGGAGGAGCCACAGGCCTGCATTCAGGTCACCGATCCGCACGCCGCCGAAGAAGAGCGAGGCGGCCAGGGCGAACATCGTTCCCGAGACGAACATCGGGATGGCCAGGTCGGTCGTGGCGTGCAGCTGTGCGTACTTACGATTCAGCACCCCGGCGACTGCGGCGGACAGTGACCCGGCAAGCGCGAGGCTGCCTCCGATCAGCACGCTGCCCTCGCCTGCGCCGAGCCCCGATTCGCCCGACAGGATCAGGACGGTCACCCCCACCCCACCCATGAGCAGCCCTGCGATCTGGGCCCGGGTGAGGTGCTCGCCGAGCCAGATGCGAGCCATGATGCCCGTCGTCAGCGGGATCGTCGTGATGAAGAGCGCCTCCATCCCGGCTGAGATGAACTGGAGCGATCCGATGAAGAAGACCGGTCCGAGCCCGGTCCTGAAGATCCCGAGGACGCTGCCGCGGATCCACACCTGTCGATTCGGGCGCGATCCGGCGAGGTAGCCGTATCCGACCATGGCGATCATCCCGACGAAGAGCCGGACGTCGATGACCGTGAACGTGGTGACGCCTTCGTCGAAGGCGTAGCGGACACCGATCGCGGCGAACCCCCAGCCGAAGCTGGCGAGCAGGACCGCCACGAGCGCCTTCGGATGCAACGTCTAGTCCGCGAGCGAGTGGTAGTGACCGTTGTGATACAGCAGCGGCCGCTTGGTCTCGTCGCTGACGGCGCTCGTCACCCGAGCCACGAAGATCGTGTGGGTTCCGTGCTCGTGGGTGTCCACGACGACACATCGCAGATTCGCCGCAGAGCCGGCGATCACCGGCGTCGTCGCAGTCGGATCCACGATGGTCCCCTCCGGGAAGTTCTTCTCACCGGAGGTGGCGCAGAGCGTCGAGATCTCCTCCTGACCTTGAGCGAGAAAGGCGACCCCGAACTCCCCTCGCAGCTCGAGCACCGCGTGTGCCGAGGCAGAACGGTTGACGCATACCAGCAGCATCGGAGGATCCGCCGAGACGGATGTGACGGACGTCGCCGTCATGCCACCCGGGCGACCGTGGCCGTCGAGGTAGGTCACCACCGCAACCGAGTCACCCCGCCTCCGAAACGCATCGGTGAAGGCGAGCCTCAGCTCGGGACTCGACTCACTCACGCCGGCCTCCTCTCGTTCCGTAGCGGTCCCCGCATCGGGGGATCAGAATGGACGGCAGCAACCTAGTGGTCCGGAGGACGACAACGCCCGGGAGGTGGCTGCGTGCCCGTTGCACAGATCGTCGACTACATCAGGACGCCGTTCGGGCGCTTCCGCGGCCGCCTGGCTCGGGTCCGGACCGACGATCTGGCCGCCGTGCCCATCGAAGCGCTCGTGCAGCGGAACCCTGATGTCGACTGGGGACGACTCGACGACGTCATCTACGGATCGACGAACCAGGCGGGCGAGGACAACCGCAACGTGGCCCGCATGGCCTCGCTCCTCGCCGGTCTGCCCGAGTCCGTGCCAGGGGTCACCATCAACCGCCTGTGCGGGTCGGGCATGCAGGCCGTCGCATATGCGGCGCTGCTCATCGAGACGGGAAACGCAGACCTGGTCATCGCCGGTGGCGTCGAATCGATGACCCGGGCGCCCCTCATCCTCCCCAAGGCCGAGGTGGGACACCAGCGTGGTGCCGAGATCTTCGATTCGACGCTCGGCTGGCGCATGGTGAATCCCAGGCTCGAAGCGGCCGGCCACACCGACTCGCTCGGGATGACCGCCGAGAACGTGGCACGCGAGTACGGAATCGACCGGGCCGCCCAGGACGCGTTTGCGCTGCGCTCGCAGCAACGCGCCGACGCCGCCCGACACCGGCGAAAGGAAGAACTCGTTCCGGTCGCAGCCGCCCGCCACCGTTCCGAGCCCGATGTCGTGGACGAGGACGAGCATCCCCGGCCCGACACCACGCTCGACAGGCTCGCCGCCCTGCCGCCGGCGTTCGCCCCCGATGGCACGGTGACCGCAGGGAACTCGTCCGGCATCAACGACGGCGCCGCGGCGCTGCTCATCGCGTCGGATCGAGCCGCCGCTCGCCTCGGCATGGAGGCAATCGCAACGATCACGGGTCACGCCACGGTCGGCGTCCCTCCGCGCCTCATGGGAATCGGCCCGGCACCGGCGACGGAGAAGCTGCTCGCCCGCACCGGCACGACGCTCGCCGACATCGACATCATCGAGCTCAACGAGGCGTTTGCGAGTCAGTCGGTGGCCACGCTCCGTCTCCTCGGGCTTCCCGACGATGCCGAGCACGTGAACCCCAACGGCGGTGCGATCGCACTGGGTCACCCGACCGGAGCCTCGGGAGCCAGGATCACTGGTGCGGCGGCCCGAGAGCTGGCGACGCAGGGTGCCTCGAGAGCCATCGCCACGATGTGTATCGGCACCGGTCAGGGCATCGCGATCATGCTCGAACGACCGTGAATCGCACATGGCTGGGGGGCTTGTACACACTTTTGTCCACAAATTCACCGCGGCGATGACTCAATATGGATCATAAAACCCGACTATGAGTCGGATTTTGGTTCAGAAATCCTTGCACGGGTCCGTAGTTTTGTGGATACGGATGAGGATCTTCGGGAACCGACCCGGAGCGGGCAACCCAGGTACGGATCATGCAACCGAATACCCGTGATGCGGCGAGACGCTCGCCACGTCAGGAACGGAGCCGGGCGAAGGTCGAAGCAATCCTCGCCGCCGCCGAGGAGATCGCCGCCGAGGACATCGGCGACCTCACCACCTCGATCATCGCCGAGCGCGCAGGCATTTCGGTGGGCTCGCTGTATCAGTACTTCGAGGATCGCGAGGACATCGTCGAGCGACTGCTCGAGCGGTATCGGATCCGACTCGACGAGATGACCAACAAGGTCTTCGCCGACAGCAGCGTCGAGTCGCCGGCCGCCGGAGTCGGCGCCGTGCTCGATCGGTACATCGAGTTCGTGCGCACCGATGTCGCGTTCCGGGTCCTCTGGTTCAGCACGGACTTCACCAACCCGCATCGCACGGTGTCCGACGCCGCCGATCATGCGCTCACGCGCTCGTTCGTCGAAGCCGCCTATCAACACGGCCTGCTCGCCGATCATCCCGACGATCGCCTCATCGAGCTGTTCTCGACATGGACCGCGATCGACGCGGTGGTGCACGCCGCGTTCCGCTTCGACGCCGGCGGACATCAGGGCATCATCGACGAGGCGCGACTGCTGGCGGGTGGGATCGGAAGGCGTGGCGCCGCCTGACGGTTGACGGGACCGTGCCGCCAGGCACAATTGGTGCAACTACCAGGAGGATCCATCACCGGCGTCGTGCTCGACAATGTCGTCGTCCTGGCCGACGACCGACCGATCCTCGACGGGCTCTCGCTTGCCGTCGCGGACGGCGAGCTCGTCACCGTCATCGGGCCTTCCGGCTCCGGAAAGACGACGCTCTTGCGGGTGGTGGCCGGGCTCGAAACGGTCGCCTCCGGCTCGGTGATCATCGACGACGTCGACATGACGCATGCGGCGACGCGGGACCGCAACGTGGCGATGGTCTTCCAGGACAGCGTGCTGTTCCCGTTCATGAAGGCCGAACGCAATGTCGCCTGGCCCCTCGAAGTTCGGCGCATGCCCGAAGGCGAGATCCACCGGAGGGTGCACGCCGAAGGCCGCGCCCTGGACATCGAAGACATCCTCGATCGGTGGCCGCGTGAGCTCTCTGCCGGTCATCAGCAACTCGTTCAGGTGGCGAGGGCGATGGTGAGGGTCCCGGCGGTGTTCCTCCTCGACGAGCCGCTGGCACGAATCGATGCGGGTGCCCGCGCCAGGCTCCGCGCCGATCTCCGTCGGATACAGCAGGGCTATCGGGTGACGACGATCTACGTCACCAACGACCCGGTCGAGGCCATGGCGATGTCCGACCGCATCGCCGTCGTCGACAGGGGCCGCATCGTGCAGACGGGCGATCCGATGGACGTCTACGCCCGGCCGTCGAGCCGCTTCGTGGCCGAGCTCATCGGTGATCGCCCGATGAACTTCCTCCCCGCCGAGGTCCGGGCGGACAGCGAGGGTGCCTGGCTGGTGGGGGAAGGGTTCCGGCTCCGGGCCTGGGCACCGAGCATCGCGGCGCGTGCAGGTGACGACGTCCTCGTCGGCGTGCGCCCCGAGAACGTGGTCGAGGATCCGGCAGGGATGGCCGTCACCACGGAACGAACCGTCACGTTCGGTCCCCACGTCGAGGTCGAACTGAGACTCGGCCCGCACCGGCTGTGGATGCGGACGAGGCCCGGCGTCGCTCCCGGCGGCGTCCGCTTCGCCAGATGGCACGTCTTCGACGAACACGGGAGCACCGTGGCGCACGTCGCTTGAGGCGGCCTCAGACCGGCTCGATCACGACGACGGGGATCTCCCGGTCCGTCTTCTCCTGATAGAGGTCGTAGTCCGGCCACACCCCGGTTGCCAGCCGCCAGAGCCTGCTGCGCTCCTCCCCGGCCGCGGTGGGCGATGCCGTCCACGATGCGGGCGCCGTCCTGGACCCGCACGCGAGCATCGGCCACGAGGTTCCGGTACCAGGCAGGATGTACTGGTGCACCACGCTTGGAGGCGATCACGACGTAGCGATCACCATCCGCCACCTTGATCAGCGGTGACTTGCGGAGCGCTCCCGATCTCCTGCCGGTGGTGTGCAGCACGATGATGGGAGCACCGGACATGACACCACCATCCCGGCCTCCCGTCGCCTCGTAGCGCTCGACGTGATCCGCCGCGAACGAGTTGGGGCTGGGCTCGTACGGTTGATCCACGCTGGTTCCTCGGTCGGGGGCGGCGAGTGTATCGGGTCACTCGCGCACCGCTGTGTCTCGTCTCCAGAAAAACCTGAAACTCCCTCAAGCCGATCTCACATTGGTCGATACACATGCTTGGGAAGAACCCTTCTCATCCGTACCTGGGGAGCGGCCGCCGACGGGCGGCCGCTTTCCTGTTCACGGAGCGGCTCTCCTGAGTGCCGTGACCTCGATCTCGATCCTCATCCGCGGGTCGGCGAGACCCACCACCAGCATCGTCGCCGCCGGACGAGCCTCACCGAAGTAGCGACGCAGAGCCGGCCAGCACTCCTCGAAGTCGTCCGTGTTCGGCAGGTAGTAGCGAACGCGCACCACGTCGGCGGCCGTCACCCCGGCCTCACGCAGCGCCGCATCGATGTTGGCGAGCGCCTGCTCGGTCTGCGTGACGACATCGTCTGCGATCTCCATCGTGGAGTAGTCGAACCCCGTAGTGCCCGACACGAACACCCACGGGTCGTCGACGACGGCACGCGAGTAGCCGATGCGGGTCTCGAAGGTGCTGCCCTGCTCGATGAACCTCCGGGTCATGCCCCGGACCCTATCCCGGCCGCCACGCAGGCCGCCTCGACGTCGTGCTCGGCCTGCTCGGCGATGGCGAATGCGGCATAGGGTCTGCTGCGGGGAAAGCCGGCAGCGATCTCGATGAGACGCTCGGTGGGCTGCACGACGAGCACCTCCTTGCCGGCCTGGTGAAGCAGGCTCACCTCGACGCCGAGACGTCGGCGGGCATGCCGGGCCAGGTAGCGGCGCGAGGGCCGCGTCATCGGCGAAGAGACCACGACCATCTCGACCTCGGTGCCGATGAGGAGATCGGCATGGGTCGGCGACACGACTCCCCCGTCGATGTAGTCGACACCGCCCAGCCGCTTCGGCTGGAACATCCCAGGGACCGCGGAGGACGCGGCAACCGCATCGGACACCGACACGTCGCGACGCTCCCTGCCGAACACCTCGAGATGGCCGTCGACGGCTCGCACCGCCGGAATCCACAGACCGTCCGGCCAGGTGGCGAGATCGGGTATCCCGGGGAACTGCTCGGCGAAGCCGGTCGGGAACCAACCGCGAGGCAGGATGCCGGCGAGGGCCATCACCGGGTTGGACCGGGCTCGTACCGCCTGGCGAGCCATGGCCGGAGAGAGCGGACGGAGGCTCTTCGGGGCCGATCGCACACCTGCGAGCACACGCTCCCTCTGTTCGGGGCTCGGCCCGACCGCCATCATCTCCACGATCGTGCGCGACGACGCCCCGGCCCGGGCAGAGGCGCCGACTGCGGCTCCGGCCGAGGTCCCGACGACGATGTCGATGTCGCCGAGCTCGATGCCACGATCTTCGAGCGCGGCGAGCACACCGGCGTGATACACCCAACCGAGGGCGCCGCCCCCGCCGAGCACCAGTCCGAGCCGTCCCGAGTACATGGCAGACAGTCTCGTCGATCCGCGACGTCCGATCGACGCCGGTCACTAGCCTCCGGTTGTGACTGCGACTCTGCCCTGGAGCTACTACTCGGACCCCGCCGTCCTCGACCGGGAGCGACGACTGCTGTTCGCCAACTCCTGGCACTACGTGGGGAACATCCATGATCTGCCGGGACCGAGCACGTCGGCTCCCGTCGATGTCGCAGGGTTGCCCGTCGTGCTCACCCGGGACGCGTCGGACGTCATCCGGGCGCTCGTCAACGTGTGCGCCCACCGCGGCACGGTCGTGTGCTCGGCGCCCGATCGACGCGACACCCTCGTGTGCCCGTATCACGCATGGCGCTACGCCCTGGACGGCACGCTGAAGAGCGCACCCCGCTCAGACCGCGAACCCGGTTTCGACCCGTCGGCCCACGGTCTGGACGAGGCGCGACTCGGCCGTTGGGGACCCTTCCTCTTCGTGGCGATCTCCGACCGGGCGCTCCCCTTCGACGAGTGGATCGGTGAGGTGCCCGAGCTCGTGGCCCGGTCCGGGATCGACGTCGACACTCTCGAGTTCCGGACGCGTTGGACGACGACCCTCGACACCAACTGGAAGGTGAGCGTCGAGAACTTCCTCGAGTGCTACCACTGCAGGATCGCTCACCCGAACTTCTCGAAGGCGATTGCGACCGGCCCCGACGACTACGTCCTCGAGACGGCTCCGACCTACAGCTCGCAATACGGCCCGGTCCGGGAGAACTGGTCGGGGGAGTTCGACCCGCGAGGACCGATCGCCCGGGGTCAGTTCCACCTCCTCTACCCCAACACGGTCATCAACATCATGCCGGGACACCCCAACATGTCGATCGGTCCGGTCACCCCGACGGCACCGACCCGAACCCACAGGATGCTCGACTACTTCTTCGGTCCGGACCTCGACGAGGCGTGGATCGAGGACATGATGAAGTTCGACGCCCAGGTCGGAGCGGAGGACACCATCCTCGTCGAGACGATGCAGCGTGGGCTCGACGCCCGACCGGACGGGGTCGGAACGCTGTTCGTCGATTCGGAGAAGCTGATCGCCCACTTCGACGATCACATCCGCAGCGTCATCGACTGAGGATCAGTCGTACTCGGTTGGTCTCCGCCGCCATGCAAAGGCCACCCACACCAGACCGACGATCGATGCCCCGAGGACAGTCCACCACAGCGGGCGCACCCATTCGGCGTCGTCGATGGAGGGGCTCGTGATCCCGAGCGCTTGATCGCCCGTCTCCGGTGTGTCTCCCGACGCACCGGGGACGCCCGGACCGGTCCCTCGAGTCGTCGAGGTCGTCCCGAGGTCGGCGCCGGCGAGCGTCGTCGACACATCGGGCGGCCCGCTCGTCGTGACACCAGCCGGCGAGGTCGTCGTGGTGGTGGCTCCAGGGGCGGCCGTCGTTGTCGTCGTCGATCCACCGGGTGGCGAGGTCGTCGTGGTCGTCGTGGTCGTGGTGGTCGTGGTCGTCGTCGAACCACCTGGCGGCTCGGTCGTCGTCGTCGTGGTCGGCGGCGACGTCGTGGTCGTCGTGGTCGTGGTCGTGGTGGGTGGTGGTGCCACCTCGAGCGCAACGGAGTGGCCCTGGCTCTGGTGGATCGAGCAGAAGATGGTGAAGCTGCCGGCCTGGTCGAGATTCACGACGTACGGCGGATCGTCCTTGTTGAAGGATCCGGACGCAACGCCCAGTCCTGCGATGTTGACTGTGTGATTGGTCCCGGTGACCACGGTGAAGCGCAACTGGTCACCGACCGTGGCGTTGATGACGGTCGTCGCCGGGCTCCCGTAGTAGAAGTTGCCCACATCGACGTTCTGTGTCGCAGATCGGGCCGGGCCGGCGAACAGCACCACCCCAGCGGCGACAGCGACGACGAGCGCCAAGACCCGCGCATCGATGCGGCTCATACCGGCCTGGTTGCGACCCCGAGACATCTCTTCCCCTTCGGGTACCCCTTCGAGATGTTGTCGGCACCGAGCGTACCGAAGTAAAGCCGACATCCCATCGATCCGGCACCGTGCCGGTGCGCTCACGCCCTCTCGGCGATGGGGTCCGAAGGGGCATCGGCGCGCCGTGCCAGATAGACGAAGGGCAGGGCGAACACCTGCACCGCGGCAGCGACCGCATAGGAGGCCGAATAACCCTGCACGTCGGCAACCCTCCCGAGTGCGGGCTGGGAGGCGACGCCACCGGCAGACCCCATCAGCGCATCGAACGACAAGACCGTGGCGCGCTGACGCGATGGGATGAGGCCGTTCACGAACGCCTGTCGCATCGGGCCCGCCGCCGCAAAGGTCATCGCCCAGATCGTGAGCAACACGATCGCCACCCAGAACTCGCCCGTGAGACCGATGAGCAGGAGCGCAGCGGTGCTCACAGCCGTCGCGAGCAGCAGGGCGTGAGTGCGACGGGCGAACCGCCGTCGCAGGAACGGCACGGCGAGACCGCCGATCATCTGCGCACCCGCCACGATGGCGGCTGCGATCCCGGCCACGGCGAAGGCCTCCGGATCGCCGTACAGCTCGAGGAGGTACGGCTGCAGCGCGTAGAACGCGTAGATGCCCACACCGGACGTGATCGGTGCCGCCAGCATGAGCCAGCGGATCGCGGGCTGTCGCCAACCGACATCGATCGAGGCCCTGGCGAGGGTGCGGACCTCCGTGATGATGCCTTCGCTGCCTTCGGCCTCGAACCCGATGTCGTGCATCACCCGCCACGCGACCGCAAACGTGACGGCCAGCACCACGGCCCGCAGCACGTAGGGCACCCCCAGATTCGTGAGCTGTGCGACGAGGCCCCCCACCACCGATCCGGTGAGCATCGCCGCACCGGTCACCGTCTGTCCCCGTCCGAAGACGGACTCGAGATCCCCCGTGAAGCCGCCCTCGTCGAGCGCATCGACGAGCCATGCCTCGACCGCTCCGGAGAAGAACGTGAAGCCCAATCCGATGACGATCGAGGACAGTGCCCAGCCCCAGAAGGGCGCTTCGATCTGCCACATGACCAGATACAGCAGCGTTGCGACGAACAACGTGGCCACACCGAGCAAGAACGACGCACGACGACCCCAGGTGTCGGCGACGACGCCGGTGGGGACCTCGAAGACGACCTGGCCGACGGTGAAGAACGCGTTCGCCCCGAAGGCCTGGGCGTTCGACAGACCGGCGTCGAGGAGGAACAGCGTGTTGACGCCCCAGATGAATGATGCTGCCAACGTCGACAGCAAGGTGATCGTCAGATAGGCGCGCTGGATACGAGCTGCCGCGTCCGTCATCGTCGCCGACCTCCCTGCCACCCCCGGAACCTAACGGGGCAACCGCCACGGTGGAACGTATCCTCGAACGATGCAGACGACGCAGGTGAATGCCGCTCGATTCCTCGAGCTGACGCCGGCCGTCGTGGCCGACGAGGCGATGAACAGCGTGATCGTGGCGACGGCCAGACGACTCGCCACGGAGCCGGATGCGTTCGATGCAGAGCACCACGTCGTCGGAGATCCGGTGCAGGCGGGAGTGGTCGTCTTTCGCGAACGATCGGCCCTGATCACCGATGTCGCCGACGTCGCCGCATTCGATGCCATCGCTGCACTGCTCGCCTCCTATCCGGAACTCGACACGATCGAGGCACACGACCCCCATGCGGCCTCGATCTTCACGGCCTACTCGGCGAAGACCGGGCGGGGGACCGGACCTGCCATGGCCATGGGAGCCTTCGCCCTCGCCGAACTCGTCGAGCCCCCACGACCCCCCGGAATCCCGAGGTCCGCCACCGTCGCCGACAGAGCCCTTCTCGTCGAATGGGCGATGCGATTCGCCACGGAGGCGCTCTCCGAAGAAGACCCTTCTCGAGAGGCGACCGAGAGACTGGTCGACGGTCGGCTCGACCCGGACTTCCCCGCGGGCCTGTTCGTCTGGGAGCTGGACGGTGAGGTCGTCTCCATGACCGGACACTCGGGCGCAACCGAGACCGGGATCCGGGTCAACCTGGTGTACACGCCTCCCGAGCATCGCGGCCGCGGGTTCGCCGCTGCCCTGTGTGCGGCCCAGGCCCGCCATCTTCTCGAGATCGGCTACGAGAACATCTACCTCTTCACTGATCTCTCCAACCCGACCTCCAACGCCCTGTACGAACGCATCGGCTACCGACGTGTCGGCACCCTCGAGCGCCGCACCGTCGTCAGGGATGTGTGAACAATCGCGAAACCGGGACCACTGGAGCCCGTCCGCTGGTTGGATGCAAGAGACGAACACGGAGGAACCATGACCGACCACGCAACCGACCTGCCGACGACCGACGAGGAGTGGCTCGAGCGTCTCAGCCCGGAGCAGTTCGCCGTCGCCCGCAAGGGCGGCACGGAGCGAGCGTTCACAGGCGAGTACTGGGACACCAAGACCGACGGGATCTACCACTGCATCTGCTGTGAGGCACCGCTGTTCTCGTCGGACACCAAGTACGACTCGGGAAGCGGATGGCCGAGCTTCTTCCAGCCGATCAGCGACGACGCAGTGAAGACGAAGCGCGACTTCTCGTTCGGAATGATCCGCACCGAGGTGAAGTGCGCCCGCTGCGATGCCCATCTGGGCCACGTCTTCAAGGACGGCCCGCGGCCCACCGGGCTGCGGTACTGCATGAACTCGGCGTCCCTCGACCTCGAGGAGGCGTGAGCCGCCCCGCCCCACGGAGTGCAGAGGCTTGACTTCAACCCTTGTTGAAGTTGTACGGTGGCGCACATGACGGCACTGGACACCACCACGATCGGCAGGCTGGCAGCCACGAGAACCATCGACATCACGACCATCGGACGCCGGTCCGGGCGACCGTCACGCGTCGAGATCTGGTGGTTCCACGTCGATGGGAGGTTTCTGATCAGTGGCACACCGGGGCGTCGCGACTGGATGGCGAACGTGCTGGCCAACCCATCGATCGTCGTGCACGCTCATGGCCATGACTTCGCCGGCTCGGCCCGGGTCGTCGAGGATCTCGAGATCCGGAGACGCTTCTTCACCCATCCCGATGTCGGCTGGTACCGAACGCAAGCAGACCTCGAGCGCCTGGTTGCGACTGCACCGATGATCGAGGTCGTGTTCGACCGGGTCGATCACACTCCCCCGGAGACCCGACAACACCCCGGGGATGGCTGACCTCTGAGGACGGCTGCGAGGAGGGTCGGCGGCGAGAGCGGCCGGGCAAGGGGAACCCCGACGTGGCGCGATCCGGCACCCCTCTTGGCGATGGAAAGATGCGCACGATGGCCGGCCACCGCGGGCCGGGTCGAATCCTGACCACCCATTCGCCTAGATTGCGGTGCGAGGAGGAAGCAATGGACCACATCATCGTCCCGCTCGACACATCGGACGTCTCGGCGAGAGCGCTCGCGTCCGCCGCGAAGCTCGCCGGCGCCTTCGGATCGAAGGTCACGCTGCTCGTCGTGCTCGACACCGCAGTACAGAACGGCCTCCGCGACGTCGCCGATTCCGAGAACACGACCATCGAGCGGGCCGCAGAGTCCTACCTCGGTCCCATCGTCGCCGACCTGCGCGGCCAATCGATCGAGGCCGTCACGCGGATCATCGACGCAACCGACCCCGCATCGGTCATCACCGACACCGCCGACGAGCTCGGAGCAGACCTGATCGTGATGTGCACACACGGTCGCACCGGCCCCGGGCGCTGGCTGCTGGGCTCGGTCACGGATCGCGTGATGCGTTCCACCCGGGTTCCCGTCCAGGTGCTCCCCGTCCGCAGCTGAGCAGAGCCGCACCTCGGGGTGCTCCCAGGGGTTTCCCCGATTGAGATGCAGCCTGCCGGATGAGACGCTCGAGGGAGATCGAAAGGAACGACTCCCATGCTGAAGCTCATCCTGTGGCTGATCCTCTTCGCCATCTCGTGGCCACTCGCACTGTTGGTGCTGGTGCTCTACCCACTGGTGTGGTTGCTGTCGCTGCCATTCCGCGTCGTGGGGATCACCGTCGACGGACTCTTCGAGTTCCTCAGGGCCCTCATCCGTTTCCCGGCACGCACGATCGACGCCGTCACCCGCCAGCGCGAGACCGTGTGACGCTCAGCCGGCGAGGTGCTCTTCGAAGAACTCGACGATGCGGACGTAGGCGGCGACCTTGTTGTGGTGCTTGACCATGTCGTGGCCCTCGTCGTCGAAGACGAGGTATTCGATGTCCTTGCCTTTCGCTCGCAGATCGTCGACGAGCATGTCCGACTCCCCGACGACGACACGAGGATCGTTGCGTCCCTGGATCACCAGCAGCGGCGCAGCCAACGCATCGAGGTGGGTCTTGGGTGACCGCTCGACGAGGAGCTCACGATCGCGCTCCGGGTGCCCCATCGCCATGTGCATGTAGGTCTTCCACGTCTCGGGGAGCGCCTCGATGAACGTGAAGAGATCGTACGGCCCGAACATGTCCACGCCCGCCGTCCACATCTCCGGGTGACGTCCGAGCAGGGTCAACGTCATGAACCCGCCATAGCTGCGGCCCATCACTCCGAGACGATCGACGTCCAGCCGAGCATCGGAACGGAGCGTCTCGACACCGGCGATGTGGTCGAGGCGATCGGCTCCTCCCCAATCTCGATCGACCTGCTTGGTGTACGCCAGCCCGTAGCCGGTGGATCCGCGCACGTTGGGCACGAACACGGCAAAGCCGCGCAGTGTGAACAGCTGGATGAGCGGCATCGAGAACCACGTGAAATCGGGCCGTTCCTGGGACTGCGGCCCACCGTGCACGTACAGCACCACCGGGTACGGACCGGCGCGGCCCGTCGCCGGTGACGGCAGATACAGGCGGGCCGACACGCGGGTCCCGTCGTGCGACGTGTACGACGCTTCCTCGCCCGCCGACAACATCTTCGGGTCGAGGCCGCTGATCGCTTCCTCGGTGTGGCGGCGAACCTGTCCATCGGTGATCGTGTACAGCTGCACCGGCGTGGTGGCGCTCGAGAACGCCAGCGCCCATATGTCCGTCGCCTCGTCGTACGAGGACGATTCGACGACCCCATCGGCGAGGTCGCCGGTCCCGTACAGCACGTCGACCACCGACATCTGCAGCGCCGACTCGTCGAAGTCGGCGAGGTAGCCCCACGACACGCCGTCGATGTTGTACCCGAGCAGCGATCGCCGGAGATGTGCCGGAACACCTCCAGCTCTCCGACGCCCGCGTGCGTGGTGCCGGTGATGTGGACCTGCGCCGGTTCACCGCCGTCGATGGGGACGAGGACGAGCCCGCCGGTGTCCTCCGCCAGTGTGGACACGATGAGCACGCCCCCATCGCGAACGTGCGCTGCGCCGAAGCCCGTGTGCGGCACCGCCGCGCCGTCACGATCGGCAAGTGGCACGCCTGACAGAAGCTGCCGCTCACCGGTGGAAGCCTCCCAGAGGTAGAGCACGGCATCGCCCATGGTGTAGACGTCGATGAGGGCAACCCGCGAATGGCCCTCGTCGTGGCCGACGGGGAAGCAGCCGAACTGGGAGGACGCCAGCTCCGTCAGCTCCGACGTCCTGAGATCGGCGAGGTAGGTGCGATACACGGCATGGTCACGGGGGGCGACGCTGACCAGTCCGAGCACGGCATCGCCGTCGACTCCCAAGAAGACCTGCTGTCCTTGAAAACGGTCCGGCCACATCGGCTCCGGAGTGCCCCCCTCCATCGGCACGAGGTGAGGTCGGTAGTTCTCGTCACCATGGTCGTCCATGGCCAGCACGACGCTGCCGAGGGCGGGCACCACGTCGAAGGCCCCGATGCCGACCATCTTCGGATTGGGTAGCGCCACATCGTCGGCGATCAGGCGCGTCTTCGGGCCGCCGGTCAGCGGCATGGAGTAGGCCGACATGCGACCCGACTCGTCGGACAAGAAGAAGAGGCGATCGCCGGCGATCTTGGGTGCGAGGTGGAGTTTGGCCGAGAGGAGGGCTTCGGTGATGAAGCGGGTGCCGGGCATTCCGTCAGATTACGCAGTGGCAGGGAGTCCCGGCGGGATCGGGTCTGCGCAACCCCGGTTCAGTCCGTCGCTCGGCCCACCCGCCGTTAGCCTGCGCGGCATGCGGATCGTTCTGGCCCTGGCCCTCGTGATGGCGGCGTGCTCTGCGGCCGAGGTCCCAGAAGCCGACGACGACGCTGCCGACCTCGCATCGCAACGCCTCGGGTGGCAGCAGATGCGTGTCTTCGACTACACGTGGACCTACACGGCCGGCACCTATTGGGATCACCGCGGCGAGGTGACCGTGACCGTCACTGGCGGCCAGGTGGTGGCGGTCGAACACGAAGACCCGGGTCCCCGTCCCGTTGCGGTTCTCACTGCGCCCGACGTGTTTCGTCTCGCCGGTGAGGCCCTGGGAGGTGACGGATGGGATGTGACGTTCGACACGGAGACCTGTCTGCCCCGCCGGATGTCGTTCGATGAGAGGACAGATGTGGCCGACGACGAGTACACCTTCACCCTGATCGACTTCAACCTTTCCGCCGGCATCCGCCCGGTGTCGTGCGAGCCCGTCGCCGTCGCTGCCCATTGCCCCGACCTGACCGGAACCGGGTTCGTCGCGGACGAGGAGATCCCCGCCGAGGCCGGCGGCACCCATCGACCGTCCCTCCGGTTCACGGCCCGCGATGTGGTCGAGTACAACGGCTCGGACTACATACAGGAGATCCCCGTACGATGCGAGAGCGGATCGCTGATTCAGGTCGAGCAGTGGGCCCGGTTGAGCTTCGAGGACGATCTGGTCGTGATCGAGCGGGGTCGCGACCGACTCCGTGGCTCGTCTCCGACCGCCGAGTCGGCGTGCGCCGCTCTCGTGGGCGGATACTCGGCGACGAGTGACGATCAGTTCATCATCGAACTCGAGGCGACTCCAGAACGCATCACATACCGCCTCGACGACGGCAGCATCCACACCATTGCTCATGAGTGTCTCGGCGAGATCGTCTACCGGCTCTACGAACGGGGCTGGCACCTCGCCGACGGGCGAGTCCTCTTCGATGGCGACTTCTTCGGCGTGCAGACGGGTTGAGCCGACCGTCCACGCCACTTCGGTGATACGCCGGAGGCCGGAGACCTCCCCACCGGCCCCGACCGCAGCCTCGACGAAACGTACGTCTTGCAGGCGGGATGGCACTGTGGTCCTTTGAGTCGGGACCTTGTCCCCTACGGGAAACCACGTAG
>CAYFYC010000056.1:12930-21546 GCA_964347305.1 uncultured Acidimicrobiaceae bacterium | reverse complement strand
CGGCCGCTCGCTCCACGCCCAGGAGATGGCCTTCAACGACATCCGCACCACGCTGCAGGCGCTCATCGCCGTCTACGACAACGCCAACAGCCTCCACACCAACGCGTACGACGAAGCGGTGACCACCCCGACCGAGGAGTCCGTGCGGCGAGCGATGGCGATCCAGCTCATCATCAACCGGGAGTGGGGCCTGGCGATGACCGAGAACCCGCTCCAGGGATCGTTCATCATCGACGAACTCACCGATCTCGTCGAAGAGGCGGTGCTGAAGGAGTTCGAGCGGATCTCGTCGCGAGGCGGCGTTCTCGGAGCGATGGAACGCGGCTACCAGCGGGGCAAGATCCAGGACGAGTCGATGCTCTACGAGCAGCGCAAGCACGACGGATCGCTCCCGATCGTCGGGGTGAACACGTTCGTCGGCCCCGAATCCGAGGAGCCGAACCCGATCCCGCTCATTCGCTCCACGGACGAGGTGAAGCGGCGCCAGCTGAGCCGACTCCGCGAGTTCCACGAGCGCCACCGTGACGAGCGGGAAGCGACGGAGGCCAGGCTGCGCGCGGCAGTGCTCGAAGGCGCCAACGTCTTCGACGTGCTGATGGATGCCGTCCGGGTGCTCAGCCTCGGCGAGATCACCGACGTCTTCTTCGAGGTCGGCGGAAAGTACCGGAGGAACGTGTGACCCTCCCCTACGACCCCATCGAGGAGGCGGCCCGCCAGTGGGACGCCCACGGCCTCGGCGCCGTCGACGAGATGCGCTACATCACATCGATCATGCGCGCCCAGCAGATCCTCTCTGCCCGGGTCGAGGCCGTGTTGCGGCCGCTCGGGCTGACATTTCCCCGCTACGAGATGCTCATGCTGCTCGTGTTCTCGCGACGGGGCTCATTGCCGCTGTCGGCGGCGGGCAAACGACTCATGGTGCATCCCACGTCGATCACCAACACCGTCGACAAGCTGGAACGAGACGGGTACGTCGAGCGCATTCCCCATCCCGAAGACCGCAGGATGGTGCTCGCCGCGATCACCCCGGGTGGCCGTGACGTTGCCAAGCGAGCAACGGCGGCCCTCGAGGAGATCCGCTTCGGCGTGGGCACCGCCAGCATCGGCGGCGTCACGGAGTCTCTCGAGACCCTGCGCCTGGACGCAGGCGACTTCGACCGACCGTCGTGAAGAGGAAGGACCCAACGGCAGAGCGGCGTCCGGGGCCTCTTCCTGTCCATCATGCTCACGAACTGTCCGCCACCCTCACGAACCGCCGAGCACGTCCGGCGCGTAGAGCACGACGGAGATGACGACTGCGACAGGGACCGCCGCGGCCACCGCGACGACATACGCCCGATGACGTGACCCCAGCCAGGCGGCGAGCAGCAGCCACGCCACCGCCATCATGATCCCGCCGAAGCCGAGCATCCCGCCGGGTGCGGCGAACAGCAGAAAGGCGCCGACCGCTCGACCGGGTACCCGGGAAGCGAGCGCGATCGCTCCTCCGACGAGCAGTGACAGCATCATCACGACTCCACCGCCGAAGAAGGCCCAGACGGCGTCCGCGACGCCGAACGTGTCCTCGAGCAGGTTGCCGAGCGCCATGGAGATCGCACCGAGGCCTCCGAGGAGCAGGAACGGACGGGCGCGCGCGACCGGCGGATCACGCCACAGGAGGAGCAACCCCACCCCTGTGGCCAGACCCCCGAGTGACTGCGACACCACGGCGGCGTGGTCCAGCAACGTCGTGGCGTCGTAGTAGGAAGGCTCGACCAGCTCCAATGCGGAGCGGATGAGGATCGCGGCGGCCGCCACCACGAACCACGCGGACGTCGCTGTCTGTCGGGTCACGGATCTCCTTTGTCGCTCACCTGATGGACGACCGAGCACGCCCATCGGGTGACACGGACCGCCCCTTCCGGGGGCCAGGGGTCGAGACGGCAGAACGACCGAGACCTTGGGCGAGACCCCACACATCGTGCCTCGACCTGCGGGACTCGAACAGTCCACTCTTCTCCAGGGGCGAGGGATCCGTCACCACGGTGATGGCATGGCTCGGTCCTGTCCGCCCACACACCGGAGCCGTCGGCGGTGGCGGCTCCGCTCGACTCAGCCCCGGGGTCGAGGATCGATACAGTGACCGAACTCCACCTGATCGAGATCGTCCATCTCCACGAGTTGCCTGGCGTCGGTGTCCACGGCCCACGCCGCGAGGACCTCTGGAGACTCGCCTTCGAAGGACACCAAGGCCCCTGCGATGTCACCACCGACCCGGCAGTCCGCATGGAGACCAAACCGATCGAGAGCTCCCCGAAGCGTGAGCGCGTCGAACAAGGTGAAGTCGTGACCCTCGTCCGGCGGGTAGCCGGTCAGTTGGTCGCGTGTCGCTCCCGAGTAATCGGTGAGCCAGAGCACATCTGTCTCGCCCTCGGGCCACAGGCGGTGAATCTCCACCTGGAGATACCGGCCCGATCTCCTCTCGCTTCCGGGAGCCAGTTCATGGACCTGCCACACCGTTCCTCTCCAGCCGATCTCGGAGAGCGTCCCGAACGGCTGCCGCGTGCGTGTCAACTCTCTCCACGCACCGGTGCCCCTCTCGACCTCGAACAGCACCCGTCCGAGCCGGGATCCACGGAGGATCGATCCGTCGCGGTGCAGGACGATCTGGACCGGATACGAAGGCGACGACTCCACGAACTCGCCGATGTACTCCGCGGCGTGCTCGGCCGCCCGGGGTGAGAGCCCGAAGTATCGACCGCAGGGGAGTCTGAGATCGAAGTCGGGATCGTTGCGATCGGGAAGCCATCGCCACCCGCTGATGTCCGGATGAGTCTGCCCGAGCCAGCGGTCGAAGCTCAGACCGAACTCGAGATACTCGTCCCTCGCCTCGCCGGCGAGACAGTCCCCCGAGACCGGGGTGAGTCGGCCATCCTCGACGTCGTACTCGATCGTGCCCTCGTGATACAGACCGGCCGGACCGTAGAACGAGTCTCTGATCGCTTCGTCGCAGCGCACCGTGCGTCCATCGTCCGACTCGCAACGCCACCAGAATCGCGCATCGAGTCCCGCAATCGCGGTGCGCCGAGTGTGGGTCAGCTCGGCGAATGTCGATGCGAGTTCGATGTCACCCCGGTTGGCGGCCTCATAGAAGGAGTCTGCGAGCTCAACGGCATCCGTGGCACTCACGACGACGGTCGCCGTGGTCGTCGTTGTCGACGCGGTCTGCTCCGTGGCTGTCGGCCACGAAACCGAGGGGATCGTGAGCGTCGCCTCACCGAGCTCGGCAGCCGTGCTCGACACGTCACGTGCCGAATCGCCACGTGCTTCGACCTCCGTTGCCGGCGAACCGCCAGATGTGCCGCATGCCGCGACCGTGATCAGCGCAGCGATGAGAAGTGGAGAGATCCTCATGGGGCACCACCTCCTGCCTTGTGAACCCTTCGATGGAGTTGTGTCCGGTCGATCCTCCCCGTCACACCGCAAATCGCGAGCGGTGCCTTTGGACCCTTGTGACCTGAGAATCGGTGATCCAGCGTTGGAAGCGGACACAACTCCCTCGATGGCAGGATCCAAGATGACCGACGCCAGGGAGGCCCGGTTCAACGAGATCTACGCTCGTCACGAGAGAGCCGTGCTGGCGTACTTCCTGCGACGCACGGACCCGACCAGCGCGCGCGATGCCGCCGCCGAGACATTTCTCGTCGCCTGGCGCCGTCTCGATGACGTGCCCCCAGCAGAACGAACCTTGCCCTGGCTCTACGGCGTCGCCCGCAAGGTCCTCGCCAACCAGCGACGGACCAGGGACCGACTCTCCGCGCTCCGTGAGAAGCTCCGCAGGCTCGGAAACGGTCAGGGTCGATCGCCTGAGGCCGAGGTCATCCACTGCGAAGAGACCCAGGAGATGCTGAACGCCATCGCCGGCCTCCGTTCCACCGATCGCGAGCTGCTGCGGCTCGTCACGTGGGAAGAACTCTCCCGCGCAGAGGTGGCGGCCGTGTTGGGAATATCGACCCACGCCGTCGCTCAGCGGCTCTACCGGGTGACCAGAAGGCTCAGACGTGAGCTGCGTTCAGAACGGAAGGGTCTGCTCGAACATGGGTCTCCGGACTCGCCGCACACCGGGGGTGGCTCATGACCGACACGAACGAGATCCTCCTTCGGGCTCGACGGGCGAACCCGGTTCCGGACATCGGACAGATCGCGACCGACGACCTGCTCGCAGTGAGACTGAGCGTCGAGTCTCGTCGAGGCCCGGACCGCCCCCGGCGACAGCGGGCGAGACCACGGCGGTTGCGGGGTCACTTCGCCGTCGCCGCCGCAGCGTTTGTGGCCGTGATCCTCTTGATCGGCGCCGTCGCCCTCTTGCCGTGGTCGCCTGCCGACGTGGTCGACCAGCAACCGCCGACGACAACGGAGTCGACGACGACGGCAGCGCCTTCGACCGCCACCACGGTGCCCACCGACGGCACGGAGACCGGTCCCATCGTCACCGACCAAGCGAAGGAAGCGTCGTCGTTCGAGATGCTGCGACTCACTCACAACACCGAGTTCGAGGCGCCATCCGCCGCAGCGGCAGGTGTCTCGATGACCGACGTCGCACATGGCAATGGGATCTGGGTCGCCGTCGGCGAGACTTCTGCCGTCCTCGGAGCGGACAACGCATTCGTGGACCGAGTTGCGATCTGGATGAGCAGCGATGCGACCTCCTGGGAGCGCCTCGGCGGTCACCGAGATGTCGAATACGGCGAGGGACCCTGGCAGGACGGCGGTCCGACGATGGTTGCGGTCACCGCCACCGCATCCGGATTCGTCGCTGTGGGGTCCGACGTCGACCTCGATGCCGCCTCGGGCCAGCCGCGTGGAGCCGTGTGGCAGTCGCCCGACGGTCGCAATTGGAATCGCGTGGACAATCTGAGCGGGGTCTTCGGGGAGGGAGACTTCTGGGTGTCCATACACGACGTGGTCGCCGACGGTGACCATGTGGTCGCCGTTGGCGAGTTCGGAGATGCGGCTGCGGTGTGGCGGTCGACCGACGGCGGAACCGAGTGGACGCGCATCGAGCACGACGAGGACACATTCGGACTGGCAACCACGAGCGACGACGCTCACGATGGTGCCGGCGATGGTCGCCAGGCGATGCTCGCCGTGACATTCTCCGAGGAAGGATTCATCGCCGTCGGGACGTCCGGCGGATCACCGCATGCGCCAGATGGCGGTGCCGGCACGGACTCGTCTGGCATCGTGTGGCAGTCGCCGGATGGAACGGTGTGGCGTCGCGTCACCACCTCCGGGGATCCCTTCGAGGGCCTCGGGAGACCGGTCCCCGGTGAGGTGCTGACCTTCGCCGACCAATATTTCGTCGTTGGATTCGACCGCTCAGCCGATCCCGACCAGCCGGCGAACGTGGCGGCCGTCTGGCGCTCCGAGGACTTGGCCGGCTGGACACGTGTCGACGATCCGGCCTTCACCGACCTGGGAGAGTCGGCCATCCACGGCGCAGCAAAGGACGGGTCGAGAGTCGTCTTGGTAGGGCGGCGGCTCGTCGGCGACACGAGCATCGCAACGGTGTGGGTGTCAAGCGATGGGCGCAGCTGGGCGATGCGCGACGCCGGCCTCGCTCAGCCGGGTACCTTCCTCGCCGGGGTCGGATTCGGGGACGACGGCGTGGTGCTGGTGGGAGCCGAGAGCCGCTCGGGCGACTGGTACGACACGCACGCCGCCGTCTGGCGAATCGTCGACTCCTAGATCGGTGCGACTCACACCACTCGTCCCCCCACCGCAGTGATCGCTTCGCGGGCTCGGCCGTCGTCCCCTTCGGTGAGGTTCACTGCCGCCGTGGCCTCTTCGATGACCGTTGTCGCATACCCGTGCCCGGCGCCGTCGATGGCGGTGTCCTTCACGCAGTAGTCGAGGGCGAGACCGACGACGACGACACGCTCGACCCCGTGGTCGCGCAGCATGCCGTCGAGTGCGGTACCGACCGTCTCTCCCGACTCCGGATCGCGCATCGTGAAGCCCGAATAGCCGTCCTCCCCGTTGCTGCCCTTGCGCACGACGGGGGCATCGTCGACGACGTCGAGGGCCGGATGGAATGCGGCACCCCAGCTGTCCATCACACAGTGCACCGGCCAGACGCCTCCGAATTCGGCGAAGTGGGGAGTCTCCCTCGGGTGCCAGTCCTGGGTGTACACCACGAACGCACCCGCGGCACGAGCAGCCGCGATTTCCTCGTTGATGCGGGCAATCGCTGCGTCTGCCCCCAGCACATGGAGACTGCCCTCCGGGTCGGCGAAGTCGTTCTGGACGTCGACGACGACGAGCGCCGTCTCGGTTGTGTAGTCCACTCGGCCACCTCCTGGTTAGCCTCGACTCTATGCCATCACACTCGCTGCTCTTCACGGACTTCTACCAGCTGACGATGGCGCAGCTCTACTTCGACGAGGGCATCCACCAGACGCCGGCGCGATTCGAGTACTGGTTCCGGCGCAACCCCGACTACGGCACCCATCAGGCCGGCTACGGCGTCTTTGCCGGACTCGACCCGCTGCTCGACTGGATGGAGAGCACCCGGGCGACCCATGACGACATCGAGTACCTGGCGGGCCTCCGTTCCGAGACCGGCGGGCCGATCTTCTCGGCAGAGTTCCTCGACTGGTTCGGGGCGCACGGAGACTTCACGGCTGTCACGCTGGACGCCATCGGAGAAGGCAGGGTCGTCCACCCCAACGTGCCGCTTGCGGTGGCGGAGGGACCGCTCGCGATCGTTCAGCTGCTGGAAACGTCGTTGCTCAACATCCTCAACCACGAGACCCTCATCGCCACCAAGGCATCGCGCATCGTCGAAGCAGCCCGGGGCAGGCCGGTGGTGGACTTCGGGCTGAGGAGAGCACCGGGTGCCGGGGCGAACTCGGCGGCGCGGGCATCGCTCATCGGCGGGGCGGTGGCGAGCTCCAACGTCGAGGCCTGTCTCCTGCTGGTCGACACGATCGACACGCTCCAGAGCGGCGTGCCCAATGCGATCATCGTCTTCGACGAGCTCCGTGCGGCAGGGCACCAGCCGCTCGGTATCCGCCTCGATTCCGGCGACCTCGCCTACCTCGCCATCGAATCGGCCCGGCTGCTCGATGCGGCAGGCCACCACGACGTCCGCATCGTGCTGTCGTCGTCGCTCGACGAGCTCGCCATCTTCCAGATCCTCAGCCAGATCGAAGGGGAGGCCAGGCGTCAGGGCTTCGACGCCGACCCGATCATCGACCGACTCGCCTTCGGCGTGGGCTCCCGGATGGTCAGCTCGGAAGGCCACCCGGCGCTCGACGGTGTCTGCAAGCTGGTCGCAATCCGGGACGGCGGCGAGTGGCGTCCTGCCATCAAGCTGTCCGAGAACCCGGAGAAGGTCGCCAACCCCGGCCGCAAGAAGGTGTGGCGGCTCTACGACGAACGAGGAGTCGCCACCGCCGACGTGCTGGCGCTCGAAGGTGAGCTAATCGACGACGAGACCACCCTCGTCCTCTCACACCCCACGCAGTTCGGGGTGACCCGACCCATCGACGCCTCGGCCATCTCTCGCATCGAGGGTCTGCACACGAACGTGTTCGCCGGTGGCAAGCGGCTGAGCGATCGCGTGCCGCTCGCTGAGCTTCGAGAACGTCGCCGCCTCGACCTCGAGGCCCTCGACGGAGGCGTGCGACGACTCATCAACCCGCACGTCTATCACGTCTCCCTGTCGCCAGGACTCATGGCTCTGAAGCAGGACATGATCCGTCGGACTCGTCGCGACCTCGCGACCTGACCTGGGACGCGACGGGGCCCCGCCGTGGCCGGCGGGGCCCGAGCAACCCCCCGGTCGCTCCTACCGCGTGTGCGGTTCGCTATACCTATTCCCGAGAGGATTCGAAGGTCACGAAGCGATTCAGCGTGACCTAGGCCGGCTCCCGGGAATGAACCGGACATGGCGCACCTGCCAATTCGCGACAGGACGGATTCGGCCCATGAGGCCGTGGCCATGTTCGACGGGCTCTACCGGGCCCACTACCGGGCCATCTACGCCTACTGCAGGCGCCGAGTGCCGATCGAGAGGATCGAGGACACGGTGGCAGAAGTGTTCACCGTCGCCTGGCGACGAATCGACGTGGTTCCCAGCGGCCGAGAGGGACTTCTCTGGCTGTATGGCGTGGCACGGAGAATCGTGGCCCACGAATGGCGCAGCGTCGCCCGGCGTGCGCGGCTCACCCGGCGAGCGAGATGGACGGCGAACACGACGGAGCCGGGACCCGAGCTCGCGCGTACCGGGCGTGGACCTACGAGAACCATCCGGACGATGCTCCCGCCATGTGGCACGAAGACCGGAGCCATCCGGAGGCGCTCGCGACGACCGAGAGCACCGCGCTGCACCTCGAGCTGGGGCCGGCATATGTCGCAGAGGTCGAAGCCCTGGCGACCGTCGACCAGTTCCCCCTGGCAGTGGCTCTCGAATCGGCCTACAACGCATGGGACGGCGATGCGTTCCGCAGCCTGTTCGCCGAGGACGCCCGGATCAGTGTGAACGGTCGACCGACGACGATCGACGAGATGAGCGACTTCGCCTGGCTGTCCGACATGAACTGGCAGATCGAGCTGGGCCCGTGGGTTCCCGAT
>CAYFYC010000056.1:11145-12920 GCA_964347305.1 uncultured Acidimicrobiaceae bacterium | reverse complement strand
GCCGCTGCCCATCACGATCTCGTACGAGCCACGAGACGGGCAGATCCTCGCCTTCTGGTTCAACGACATGGACGGTGAGCACATCCAGATCCTGATGGAGTTCAAGGCCTGGACGTTCGCGAACCACCCGGAGGAAGCTGCGGTGATGTGGGAAGCGGACGAGCAGACCTGGCCGGTCCAGGTCTTCACCTCGGAGAGCGCGGCCCTGCACCGCCGCCTCGGTGCCGAGTACGTGGCCGGCCTCACCGGCTGACAGCAGATCGGTCGAAACGATGGCGGGTGGGCTCCGACGGCCTGCCCGCCGTCGGGTCCACCGAGGCCGTGATGCCGGACCAGGTGCCGACGCCGGATAGGATCGGCACCATGAGCGACACGGCGCACGACCACCACCGGCACGGGCACGATCACGGCCGATTCGGCCCGGCGAAGGCGCTCTTCTACTTCTTCCGGCATCTCAGGGGCGCGGGCAACCGCCACGTGTTGTCCCTCGCCGAGATCACGCCGACCGACACGGTGCTCGACATCGGCTCCGGCCCCGGGATGGCCGTCATCGACGCCGTGAAGCGTTTCGGAGCGGAGCACGCGATCGGTGTGGAACCCGCTGGTGTGCTGCGCGCGGCATCAGTCGTGCGTGCGGCGGTTCGTGGCGCCGGCGCCAGCACGAAGTTCATCGACGGCACGGCCGAAGCGCTCCCGATGCCCGATGCCTGTGCCGACGTCGTCGTCGCCGTGAACTCGCTCCATCACTGGGAGGACGTGGATCGCGGTCTAGCCGAGGTGGCGCGTGTGCTCAGGCCTGGTGGCCGCTTCGTGGCCGGCGACGAGGACTTCTCCAACGGCGACCACCCTCGCGGCGGCGACCCCCACGCCGACTGGCCTGCGGTCGACTACGACCGAGTCGTCGCCGGATTCGAGCAACTGGGCCTGACGGCGAGCACGTCACGTGCCACCGCCGACGACCTGCCCCTCAACATCGTCGTCGCCACCAAGCCCTGAAACCACGCGACGCGCCTAGCCTCGGGGTGGGTCCGCAAGGAAAGGGAGAATGATGCGACGTCTCGTGACGATCTTCGCAACGACCATGGCGCTCCTCGTGACCGCCGCAGCACCACTCGCAGCAGCCGACCACGCCTACCCGGATGTGATTCCTCTGCCGGACGGGTTCTTCCCGGAAGGCATCGCCGTCGGACACGGCAACACCTTCTACACCGGCTCGCTCGTCGACGGTGCGATCCTCGAGGGCGATCTCCGGAGCGGCGCAGTCAGCGTGCTCGTTCCCGGCGTCCCCGGCACCCTCGCCGTGGGTATGGACTTCGACGAATCGTCGGGATACCTGTTCGTTGCGGGCGGATTCGGCGCCACGCTCACCGTCTACGACACCGCTGATGGCTCGCTCGTCGACCAGTTCGCGTTTCCCGCCGGTTTCCTCAACGACGTGATCGTCGCCGGAGACACGGCGTACGTCACGGACTCCTTCGTGTCGCAGTACTTCGCCATCTCGCTCGATGCCCACGGCACTCCGACGGGCGACACGAGCCAGCACTTCCTCGGCGGTGACTGGGTCGGCGTTCCCGGATTCAACGCCAACGGCATCGAGGCGAGCCAGGACGGTTCGACCCTGATCGTCGTGAACTCCACGACCGGCACTCTCTACACGGTGGAACCGTCGACGGGCATTGCCACGACGATCGATCTGGGCGGGGCGGTGGTGTGCCCGGGCATGGTGGACCTGCAGGTTAACGGCTTGGGCGCGGACGCCGTCCTGTCGGGAGATT
>CAYFYC010000056.1:9953-11135 GCA_964347305.1 uncultured Acidimicrobiaceae bacterium | reverse complement strand
ATCGATCTGGGCGGGGCGGTGGTCAATGGTGATGGCCTCGTGCTCACCGGCAAGACCCTGTACGCCGTGGAGAACTCGAAGGACCAGATCACGGAGATCCGTCTGGCCTCGGACCTCGGTTCAGGAATCGTCACCGATGTGATCACGAGCCCGGACTACGACGTGCCGACCACGGCAGCACTGTTCGGCAACAGCCTCTATGCCGTCAACGCCAGGTTCAACGTGCCGCCGGGCCCGACCGTCGAATACGACGTGGTCCGGGTGGATCGCTGAGCCCCTGATCGACGGTCAGCGGGGCGGAGTCGGTCACCGGCTCCGCCCCTCGTTCGCCCGACCACGCACGCAACCGATCGGAGGCAACCGTCGGCGTCGTGGCAGACATCTCGACCCCGACATGCACCACGCGTAGCCTCTCCGACATGGGCCGTCTCGATGCCGAGCGAATCCACGACCTCCTCCAGGGCGCCCATCAAGCCGTGTTGTCGGTCAACCGTTCGGAGAAGGGCCCCGTCGCGGTTCCCATGAGCTACCACTTCGACGGCGAGCGTTTCTTCATGGTCACGTCGCTGAGCTCGCTCCACGGCAAGCTGATGGCCAAGGCGGGTCGGGCGACCGTGACCGTCCAGTACGAGCGTGTTGACGCCGGCTCGGTGCATCAGTGGTACGTGATGGCCGAGGGCCCGGTGACCTTCACCGACGCGGACCCCGCGCCTCACGTCCGCACGATCCTCGTCAAGGACCGGGGCCCGCACAGGGTGGACGCGTGGCGAGCCAGTACGCCGGCGACAGATGCCAGGGTGGCCGAGCTGGTCCCCGAACGCATCTCCGGCTACGAGTTCCGGGAGACCTTGGGCGACTGACGGATCGCCCGTGCGGACCGCCCGGGCCATGGGGTGCGACGGATACGATCCCGATGACGCTGATGGCAAGGGGCACCGAACAAGGAGGCTGCGGTGTGGAGTGAGACGCCGGTCGAGTCGTCGAGCGGGATCGCCTTTCGACGTTCAGGGGGCGGACCAGCGGTCGTCCTCCTGCACGGCATCCCCGGTAGCGGCGCCGCGTGGGAGACAACGGCGGCCGCATTGCCTGCAAGCCTCGATGTCATCGTCCCGGATCTGCTCGGATTCGGAGCGAGCCGGCGACCCGCCGCGCTCGAGGACCTCCACGTTCGCGCCCAGGCAG
>CAYFYC010000056.1:0-9943 GCA_964347305.1 uncultured Acidimicrobiaceae bacterium | reverse complement strand
TGCGCTGGCCTCGCTACTCGACGAGTTGCGGGGGGACTCGGCCGTGGTGATCGGCCACGACTTCGGCGGTCCCATCGCTGTCGCGCTGGCGGGTTCCAACCCCGGGCTCGTGAGGGCGATCGGGCTGCTCGCGACGAACACCTTCACCGACACGCCGATCCCCTTCCCGCTGTCGCTGGTGAACGCTCCGCTCGTCGGAGCCTCTGCGCAACGAATGCTGTTCTCGGGTCCGTCACTGCGGATGATGCTCCGTCAGGGCGTGGGACCCGACAGCCCGGCCCCCGATTCACAGAGCCACCTCGGTGACCGAGCCCAGCAACAAGCCATCGCCACGATCTTCGCCGGCAGCCTGCGGCACCTCGATGAGCTCTACAGCCCTGTGGAAGCCGCTCTCGAACAGATCACCGTGCCGTCGTTCGTCGGGTGGGGCGACCACGACCCGTTCTTCCCCGTCGCCCAGGGTCACCGCACGGCTGCCGCTCTCGGCGTCGAGCTGAGGCTCTACGAGGGCGCCGGCCACTTCCTCCCACACGAGCGGCCGGTCGAAGTGGCAGCCGACATCGTGGCGCTGGTCGAACAGCTCTCCGACCCATGATTGCCGCACCGACCAGGTACCCGAGCCATCGAGCGCCGATGGGCACCCACCGTGATGGGCGTTGTCGCTGGACCTCGAGTGATCGGCACTTGATCGGCGGCCGGCGACGGCGCGTTTCATCTCTATCAACTCGCCGATGATCCCCTGCAGGCTCTTCGCCACCGAGGACGAAGCGATCGCCTTCCTTCGTCCAGAGGCGCAAGGCCGAGCTTCGAGCCGGGCCGCAGCTGCGATCAATAGTGATCCACTCACCTTCGCCGAGCGGTCCACAGACGCCGGCTGGCACAGCGCTCGGGCCTCCTACTCCCGAAGCCGGTCGATGATCTTCTCGTCGATCTCGTCCTCGCTCGGACAGTTCTCGCCGGTCAGAGGGCAGATGGCCCGTTCGAGGTCTTCGAGGACGTACCCGTGTTCGGCCAGTCCGGACATCGCCACTTCCATGCACATCGAGCACAGGCGGTCCACGATGATCGTGACGGAGGCTTCCTCGAGGTCGGCACCGCACAGGGCCCGGTTCCACGGGCGCCTGCAGCACACGAGATGGTCGACGGCCTCTGCGAGTTCGAGTGCTCGGTCGACCATCGGTCGAGGGGCGGTCTCGGCTTCCACTGGTCGAAGCCTATCGATTGGCCGGCCGCCGTCGGACCACACCACCCCCGAACCCTTGACACCCTGGAGATCGTGCGCGAACCTTGCTCGTGGCCGCGACCAGGTGGTGCGGCCGTCTTGTTCGACAGGAACCCCGGAACACCGGGGAGCAGGAGCCGAGGATGCTGATGTACAACGTCATTGCAGCACCGATCCCGGCTCGCACGCGGCTCTCCTAACAGCGCTCCCGCGCTCGAGAGCCGCCAGGCGGGCGCGATCGCCCCAATCGTCGCGCCCGTTCGCTCCGAGATCGACCCCCATGTCGTCTCGCCCGTCCCAAAAGGTTCCCCATGATTCCTGTCCGTTCCTACCTAGATCTGCTCGGCACCTACCTCCGCCCGCAGCGGGCGCGGGTTGTCGTGCTGACGTTGACGATCCTCACCGGCATCGCCATCCAGCTGGCGAACCCGCAGCTGATCCGCGTCTTCCTCGACCGGGTGACCACTGGTGATCGCACCGGCCTGACGGCGCTCGCCGTCTGGTTCATCGCGCTCGCCTTCGTGCAGCAGGTGCTCAGCGTGCTCTCGACGTGGCAGGCCGAATACATCGGGTGGACCGCCACCAACCGCATGCGCACCGAACTGACCGCGCACGTGCTCGACCTCGACATGGGCTTCCACAAGAAGCGCACGCCGGGCGAGCTCATCGAGCGGATCGACGGCGACGTCACGGCGCTCACCAACTTCTTCTCGGCGTTCGTCATCAAGGTCGGCGGCAACGTCACCCTGCTCATCGGCGTGCTCGTGTTGCTGTGGGTCGAGAACCCCTGGATCGGCTTCGGGCTGACGCTGTTCTCGATCGTCGCCATGGCGTTCATGATCTACCTGCAGCAGGTGGCGGTGCCGTGGTGGAAGGACGTGCGGGGCACGTCTGCGGAGCTCTACGGCTTCATCGGCGAGCAAGTCGAGGGCACCGAGGACATCAAGGGCAACGGCGGCGTCCCCTACATGATCCACAAGTTCACGCTGATCCTGCGCCGCTGGCTCCCGCAACACGTCCGGGGCCGGCATGGCTTCTCGCTCATGTGGGGCTCGAACATCGCCGTGTACGTCATCTCGACCGGCATCGTCTTCTGGCTCGGCTCGATCTTCTTCGAGCGGGGCACGATGACGATCGGCTCGGTCTACCTGGTGTTCCACTATCTGTCGCTGCTGCGGCATCCGATGGACGAGATCCGCAACCAGATGGAGGACTTCCAGAAGGCCGGCGCCGGCATCGAGCGGGTGAGCGAGCTGTTCGCCGAAGAGCCGGATCTCGACACGTCGGGGACCGCGCTGACGCCCGAAGGCGCGCTTGCCGTGGAGCTCGACGGCATGACGTTCGCCTATGGCGACTCCAACGGCGGCGACAAGGTGCTCGACGATCTCACCATCGAGATCCGACCCGGGCGCATCGTCGGCGTGCTGGGCCGCTCGGGGAGCGGCAAGACGACGCTGGCCAGGCTGCTGACACGGCTCTACGACCCGGTTGACGGCGCCGTCCGCATCGGCGGCATCGACGTGCGTGACATGGAGGTGCACGACCTGCGCCAGTCCGTCGGCATGATCACCCAGGACGTGCAGCTGTTCCGCGCCACCGTGCGCGACAACCTGACGTTCTTCGACGACACCGTCGACGACGACGACCTGTTGCGCCGCATCGAGGCGCTGGGGCTCGGCGAGTGGCTGCGATCGCTGCCCGACGGCCTCGACACGATGCTCGAAGCCGGTGGCGCCGGACTGTCCGCCGGGCAGGCCCAGCTGCTGGCGTTCTGCCGGATCTACCTGGAGGACCCCGGCCTGGTGATCCTCGACGAGGCGTCGAGCCGGGTCGACCCTGCCACGGAGCAGCTCATCGAGCGCGCCGTGGACGGACTGCTCGCCGACCGCACCGGCATCATCATCGCCCACCGTCTGGCCACGGTGCAGCGCGCCGACGACATCCTCATCCTCGAGGACGGCCATGTCGTCGAGTACGGCGACCGGACGGTGCTCACGGCCGACGAGAACTCCCGGCTGTCGCATCTGCTGGCGGCCGGCATGGAGGAGGTGTTGGCATGACGACGCGCAGAAGCAGCGTGCCGACGCTCAGGTTGATGTGGGGTGTGGTCCGGCTCAGCCCGTGGCGGTACTTCTTCAACCTGCTGTTGTGGACGTCGATCTGGACGATCCCGGTCATTCCGGCGTTGATCACGCGCGAGTTCTTCGACGGTCTGGAAACGGGTGTCGGCGCCAACGTGGCGACGGTGATCGCCTGGCTCGTCGCCTACGGGCTCGGACGGATCGGCGTGATGGTGCTGGGGATGATCAACGACGTGCACTTCATCGTGCGCTCGGAGAACTACCTGCGACGCAACATGCTCGAACGTATCTACGAACTGCCCGGCGCCCAATCCATCAAGGGCTCGGCTGGGGAGACCATCACGCGCTTCCGTGAGGACGTCGAGCACGCCCATGAGGCGGTCAACTGGACCGTCGACATGGTGGGCACGGTGGCGTTCGCAACGGTCGCCGCGGTCGTGATGCTGTCGATCGACGTCGCCACGACGATCCTCGTGTTCGCCCCGCTCGTCATCATGGTGACGGCGGCGGAGCGGGCCGGGCATCACATCCGGCGGTACCGGATGGAGGCGCGACGCGCCACAGAGGACATCACCGGCGCACTCGGCGAGACCTTCGGCGCCGTGCAGGCAGTCAAGGTCGCCGGGGCCGAGAAGTCGATGGTGCGCCACGTCGAGCGACTCAACGACGAGCGGCGGCGGCTGATGGTGCGTGACCGGGTGCTCAGCACGGCCCTGGAGTCGGTGTTCTGGAACACCGTCAACCTGGGAACGGGCCTCGTACTCATCGTTGGCGCGTCCACCATCGGCAGCGACGGTGGGCTCACGATCGGCGAGTTCGCCCTGTTCGTCTACTTCCTCGGCTTCGTCACCGACGCCGGCTTCTTCGTCGGGGTGTTCCTGGCGAGGGTGAAGCAGGCGGGTGTCTCGTTCGAACGGATGACGGAGCTGCTGCGGGGCTCTCCCCCGAGCCGTCTGGTGCGCAAGGTCGATCTGGACATCGACGGCCCAGAGCCGGTGGTGACCCCGCCGGTGCGCATCCCCGAAGAGCGACTCGAGGTGCTCGAGGTGCGGGGCCTCACCGCCAGATACCCCGGGACCGACAACGGGATCTTCGACATCGACCTGCGCATCCCGCGCGGCTCGTTCACGGTGGTCACGGGCAAGGTCGGTGCGGGCAAGACAACCTTGTTGCGCACCATCCTCGGTCTCATCGAGCGTGAGTCGGGTGAGATCCTGTGGAACGGCGAGGTCGTCGACGACCCGGCGACGTGGTTCGTGCCGCCGCACTCGGCGTACACGCCGCAGGTGCCGCGGCTGTTCTCGATGTCGTTGCGAGAGAACCTCGACCTGGGTCTCGGTGTCGACGACGAGGAGATCCTGGCCGCTGTCCGGGCGGCGGCGCTGGATCGCGACCTGGCCGACATGCCGGAGGGGCTCGACACGACGATCGGGCCTCGCGGGGTCCGCCTTTCCGGCGGTCAGATCCAACGGACCGCGGCGGCGCGCATGTTCGTGCGCGACAGCGAGCTCATGGTGTTCGACGACCTGTCGAGCGCCCTCGACGTCGAGACGGAGAAGCTGCTGTGGGACCGGCTGTTCGCCGAGCACGGTGACGTGACGTCGCTGGTGGTGTCCCACCGGCGCTCGGCATTGCACAGGGCCGACCAGATCGTGGTGTTGTCCGGCGGACGCATCGCCGCCGCCGGCACCCTCGACGAGCTCATCGCCACGAGCACCGAGTTCCGCAACATGTGGGCCGAAGCCTGATTTCGGGTGGCTGAATGCCACCCGAAGTCAGTCTCCCTCCCCTCGGGGAGGGACCAAGGGAGAGGGTCGACGGCGGTCACGACCGCACCGACCGGAACACGACCTCACAGACCCACCTCCTCCTCGGCCTCCGGCCTCGACCTGTCCGCCAGCGGAGCGGAGATCCGGAAGCCAGGCGCACAACACGCCGACGGGACCCATCTCCCCTCCCCTCGGGGAGCGGATCGAGGGGAGGGGGTCCACATCGCTCGCGGGCTCATCAACCGGTACGCGACCACCGGATCGCCATCAGCCCCGCACGGCCTGACAGTCTCGACCCGCCAACGGGGAGGTGGGCCCGCAAGCCATCCGCACGGCGACGCGTCTGCGAGACTCTGAGACGACACCCACATCACTCCGAGGAGCACACGATGGCGACGTTCACCGAGACCGAGTACGGACTCCAGGCCACCTTCGACCGATCCCCTGAGGATGTCGACGCCGCAATCCGCACCGCCCTCGCCGGCGAGGGGTTCGGAATCCTCAGCGAGATCGACGTCCAGGCCACGTTGAAGGCCAAGCTCGACGTCGACCCAGGCACCTACACCATCCTCGGTGCGTGCAACCCGAAGCTCGCCAACCGTGCCATCGCCGTCGAGGGCGACGTCGGTCTGCTGCTGCCGTGCAACGTGCTCATCCGCACCGAGGACGGCAAGACCGTCCTGTCGGTCATCGACCCGGACGCCATGATGAGCGTCGCCGACGCTCCCGGTCTCGTCGACGTCGCCAAAGAGGCGCGCACCGGCCTGGAGCGAGCGATGGCGGCGGCCTCCGAGGCCTTGACTGCCTGAGCGACGCTGCGCAGCACGCTCGGAACGCGACCGCCGGACTCCACCTCCCCCGTCCGGCTTCGCCGGCCGAACCCTCCGCCGGCGGAGGGGAGATGCGGGTCCACCTCCACTCGGCCTCACTGCCTCGACCCCTCCGCCAGTGTGCAGACCGGGGTGATGAAGGACATGTGTTCGGGGACCTAGCCGACACTTCCGGTGGAGGGGTGACTCGAATCCCAATCGGCGGCCGGATCGTCCATCATGTGAGGCGACAGCGAGGGGCCAGCCATGAACACGATCTGGGTGCTGGGCGACCAGCTCAATCGCAACACAGGGGCGATGGCCGATGCCGACCCGGGCGAGCACCGCATCCTCATTGTGGAGAGCACGGCAAAGCTCGCCAGCCTTCCCTACCACCGGCAGCGTCTCCACTTCGTCCTCGCATCGATGCGGCGGTTCGCGGACGAGCTACGCAACGAGGGCTTCGACGTCGACTACCGCCATGCCGACTCACTGGAAGCCGGCTTCGAGGAGCATCGGGACGAACACGGCGACCACGACGTCGTCGCCACGGAGCCACTGTCCCGGGGCGCTCGCGACTTGATGGAACGGCTCGGCGTCGAGTTGGTCCGCAACGACCAGTTCCTCTGCCATCCCGACGAGTTCGCCGAATGGGCCGAGGGGCGCGAACGGCTCCGACTCGAAGACTTCTACCGCTGGCAGCGGAAGCGCTTCGGCTACCTCATGGATGGCGACGAGCCCGAAGGTGGGCAGTGGAACTTCGACGCCGACAACCGGGAACCACCACCGAAGGACGGCGGCGACTGGCCCGACCCGATCGTCGACGATCTCGACGACCTGGACGAGGCCGTGCTCGCCGACCTGCCGGACTCCGCGACCGGCGAACCGCCGGTCGGATGGTGGGCCACCTCGAGGGACGGCGCTCTACGCAGGCTCGACCACTTCGTCGAGGAGGCGCTGCCGAAGTTCGGCACCTACGAGGACGCGATGCTGGCCGACAACTGGCACCTGGCCCACTCGATGCTGAGCCCATACCTCAACCTCGGCATGCTCCACCCCTCCGAGGTGTGTGAGGCCGTGGAAGAGGCCTATCGCAACGGAGACGCCCCCATCAACTCCGCCGAGGGCTTCATCCGTCAGATCATCGGCTGGCGCGAGTTCATCTGGGGGCTCTACTGGCTGTGGCCGGACCACATCGAGTCCAACGAGCTGGGCAACGACCACCCGCTGCCTCCGATGTTCACGGGCGAGGCGACCACCGAGATGCGCTGCGTCGGCAGCGTGCTCGAAGACCTGGAGGAGCGCGCCTGGGTGCATCACATCCCCCGCCTCATGATCCTCTCCAACTTCTTCAACCTCGTCGGGGTGCGCCCGAAGGAGGTCGTCGACTGGATGACGTCCCGGTACGTCGACGGAGCCGAGTGGGTGATGATTCCCAACGTCATCGGCATGGGCATGTGGGCCGACGGCGGCGACATGGCCACCAAGCCCTACGTCAGCGGCGGGTCGTACATCAACAAGATGAGCGACTACTGCGGCGACTGCCCGTTCAACCCACGGAAACGAACGGGCGACGACGCCTGCCCCTTCACGACCCTCTACTGGGGCTTCATTGCACGCCACCGGCCGACGCTCGAGGGCAACCACCGCATGGCCCGGGCCGTCAGCGGCTTCGACCGTCTCTCCGACGGTGAGGAGACACGCGAGCGGGCTGCCGAGGTCATCGAATTGGTGCTCGACGGCTCTCTCTGAGAACTCGCACTCCCATCCGCAGGGCCTCACCGATCCGTAGAAGGCGTGAACGCAGAATCAAGGAGTTCACCAATGACCACCTCGACAGAGGCCGGACCGGCGAGGGAGAAGTCGCTCTGGGCCCGCCTCACACTGTTTCACAAGATCAAGCTCGTCTTCATGGCGGCAGCCTTCTTCTCATTCGTGCTGTCCGTGACGCTGTGGTTCCTCGTGGACCGCGAGATGGGCGTCTTCGTCGGCCTCTGGGTGCCCACCCTGCTGGCCCTCGGTGCGATCCTCCTCGTCGGCGAGGAGCAGTCATGAGCGAACTGCTCCTCTTCATCATCGGCTTCTTCGTGTTCCTCGTGGTCACGACCGCCGTGATGACATTCGGCTACTTCCAGTTCAACACGATCTATCGCGAAGATCACGAAGAAGGCGACGGGCCGGCGATCGAGTCGGACGGCAACCTGCTCTACTTCGCAGGCGACGCCGAACCGGCGAGCAGCTGACCACCTTCCAGGCCAAATGCCGCTCACCGCAGGCTCTTCTTCCACGCGCTGAAACTCTGCACCGGCCCACCCTGCGGCCGGTGCAGCCACGTCCAGGGGTGCACCTCGACCGGCTCGACAGCCGACACGATCCGACCGAATCCGGGCACCGGGGCAAAGGTGACGGCAACGTGCCGACCTGCCAGCACGTCGATGGGACGACCCACGTGGACCTCCATCGGACGACGCCGGTCCAGGTCGGCGAGACATTCGGCCATGAACACGAGACGCTTCGCCGAGAGCTGCAGACGGCGAAGCAGCGCCTCGTCGAACACGAACACCGCAGGCATCTCGGGATTGGCGACGAGCGCAGGATCGTCGTCGCCCAGTGACTCCGCCGTGAGCCAGACCACTTCCGGATCTCCAGATCGCTCCACGACCGGCGGCCCCGACTGCGGCTCGACATCGACACGCCGCAATCCGGCTTCCTCATCCGCCCGTTCCCTGATCGGATCATCGGGCCACTCGGCGATCGGGCAGTTCGCCTCGTGGGTGCAGTCGTTGCACAGCCCGGGCGCCCGTCGTTCCACCTGATGCCGCGAGAACCCGTACGTGCGCCCGATGGCGAGACCGGCCGTCCATTGCCAGCCGAGTCGGTTGGCGGCTCTCGATCCATCGAGGAGATGGCGGAAGAAGAGATCCTCACCGTCGCGCCACGGCGCATCGTGACGGACCGCCCACTGCGACGCCATCCACATCCGCGTCTGGTTCACCATCCAACCTGCGTTCTCGAGCTCGCCGATGGCGAGTTCGACACACGCCATCGAGCGATCCCACACGACGTCCTGGTCGTAGTCGGTCACCGGCACCTGACGTCGCCGCAGACCCTGCTGCGAGCCCTTCCCCACCCGGGCGTACAGATGCCTGGCGTACTCCTGCCACATGAGTTCGTCTCGGAACTTGGCGACGTCGCGGCCGGGGCCACCCTCGACGGCGTCCCACGCGTGCCGCAGCGAGAGCAGCCCGTGCCGGATGTAGGGCGAAAGTGCGGACGCCCCACGACGCTCGACGGGCAGCACCTCGTTGCGGGCGGCGGCGTATCCGGTGACGTCAAAGGCTTCCAGTGCGGCGTCTGCCGCCGTCTGGCCCCCGGTGAACCGCGTCGATCGCTCGACCGGCCCCGCGAAGCTTCCGGCCAGATGCTCAGCGACCCATCCGACGATCGCATCGCGCTCGATCGGCGGCGTGGGGAGCTGTGGCACGATCAGGTGATGCTGACGAGCTCGATCTCGAACGTGAGGGCCTCGCCGGCGAGTCGCGGGTTGGCGTCGATGACGATGACGTCCTCACGAATCTCGACGATGGTCACCGGCTGTCCACCCAGGAATGCCTGATCGCCGACTTCGAACTCCGGCTCCGTCCCGTCGCGTGGCACCTCGATGATGAGGCCGGGATCCCGCTCGCCGTAGGCCTCCGTTGGCTCGAGCCGGACGGTGATCGACTCACCCACCCTGAGCCCCCGCACTGCGTTGTCGAAGCCCGAGATGACCTGGCCGGACCCCACGACGAACGTCAGCGGATCGCGCCCGACGTTCGAGTCGAACTGCTCACCGTCGTCGAGCGTTCCGGTGTAGAACACGCCGACGGTGTCGCCGTCGACCGGGGTGCGATCGGGATCGGCCGTCACTGTTGCCTCCGTCGTGGTCGTCGAACTGTCGGGAGCCTCGGTCGGCTCGGTCGTGGTTGTCTCGGCCGTCGTAGTCGTGGGATCGGCGCCGCCCCCACACGCAACGAGGACGACGGCGAGCGAGCAGACGAGGATCGAGAAGCGGCGCATGAC
>CAYFYC010000055.1:16695-21661 GCA_964347305.1 uncultured Acidimicrobiaceae bacterium | reverse complement strand
GACGTGCGACGGGCCGTGAGCGACTTCGAGCAGATGCAGGGTGCGATGTATCGCATGATGAAGGTGGCTCGCGCCGGTGCAGCTCGCTACGACAAGGAAGAGGTCGACGAGGCGATCGCCTTCCTCGACTGGTTGCTCGAAGACAACTTCGTCTTTCTCGGGTACCGCGAGTACCAGCTCACTCCGGGCGACGACGAGTTGATGCTCTCGGTTGTCCCCGGGACGGGGCTTGGCATCTTGTGCGCCGACGAGGATTCGGCGTATGCATCGCCTGTCCCGTTTTCCAAGATCCCGTCAGCACTCCGCGCGCGGTACGAGAGCGGAACCCTGCTCGTCGTCACGAAGACGAATTCGCCTGCACGTGTGCACCGGCGAGCCAAGATGGACTACATCGGGGTCAGGCACATCGGACCCGACGGCGCCGTCATCGGTGAGGCGCGCCTGGTCGGCCTCTTCACGTCGAAGGCCTACATGGCGACGGCCGATTCGATTCCCCTGCTGAGACGAAAGCTCCAGGACATCATCGTGGCAGAGGACCTCATCGAAGGCAGCCACGTCTACAAAGAGGTCGTCCAGCTCTTCAACAGCTTCCCGACCGACGAGCTGTTCTCGATGCCGACCGATGATCTCCGTAACAGCGTGGTCGGTCTGATCCAGCTGCAGGAGAACCAGGGGATCAAGGTGTTCGTACGGCGTGATCTCCTGCGGCGCAGCGTGTCCCTGCTCGTGGTGATGCCTCGTGACCGATTCAATGCGCCGCTGCGGAAGACACTCCAGGATCTGTTCCTGAAGAAGTTCGGGGGCACGTCGATCGATTACCGGCTGTCGCTGGGCGAGACCGACACGGCTCGTCTGCACTTCACCGTCTGGGTCGCGGGGGTCGAGTACCTCGATGTGTCGATCAGCGAGCTCGAAGCCGAGGTCGTGGCAGCGGCGCAGACCTGGGAGGAACGTCTGGGGGAGCGACTCGCAGATCGATTCGGCCCCGACATCGGCACGGCCCTGCTCGAGGAATGGGCGGGGCGTTTCCCCGAGTACTACCGCTCGTCGACCGACCTGTCGATCGCGATCGAGGACATCGTGAAGCTCGACGAGTTGGTGCGACAGCTCGACGGCCGGCCTGCCGTCGGTCTCCAAGACGATGTCTCCGACGGGCAGATGGTGACCCGTCTCGCCGTCTATCGGGCCGAGGGGAAGCTCGACCTCTCGGCGATCATGCCGACGCTCGAGGCGCTCGGGCTGCGCGTCATCGAGGAGGTCCCGACCCGGCTTCGCGGGGGGAACCTCGAGATCTTCATCCACGCGTTCGGCGTGCTCGACGCGTCAGGGAAACCACTGGACATGGACGACGTTGCAGCCCGGGTTGCGGATTCGGTCGTCGCCGTCCTGGCAGGCGCCTCCGAATCCGACTCTCTGAATCGGCTCATCGTCACGGCGGGGCTCGGTCATCGACAGGTCGGCATCCTGCGGGCCTACCGCACGTACTGGCAGCGAGTCAGTCCCGGCTTCACCGTCGGGTACATCAACGATGCGTTCGCCGCCCACCCGGCCATCGCGGCGGATCTCATGGAGTATTTCGCCGTCCGATTCGATCCGGACCGTGCCGGTGACGACGAGAGCATGGTGCTCGGCCGGCTGCTCGTCGCCCTCGACGAGGTGGCGAGCCTCGACGAAGACCGGATCCTGCGAGGCTTCCTCGGGCTCATGCAGGCGACGCAGCGGACGAGCGCCTACCTCGACGTCGACCGTCTCTCGTTCAAGTTCGAGTCGGCAGATGTCCCCGCCATGCCACAGCCGGCGCCCGAGTTCGAGATCTTCGTCTACGCCCCCGACGTCGAGGGCATCCACCTGCGGGGCGGGAAGGTGGCCCGCGGCGGGATCCGATGGTCGACCCGGCGCGAGGACTACAGGACCGAGGTCCTCGGGCTCATGAAGGCGCAGATGACGAAGAACGCGGTGATCGTCCCGACGGGGTCCAAGGGAGGCTTCGTCCTCCGCCAGCCGCCCGCGGAGGGATCCGAGATCGGCGCAGCGGTGCACGATGCCTATACGACGTTCATCCGGGGGCTGCTCGACATCACCGACAACCGGGTCGGTGGTGAGGTACGGCATCCCGCCGGTCTGCGGGTGCACGACGGGCCGGACCCGTATCTCGTCGTCGCTGCCGACAAGGGAACGGCCACGTTCTCCGACACGGCCAACGCGATCTCCGAGGAATACGGATTCTGGCTCGACGATGCCTTCGCCAGCGGCGGTTCGGCCGGCTACGACCACAAGGCGCTCGGCATCACGGCGCGGGGTGCCTGGGAATCGGTCAAGTGGCACTTCAGGGAACTCGGGGTGGACGTCATGGCTCAGCCGTTCACCGTCGTGGGAGTCGGCGACATGTCCGGCGACGTGTTCGGCAACGGCATGCTGCTGTCGCCGATGATCCGGCTCATCGCCGCCTTCGATCACCGGCACGTGTTCATCGATCCCGATCCCGACCCCGCGGTGTCACATGCCGAGCGACGCCGGCTCTTCGAGCTGCCGCGATCGAGCTGGGAGGACTACGACCCCGAGCTCATCTCGGAAGGTGGGGGTGTGTACTCCCGCAAGGCGAAGCGCATCGACCTGTCGGACGCCGCGCGAGCCGCGCTCGGCATCGAGGCGGTCTCGCTGACGCCGGACGAGGTGATCCACGCGATTCTCGCTGCCCCCGTTGATCTGCTGTGGAACGGCGGCATCGGAACGTATGTCAAGGCATCGAACGAGACACACGAGCAGGTCGGGGATCGAGTCAACGATGTCGTGCGTGTGGATGCCACCCAGCTGCGGTGCAGCGTCGTCGGCGAAGGGGGAAACCTCGGCCTCACCCAGCTCGCCCGTGTCGAGTTCGCAGTCGGGGGTGGACGCGTGTTCACCGACTTCATCGACAACGCCGGCGGCGTCCACTGTTCCGACCGCGAGGTCAATCTGAAGATCCTGCTCGGTCTGGCCGAGGCCCAGGGCGAACTCGATCGCGACGGCAGGGACGCTCTGGTCGACGAGGTGGTCGACGACGTCGTCGAGGCGATCCTCTACGACAACTTCCTCCAGGCGCAGATCCTGTCCCAGGACGTGGACCGATCGCTCGAGAGCATCGACGCCTACGAGGACCTCATGTCGATCCTCGAAGGAGAGGGAATGCTCGACCGATCGATCGAGAAGCTGCCCTCCACGGAAGACATCAAGGAGCGTGCCAGGAGCGGGTTGGGGATGACGGCGCCGGAGCTGTCGGTGCTGCTCGCCTATGCGAAGCGGAGCCTGCGGTCGTGGCTGCTCATCTCCGACCTCCCGGACTGGCAGGACTTCGCCGCAACCACGGACTCCTACTTCCCCCCGAAGGTGCTCGAGCGATTCGGTCAACTCGCACCGCTGCACCCGCTTCGTCGAGAGCTGATCGCCACGATCGTGGCGAACCGAGTCATCAACTCGGAGGGTGCGACGTTCGTGACGCGTCTCATGGTCGAGACCGGGGCCGCGCCCGAGCAGATCGTGAGGGCGTATCACATCGCTCGCGGTGTGACCCACGCGGGCGAGCGGTGGGCGGCCGTGGAAGCCCTCGTCGGCACCGTGCCCGCCGACGTCATTCGTGAGCTGATGCGTGGCGTTGACGACCTGGTGGAGTCCGTCGCCCGCTGGTATCTCACGAGGCCTTCCACGATCCGCATGAGCGAGGTGATCGCCGAAGCCGAACCGGCGTTCGACGAGCTCTCGGGCTCGATGATCGAGCACGCTCCACCTCAATGGAAGGACGAGCGCGACAAGCTGGTCACCCGCTGGACCGAGATGGGCGTGCCGCAAGACATCGCCATCCGCCACGTCTATCAGGACGAGCTGGTGCACGCTCCCGACATCATCGAGACCGCGAAGAACACCGCGAGATCGGTCCGTGATGTCTCGGACGTGTTCCTGCTCGCAGGCTCGGCGTTCGAGATCGACTGGCTCGAGGCCCAGGTCGAAGAGCTGCCGATGGCGTCACGATGGCAGCGCCGCGCAGCCCAGACCGTGCAAGACGATCTCGCGACGCTGCGGCGCGAGCTCGCCGAGCGGATTCTCCTCGCAGCCCCGTCAGACGACCCCCACACCGCGCTCGAGCACTATCTCGTCGTCCGCACCCACGAACTCGGCAGGCTGACGAGATTCATGAGGTCGCTGGCCGCCGACGGCGTCAGCGACGTCGCCGCGGTGATCGTCGCCATCCGGCAGATCCGTCAGCTCGTCGGCTGACCGGCTCGACTCACTCCACGAACACCGTGCCGGCTCGCTCCGACACCTTCCCCCGGCGGAGGGGCAATACTGCCGTGAGTGCCTTGAATGCCAGTCCGAGGCCCGGGATCTTGGCGAAGATGCCTTGTGGCCCCCGCACCATCCGGCCGCTGTGGACGTCGTACTTCGCACCGTGCCACGGGCACACCAGGCACCCGTCGTCGTCGATGGATCCTCCGGCGAGATCCGCATAGAGATGGCGGCACCGTCGCGACACGGCGAAGTAGTCGCCGGCGGCGTTTCCGACTGCGTAAGGACCGATCCCGATCACCGTGCCGGGGGTGACCTCGTCGACCCCGCCGACCTCGTACTCCTGTGTCATGGCACGCTCCTTCCCTGGCGGATGCTACGGCATACGACGTCGTGGCAGTCGACTCAGATGGCGATCTGGATGCCGACTTCGACCACCTGAGAGGTGGGGAGTCCGAAGAAGTGCGCCGCGCTCGTCGCATTGCGGTGCAGGAAGGCGAAGAGGTGTTCCCGCCACGGTGGCAGATCGGGGATGGAACTGGGCAGGACCGTCTCGCGTCCGATGAAGTAGGTGGCGTCCGTCGGGTCGAATCCGAATTCGGAGGAGACGATGTTGGCCAGGGCGACGGGCACGTCAGGCTTCTCCATGAAGCCGTACCGGAGCCGGATCTGGAAGAACCCCTCGCCCAACGCCTCCACCTCGGCC
>CAYFYC010000055.1:14883-16685 GCA_964347305.1 uncultured Acidimicrobiaceae bacterium | reverse complement strand
CGACGTTCGTCTTCACCGAGCCGATCAGCAGTGGTTGCCCCGTCGGCCTCTCAGGACCGAACACATGCCCCAACGCCTCCACCTCGGCCCTCAGCGCTCCCGGGATTCGTGGCTGATGCTCGACTTCGACCGTGACGATCACGATGTCCTCGTGCAGGACCTCGTGGTGCCGCAGGTTCGTCAGCAGTGTCGGTGGCGTCAGACCCCGATGGGCGAACATGTACACGCCCGTTCCCGGCACCCGGGTCTGTGGGTGAGTGCGTATCGAGTCGACGAATCGCTCGATGGGGAGGTCTGCCGTGCTCAGCCGGGACGCCATGAGACGTCGCCCAGCCTTCCACGTCGTCATGATGACGAACCCGACGGCACCGATGAGGAGGGGGAACCAGCCGCCGCTCGGGATCTTCGTGATGTTCGCACCCAGGAGCGACAGGTCGAGGACGAGAAACAGGCCGGTGAGACCGTAGGCGACGATCGGGTGCCAGTTCCACTGCCGACGCATCACGACGAAGAGGAGCATCGTGGTGATGACCATGATCATCGCGACGCCGACCCCGTAGGCGCCCGCCAGGTTGCTCGACGAGCCGAACCAGAACACCAGTCCGACGGACGCGATCATCAACAGCCAGTTGATCGTGGACACGTAGACCTGGCCGAACTCCCGTGGCGACGTGTGGTCGACACGCTGTCTGGGCAGATAGCCGAGTTGGATCGCCTGTGAGGTCAGCGAGTAGGCGCCGGAGATGAGCGCCTGGGAGGCGATGACGGTGGCCAGTGTGGCGAGGAACACCAGGGGCAGCACCGCGACATCTGGTGCCAGCGCATAGAAGAGGCGCTCGATGCTCTCGGGCTCCCGCAGCAGCAGGGCGCCCTGGCCGAAGTAGTTCAAGGTCAGGGCAGGAAACACCAACACGAACCATGCGGTTCGGATCGGCCGCGCACCGAAGTGCCCCATGTCTGCGTACAGCGCCTCACTCCCCGTCACCACGAGGAAGATGCCGCCGAGTGCCAGGAATGAGAAGCGCGGCTGGTCGATCGCAAAGCCGAGCGCATGGAAGGGGTTGAGCGAGGCGAAGACGGCCGGTTCCTGGACGATCTGGGAGACGCCGAGCAGCGCCAGCACCACGAACCAGACCAGCATGATCGGCCCGAACAGTCGTCCCAGCGTGGCCGTCCCCCGGTGCTGGTTGACGAAGAGCGTCACCAGGATCGCAGCGGTGATGACGAGCACGAACGGTTCGAGTCCCGGCACGGCGATCTCGAGCCCCTCGACGGCGGACAGCACGGAGATGGCAGGCGTGATCATGCCGTCCCCGTAGAGGAGCGCCGTGCCGAACACGCCGACAGCGACGAGTGCGATACGCCGCTTCGAAGCCGTCCCGCGAATCGTGATCAGTGACGTGAGCGCGAGGATGCCGCCTTCGCCGTCGTGATCGGCCCTCATGACGAAGGCCAGGTACTTGATCGACACGACGATCACCATGGTCCAGAAGATCAGCGAGAGGACGCCGAGTACTCCCTCTCGCGTCACATCGAGGTCGGCGACGGTGAACGCCTCCCGGAATGCGTACAGCGGGCTGGTGCCGATGTCGCCGAAGACGACACCGAGCGCGGCGATCGTGAGCGTCGCCATGTATCGAGAGCCGGTCGCTCGCTGCTCCTGCTGGTGCATCGGGCAGTTCTACCAGTCCCGACCACCGCCTTGTCGGCTCGGCCGAGTGCTCGGTGGCTCTGCCCTTCGCGAGCGAGGGCACCGATCGATCCTTCGGATTGCCGAGATAACCCCAGCCTCCGGGCTGGGT
>CAYFYC010000055.1:864-14873 GCA_964347305.1 uncultured Acidimicrobiaceae bacterium | reverse complement strand
ACGAACGAAAGTCGAACTCGTTGCCCGCAAAGCTGATGGTCGATCCTTCGGCGTCGAGCAGAGCTCGGTCACGGAGCCGCGACAAGTGACGCTGCCTGCCCGATTCCGCATGCACCGAGCCGGTACGCTGCCCGCCGAGGCGGAGGGAGGGCCATGCAATCGATCATCGACGAGCCGGTACGTGGGACGTTCGGCGACATGTCGTTTCTCAAGCTGCCGGGTGTCGAAGCCGTGCGCCACCTCGTCCATGGTGATGGGCCGCTGCCGCCGATCCATCATCTGACGGGGCTGCGACCCACCGAGGTCGGGCTCGCCAAGGCCACGGTCACGATGCCGTTGACACGATGGTTCGAGGACTCGGTCGGGATCGTATGGTCAGGGGTCTTTCCACTCTGTACGGACCTGCCGATCAGCCTCGCCCTCTACGCCGGCCTTCCGGCGGGCAAGTTCCTGACCACCTCCGAACTCTCGATCCACTATCTACGGCCACCGTCCGTGGCATCGGGTCGGCTCATCACCCGGGCGCAGGCGGTCTACCTGGGTCGCCACGTCGGCGTCAGCGAGGCGACGGTGGAAGACCAGGACGGACGAACGATGGCCCATGCGACCACGCGATGCGTCGTCATGGACGTGCCTTTCGACCCGGAGGCAGACCTGCCGAGGCGCGAGCCGGACATCGTGGATCCGCCCGACCCCTACTTGCGCGAGATCCCGGATGACCTTCACCAGGATCCGAGTCTCCTGGACGGCGAGAAGATCCCGACGATGCAGCGCTTCGTGGCAGGCGAGATCCCCCCGTCGCCGTTCCAGCATTTGACCGGTCTTCGCTATGACTCGGCCGAGGAAGGCAAGGTGATCCTGGCGTGGCCGGCCAGTCCGTGGTTCAGCGCCGGCGCTCCGGCGATGTACGGCGGAGCGATCGCATGGGCGTGCGACACGGCGGTGACCGCTGCCTTGTGGTCGACCCTCGATGCTGCGTCGATCATCGCTCCGCTCGATCTCCAGGTCCGATTCCTACGACCCGTCTTCCTCGATGGCACCGAGTTGACCGCGGTGGGCGATGTTCGGCATGCGGGTCGGACGATCCGGGTGGGTCACGCCGACGTGTTCGACAGCCGAGGCAAGCGGGTTGCGGTCGCGACCGGGTCGGGGATGGTAGTTGCCGACGGCATCGAGCGGATGAAGGCCGGTCACACGACGGAGCACATCCTCGATCTTGAGGACTGATCGCCCGTCGGTGGTGCCTCGGCCGGGATCAGGTCCAGGTGAAGCCGGACCACGTGGCGCCCGACCAGGTGGCTCCGGTCCAGCTGAGGCCGGACCAGGTGGCTCCGGACCAGCTCAGTCCCGTCCAGCTGAGGCCGGACCAGGTGGCGCCCGACCACGTCGCACCGTTCCACTCGCCGCCGTCCCAGGCCGTGCCGGCTTCGGATACGACGGTCCACGTCTCCGGCGTCCACGGGGTCCCCATGACGTCCTGCTCGCCGGTCAGCGTCGCGCCGTCCTCGGTGGTGAGGTGGTCCGAGCCTCGGGCCTCCTCGAGGCTGCCGAGACCCGTTGCAGCTTCGTGGCTCTGCGGGCCCGCCGGCGTCTCCCACCACGTGTTGTGCAGGTTGATGACACCGGCGCCCTGGCAGGTCGACGAGACCTTGCGATACGGGTTCGCCCCCTGCGTGAGGACGCTCTTGAGATCGTCGGGGCCGTACTCCGGGTTGCGCTCGAGCACCAGGGCTGCAGCCCCCGACGCCACCGCTGCGGATTGGCTCGTGCCGGAGCCGAGGAAGAAACGCTCTGCGACGCGAGCCGTCGGGTAGTTCACGTCCGCATACGAACCCGGGTTGCGCAGGCTGACGATCGAGGCGCCGGGAGCGATGGCATCGACGGTGCGCTCGGTGCCGCACGACGACCAGTCGGGGATCGGCTGCGCATCGCGACCCTTCTCCCGTGTGTGATCGTTGGCGCCGACCGTGAAGACGTACGGGTTCGTCGCAGGGTTGCGCACTGGCGACTCGTTGCCATCGTTCCCGCTGGCGACCACGACGAAGATCCCATGCTTCCAGGCTTGCTCGACGGCGAACGACAGTGGGTCGAGGCTCGGATCCTGTGACGAATCCGTGCCGTACGAGAGATTGAGGACTCGGATGTTGAGGTTCGGGTCGTCCTTGTGCTGCACCACCCAGTCGATGGCGGCTATGACCTGGGACACGTCGACGGCGCCCTCGTGGTCTGCCACCTTGACGTTGACGATGTGTGCATCCGGAGCGATGCCGAGGAAGTACGACTCCCCATCGCCGACTCGCAGCTCCTGGGGAGCCGCCGGGTCGCGACCGGCGATGATGCCTGCGATGTGCGTGCCATGACCGTAGGTGTCGAGGTATCGGAACGACTCGTGCTGTGACTCGAACGAGAGATCGGGACCGTTGATGACCTTGCCGGGAAGCGTGAGACCTTCCACCGGGACCACGCCGGTGTCGATCACTGCAACCCCCACGCCCTCACCGGTGTAGCTCGAGCTCCAATACTCGTCGACGCCGACGGCGTACCCGGTGTGAAGGAGCGAACCCTTGTACTCGTTGGGTATGTAGGTGCCGAGGTTGGTGGCGTCCTGCCATCCTGCGGTCTGACTCTGCAGCGACGCATCCTCGGTGACGGCAGTGGTCGCCGGGTGAGCGGCGAGCTCCTCGATCCGGTGTGTGGGGATCGTCGCCGTGAAGCCGCCGATGAGCGCGAGCTCGTCCTCGACGGTGCCGCCGAGGTCGGAGACGAGCAGCTCTGCGGTGTCGCTGGCCGGAATGGCTTCGCGAACGATGACATCCACGAGTGAGACGGGTGCGACCGGGCCGGCCGAGGGGAGAAGCGCAGCGATGACGGCGGCTGCGGCAGCCAACAGCAGGCGGCTCGAGCGCATCGAGCGTTCGCCGGTCCCTCCAGCAATTGTGTTCGACATCGGTTCGCGCCCTTCCTGATGCGCCGTCCAGCGCATTGGTGTGCTTCCTCGATTCATCGGCAGATCGGTCCGGTCCACTGGGCGTCATTGCGCGCGCCCCTATCCGAACTAGTCACAGAGGGAGCCTGGTCACGCCCCGATGATGACGACGTAGAAGGCGAGATAGATCGCCAGCAGCACGGCACCGCTCCGGAGATCGTGCCGCCGCCGCACCGCCAGCACGGCGACGACGAGTGCGATCGCAACAGCAGCCGCCAGTGAGCCCCGCACCACGAAGGACGAGGACACGGTGATCGGAACGATGAGTGGTCCGGCGGCGACCGAGAGCGTCGAGTCGACGAAGCTCGACCCGAGCGCATCGCCAACCGCCATTTCGGTTCGCCCTTGCCGCACCGCGGCGACGTCGACGACGAGCTCCGGAAGGGATGTCCCCAACGAGGCGGCGAAGAACGCCAGCACGTACTCGGGTGCGTCGAGACGTTGGGCGAGGTTGGTCAGTGCCCAGACCGCGGCAAGCGCGCCCACGCCGACGACGGCCAGCGAGCCGAGGGCGAGGACGACCGAGCGCCATCGTCTCACGGATGATGCGGGTGCCTCCTCGGCTGGTGTGACCGGGGCAACCGCCCAGGTGATTCCGGCACCACCCACGAAGGCGGCGAGCAGCAACGCTGCCTCGGCCCGCGTGAGCAACCCGTCCCCCATGAGCATGGCACCCAGAGTCAGCGTTCCGACGGTCACGATCCCGATGCCGAGAACCTGACGGCGGAGCACGACGAACGCGCCCCCGAGCAGCGGCAGCAGGCCGAGCACCAGCGTCGACTGGGTCGCGGCCGAACCGATCGAGTCCCCGACATTGATGTCACCGTGTCCGGAGATCGAGGAGACGATGGAGTTGGCGATCTCAGGAAGGTCGGTACCGACCGCGAGCAGCGTGATGCCGACGACGAACGGTGGAAGACCGGTGGCGGCGACGAGATCGGTTGCGTGCCCGAGGGCGCGCCGGCTGGCCACCACGGCCAGCGTGAAGCCACCGACCATCACACCGACCCAGAGTGCGACAGCGGTGGTCGAGCCACCGAACACGGCTGCGAGCATGCGGCCTCACTCGTCTCGGACCGGCACCACGACCACGGGTACGTCTGCTGTCCGCAAGACCTTCTCCGTGATGCTCCCGAGCAGCCACCTGGTGATCCCCGAGTAGCCGTGGCTCGCCATGACGATGAGCTCGATGTCGTTGGCGGAGCAGAACTCGAGGATGGCCTCGGCTGGGTGAATGCCGCTGAGCGAGGCGAACTCGGCCTCCACGCCCTCTTCCGCGAGTGCCTGCACGTGGCGGTTGAAATATGCCTCGACCGAGTCGCTGAGCTCGATGCCACCCTCCGCGGCGAACTGCGTGATCACGTCGGCGACGACACCGTCGACAACCGTCAGGATCACCACCGGCAGGTCGAGGGAGCGTGCCAGGCGGCTCGCCAGGGGCAGCGCCCGCTCGGACAGCGACGACGTGTCCATCGGCACGAGGATCGCAGTGGGGTCTACGCGCATGGTGCTCCTCTCGCCGCTGTCTCCATCATCATCCGGACCGAAGCAGTCGGCTAGGGCCGAATGGCTCTCTGGCGCATCATCGCGAGGTTCAGGGCCCTGATGACGACGAAGGACGTTGCCGATGCAAGCGTGATCCACCCCCATGCTGCGGCGCCCAATGGCTCCGTGTCGAACACGATGTGTCCGAACGGCAAGTAGACGACGGCGACCTGGAGCAGCAGGGAACCGAGGATGGCTGCGACGAGCAGCGGCCGCGGAGCCCGGAGCCGACCGTCGTCGGCCGATCGAACGTTGAGTGCATGCAGGAGTTGGGCGACGACCAAGGTGCAGAAGACCATCGTGCGAGTGGTGGGGTACGAAGCGCTCATGAGCACGTGACCGGCGACCAGGGTTCCGAAGGCGGCGCCTGCGAGAAGGGCGCCCTGCGTCAGCAACAGGAAGAGATTCCGTCCTGAAAGGACATTGCGCCCCGTCCCTGGCGCATCTCGCATGACGTCGTGGCCCGAGGTGTCCATGCCGAGCGCGATGGCGGGCAGGGCGTCGGACAGCAGATTGATCCACAACAGCTGGACGGCGAGGAGCGGCTCCCCGAGAGCTCCGAACACGAGGAACCCGACTGCCACGTAGAGCAGCTCGGCTGCGTTGGCGGAGAGCAGGTAGTGCACCACGTTGCGGAGGTTGCCGAAGATGCGGCGGCCATCCCGGATGGCGGCGACGATCGTTGCGTAGTTGTCGTCGGCGAGCACGAGTGACGACGAGGCTCGAGCAACGTCGGTGCCCGATCCCATCGCCACGCCGATGTCGCTGCGGTGCAGGGCCGGGGCGTCGTTGACGCCGTCCCCTGTCATTGCCACCGTTGCTCCGGACGCTCGCCACGCCTCGACGATCTTCACCTTGTCCACCGGGTCGACGCGCGCATAGATGCCGAAGTCGTCGACCACGTCGGTGAGTTCCTCGACGGTCATCTCTCGAAGAACGGATCCCAGCATCGGGCCGCCGCCGAGACCTGCCTCTGTGGCGATCGCCTGTGCCGTCACGGCATGGTCACCGGTCACCATGACGGTTCGCACGCCGGCACGAGCGGCGCCCCGCACGGCCTCGGGAACTTCGGGTCGAATGGCGTCGCTGAACCCGACCATGCCGACGAACACGAGGTCGTGTTCCGCATCGGCGACGTCCTCGGGGAGCAATGCGGTCGTGCGAAATCCGAAGGCCAGCGTGCGCAAACCGTCTGCGGCGAGCCGCTCGGCCGTCTCCAGGATCTCGTCTCGGTCGCCCAGTGCTTCGATGCGGTCGTCGACGAGAACCCCCGTCGATCTCCCGAGCAGCACTTCGGGGGCGCCCTTGACTGCGACCAGGTACTCGTCCTCCGCCGAGACGAGGACACTCATCCGCTTGCGGCGGCTGTCGAAGGCCGCTTCATCCAGGCGCGGTGCCTTGCGACGCAGCTGCTCGATGTCGACGCCGGCCTGCCTGGCCATCATCAGCAGCGCGACCTCGGTCGGGTCGCCCTCGAAGCCCGCCGCCGATGTTCGTGCGTCGTTGCACAGGACGGCGATCTGGATGAGCCGTTGGGCGCCCGCAGCTCGACCGGCCAGCTCGGCGAGGGCTCGTTCTTCTCGCCCGACGACGACCCGGGTCACCCGCAGATCGTTGAGCGTGAGTGTTCCCGTCTTGTCCGTGCAGATGACGTCGACCGCACCCAGCGCCTCCACGGCCGGCAGCCGGCGCACGATCGCACCACGAGCCGCCATCCGCTGGACGCCGCCGGCAAGGCTCACCGTGACCACTGCGGGCAGACCCTCCGGGATGGCGGCCACGGCCATGGCGACGGCTGTGAGGAACATCGTCTCCACCGGGTAAGAACGGGCGAGGCCTGCCCCGAACACGAAGAAGGCAGCGACGATGGCGACGAGGGCGAGCCGGCGCCCCACGCGACCCAGCTCGATCTGGAGGGGCGTCGGTGGGTCCTCCCCGCCGATGAGGGAAGCGATCTGTCCCATCTCGGTCCGTGGTCCGGTGGCGGTGACCACGGCGGTTCCGCGGCCCGACGCGACGGTCGTGCCGGAGTGGACCATCGAGGAGCGATCCCCGAGACCGGCCTCGGGGACGACCGGGTGCGGTGCCTTGGTCACCGGAACGGACTCGCCCGTCAGCATGCCCTCCGACAGTGAGAGCCTGATCGCATCGAAGACGCGGGCGTCCGCTGCGATCTGATCGCCTGCGCTCAACACGAGGATGTCACCTGGAACGACGTCGGCGGTGGGGATGCTCACCGTCACGCCGTCTCGCACCACGACGGCGTCGGGTGCGGCCATGGCGGCGAGACGTCCGAGTGCCGCCTCGGCCCGGCTCTCCTGCACGTAGCCGAGCACGGCGTCGAGGAGCACGATCGCAGCGATCGCAGAAGCGTCGATCCAGGCGCCGAGCAACAGCCCACTGACGGCCGCTGCCACCAGGAGGAGCCAGATGAGGACGTCCTGGAACTGGTCGACGAACCGGCGCAGGCGAATCCACCGCTGTTCGTCACCGACGACGTTGGGGCCATGGGTGGCCAGCCGGTTGGCGGCCTCCGCAGAGGTCAGGCCCTTCTCCGCGTCCGTCCCCAGGGCGTCGAGCACGGCGTCTGGTGGGAGCGCGTGCCAGACCTCGACGGCACCCTCGTCGAGTGATGCGATCACACCTCCATGGTCGATCGGCGAGCAGCTCGGAGCCAGAGGCGAACGACCCTCGCCCACCGACGCCGCCGAGGGTGTGACCGAGATCGGGCCGCGACTGGCAGCGGCGGGGTCGTCGGTAGGCTCGTCACCCATGGTGGTCCACAGTCGTCGGCGAACCCGGAGCGGCCGGTCTCGCGTGCCGTTCGGTCTTCTTCGTCCCTGGTTGCTCCTCAAGGGAGCCCTCACGGATCGTGACCGCCCCGACCTCGAGCGCCTGCGAGCAATCGAGGATGCCCAAGCGTTCGTCTGGGCGATCCTGCCGCACGCCGCTCGCACGTTCGCCACCAGCATCCTCATGCTCCCGACGGGTCAGAGCCTGTCGGCTGCGGTCGCCTACCTCTATTGCCGGATCCTCGACACGTACGAGGATCTGACCGATCCGGCAGACCGGGAGAACGCACTGCAGGAGTTCGCGGCTCGGATCGTCACGCGTGGTCCTCTGCCGAAGGTCGGGCTCACGGCCCGCAGCACACGCGACGAGGCGCACGTTCTGCTCGTCGAGCGATGCCATCTCGTCGACGAGGTGTTTGCCGGCCTGCCTGCCAGAGATCGCTCCCGCATCGTCGATCTGGTCGCGGCGATGGCCGACGGGATGGTCTGGTCGGCCCAGCGGTTCGCCGAGCAGGGGGGAGTGCTGGTCGATCCGGATCAGGTGAGCCGGTACTGCCACCACGTGATCGGTGAACCGGTCGTCTTCGCCCTGCTCCTGGTGACGGATGCGGATCTGAGTCCCGAGCGCCGATCGGACGCCTTCGCCGTGGCGGAGCTGATCCAGCTCGCCAACATCACGAGGGACGTGGAGCGCGATCTCGAGCGCGGGATCGGCTATGACCCGGTGCTGAGGCCCCACCTCGGGACTGGCGACGCCGAGGGACCGGTGCGAGATGCTCGCCGCCGCCTCATGGCCCAGGCCCTGCCCCATGCGTCTGCCTACACGAGGCTCTCGGAGGAGATCGCCACCCGGCGGATCAGCATGGCCCGAGGATCGGCGGTGCTCATGCTGCTGCACACGGACCGGCACTACGCGTCGTGTGCGCAGAGGATCGGCCACGAGGGCTGGCGCGCACCCGGGACCCTCCGCGTCGTTGTGCACACCCTGCTCGCCGTCGTTTCGCGCCGGTGGGCGCGACGTGTGATGCTCCGCGTCGAGACCGACTTTCTCGCAGCTGCGGCCGCCATCGGAGACGCGAGATCCTGACGCCGACCGGCCCGGCCGCAGGCGCACCGCGTCATCCACCCGAGCCGGCCGTTTCGGAGACCTGTTGTGGAGCTGCTCATCGTGCACGCAGCGGCGACCTGGTTCATGGTCGGGTTGATCTGGGTGATCCAGACGGTTCACTATCCGCTCTTCGCCCGGGTGGGCGATGCTGCCTTCGTCGACTACGAGGCGGCTCACACCCGTCGCATGGGTACGGTCCTCGCCATCCCGGCACTCGTCGAAGTGGTGGCCGCGGCGCTTCTGTTCCTGACTCCGCCAGACGGGCTGTCACGCGGCTTGGCCCTCGTGTCAGGGCTGCTGTTGGCTGCGATCTGGGTGATCACGGCAGCGGTCCAGGTCGGACAGCACCGATCGCTGGGCTCCGGCTTCGATGCGACAACTCATCGACGGCTGGTCACGGGGAATTGGTGGCGGACCGCCATGTGGTCCGGCCGGGGAGTGCTGGCAGCAGTGATGCTGACATGAAGCTGACTCACGTGACCGGTCTCGGCCGTCACATCGACGTCCGACTGCCGTCGAACCGGATCGCCCTCCTCGGATCCGTGGCTGCTGGTGTCGTTCACGGTGCGCTCGAACTCTTCACGGGTGGCGGCATCGTCGTCTTCGGATCGATCTCGGCAGGTGCGCTCGTGTTTCTCGCCTGGGCGATCTCCAGGGAGATCGATCCCGACAACCCGGCATCGGCGACGGTGGCCATGGTGTTCGCAGCGCCCTTCGCCGTCTTGGGCGAGGGTTCGGCTCTCGTGGTGGCGGCTCTGCTCATCGCCTTGCGCATGGTTGCGGGCACCACCGGGGTCGCTCTCAAGCCTGCCGACGTCGGTGTCGTGGTGGCCACCGCAGCCGTGACCGGCCTTGTCGCAGGCGGTTGGGTCGTGGTGCCTTTCCTGGCACTCGGGGCGGCCTCGGCGGCAGCGGGTCGGAAGGCTTCGACGGCGATGCTCGTCACCGCCGTCGGGCTCGCCACCGCGGTGCTCGCCGGGTCGCTCGTCATCCAGGGCGACACCGTCGCAGCCGGCGTGTCCCTCGGTGTGGCGCTGGTCGCCCAGAGCGGAGCGACGCGACCGGCCGTCGTCTCGATCGTCGACGCAGGCGGGCGACTCATGGACACCCGGCGTGTGGTGCTCGCCGAGCGGCTCGCTGCGCTGGCGGCGGTCGTGCTCGCCCTCGCAACACCCGGCGTGACCGGGTTCGTGACCGCAGCGGCCGTGGCAGCCACGTGGGCGCATCGTCAGACGAGGTCGAGGTCGCCACGGCGGAGCCTCTCACCGGTCTGACCGGCTGCGTACCGTTGAAGGACGGACGCACTCGAGGTGGACGATGAAGGACCCCTACGGCGGACGCGCCGGCATCTACGAAGCAGTCATCGATCGCCTGAATCGCTCGTTGCATGTGGTCGCCATGCGCACGCATCCCGTGGCAGCCGGGTCCAGGGTCTTGGACGTCGGCTGCGGAACCGGCGCTCAGCTCGAGCACTACCTGACCGCAGGCTGCGACGTGAGTGGAGTCGACCTCTCGCCTGCGATGTTGGACCGGGCGAAGCGCCGCCTCGGCGACGCTGCCGATCTGCGGCTCGCCGACGCCACCGAACTCCCGTACGCCGCTGGCCATTTCGACCTCGTGCTCGCATCGCTCATGCTCCACGAGCTGACCGCACCGACACGCGCCGGGATCCTGCATGAGATCTTCAGGGTGCTGGCACCGGGTGGTGCGGTGGTCATTATCGACTTCGGAGTCGAAGGGTTCACACCGCTCGGCCGGATGCGCCGCCTCGTCTCCAGCCTCTTCGAGCTGGCGGCGGGGCGAGACCACTTCCGGGCGTTTCGGAGGTACGTGGCGGGTGGCGGGGTCCACGGTGCGCTCGAAGGCGTGCCTCTGGTCATCGATCGCGAGAAGCGGCTCGGTGGAGGCGACCTGGTGGTCGTCGTCGCGAGGCGAGACGGTGCGTCGTGAGGTCGATCCGCCCAACCTAGGCTGCCGCCATGGAACTCGGTCTGACGAGCTTTGCGGAGACCCCGCCCGATCCCGAGACCGGACGGGTGGGCGACCACGGCGAGCGTCTCCGGCAGGTCGTTGCAGAAGTCGAGATGGCGGAAGCGGTGGGTCTCGACGTGTATGGCCTCGGCGAGCACCACCGGCCGGACATGGCCGCATCGGCGCCTGCCATCACGCTGGCAGCGGCAGCTGCCAGGACGCAGCGCATTCGGCTCAGCTCGGCGGTGATCGTCCTGAGCTCTGCCGACCCCGTGCGCACGTATCAGGACTTCGCCACCCTGGATCTGCTGTCGGAGGGCCGGGCGGAGCTGCTGGTGGGTCGCGGCTCGTTCATCGAGTCGTTCCCGCTGTTCGGGTATTCGCTCCAGGACTACGACGCTCTCTTCGCAGAGAAACTCGAGCTGCTCGTGCAGATCGTGCGCAACGAGCGAGTGACCTGGTCGGGCGACTTTCGCCCCGATCTGGTCGACCAGCCGGTGTACCCCCGCGCTGAGCAGTCGCCTCTCCCGGTGTGGGTCGGGGTCGGCGGCACCCCGGCCTCGGTCGTCCGAGCAGGGAGGATGGGGCTGCCGGTGGCGCTCGCCATCATCGGGGGTGATCCGGCACGGTTCCGGTTCCTCGCCGAGTTGTACCGGCGGTCCCTCGCCGAGGTGGGCCATGATCCGGACGACTACCCGCTCGCCGTGCATGCGATCGGGCACGTCGCGGATGCGGACGAGCAGGCGTCAGAGGAGATCTACCCCCGGTTCCGTCAGACGATGACCCGCATCGGCCGGGAGCGCGGCTGGCCGCCCCTCACCAGGGAGCAATATGACCTCATGCGCAGCCCGGCGGGATCGCTGGTCGTCGGCTCGCCGCAGACGGTGGCGGAGAAGATCGTGCGTTGGCGGGAGATCCTGGGCATCGAGCGCTTCATGCTCCACAACGGCGGTGCCCCCACCCACGAGAAGGTGCTGCGCTCGATCGAGCTCCTCGGAACGAAGGTGCGCCCACTGCTGTCGTGACGGCCCGGCTGCGATACTCGGCGCATGGACGATGCCGAACTGCGTCATGCCATCTACCGACACTTCGCCGACACGGGTGAAGCGCCGACGGTTGCTGCCCTGGCTGCCCACCATCGCGGCGTCGACATCGCGGCCGCACTCGGCCGGCTGCACGATGCGCACGCAGTGGTGCTCGATGAGAGCGGTGAGATCCGGATGGCGCTGCCCTTCTCCGCAGTGCCGACCCTTCACGTGGTGCAGTCCGGCGAGCGACGCTGGTGGGCGAACTGTGCCTGGGACGCGCTGGCGATCCCGGCGGCGCTCGACATCGATGCCACGATCACGTCGGAGTGGATGGACGACGACGATCCGGTGACACTCACCGTCGGGTCCGGTGAGCTGTCGCCGCTCGATGGTCATGTGCACTTCGCGATCCCGGCCCGCCGGTGGTGGGACGACATCGTCGAGACGTGACGGACGATTCGCTTCCTCCGGTCGGAGGATGACGCTCCGCCGGGTGGTGTGGCCCCGCTCCACGCCATGTGGCGGCTGAGTACGGCGTGGTACGGAGATCGTCTCGACCCGGACTACACCCCGAAGTCCAGCGAGGTGCTGCAGAGCCTTTTCGACGTCGTCGGCCTGCGTGGCCCGTTCTGGCGTCTACCCGGCTGAGCCGACGACTCTCGGAAAACCCACCAATCCGCGCGCGGTTGTGATGCGAACCCTTGGTGACCCGTTCCCCAAGGAGGAACCATGCAAGCGGTAAGAAGGTGGATTCCGATCGGAATCATCGCCGCTGCGTTCGCACTGATCGCAGCACTCATCACGGCACCGAATGCGGCCGACGCGGCCGACCATCTCGATGCCCCAGCCATCGTCGACGACACACAGCTCGACATCAATGACCTCTACGTCTTCGAGGGCGCCAGCAGCGACCGCACGGCCATCGCCGTGACGGTTTCGCCTGTTGCCGGCCCCGACGCGACGTTCGCCGACGGACGGACCCAGTCCTATTCGATTCGCATCGACCAGGACGGCGACGCCATCGAGGACCTGACCTACCACTATCGGTTCTTCGGACCGTTCTTCGGTCGGCAGCTCGTGGTGGCGCAGGTCGCCGAGGGCGCCGACGCGCAATCGCTCCAGCCCACCGGCAAGCTGTTCAAGCTCGCCACGACGGATCGCTCGGTGCGCACGCCGGGTGGTGGACAGCTGTTCACAGGACTCCGTTCCGACCCGTTCTTCTTCGACCTGTCGGGCTTTCTCGGCACTGTCGAAGGCGTCGGTGAAGATGCCCTCGGCAACGAGCCGACGGACTTCTTCGACGAGCTCAACACGCTCGCCATCGTCATGGAGCTGCGCGACCGCGATCTCTTCGACGGCGACACGATCGGTGTGTGGGCGACCACCCAGCGCAGTGTCGGTGGCGAATGGACGCAGATCGACCGCCTCGGCCGTCCCGCCATCAACACGGTGGTGAACAGCACGGGTCCGATCGTGAACGCCGATGCCGGCGCCAAGGACGCCTTCAACGCCGGTCATCCGAAGGACGACGTGGCGAACTTCACGTCGAACGTCGTCGATGCCCTGCTCGCCTTCTCCTCGCTCGACAGCGAGGGGGCCTATGCAACGGCCCAGGCCGAAGCGCTCGCCGGCGTGCTGCTGCCCGACGTATTGACCTACAACAAGTCGAGCGATCTACCTGCCCCACTGAACGGTCGTGCGCTCGCCGACGACGTCATCGACGTCGAGTTGCGAGTGGTGACCGGTGGCGATCCGCTGGGTCTCTTCGACGACCGTGATGCCGACGGAGCGGTCAACTCCGACGGTGTCGGTCCCCACGACGACTACCTGAGCGTGTTCCCGTACCTGGGCACACCTCACTGACGAACCCCATCCGAGGGTCCCGGGACATCCGTTCCGGGACCCTCCCGACCTCTCGAAAGGACCCCAGATGCGCACCCGTCTCCTCGCAGCCGTCGCCGCTCTCTCCGTCGTCGTCGGCATCTCGTACCTCGCTCGAGCCGAGCCGACCACCACCCCAACCGTCGAGGCCACAGCACTCGATGCAACGCCACGGCCGACCGACACCACCGAGCTCGACCGGCTGATCTCTGTCTTCTCGACGAGGGCGCCGGAGCGTCAGGAATCGCTCGAGTACAGGACGCTCGGTGGCCTCTACCTGGATCGGGCGTCGCGCTCGGCCTCCGTCGCCGACTACGCCGGTGCCGCCACGGCCTATTCCGCAGCGCTCGATCTGGCGCCGAGCGACCTCGGATCGAAGCTGGGTCTCGCCACCGCGTCGCTCGGAACCCACGACTTCACCCTGGCGGGAAGACTGGCGACCGCGGTCGCCACGACCGACACCACCGAGATCCAGGCATTCGCCATCGCCGGCGACGCCGCACTTGCGATGGGGGATCTCGCCACCGCGCGTACCAACTACGAGGCGCTCGTCGCAGCACTGCCCGGTCATCCCGCAGTCCTGCTGCGGATGGCCGATCTGGCTGCCGAGACGGGTGACGGCGTCGGTGCCGCGGAGTTGGTGGATCGCGCCATCGCCACCGCCGCCATCGATCTGGGACCGACCGCAGTTGCTCCCT
>CAYFYC010000055.1:0-854 GCA_964347305.1 uncultured Acidimicrobiaceae bacterium | reverse complement strand
CTGAGTGTCCTCGGCGACGTCCTCGCCGCCACCGGTGACCATGCGGCGGCCATCGCCGCCTATGAAGAGGCGCTGGCCATCGCACCGAACCCTGGCGATCTCATCGCAACGGGAAATCTCGCCCGGGTGCTGGGTGACGAGGAGGCGGCGGCTGCTGCCTACGCCGAGGCCGAAGCAATGATCGCTGCCACCCCGGAGAGCAGGCGTGCCCACGCCAGGACGTGGGCCAACCATCTCCTCGACAACGGAGGCGACGTGTCGCTCGCTCTCGCCATCGCCGAAGAGGAACTCGCCACTCGCACCGACACCGCGGGGTGGGAGACGTATGCCTGGGCGCTGTTCAAGAACGATCGCCTCGACGAGGCCCGTGACGCCATCGACGTCGCATTGGAGCGTGGGCTCGACGCCCACGGGTACTACCGGGCGGGAGCGATCTCGGCGGCTCGTGGCGAGACGTCACGTGCGCTCGCCGAGCTGACCACGGCCCTCGAGTTGAGCCCCCGGTTCCACCCGATCGACGCCACGAACGCTGCGACGCTACTGGCCGAGCTGGGCGGCTGACCGATGACTGCCCTGTCCCTCGACATCGCTGCGAGCTTCGTCGTGCGCCTCCCTAGGATCTCCCCACGGTGGCGGGCGCACGACATGACTCCTGAGGCGATGCACCCTACGCAGCTCAACCGGCTCCTGCTGGATGCGGCTGCAGGGGACAGGGCTGCCTTCGCCGACTTCTATGACCAGACCGCAGCGCTGGTGTTCGGCATCGCACTCCGGGTCGTGCGTGACCGCAGCCTGGCCGAGGACGTGGCGCAGGAGATCTTCGTCGAGGTGTGGCGGACGGCCGGTCGGTTCGA
>CAYFYC010000054.1:0-21731 GCA_964347305.1 uncultured Acidimicrobiaceae bacterium | reverse complement strand
AGCTGGCCGGCGGCGTGGCCGTCATCAAGGTCGGCGCCGCCACCGAGGTGGAGCTCAAGGAGAAGAAGCACCGCATCGAGGACGCCATCCAGGCGACCCGGGCGGCCGTCGACGAGGGCATCGTGCCCGGCGGCGGCGTGGCCCTGCTCCGAGGCCAGGCGGCGATCGACAAGGCCCGTGGCGGCACCGATGACGTGAAGGCCGGCCGCAGGCTGGTCCGGATCGCCCTCGAGGCTCCGCTGCGCCAGATCTCCACGAACGCCGGCTACGAGGGTGGAGTCATCGTCGAGCGAGTGCGCAACGAGTCCGGGAACACCGGCTTCAACGCCGCCACCGGCGAGTTCAGCGACCTCATCGCCGACGGGGTCATCGATCCCGCCAAGGTGACACGTTCCACGCTGCAGAACGCGGCGTCGATCGCAGCGCTGCTCATCACCACCGAGGCGCTCGTCGCCGAGATGCCCGAGCCCGAGCCGGCCGGGGGCCACGCCCACGGCGGCGGCATGGACGGCATGATGTGAGACGCTTCGAGCGTCATGACTGCGAGAGGGCGCCCGGCCGGGCGCCCTCTCCGCGTGCGCACGATCCTGCGGTCCGGCTTCAGTCCCTGCGGCGGAGCACGTAGACCCGGCTCTCCAGCTTGCCGAGAAAGCGGTAGATGCTCCAGAGGGCGTTGCCGTACATGACGCGATACGCGATCTCGCCGAGCTCCTCGAGCAGGCTCTCGCGAGCGCGGCGGAGTCGGGACAGCTGCAGCAGGTAGTTGGGCGCCGCACCCGACTCTTGCGAGGCCTCGACGAACTCGGATCCGACGATCTCCCTGGTGACCACGTCGAAGCCTGCAGCGTCGACGGTCTCTTCGAAGTCGGCGACCGAGAGCCGTTCCGGCACCGTTGCCGTGTCGGCGCAGAGACGCTGCAGCTCCTCCGGATCGAGCAGCGGCGTTGCGAACACCTCGAAGATGACCATCGATCCACCCGGCGTCAGGACGCGCCGGCATTCCCTCAGCCCGAGCTCCAGGTCCTCGATGTGCCCCAGCATGTCTCTGGCGAACACGAGCCGGAAGCTGCCGTCGTCTGCCGGGATCCGTTCGATCGCGCCGAGCCGCATGTCCACCATGTGGCCGTGATCGTGGGCGGCGACGAGTTCCCTGCCCCGCTCGATGTTCTCTCGAACCGGGTCGACCGCGACGACCCGGCACCCGAATCGCTCCGCCATCACCACTGCGTGCTGTCCCTCCCGTCCGCCGATGTCGAGGACGACGTCGTCCTCTCCGATGCCGATCGTCCCCAGGTGGTCGAGCACCGAGATCGAGGGCCGCGGGTGCAGTGATCGCTCCAGCGCAGCGACGGCTGCTTCGTAATCCCACTCGCCGTACATCTCTTCGACCGTGACAGCTCGCGTCCAGGGTTCATCCATGCCGCCATCGTATTGCGGTGACCTCGTCCCCACCGCCTCCTCCCGGCCTCGGTTCGGAGCCGTGCGGTAGTGTGCTCCACCCGCACACGGGGAGGTCGCGTGCGCGTCGGATTGATCGGTCTCGGCAACATGGGTGGGAGGCTGGCCGGCAACCTGCTGCGCCAGGGGGTCGACGTCACGGTGTCCGACACGAACGGTGACGCCGTTGCGTCGCTCGTGGGCCGGGGGGCGACGACCGAAGCCTCGAATGCAGCGCTTGCCGCCTCCGTCGATGTGGTCATCACGTGTCTGCCGAACCCTGCCGTCTCGACCGCCGTGCTCGAGGAGCCGGACGGTGTGCTCGACGGCATCGCACCAGGCACGATCTGGGCCGAGATGAGCACGACGGATCATCGCCAGGTCGTGCGTCTCGGACGGCTCGTCGCCGACCGGGGCGCCTTCGCCATCGACTGTCCGGTGTCGGGCGGCTGCCATCGTGCGGCCACCGGCAACATCTCGATCTTCGTTGGGGGTGACCGCGCGGCGGTCGAGACGGCGATGCCGCTGCTGACGATGCTGGGTCGTGACGTGCTCCACACCGGGCCTCTCGGGTCGGCCTCGATGCTGAAGGTGCTGACGAACTACCTGGCGACCGCCAACCTCGTGACGTTGGCCGAGGCGTTGGTCACCGCAGCGCAAGCGGGCATCGATCTCGACACGGCGTACGAGGCCATCCGGATCTCCTCCGGCAACTCATTCGTCCACGAGACGGAGTCTCAGGTCATCCTCAACGGCTCGCGCGACATCAACTTCACGCTCGGGCTGGTTGCCAAGGACATCGGGTTGTTCCAGTCGATCGCCGACGATCACGGTGTCCCCCTCGAGGTGTCGCCCCTGCTCATCGACATCGTCGCCGACGCCATCGATCGCTACGGCGCAGACGAGCGATCGCCGAACGTGATCAGACGCCTCGAGGACTCGACCGGTGCTCGGGTGATCGCAGCCGGCTTCCCCGCCGAGATCGTCGACGATGCCCCGCCCGCCGCCGGAGCCGAGGTCGTGCCCCGGTCGAGGCGGTGAACCCGGGTCAGGAGCGACGCCGTCGGATCTCTGCGATGACCGCGGGCACCACGTCGTGGAGATCGCCGATCACCGCGTAATCGGCCTTGGCGACCATGTTGGCCTCGGGGTCGGTGTTGATCGCCACCACGGATTTCGATCCCATCGCACCGACCCAGTGCTGGATGGCACCCGAGATGCCACACGCGATGTAGAGCTTCGGGGCGATCTTCGTGCCCGTCTGGCCGACCTGATCGGAATGGGGTCGCCATCCGTTGTTGGTCGCCACCCGCGAGCACCCCACGACGCCGCCGAGCAGCCCGGCGAGTTCCTCGAGCGGGGCGTACGCCTCCGCCGATCCGACACCGCGACCCCCACCCACGACGACCGGCGCCGTCGCCAGCGTCAAGCCCTCTGTCAGGACCACGCGATCCCTCACGAGGGTCGTGGCATGTTCGTCGCCGAGCTCGGGCTCGAACTCCTCGGTGACCACGGCAACCGGCGCCGGAACCGCTTCCGTCGCAGTGGTTGCGAAGGTGAGCAGCTTGGTGCCGGCGTCCAGCTCCGTTTCCTCGACGAGGGACCCGCCCCAGCGCACGCGTCGCATGGACCAGGGACCGGAGCCGGGTGACACGGAGAGCGCGTTCGCCACCATCGGCTCGTTCAAGCGGGCGGCCGCGTTGGCGAGGATCTCGTTGCCGCGTTCGGTGCCGGGGCCGACCACGACGGTGGCATCACCCGCCAGCTGCGCCACCGTCGCCCCCCATGCGTCCGGTCCGTAGTCGGACAGGATCTCGTGGCGCGCCACCCGGGTGGTGGTCGCTCCGTACTCCGCGGCGACGGTCCCGAGGTCGGTGGCCTCGGAGCCGATCGCCAGGGCCTCGACGTTGACGCCGAGCTCTCCGGCGAGTTCCCGCGCCGCGGTGAGCGCCACCCATGTCGCCGGTGCGACCTCGCCTCGATCGTGGTCGATCACGACGAGGACACTCATGAGAGCACACCCAGCTCGTCGAGGAGGTCGACGAGCGCAGCTGCAGCGTCGGGGCCCGTTCCGAGGATCCTGGTCTCGCCGACGTCTTCGGTCGCCGGAAGCAGCCGCACCATCTGTTGCCCGCCCGGCACCGGCTGCGGGTGGTGATGCGAGATCTGGACCTTCTTCGACGCGAGCCGGCCCTTGAGCGTCGGGTACCGCGGCAGGTTGATGCCCTCCTTGACGCCGACGACGGCCGGGTAGGGGAGTTCGTAGACCTCGAACCCGGTGGCGACCGCCCGTCGCACGACCAGTCCCTGGGAGCCGGTGTCGATGCCTTTGGCGCCGTTCACCATGGGCCGTCCCAGGGCGTGCGCCACCCGCACCCCGACCTGGTAGCCGCCGGCGTCGGCGGACTCGTTGCCGAAGAGGATGACGTCGAACGTCCCCGTGTCGGCTTCCATCGATCGGATCGTGGCGACGATGGAAGTGGCCGTCTCCATCGGTCCGTGATCGGAACCGTCGGTCTCCACCAACACCGCCTCGTTGGCGCCGACGCTCGCTGCGTATCGCAGTTGCTCTTCTGCGGCCGGGGGCCCCACGGTGAGAACCGTGACGGTCCCGTCCGTCCGCTCGGCGATCTGCACGGCCTCTTCGAGGGCGCATTCCTCGTGCGGGCTGGTGGTGAAGGCGAGGTGACTCGCGTCGATCGACTTCCCGTCCTCGGCGATCAGGATCTTCGCTCCCGGGGCGGGAACTCGCTTGATGCAGACGAGGACTCTCACGTCAGGACTTCATCCGGGTGTCTTCCGGGTCGAAGAGCGGCGTGCTCCCCACCCTCGCCACCTTCACGGGATGCGTCTCGTTCATGTACATCACGAGCAGGTCGTTTCCTTCCACCGCATGCTCCGGAGGCAGATAGGCCATCAGGAGATACGTGCCCAACGAAGGTGCCGAGCCTGCCGTCGTGACTCTCGACACCCGTCCTTTGCGGTCGACGATCCGCTCGCCATCGAGCGTGAGGATCGGTTCGTTGCCTCCGGTCGGATAGCGCTCGTCGCCGGCCGTGTTCGTGTGGTCTTCGACGGTGAGCGTGCACAGGATGGCCGCAGGATCCTCCTCGCGTGCGGCGAGGTAGGGCTCCTTGCCGATGAAGTCGGCCGCCTTGACCCGTGGTCTGGCGAGCCCGGCCTCGACCGGCGTGTACTCGGATTCGAGTTCTGCGCCCATGAGCCGGTAACCCTTCTCGATCCGCCCCGTCGTGCCGTAGACGCCGATTCCGACCGGCCGGACCTCGAACTCCTGGCCCGCTTTCCAGAGCGTGTCCCAGAGCCGCAGCCCGTGCTGCATCGGGGTGTAGATCTCCCATCCGCTCTCGCCGACATACGAGATGCGGAACATGGAGCAGGGGATGCCGTCGATGAGCGCGTCCTGGACCATTCCGTATCGGAACGCCTCCTGAGAGAGGTCGGTGTCTGTGACCTTGGAGACGAGGTCCCGCGCGTGTGGGCCCCAGACGCCGATCGTGGTCATCGCCGAGGTCCGGTTCTCGAAGTGCACCGAGCCATCGTCGGGAAGGTTCTTCCGGAACCAGTACTCGTCACGTCCTCCGTCGAAGGCGCCTGTCACGATGCGGTAGCGATCCGGGGCCAGACGCAACACGGTGAGGTCCGAGCGGAAGCCGCCTCCCTCCGTGAGCACCGGCGTGTAGACGGCGCGACCCACGGCGACGTCGCACTTGTTGACCGTCATCCGCTCGATGTAGTCGACCACACCGGGTCCGCTCACCTCGAAGATCTGGAAGGCCGTGAGGTCCACCATGGCGACGTGTTCCCGCATGTGGAGGTGTTCCGCGTCGATGATCGGGGACCACCATCTCCTGTCCCACTCGTGCGGGCGGTTCTCCACGCCGTAGCGCTCCACGAGGTCGGTGTTCGAGTTGTACCACTGGGGCCGCTCCCACCCTCTGGCATCGTGGAACTCGGCGTCGAGCTCCACCTCTCGCATGTAGAACGGGGCGCGGTTCATGTCACGCTCGGTGGCCCACTGCTCGCGGGGATGGACGATCCCGTAGGTCTTGTTGAAGTGCTCGCCGCACCTCGCATAGATGTGGTGCTCGGTCTTCTCGTGTGGGTAGAAGCGGGCGATGTCCGAGCCGTGGGGATCGGCGATGTGGGGATACCCGTGGGTCATCCACTCCGCCATGAGCTGGGCGATGGCAGGCCCCTCCTTGATCCAGACCGCCGCCGCCGACCAGAGATGCTCGACCTCGACGCACTCGCCGAGCACCGGCATCGCATCGGGCGTGAGGGACAGCAGGCCGTTGATGGCGTAGCGGATCTCCGCCGTCTCGAGTATCTCTCCCATGATCTCGAGGGCATCCTCGAGCTGCGGATCGAAGTCGTCCTGGGTGAAGGGCATCTCGGTGGGGGAGAGCGCCGCCTCCTCGTTGGACGGGATCTCGTCGGGGTGGTGGAAGATCGGCCGGTGGGCGTAGCTCCCCACCTCCATCGAGCCGGCGGTCTGCCGCTCGTACATGAAGGTGTCCATGTCTCTGACGATCGGATAGCCGATCTCGTTGCCCGTCGCCTGGAGGATGTCGATGGGCCCCACGTCGGCCATCTGGTGCACGGCAGGCGTGAGAGGGATGTTGGCGCCCGCCATGGCGGCGACGCGGGGGCTCCACACGCCACAGGCGATGACCACGTGGTCGCACTCGATGCGGCCCTTGTCGGTCACGACAGCCGTGACCTTCGGTCGCTTGTGCGGCGCGTCCTCGGTCTCGATGTCGAGGACCTCGGTGTTGCCGAACACGGTCAGCGCTCCCATGTCGCGAGCCTTGTCGCGCATCATCGTGCCGTAGGCGAGCGAGTCGACCACGGAGACGCTCGGTGTGTAGAAGCCGCCGAGGACCACGTCTTCGTTGACGAACGGAACGAGTTCCTTCACCTCCGCGGGGGTCAACAGCGACGAGGGGATCCCGTACGCCTTCGCCGAGGTCATGCGGCGGCGAAGCTCCTCCATACGCTCTTCCGTGCGGGCGATCTCGATGCCACCGCTCGTGGTGTTGAACCCCGCCTCTTCGAACTGGCGCTGGCTCTCGACCGTGAGATGCGCCATCTCTTTGTTGTGGTCGGTCGGGAAGATGAAGTTGGACGCATGGCCGGTCGAGCCGCCGGGGTTGGGGAGGGGGCCCTTGTCGACCAGGACGATGTTCTTCCACCCGAGATCGGCCAGATGGCCGACGAGCGAGTTGCCGACGATGCCGGCACCGATCACGACGACATCGGCCCGCTGTGGCAGGTCACTCACCTTCTGCCCTCCATACGCTCGAGACTGATATATCAGTAGTGTATGATCACGCCGTGGACAACGTCAATCCGGTGTGGCCGTGACAGCCGACCTCTCCCGCGCTCACGCTCCGAGCCAGGCGGATCTCGCGTACGAGGTGGTACGAGACCTTCTCATCCGGCTCGAGCTCCGTCCGGGCGAGCCGATCGGCGAGGCCGATCTCATGGAGCGGACGGGATTCGGGCGGACGCCGTTGCGCGAGGCGCTCAATCGGCTCGAAGCCGAGCGTCTCGTCAACATCTATCCGCGCCGTGGCACCTTCGCCACGGACATCAACCTGGCGGACCTCGCCCTCATCACCGATCTCCGCGAGGACCTGGAGTCACATGCTGCGGCTCGCGCCGCCCACCGAGCCACGGACGCCGAGCGGTCGGGTCTCGAGCAGCTCGCCGCCGAGATCGGCCCCGGTGACGCAGAGGCCCTCATGGGTCTCGACACCCGCATCCATCGCGCCATCTACGCCGCGGCCCACAACCACTTCCTGGAGGCGACGGCGGGCCAGTACCTGGCGCTGTCGACGCGCATCTGGCGGCTCTTCATGGATCGGCTGCCGCACATAGACGAGCACATCGACGAGCACCGCGGGCTCATCGACGCCATCGTGACCGGCGACGGCGACCGATCTGCCTTCCTGGCCCGTGCGCATGTCCGCAGCTTCGAGTCCGCGGTGCGGCAACTCATTTGAAAACGGCTCGATTTCCATCGAGCCGTGGACGAGAATCGTGCCACGGCCTGTGATCCGGGAGGTGGAGATGGAGATCGCCCACGACCATGTCGTCCTCGAGGTGGGAGGCGTGGAGCGTCGCTTCCACCACGTCTGGCTGCGGGACAACTGCGGGTGCGGCGAGTGCCGCGTCGAGCAGACCGCGGAGCGTCGGCTCTTCACGGCCGACATCCCGGACGACATCGCGCCGACCATGGCGTCGCTCGGTGAGGGAGGCGACCTCCACGTCGAGTGGAACGACGGCCACACGTCGGCGTACGCCGCTGCGTGGCTCGAGCGATTCGACTACTCGACCCCGGCGCCTGCTCCCGACGGGCCGACGCTGTGGGGATCGGACCTCGAGGTGCCTCGATTCCCGCACGACGGCGTGCTCCACGACAAGGCGACACAGCTCGACTATCTCGACGCCGTCCGCGAGCTCGGTGTGGCGGTGGTGGCCGGTGCGCCCGACGAGGAGAACGAGGTCGAGCGATTCGCCGAGTCGATCGGCCACGTTCGGGAGGTCGCGTTCGAACGGGTCCACAACGTGTACCACGATCCGAACGGCTACAACGTGGCACACACCCCCTTCGAGCTGAAGCCGCACTCCGACATGCCCAGCTACCACTGGCCGCCGAGCATCCAGCTCCTCCACTTCAGGAAGAACCGGGCGGTGGGAGGCGAGACCGTGCTCGTCGACGGTTGGTGGGCCGTCGACCGGCTCCGCGGGGCCGATCCCGAGGCCTTTGCCATCTTGAGCCGGGTACCCGTCACCTATCAGTTGTTCTCCGACGACGAGGACACCTATGCCGCCGCACCGATGATCCAGCTCGGACCGGATGGCGAGGTGCGCACGTTCCGGTTCTCGAATCAGCTCGCATTGCCGATCAGAGCGGACTTCGACACGGTCGGTGAGTTCTACCGGGCGTATCGCATGCTGGGCCGCATCATCGACGATCCGTCTGCGAAGGTGGTCTTCAAGGCGATGGACGGCGACATCGTCACGGTGCACGGTCACCGGGTCCTGCATGGTCGCCTGCCGTTCGAGCCGGGCACGGGCGAGCGTCATCTGCAGGACGTCTACATGGAGTTCGACGATCTCATGGCACGCCGGAGGGTCGTGCTCGGGATCCACCGTCCGCTCTCGTCGGCTCCGGTGCCGGCATGAGCGACGTCGTCGGGTTCACCCGCATGGCCGACGGCACGGCAGAGGACTACGCCCTCCTCGCCCGATACGAAGAGGCCGACCTGGAGGCATTCCCGGATCGGGTGCTGAGCTGGCTGCGGTCGATGGACGAGCACACGGGGTACCAGATCACCCGTCTCGAGCACTCGCTGCAGGCGGCGACTCGTGCGCATCGGGCGGGGGAGGACGAGGAGACGGTCGTGGTGGTGTTGCTCCATGACATCGGTGACGTGCTGGCGCCGGCGAATCACTCCGAGGTCGCCGCGGCCATGCTGCGCCCCTATGTCTCGGAGGAGAATTACTGGATCGTCAAGCACCACGGGCTCTTCCAGGAGAAGTATTACGCCCACCACTACGGGCGCGACCCGGATGCGAGGGATCGGTATCGGGACCATCCTCACTACGAGGCGACCGTGCGATTCTGCGCCGACTACGACGAGGTGTCGTTCGATCCGGCGTACCCGACGGAACCGCTGTCCTTCTTCGAGCCGATGGTGCGTCGCGTGCTGGCGTCACCGCGTCACCCATCGACCTGAGCTGCGATCGCGGCTCCTCCTGCAGCAGTGTCGGGCGGTCGGGTAGCGTCGGCGGGTCGCCGGGAGGAGCAGGTCCGTGAGGTCGCAGTATCGGGTGGTCATCGTCGGCGGCGGTGTCGTGGGAGCCAGCGTCGCCTATCACCTGGCGAAGTTCGGCTGGAGCGACGTCGCCATCATCGAGCGAGAGGTGCTCACCGCCGGGTCGAGCTGGCATGCTGCCGGAGGAGTCCACGCCCTCAACGCCGATCCGAACATCGCTGCCCTCCAGGCGTACACGATCGATCTGCTCGGCGAAGTCGCTGCCGAGTCGGAAATCGACATCGGGATGCACATGACGGGCGGCATCACGTTTGCCGAGGAGCCCGTGCGCTGGGAGTGGCTCCAGAGCGAGTACCGAGTGTTCCAGACGATGGGGATCGAGGACGTGCGTCTCATCGGGCCGGAGGAGATCCTCGAGCGCTGTCCCATCATCGACATCGAGGGAGTGCGCGGCGGGCTGTGGGCCGACCGTGAGGGATACATCGACCCGTCGGCTGTGGTCCACGCCTACGCCAAGGCGGCGCGGCAACGCGGCGTCGACGTCATCGAGCGCAACCGGGTCATCGAACTGGTGCCGAGAACTGATGGCGGCTGGGACGTGGTCACAGAGCAAGGCACCATCCACGCCGAGCACGTCGTGAACGCCGCCGGTCTGTGGGCCAAGCAGGTGGGGCGGATGGCCGGCGTCGAGCTGCCCGTCGCTCCGCTGGCGCATCACTACCTCGTCACAGAGGCGATTCCGGAGATCGCCGAGCTCGGCTACGAGATCCCGATGATGATCGACCTGGACGGGTACACCTACTCCCGTCAGGAGCTCCACGGCATGCTGGTCGGGATCTACGAGGTGGACCATCAGCACTGGAACCTCGACGGAGCGCCGTGGGACTACGGCATCGAGCTGCTCACGCCCGACGTCGACCGCATCGCCGACGAGCTCACGATCGCCACGAACCGCTATCCGGTGCTCGACCGCGCCGGTATCAAGCAGTGGGTCAACGGGGCCTTCACCTTCTCACCGGACGGCAACCCGCTCGTCGGGCCGGTGCCGGGGCTCCGCAACTACTGGTCGGCCTGTGCCGTGATGGCCGGGTTCCTCCAGGGCGGTGGCGTCGGCAAGGCGCTCGCAGAGTGGATGATCCACGGCGAGACAGAGGAGGACATCTACGGGATGGACGTGGCTCGCTTCGGCCCGTATGCGGAGAGCCGCGAGTACATCAGACAGATGACCGGCCAGTTCTACTCGCGCCGGTTCGTGATGACCTACCCCAACGAGCAGCTGTGGGCGGGTCGCCCGCTGAAGATGGCGCCGGCGTACGACGCAATGACCGAGGCCGGGGCGCATTGGGGGGAGTCGTGGGGTCTGGAGGTGCCGATCTACTTCACCGATCCCGAGTTCGAGGAGATCCCGTCGTTGCGCCGATCCAACGCCTTCGACATCGTGGGCGAGGAGTGCCGCCAGGTCCGCAGCGGGGTCGGCATCCTCGATATCACCGGCTTCTCCAGGTACGAGGTGACCGGACCGTCGGCACGGGGATGGCTCGATCGGCTCCTGGCCGGCCGGCTCCCGGGTCCGGGCCGCGGCAGGCTGGCGCCGATGCTCGGCCACGACGGCCGTCTCAAGGGCGACCTCACCGTGTTCAACTGGGGGGATGGCAGCTGGTGGATCATGGGGTCCTACTACCTCCGCGCCTGGCACATGCGCTGGTTCGACGACCACCTGGAGGACGGCGTCGCCGTGCGTGACATCTCCGACGACATCGTCGGCTTCTCGCTGTCGGGTCCGCGGTCTCGGGACCTCCTCGAGCGGGTCACGCCCAGCGACGTCTCGGCCGAGGCCTTGCCGTTCATGGGGTGCCGGACGCTCGACGTCGGGATGCTGCGGGCGAGGGTCGGCCGGCTGTCGGTGACCGGAGAACTCGGCTACGAGATCCACTGTCAGGCCACCGAGCACGTGGCGCTGCGCCGGGCACTGCTCGAGGCGGGCGCCGACCTCGGTGCGGTCGAGTATGGCTACAACGCGCTGTTGTCGCTGCGGATGGAGAAGAGCTTCGGCATCTGGTCGACCGAGTTCCGCCAGGAATACACGCCGGGGGAGACGGGGATGGACCGGTGGATCGACTGGTCGAAGACCGGCTTCATCGGCGAGGACGCCGCACGTGCCGAGCGGGAGAACGACTCGGCGACCCGAAGGCTGGTGACGCTGGAGATCGATGCGATCGACGCCGAAGCCACCGGCTACGAGCCGGTGTGGTCAGGGGGTCATCGGGTCGGGTACATCACTTCGGGCGACTATGGCCACACCGTCGGGAAGAGCCTGGCGATGGCGCTGATCGATCGCGGCCACGACGACGTCGGCACCGAGCTCACCACGCACATCGTCGGTGTAGAGCGACCGTGCCGCGTGATCCCGCCGTCGCCTCACGACCCTGCCGGCAAGGCGATGCGCGCCTGACGCGTCGCCGACCGCCGACGCACACGCTGAGCGTCGTAACAGGCTCGTCGATCGCGGCACGCCGACGTGCCGAAATGGGCGGGTGTCTAGGGGATGACCTCGGTGAGGAACTGCACGGTGGCCTGGATCAGCTCGGGGCCGGTTGCGAGTTGCGGGTCGTTGTGGTCGGCGCCGTCCACGACGACCCACCGCTTGGGGTGCGGTGCGGCGTCGTAGATGGCTCGGCTCTGGTCGAAGGGGACGATTGAGTCCGAAGATCCGGCAATCACCAGAGTGGGGGCGGCCAGTTCCTCGATGCGCTCGAGCGAGGGAAACTCGTCCCACAGCATGAGCCGCACCGGGAGGAACCGATAGTGGAAGGCTCCCACCGCAGCCAGCGACGTGAACGGGGACCGCAGCACCAACGCATCAGGTGATTGGGAGGCCGCCAGTTCGATGGCCACCGCTGCTCCGAGCGACTCCCCGAAATACACAATCGGGTGGCCCGATGCGTTGTCCCGTACCCATCTCAGTGCAGCCCGGGCGTCGTGAGCCAGACCGGTCTCGGTGGGATGACCCGGGTTGCCTCCATAGCCGCGATAGTCCACGAGCATGACTCCGAGCCCTGCGCCTGCAAGCCCGTTCCCCAGCGGCAGGCGGTCGCTGCGATTACCGGCGTTGCCGTTGAAGACCACGACCACCGGTTCATTGGGCTGAGGTGGGACATAGAAGCCCTGCAGCGTGAGACCGTCGGCAGTGTCGAACGCCACCTCCTGCCACCCACCCGCCAGATCACCGACAGGAGGCACGCCCTGTGTCGGCAAGTAGATCAGCCGACGCTGGAACACCCACATGCCGGCAATGACGACAACCACGCCGGCGACAACCCATACAAGAGACCGCAGCACCAAACTCGCCATCACCATCAGCCAATCGCGTCTCCCCCAACAATGCCACAGGCTCCGATCGGGCAGGGCATACGTGCCGACGTGCGCGGGCGTCGGGAGTCCTCGGTCAGGTATCTGCCGGCGACGCTCGGCGCGAATGACGACAAGACGATGCTGCCGCTCACTCCCCAAGCAGCGAACACGATGTTGGTCGTCGATTCCTCCCACTCGACGACAAGGGTGCCGAGGAAGAAGATCACCCCGATCACGCCGAAAGCGACCGACGAGATCACGAAGGCCGCCGTGGCCAAGGGACCATGGCGGCCCAGGTCGCTCACCACACCGAACGGTGTCGCACACGTCGTTCCGAGCCGATCAGGCAGCGCTGAACCGAACGCCGAGGTGCGGTTCGGCGCACTCGTCGAGCTGGGCGTTGTCGCCCGATATCAGGTGATCGGGGCGGACAGCAACGACTTGATGCGCTCCATGGGCAAGTAGATCCTGCCAGCCACGATCTCCGATCCCTCAACCTGGTAGACCCCCACGAACGGGAAGCTAACCCGTCGACCGGTTGCTGGAATGCCGTAGAACTCGCCGACGTGGGTTCCCTCGAACATGAACTCAACGGCGAATCCGTCGTCGCTAACGAACATGGCAAGTCTCTCTGAATCGGCCTCGAACATCTCGCCGTACCAGGCAGAGAGCATCTGCGAGATGGCGTCCCTGCCCTCGTAGACCTCGCCCGAGTTCCCCAACGTGAAGACCACGTCCTCGGCAAGTGCGTAAGGCCCGCCGCTCATGTACGCCTCCGCGACCTTCTCCACGTCCTCTCTCGACATCGGGCACCTCGTCGATCGTCTCGTCTAGTCGCCGGGACCCTACTCGAAGGCGAACGAGGTGGCCTGAGGAGGCTCAATAGAGTGGAACCCACCCGTAGCGCATGACGCGCGCCTCATTCGGCGATCCCGACACAGGGGACAGCGCGGGATCCGGCACTCTGATCTACCCGCTTCGCAACTCGAAGTGATGAGCCGGCGCAGATTCAAACCACGCGAAGCTGCCACTCATCAGGAGGGCGAGGATGATGGCAATGAGGACTACCGGCACGCCGTAGCCGATAACGAGTCCAGTCCTGGCCATCCCTCGTCCCTTCTGGGTGCCGTTGGATCGTGTGATCTGCCGGATCGATATGTGTCCAAAGACCACACCGAGCAGAGATCCAATCAGAGGGACCCCGGCGAAGATCCCCACGACTCCCAGACCGCTGAGGACGATCGAGGCGACGGCGAGTTTGTTGATGGCTGGCGCGGGGACGGCTGCGGATTCGATGATGGCGGGTGCCTCCTCCCGAAAGCCCCCCCATGACGACCCCCCTTCGATAGGGGATCCAATGAAGCAGACCTTACGCCTGTTCGCCGAGCGACGCCGAGAAACGATCCGATCATTCGCGTTGACGGCCTGCCGAGGGCTGCATTGCCCCGCCGACCGTGGCCCGCACAACCGGCGATCCCGGACGGCTGCCTCGTGTGCGTGTCGCTCCGTACAAACCGTCAGTCGAGGGGGACGTCGGTGAGGGCGCCAACTGACCCCGATACCTCGCCACGGAGGCTTCGTGTAGGGTCGCGCGGGGCGCTGGAGAATCCGTCTCGACCGATCCTGGGCCCCGACCATCGACGCCACTGCGTGAGAGAGACCCCATGAGCATCACCGCCGCCATCGAAGCCACACCCGTGTCGAGTGTCGACTTGTCTCGTTTTGTCGCGGTCGACGTGGATGCCACGGTGTGTGACACGGTGGCTGCGATGAACGACGCCGGCAGATCGTGCGCCTGCGTGCTCGAGGGCGACGACCTGGTGGGCATCTTCACCCAGCGTGACATCCTGCAGCGGGTCATCGGCCGACCCGCGAGCTGGAAGCGGTCGATGCGTGAGGAGATGACGAGTCCGGTGCGGACGATGCCGAACGCGGGGACCGTCGCCGAGGGCCTCGCCCTCATGAACCACTGGTGGGTGCGCAGCGTCCCCGTCGTCGACGAGTCGGACGCGCTCGCCGGCAATCTCTCCTTCTACACGGTGATGGCCACGATCGGGAATCTCCTGAAGTCACGAGTGACCGGCAGCATCGGCGCCCCGACCGTTCACCACGGGCTCACCCTCGTCGATTTCACCGGTCTCAACCGGGGGGCCATCGTCATGGTCGACGCCGACGACCCGCTCGATGTGGCCGTCCATCACATGCGCACCCGGGGGAGTGGATCCGTGGCGGTGGTCGACAACCGGGGCCATCTCGTGGGCGAGCTCACGGAGTTCGATCTGCAGGTCCGCATCGGTTGTGTCACAGACGACCTCGAGGCCGTTACGATCCGCGAGGTCATGGACCCGGACCCCGTGACACTCGATGTCCGGTCATCGATCGCCGACGGTCTCGAACGGCTCCTCGCCGACGAGGTGTCGCACGTCCTGTTGGTCGGTGAGTCGGGCCGCCCCGTCGGCATGGCATCCTTCCGCGACATCGCGTTCTACGTCGAGAAGAGCCTCGAGGCCCTGGCTTGAATCAGCCCAGCGCAGCCAGGTAGTCCTGTCGCCACTCCTCGGTGGTGTCGCATGAGTTGAAGGTGTAGATGTGCACCCCCTGCACGTCGAGCAGCGGATCGTCGAGACGCTGCCCTAGCTCCTCCAGCAGTTCGGCGGGGTTGTAACTCCCGGGCAGCACGAACCGGGCCGCGACGGCGACGTTCTTGCGGAGGAAGCGGATCGAGTCGCCGACACCGATCCGGGCCGAGATCTTGAGCAGGCGCAGGCGGTCGGCCACCCCCGGCATTCCGAGCGTCACCGGCAATGTCACGCCTGCGCTTCGCTGGCGACCGAGCCAGCTCGTGATCGCATCTCCGGAGAAGCACAGCTGCGTCGTCATCGAGTCGGCGTAGCGCTGCTTGTCGAGCAGCGCACGGTCGAGGAGCGGTTCGGGGATGACGGCATGTCCCTCCGGGTACGACGGGATCCCGATGCTCGTGATGTCGTGCCCGATGTCGTCCATCGCTTCGAGCAGCGAGAGGCCATCGAAGAATTCGCCCGGGTCGTCGGCGTCCCCGCCGACGAGGAAGATGCGTCGCATGTCACGGTCATGGAGTCGCTTCACGATGCGTTCCAGGTGGGAGCGATCGGCGACGAGCCGGGCCGAGACGTGGGGTACGACGGCGAATCCGAGATCCTGGAGCGCCTCGGCGAGGTCGAGCGTCGCGTCCATGCCCTTGGCCGGCGATGCGGTCACAGAGACGGTCGCGCCCTCGGGCAGATGGTGGGCCTGGGCGAGAACGTTCTTCAGAGGTATCAGCTCGAACAGCGGGCGCTCGAGGACGCGACGGATCGCACGGCGCGCCTCCGGAGAGAGCTCCGCGGTCGGCTCGTGCGGCTCAGGATTCGGCATCGGTGAGTTCGCTCTTGCGTCGGGCGATGTAGTCCTGCAGCTCGGCATCGATCGCGTCGTCGAACGGAGGCTGCTCGTAGGCCGCCAGCCGCTCCTTCCAGATGGTGTTTGCTCGTGTCACGGAGTCGATTTCTCCTTCGTCCTTCCACTGTTCGTAGCTGTCGTTGTTGGCGGCTTCGGATGTCCAGAATGCCGACTCGTAGTTGGCCAATGTGTGCGCCGTTCCCAAGAAGTGTTGCCCCGGACCGTTCTCGATCATCGTGTCGAGAGCGAGGCCGTTGGGTGACATGTCGACGCCTTCGAGAAGGGCACGGGCGGCACCGAGCTGATCGGCGTCGAGTACGAACTTCTCGTACCCGGCCACCAGCCCACCCTCCAGCCACCCGGCGGCGTGGAGGACGAAGTTGGTGCCGGCGAGGAGCGCCGGATACATCGTCATCGCGCTCTCGTAGGCCGCCTGGGCGTCCGGGGTCTTCGACGCCGTGAAGTTGCCTCCGGAGCGGAAGGGCACACCGAGGCGGCGCGCCAAGGCGGCGACGGTGAACAGCACCAGCGCCGGCTCCGGGGTGCCGAACGTGGGTGCTCCTGTCTGCATCGACATCGACGAGGCGAACGAGCCGAACACGACCGGGGCTCCGGGGCGGACCATCTGACAGAACGCCATGCCCGCCATGGCCTCGGCGAGTGTCTGGGTGGCTGTCGCCGCCGGGGTCGCCGGGCTCATCGCACCGGCGAGGATGAACGGCGTCAGAATCGTCGCCTGGCCCGCCTCCGCATAGACCTTGGCTGAGCCCAGCATCGCTCTGTCCCATGACATGGGTGAGTTGGCATTGGCGAGTGCCAGCACGACCGTGTTGGTTGCCACGGTGTCCTCACCGAACAGGATCTTCGCCATGGCGACCGTGTCCGCAGCGCGTTCCGGGCTGGTCACGGAACCCATGAAGGGCTTGTCGCTGAGGCGCATGTGGGCGTGCACCATGTCGAGGTGGCGGGTCTCCACCGGGAGGTCCACGGGCTCGCACACGGTGCCCCCGGAGTGGTGCAGGTTGGGATGGGACGCGGTCAGCTTCACGAAGTTCTCGAAGTCGGCCATCGTTGCGTAGCGCCGTCCGCCGTCGAGATCACGCACGAAGGGCGGCCCGTACACCGGGGCGAACACGGTGTGGACGCCACCGAGCCTCACCGAGCGCGATGGGTTCCTCGCCAGCTGGGTGAACTCGGCAGGGGCGTGCTCGGTGATCAGCGACCGGCAGAGACCACGCGGAAAGCGCACTCTCGTGCCGTCCACGTCGGCGCCACCCTCACGGAAGATGTCGAGCGCTCCGGGGTAGTCGACGATCTCCATCCCGACCTGTTCGAGGACCGTGTCGGCGTTCTCCTCGATGAGCGAGAGGCCCTCCTCGCCGAGCACCTCGAACGGCGTCAACTTCGAGGTGAGGAACGACGACTGTTCCACGGCGGCTCCTGCCGCACGTGCCGCCTGGCGGGCGGCGCGTCCGCCCCCTCGTCTGCGCCTGGGCGCGGCGTCGTCGGTCATGTCGGCTCCTTGGTTCGGCGGCGTCGTTGCTGGGAACGGGATGTCGGTGACGGCAGATCGACGACGGCCGCGAGCTTCGGAAAGGCCGCCGTGGTGTGAGGGAAGCCCATCGCCTCGACGAAGTGCTCCTGAAAGCGAGGCTCGACGGCGGTTTCGATCTTCTCCACTCGAGCGACGAGTCGCTCGATCGTCTCGCGGCTCGATCCGTCGAGGAGGGCGATCATCGCTCCGGCTCCTGCGGCGTTGCCCGCTGCGGTGACGTGGTCGAGGTCGCAGTCCGGGATCAACCCGAGCACCATCGCGTGGAACACGTCGATGTGGCTCCCGAACGCGCCGGCGAGCCGGATGCCGTCGACCGTGTCCACGCCGAGGTGGTCCATGAGCAGCCTGACACCGGCATAGAGCGCAGCCTTGGCGAGCTGGATCGCTCTGACGTCGTTCTGGGTCACCGAGACGTCGTCCGTGAGCCGATAGGCATGGGTGCGTCCGTCCTCGAACACACGATCTGTGCGCTCCTCTGCCGCGGGATCGAATCGACCGTCGGGGAGGACGATGCCACTGAGGTAGAGCTCGGCGACGGCTTCGATGATGCCTGAGCCGCAGATGCCGGAGACGGGCACATCGGCGAACGCCGGATCGTCCGACCAGATGTCGCTGCCGATGACCCGCACCCGAGGCTCGAGGGTCTCGCGGTCGATCCGTACCCGCTCGATCGCCCCCGGGGCCGCCCGCTGACCCGACGAGATCTGGGCTCCCTCGAAGGCCGGGCCGGTGGGGGAGGAGGCGGCGAGGAGCCGCACGCCGTCGCCGAGGACGATCTCGGCGTTCGTCCCTACGTCGACGACGAGCTGCACCCCCTCGGCTCGCTGCGGTTGTTCGGAGAGGATCACCGCCGCAGTGTCGGCGCCGACATGGCCGGCGATGCAGGGCGGCGAATAGGCCCGGGCGTTGGCATGCAGTTCGAGACCGATGGCGGATGCCTGCGTCTCGACGGAAGCCGAGGTGGCGAGAGCGAAGGGCGCTTCGCCCAACGGACGCACATCGAACCCATACACCAGGTGATGCATGATCGGGTTGCCGACGAGGGTCACCTCCATGATCCGGGTCGGTTCGATGCCTGCCTCGGCGGCCAGCTCGGCCGCGAGCGCATTCAGCGCCGTGCGGACGACTCCGGTCAGGTCGTCGGCGCCCTCGGGGTGGAGCATCACGTGGGACACCCGGCTCATGAGATCCTCGCCGAAGCGGATCTGCGGATTCATCCGGCCTGCGACCGCGAGCACCTCTCCGGAGACCAGGTCGCAGAGCTGTCCGGCAATCGTGGTCGACCCGACGTCGAAGGCGATGCCGTAGATGCCCTCGTGGTAGCCCGGCCACACGGCGACGATCGCCGAGCCGTCGCGCACGGCGATCGTGACGGCGCCACCACCCGATCGCAGCGCCGTCTGCAGGTCCGCGATGGTGGCAGTGTCGATGGAGAGATCCGTGAGGTTCCACTGCTGCTCCAGTGCCGTCAGCGTGCGCTGCAGGTCACCGGATGCATCCTCGAGGGTCGCCGGCGCGACCTCGACGTAGTGGAGCCGCAGCACGGGATCGATGGTGAGATCCGCCACCTCGACGCGCTTGCGAATCACCTGCCGGTGGAGCTGGCTCTCCGGTGGCACGTCGACGACGAGGTCTCCCCGGATACGTGCCGTGCACCCGAGACGGCGATCGGGGGCGAGGCCCCGCCGCTGCCTGTAGGTCGCTTCGGCCTCGCCGAACGGGGAGAGGCTCGCATCGGTGACGACGATGCCGTGCTTCGGGAACTCGCCGGTGACGGGAGTCACCTGGCACCGGCCGCAGATGCCGCGCCCGCCACAGACGGAGTCGAGATCGACACCCAGCTCGCGCGCTGCGTCGAGGATCGACGCTCCCTTCGTCACCTGCGCCTGGCGCCCTGACGGGGTGAACACGATGCGAGGATCGTCAGCGTCGGTCGCCGGCTCCGCCATTGCCTCTCCTGCGTCCGGAGCGCCGCCGCTGGGGCTGCTCCGGATCCCGGTTGGTGCGAATCCAGCGTGCGGCATCCCGATCGTTGCCCAGCAACACATCGCCGGCCATGATCGCCTGCCGCACCTCTTCGTGGAGGGGGTTGGTGATCGCCGAAGTGAGACCGGCGGCCATCGCCATCGTCAGGAACGCAGCGTTGATCGTCTCCCGGCGGGGCAGACCGAAGCTGATGTTCGACGCCCCGCACGTGCTGTTGACCCCCAGTTCCTCACGGAGCCTGCGCACCAGCTCGAACACCTGTCTGCCCGCCGTGGGCATCGCCCCGATCGGCATGACGAGCGGGTCCACGACGACGTCTTCGGGCGGAATGCCGTGGTCCTCGGCGGCGCGCACGATGCGCCTGGCGACCTCGAAGCGCACGTCGGGGTCCTCGGAGATGCCGGTCTCGTCGTTGGAGATCGCGACGACGGCGGCCCCGTGACGGGCGACGAGCGGTAGCACCCGGTCCATGACCTCCTGCTCGCCCGTGACCGAGTTGACCAGGGCCTTGCCCTCGTAGACCTCGAGCCCGGCCTCGAGGGCGTCGACGATCGACGAATCGATCGACAGCGGCACGTCGACGAGGGCCTGCACCCGTTTGACCGCTTCGGCGAGGATGGCGGGCTCGTCGGCGAGCGGGATGCCGGCGTTGACGTCGAGCATCTGGGCGCCCGCCTCCACCTGGGCGACTGCGTCCTGCTCCACGCGGCTGAAGTCGCCTTCCTTCATCTCCGCGGCGAGCAACTTGCGGCCCGTCGGGTTGATGCGCTCTCCGATGATGACGAACGGCTCGTCGAACCCGATCGTGACCTCCCTCGTGGCGCTCGACAGCACGGTCTTGCTCATTCATCTCCCCCTCGCTCTTCGGAGCCCGGTCGGAACCCGCCGTTGGTCACGTGGTCACGGAGCACCGCATCGGTGAACTCCGCCTCGAGAGAGGCAGCCGCAGTGTCTGCCTCGGTGGCGAGATCCGGGCCGCACTCGGCGACGGTGCGGTGCCACTCCGCCAGGTACTCGTCGGTGGTCTTCTTGCCTGCTCGCACCGCGGCGCGATCGATGGCGATCTGGAACCGGTCGCTGAGCTGGATGCTCACCTTCTTGCGTCCGTCACGTGCAGTCACCTGGGCGGGGATGTCGCGCCAGAGGATGGTGATGAGCTGGGCCATCACGCCGACCTCAACTCGAGCAACGCCGTGGCGAGCTCCCCGTAGCCGACCTCGCGGCGCTCGTGATGGAGACCGAGGCGTCGTGCGGCCTCGCGCGCCGCGCCGTCGAGGGCAGGATCGGCCGTCTGGGCCAGATGGACGATGCGGGTGTAGCGGCCGAAGTACTCGTCCAGCAGCTCCGGGTGGGCGGTGATTCCGAGGCCTTCGAGGACGAGGCGATCGAAGTGTCGCACCAGATAGTCGGTGAGATAGAACGTGCCCGGTTCCTCGTCGTGCAGCTCGGCGAAGAGCTCCCGGCCGGCATAGAACTCGTAGCAGTGCGCTCCAGGGAGGCGCTCGATGCCCCTGGCTTCGATGAATCGGTCGAGCTCGCCGCCGGTCCCGCAGTCGGCGTATCCGATGAAGACACGGTCGTAGTCGCCGCTCGTGCGCTCCAGGTGGTCGGCCAGCGCGGGAACGATCCGATCCGGCGTGTTGTGGAGGATCGCGGGGAGACACTCCACCGTGAGCTCGTCGAGCTTGTTCACCCGCACGATCTCGAGCAGCTCTCGTGACAGCGCTCCGCAGGCCAGCACGAGCGTGCGCATGTCAGGCGTCCTCGCTGGCGAGGAGACGTTTGCGCTCCATCAGGGACTTCGCCGTCTCGGCGGCGACGGCGGCGTCGCGGCAATAGGCGTCCGCACCGATCGCCTTGCCGAACTCCTCGTTGAGCGGTGCGCCGCCGACGAGCACGATGTAGTCGTCGCGGATGCCTTTGTTCTCCATCGTCTCGATGACGACCTTCATGTACGGCATCGTCGTGGTGAGCAGTGACGACTTCGAAGCCCGCGCCTTCCAGCATCATCGCAACCAGGTTCTTCCCGATGTCGTGGATGTCGCCCTTGACCGTGCCGATCACCACCTTGCCGATCCTCGAGGCGCCCGTTTCGGCGAGCAGCGGGCGGAGCAGAGCCATCCCCGCCTTCATGGCGTTGGCGGCGAGCAGCACCTCGGGCACGAACAGGATGCCGTCGC
>CAYFYC010000053.1:23569-23788 GCA_964347305.1 uncultured Acidimicrobiaceae bacterium | reverse complement strand
CGGCCCGATGACGGGATCGAGCTTGCCGTCGCGAGCGAGCTGGGCGCGGTTGCGACCGAACTGGTCGAGCACCGTCGAGCCGCTCGACGAGCCTTCGCCGGAGGCGCTGCCACGCGACGAGCCACTGCTCGGCGAGCCGGAGGGCGCCTCTTCCGACGGGCTGCCGCTGAGCAGCTGGATCACCGTCTGGCGGACCTTGTGGAGCTCGGCGCCGAGCTT
>CAYFYC010000053.1:12454-23559 GCA_964347305.1 uncultured Acidimicrobiaceae bacterium | reverse complement strand
GTGCTCGGTCCCGATGTAGTTGTGGCCGAGCTGGAGCGCCTCGCGCAGCGACAGCTCGAGGACCTTCTTCGCCCGCGGCGTGAACGGAATGTGACCGCTGGGAGCCTGCGAGCCCTCACCGATGATCTCGACGACCTGCTTGCGCACCGATTCGAGGCTGATGCCGAGGCTCTCGAGACCGCGGGCGGCGACACCTTCGCCCTCATGGATCAGACCGAGGAGGATGTGCTCGGTTCCGATGTAGTTGTGGTTGAGGAGCCGCGCTTCTTCCTGCGCGAGCACCACCACTCGCCTGGCCCGGTCGGTGAACCGTTCAAACACTCGTACTCACCTCGAAAACGTTGTGGCGCCCTCTGGTTCGGGCGCCCTGCGGAGTATAGCTCCGGCACCGGGATATCCCGTGAGACCGGTGCGCCACTCCGACAGACCGTGTGGATGTTGTCGGCAGATGTGCGCCATCTGTGAAGGGAACGAATTCCGGTCGGCCCGTATTTCCCCTGACACCGATTCTACGGACCGGCGAGGCGATCGGATCGGTGTGGCAGGGCGGCGCGCCGCCGAGCCCCGCAGATGGGAACGACACGGACACCACTAGCCTTCGCCGCATGGAACGTCCCATCTTTCGTGAGCTGGTGCCCATCCCCAGGGTCTGGGACCGCATGGAACTGGTCGAGCAGCGTCTCGTCGAGGTGACGACGGCGCGCACGGCGTTCCTGACCGAGATCGCACAGCACCTCATCCTCGCCGGCGGCAAGCGATACCGACCGCTGCTGACCCAGGTGGCGGCCGAAGTCGGCGGTGACGACGGGTCCAAGCCCGTCGAAGCAGGGGTCGCCGTGGAGCTGGTCCATGCCGGGTCTCTCTATCACGACGACGTGATCGACAACGCAGGCACGCGCCATGGTGTCGCCTCCGTGAACGAGGAGTGGGACAACACGGCGGCCATCCTCGGCGGAGACTTCCTCCTCGCCAGGGCCTCCGAGGTCGCTGCCCCGCTCGGGGAGGAGGCGGTCGCCCTCATCGCCAGGACCTACGCAGATCTCTGCGAAGGACAGGTTCTCGAGCTGCAACTCGAGGACGATCTCGAACACGGACCGGCTGCGTACTACGAGGTCATCGGGGGAAAAACGGCGAGTCTCATCCGCACGTCGGCTCGTCTCGGTGCCATGACGGGAGGCGCCGGTCGCGACGAGATCGACGCGGTGAGCGAGTGGGCGTGGGAGATGGGGCTCGTGTTCCAGCTCACCGACGACGTGCTCGACCTGGTGGCGAGTGACGAGTTCCTCGGCAAGCCGGCGGGCTCCGACATCGGCGAGGGAACGTTCACCCTGCCGATCCTCTATGCCCTCGACGACCCTCCCGGCGACGAGATCCGGGAGCTCCTCGGCGGGGGTCGACCCCACGATGCGGCGGCCATCGACCGGGTGATCCGGATCGTCACCGAGCACGGCTACGTCGACCAGGTGCTCGACGAGGCGACAGACCATCTCCGGCGCGCCGAGAAGGCGGCGGCACGGCTGCCACAGAGCCGCCTCACCCCGACGTTCCGGGCCCTCGCTCAGTACCTCATGGATCGGGTGGAGTCGGCACGCCGCTGACATCGCACCGTGGTGGTCGTGAGTACCCTCGCTCGAGCGATGACCTTTCAGCCCGACCTCGACCGCATCGTCTGGCGACTTCATCTCGCGGCGTCCCCGGAGCGGGTGTACGAGACGCTCGATTCGGACGACGGACGGGCCTCGTTCTGGGCCGAGTCGGCGGTCGAGCACGACGGTCGGATCCGGTTCACCTTCCCGGGCGGTGAGGCGACCGAGGGCGCCATCGTCCGACGCGAGCCGGGACGGGTGTGGTCGGTGGAGTACTTCGGATCGGTCGTGGAGTTCCTCCTCGAGCCCGACGGCGCCGGCGGCACCGACCTCACGATGACCGACCGCGGCGTCGCCCCGGAGCATCGCACCGAGGTCATCGCCGGTTGGCTCAACGTGCTCTTCCCCCTCAAGGCCCACGTCGATTTCGGGATCGATCTGCGCAACCACGACCGCAACCGCACCTGGCGGCAGGGATACATCGACCAATGACCGAGCCTCCCGATCCCACACCGCAGCCCGGGCCCGATGCGTGGAACGCCCTCTACACCGACGCCGACACCCCGTGGGACCTGGGAGCAGCCCATCCGGAGCTGATCCATCGCCTCCCGGAGCTCGGCGATCCGGGCAGAGCCTTCGTCGGCGGCGCGGGCAGGGCACACGACGCGCTCGCCCTCGCCCGGAACGGTTGGCAGGTGGTCGCCACGGACTGGGCACGCGACGCGGCCGGGGCTTCCGACGAGCTGGTCCGTCTCGGGTCGAGCTACGTCGTCACCGACAGCCTCGGCTTCGGCGGTGGGCGCTTCGACCTGATCTTCGAGCACACGTTCTTCTGTGCCATCGATCCGGTACAGCGACCGGACTACGGGACCATGGCGGATCGGTTACTGGCCCCAGGAGGTCACCTGGCCGCCGTCGTGTTCCCGGTCGGGAAACACGAGGGCACGGGCGGTCCCCCATGGGGCATCTCCACAGCGATGCTCGGTGCGACCCTGGGACCTCGGTTCGAACTCCTGACCGACGAACCCGTCACCCGGCGCGGCCACTCGGGCTGGAACGAGCGCTGGGCGGTGTGGCGCGCTCGCTGACCTGCTCAGGCCTCGGGGCGGAGAGTCGGGAAGAGGATGACCTCTCGGATGTGCGCCCGGTCGGTGAGCAACATCACCAGTCGGTCGATGCCGATCCCGAGCCCGCCGGTCGGTGGCATGCCGTACTCGAGGGCGCGGACGAAGTCCTCGTCGATCGTCTGTGCCTCGTCGTCACCGGCGGCCTTGGCCGCCGCCTGGGCCTCGAACCGGGAACGTTGATCGAGTGGCTCGTTCAGCTCGGAGAATGCGTTGGCGTACTCGGAGCCTGCGATGAACAACTCCCACCGCTCGGTCAGCTCGGGATCATCGCTGCGGGCTCTCGCAAGCGGCGAGATCTCCTTGGGATGGTCCAGCACGTACACGGGATCCCAGATGGTGGGCTGCACGAGCTCGTCGAAGAGGGCCTCGATGATCTTGCCGTGTCCCCAGAAGCGCTGCACGTCGATGTCGTGAGCTGCGGCGAGGCGTCGCATCTCATCCAGTGACGCCTCGCCGAACCCGACCGGCTCACCGACGGCGTCCGCCACCATGTCGACCATCCGGTGACGGGCGAAGGGTGGGGTGAGGTCGAGCCGCCTGCCCTGGTACTCGAGGACCGGGCTGCCCGTGACCGCCGTGGCGATGGCACCGATCATCTCCTCCACCATTCGGGCGATGTCCTGGTAGTCGGCGAACGCCTCGTAGGACTCCAGCATCGTGAACTCGGGGTTGTGCGTGGCATCGATGCCCTCGTTGCGGAAGATCCGCCCGATCTCGAAGACCCGTTCGAGACCACCGACCACGAGCCGCTTGAGATAGAGCTCGGTGGCGATGCGGAGGTACATGTCGAGATCGAGCGCGTGGTGATGGGTCACGAAGGGGCGGGCCATCGCCCCCGTCGCCTGGTTCAGCAGCACGGGTGTCTCGACCTCGATGTAGCCCCGCTCCTCGAAGCGACGCCTGAACTCGCTGACGATCCGGGCTCTGGTGAGGGCGATCTCTCGGGACTCGGCATTGACCATGAGGTCGACGTAGCGACGCCGGCTGCGGGCCTCGACGTCCCGGAGCCCGTGCCATTTGTCGGGCAGAGGCCGCAGAGCCTTCGAGAGCAGGAGGACGTCGGACACCTTGACCGACAACTCGCCTTTGCGGGTGGTCATGACCGTGCCCTCGACACCGATCCAGTCCCCTGCATCGAGGTCCCCGAACTCCTCGAAGCGCTCTTCGCCCAGCACCCCCTTGCTGACGAACAGCTGGATGTCACCGGAGACGTCGTCGAGCACGCCGAAGACGAGCCGACCCATGTCTCTCGTGTTCATGAGCCGTCCTGCGACTCTCACGACGTCGTCGGTCTCGCTGCCCGGGTCGAGCGATCGGTAGCGGTCATGGAGGTCGGCGGCCAGGTGTGTGCGTTCGTAGCGGACCGGATAGCCGCCGCCGGCGAGGTTGGACAGATGCTTTTCGAGCCGCAGCGCCGTCAGCGGGTGGTCGGCGAGCCCCGTCTCGTCATCGATCGGCCGCGCATCCGCAGCCGGATCGTCGTGGTGCGCGTCGTCGCCGCTCGGGTCTGTCATGAGGTGGCGTTCATGTCGTAGATGAGGCGAAGTCCATCCAGGGTGAGGTACTCGTCCACGTCCGTCACGGTCGAGCAGTGGGGCACGATCGTAGACGCCAGACCGCCGGTGGCGATGGTCCGCACGTCACCGCCGATCTCGACGACCAGCCGCGACATCACACCGTCGACGAGACCCGCATGGCCGTAGATCGCTCCCGATTGGATCGCCTCGATCGTTCCCTTGCCCACCGGTGATCGGGGCGGCACCAGCTCCACGTTGCGCAGGGCGGCTGCACCGGCAACGAGCGCGTTGGTCGAGACGACGAGACCAGGTGCGATCACACCGCCCAGGTACTCGCCTCCCACACCGACGACGTCGAAGTTGGTGGAAGTCCCGAAGTCGACGACGATCACGGGAGTTCCGTATCGCTCACGTGCGGCCACGGCGTTCACCACGCGATCTGCACCCACCTCTCGCGGATTGTCGATGAGGATCGGCATCCCGGTGCGCACACCCGCCTCGACGACGACGATGGGCCCGTCGGTGAGATGACCGGCCACCCGGCGGAACAGCTCGGTCACCGCGGGCACCACGGAGGAGACGACGACGCCGCTCAGCTGGTCGTGGTCGTGCCCGTCGATGTCGAGCAGCCCCCACAAGAGCAGCCTGAGCTCGTCGGCGGTGCGATCTGCGATGGTCGTGATCCGCCACGTGGACAGCAGCTCCCCACCGTCGTACAGACCGGCGTGCGTCTGGCTGTTTCCGACGTCGATCGCCAGCAACATCACTCGTCCTTCCTGTCGTACAGCATGCTGCGCCCTTCGATCCGCACCCCACGATCGACGCGCAGATCACCGTCGGCGTCGTCGACGTGGATGTTGTCGATGAGCCTGACACCATCGACCCTCGCCGCCACGGCCAGAAAGGTCCCGGTGCGGATCGTCGCCGGTTCGGACAGGTCATCGACGGCCCCCCACTCGGCGTACTCGGGATCGACGCCCTCCGCCGCGACCAGGCCATCGCGCACGGCTGCGGCGACGGGCCGCGGGTCGGTCGCTCCGGCCTCGATGACGTCGGCGGCTGCCATGAGCGACCGATTGATGGCGAGGGCCGCCTCCCTCGCCACCCGGCCGAGCCGCACGTTCCGGGACGACAGCGCCAGACCATCGGCTTCGCGGATCGTCGACACCGGCACGATGGTCACCGGCAGCGACAGATCCGACGCCATCCGCGTCACGACGGCCACCTGCTGGGCGTCCTTCCTCCCGAAATAGGCGGCGTCCGGCTGGATCCCCGCCAGCAGCTTGGTCACCACCGTGGCGACACCTTCGAAGTGGCCGGGACGATGTGCCCCCTCCATGCGTCGGGTCATGTCGGGGAGCACGACCCGCGTCACCGGATCTCGCTCGTACATCTCGTCGTGGGTCGGTGCGAAGACGACATCGACACCGGCCGCCTCGGCGATGGCGAGATCCCGTTCGGTGTCGCGTGGATACGTGGCCAGGTCCGCCTCGTCGCCGAACTGCAGAGGGTTGACGAAGAGCGACATGACGACGGTGTCGCGTTGCTCACGGGCCCGCTCGAGGTTTGCCACGTGACCCTCGTGGAGAAAGCCCATGGTCGGCACCAACCCCACGTCGCCCCGCCGGTGCGACCGCACCTCGGCAAAAGAGCCGGTGACGATCATCACGCGCCGCCCGCATCGAGGAGATCCTCGAACAGATCTCTGCGACCGACGAGACGGGCCAGCTCACCGACGAGCTCCCGGAATGCAGGCTCCCACTCGGGCGTCTGTGCCCGGACGGCTGCGATCTGCGCCGCCACCGTGGCCACATCTCCCCGCGCCACCGGGCCGGTCAGCGCCGCCCGGGGACCGAGCTCGAAGCTGTTCGAGACGATGGCGTCGACGAGAGGCCGGGCGACCGAGAAGTCCACGCCTGCCGCAGCGAAGAGGTCACGCGCCATCGCCAGGGCCACGACCGGGAAGTTCGCCGCCGCTGCGGCTGCAGCGTGATACATGGGTTTGGCGGCATCGGCGAGATCGAACGACGTCGCCCCCAGCGACGCCGCAAACCGGTGTAGAAGATCCGCCAGCGGTTGCTCCGCGGTCACGGCGACGGCGGCTCCCGCCAGCCTACGGGCTCCCACCTCGGGCGTCGGCAACGTCTGCAGAGGATGGAACGAGCCGACGGCGACCCGTTCTCGTTGCAGAGCGTCGAGCGCATCGACGGCGACCAATCCGCTCAGATGAACGGCCCGAGGAAAGGCCGGCGCGTGCACCGCGAGCAGCTGCGCCACGGCCTCGATGGCGTCGTCGCGCACGGCGACGATCGCCAGGTCGGAGCCGGGCAGCTCGTCCTCGATGCCGAGGGCGGCGACGCCGAGGTCGGCGGCGGCAGCCGCGGCGTGGTCGCCGGTGCGGCCCACGACGGCGTCGATCCCGTGGCCGGCCTCGACGGCGGCGAGGGCGAGCGCCATACCGGCGCGCCCGGGTCCGATGATGAGGAGGCGGAGTCGATCCACGATGGCTTCAGTCCTGTCCGGTACCGGTACCGGGCTGGATTCTACGGTCCTCGTCAGCGACTGAGGCGCCGATCGACCTGTTCGAGCGTCTGGTCGACGATCGGCGACAGCTGACCCACCTTCAGCTGCGCCGGACGCGACATCACGATCTCGATGAGGTATTGGTCGTGGTACGACGTGTAGACGAGCTCGGCGCAGCCGCCGTCGTCGGCGATGGCGGTGCAGTCGATACGCTCGGCGTCCACGACCTCGGAGCGGACCACCGTGGGAGTGGCGAGCGCGTTGAGCGAGACCTCCTCGATCGACTCGGTCGCACCGTACGAGGCGTCGAAGTACATGCCGGCGAGCAGCGGGTTCCCCGTGTTCGTCACGCTGAGGCGGAGCCTGCGCTTGTCGGCGCCGAAGACGCGGAACGTCGAGGCATCGGCTCTCCCGTTCTGGGAGCGCGTCCACTCGACGCCGTACTCGCCGTTGACATCGAGCCAGGTGTCGGTGACGTCGATCTGCACGGGGGTCAGTGAATAGGCAGGCTGGTACGGCGCCCTCCCGCCACCCCACCACAACAGGACCAGGACCGCGCCGGCGAGCAAGCCGAGCACGCTCCAGCTCTGCCACTCGACCTGGCGCTCGTATCTGCCGGCCTCGATGTGATCCATGCGCACCGGCAGCCGAGATCGGCCGAGCTGTCTCATGACCAGCCGCGGCCCGTCCCAGGTGACGAGGTCGAAGACGACGAGCATCAGCGGCGTGGCGAGCACAACCGCGAGGGTGAACAACGAGAATCCGTTGTAACTCCCCGTGCCGACGACCAGCCACGTGAACGTCCCAGGGATCGACAGGGCGACGATCCGAACGACGCGGTGCAGTGGATAGCGAACCGGCAGGGCGATGGCCACGCCGACCGAACCCGCGAGCGCCAGCGAGGGCGACAAGGCGCCCAAGGCGAACCACGTGCCCAGCCCTGCGATCGCACCTGCGGCCCAGTGCGAGAACCACGCCTGCCGGCGTGCCGCGACGGCGAGCAGCGCGGGAGGTGTGACGAGGAAGACCACGGCGAGAACCAGCGCCAGACCCGAGACACGAACCGGTGTCGTCCCCGCCGCGATCGATGCCCTGAACGCCGCGTGGAGCCCGGCCCCCACGAGTGAGGTCATGGCGGCCAAAGCGACGAGCGGTGCCAGCCGCCCGCGCCGCACCGGCGCAGGGCGGAGGCGGGGCCTGGCGGACGGCTCGGGACGGGGGGCGGTGACGGTCACCAGCGAATGCTATGGGCGCACGCGCGTCCACCCAAGGACCGACGGGCGATCAGAGCACCAAATCGACGAGCCACCAGAACGCGAGGGCCAGTCCCATGGTCACGGCGAACACCTGCCAGGGGGCGACACTCGTGTCTTCTTCTGCGGAAGCCGGCTCGCGATGGAACCTCGTGACCTCCTGGTCCACGACGGCCCGGACCGCATCCTGTGCCGTCGTGCCGGGCGCGATCCGAGCCTCGGGCCAGACCTCGGCGAGCGGTTCGAGCACGAACCGGCGCTCCCCGATGTGAGGGTGGGGCACCACGAGGCCGGCTTCGTCGAGAGCCGTCCCCTCGTGGACGAGCAGATCCAGGTCGAGCGTTCGCGGCCCCCACCGCTCCCGCCGGAGCCGGCCGTGGCTGCGCTCGATGCGGAGCAACTCGTCGAGGATCTGGCGCGGGGAGAGCTGCGTGTCGACCACGACCACGGCGTTCAGGTAGTCCCCCTGCTCCGGACCTCCGACGGGTGCGGTCTCATAGATCGAGCTCACGGAGACGACCGCTCCGAGTGCGGCGAGTTCATCGAAGGCCGTCGTGAGATGCTGGAGGCGATCACCGAGGTTGGACCCCAGGCCGATCGCAGCCCGGGTCACGGGTTGGGGATCATCGACCGGCCCTCGGGTCCGAGTGCCTTGCCGGCGATCTCCTGGATCACGGAGGTGGCGACGATCGGTTCCTTCACGTAACCGGCATGGACCAGATACCCCCCGAGCAGGCCGACAACGGTGTCGTCGATCAGATCCCGGTGGACGAGGACCGAGGCATCGGATCGGTCGAGCGCTTCGTCGAACGTGGCGAAGATGTCGCCGAGCTCTTCCGGCTCAGGCGTCGCCTCGAGCGGGTACTGGTAGTAACGGAACCCGGCCGACTCGTAGGCCGCCTGGTTCTGATTCGACGAGAGCAACGACAACACCGTGTTGATCCCCTGCTCGGCGAGCCAGATGATCTCTTCCTCACGACGGACTCGGCGGTGCTGGAAGCCGTATCCCCCGATGCGCTCGGACACGGCCAACCGTCCGGCGATGACCCACTTGAAGCCTCTTGGTTCGAGCCCTGCCACTGTCAGGCGTCTCCCGAGCGTCGCGATCCCCCCGCCGGGCGCACGATAGCGTCGGCCACGGCCACGGCCTCCAGGGTGGCCTGGACGTCATGCGAGCGGATGATGGCGGCCCCGGAGCGTACCGCGAGACCGGCGATCACGGCCGAGGCGAGGTCGCGCTCTTCCGGGGTCGTGGCGATGCCGCGATCCGCCAGCACCGATCCGATGAACCCCTTCCGGCTCACACCGAGCAACACGGGCCTGCCCTGGTCCACCAGGTCGCGGAGGTGCTCGAGCAAGGCGAGGTTGTGAGCGCGGGTCTTGCCGAACCCGATGCCCGGATCGACGACGATCGAGTCGGGCGCCACCCCCGACGACTCGAGATGGGCCGCGCGTTCTTCGAGATGAGCGGCCACATCACGCACCACATCGTGGTAACTGGGGTCGTCCTGCATGGTCTGCGGGTTGCCTTGCATGTGCATGACGACGACGCCTGCACCCGTCGACTCCGCCACGGCCACCATCGCCGGATCGCGGAAGCCCGCCACGTCGTTGATGATCTCGGCACCGGCATCGACGGCGGCCGCAGCCACTTCCGGCTTCATGGTGTCGATCGACACCACGATGTCCGTTGCGGCGAGACCGGCGACCACGTCGAGCACCCGCGCCAGCTCGTCCGCGGTGGCAATCGGCGTGGCACCCGGTCGGGTCGATTCGCCTCCCACGTCGACGATGTCGGCACCCCGGGCGGCCAGCTCCAGGCCGCGGGCGATCGCCCACGAGGGGTCCAACGCTCGTTCGGACCCGTCGGAGAACGAGTCGGGCGTGGCGTTGAGGATCCCCATGACGAGGGTTCTCGAGCCGAGATCGAGCGAGCGGCTACGGAGACGCCAGACCGGGCGACTCAACGTTCGTCGATGTTGGGGCTCTCGACGTGTGCGGCGACCATCGCCGGATCGGCGGGCAGCGCCTCTGGTGTGCGCACACGCACGTTGCCGGTGCCGTCGCCGATCCACTTCGGCACGTCGCTGAGAACCTCGGCGATCTCCTTGGGTCCGAGCGTCTCCCGGTCGAGCAGCTCCTTGGCGAGGCGGTGCAGCGCGTCGATGTGCGTGGTGAGGATCGTGCGCGCTTCGTCCTGCGCGGACATGATGAGCTTGCGCACCTCGTCGTCGATGACCGACGCCATCTCGTCGGAGTAGTCCTGATGCCTGGCGTAGTCACGCCCGAGGAAGACCTCGCCCTGGCCCTGGCCGTACCGCATCGGTCCGAGCTTCTCGGACATGCCGTACTCCATGACCATCGAGCGCGCCAGCGCGGTCGCCTGCTCGATGTCGTTGTGGGCACCGGTCGAGATGTCTCCGAAGATGATCTCCTCGGCGACCCGGCCACCCATGGCGACGGCGAGCCGATCGATGAGCTCCGACTTGCGCCGGTAATCCTTGTCGCTCTCCGGCAGCGACTTGGTGTAGCCCCCGGCACGGCCCCTCGGAATGATGGTGACCTTGTGGACCGGGTCGGCGTTGGGCAGGGCGAAGCCGACGAGGGCGTGGCCGCCCTCGTGATAGGCGGTGAGCTCGCGCTCCTCTTCGGTCAGGACGTGGCTCTTGCGCTCGGGACCGGCGATGACACGGTCGATCGCCTCTTCGAGCTCGTGCATGCCGATCTCGTCCTTGTCGAAGCGGGCCGTCAGCAGCGCAGCCTCGTTGATGAGGTTGGCGAGGTCGGCTCCGGTGAACCCCGGGGTCTGCTTGGCGAGCACCTCGAGATCGACCCCCTCGGCCAGCGGCTTGCCCTTGGCATGGACCTGCAGAATGGCCTCACGCCCGCGAATGTCGGGCCGGGTCACGATCACCTGGCGATCGAAGCGGCCGGGACGCAGCAGTGCGGGATCGAGGATGTCGGGCCGGTTGGTGGCAGCGATGACGATGACGCCGGTCTTCACGTCGAATCCGTCGAGCTCGACGAGGAGCTGGTTGAGCGTCTGCTCGCGCTCGTCGTGCCCGCCACCGAGACCGGCACCACGGTGACGACCGACGG
>CAYFYC010000053.1:11321-12403 GCA_964347305.1 uncultured Acidimicrobiaceae bacterium | reverse complement strand
ATCTCGACGAAGTCGGAACCCGAGATCGAGAAGAAGGGCACGCCGGCTTCGCCCGCCACCGCCCTGGCGAGGAGGGTCTTGCCGGTCCCGGGAGGCCCGAAGAGGAGCACACCCTTGGGGATCTTGGCGCCGATGGCGCGGAACTTGCCGGGCGAGGTGAGGAATTCCTTGATCTCGTACAGCTCCTCGACGGCCTCGTCCGCACCTGCGACGTCGGAGAACTTGACTTTCGGCGTGTCCTTGGTGACCTGCTTCGCCTTCGCCTTGCCGAACTGCATGACGCGGTTTCCACCGCCCTGCATCTGCATCAGGATGAAGATGAAGATGCCGAAGATCAGGACGTAGGGCAGGATCGTCGTGAGGAACCATTGGAAGATCGACGGATTCTCGGCGTCGGTCTGGAACTCGACACCCGCATCCAGCATGAGCTGGGTCAGCTCGTCCTCGAACTCGCCCGGGTATGTGACGATGAATTCGGGGTTGGCGCCGACCGGCAGGCTCGCCGGGTCGATGCTGCCCTCGATGCGTTCCGACTGCTGCTTGAGCACGATCTCGCCGAAGCTGTCCGGATCGGAGTCGAGACGCTCGATGAACGCCTGCGTCGACAGCTCCTCGGGCTGACTGGCGCCGCCCAGCGAGACGTTGATCGCGACCACGACGAGGAAGACGATCGCCATGTAGACGAGGATCGTGCGTGCAGTGCGGTTCACGGTGCTCCTAGCCGGGGTCCTGGTGGGGGAACGCGGCCTACGACCGTGCTCTTCCATACCTCGTCGGCCGCCGGCGACGGTCGGTTGAGTGGCTGATCACTCATGATATGCGATACGGCGGCCTAATGAGCCGGACCGGACGCAGACGTCAACCGTCCGCGGTCTCCTCCATGATGCCGATGAAGGGCAGGTTTCTGTACTTCTCTGCGTAGTCCAGCCCGTACCCGACGACGAACTCGGGTGGGATGTGAAAGCCCTCGTACTTCACTTCGAGGGGCGGGCGCTCCACCCCGTCCTTGATGAGCAAGGCGGCCAGCGAGATGGACTGCGGGTTCCGCACCCTGAGGTTTCGCATCATGCAGTGCAGGGTGA
>CAYFYC010000053.1:6614-11311 GCA_964347305.1 uncultured Acidimicrobiaceae bacterium | reverse complement strand
AAGGCGGTCAGGGTGGTAGTCAGGCTGTCAATAGGCTGGTCCAGTTCAGTAACGGCGGCCTCAATTTTAATTGTGTGTTGGTGGGTCTGGGTCAGGTAGTGCAGGGTGAGACCCGAATCGATGATGTCCTCGACGATCAGGACGTGGCGACCGGCGATCTCCGTGTCGAGGTCCTTGAGGATCCGCACGACGCCCGACGACTTCGTGGCCGATCCGTAGGAAGAGACCGCCATGAAGTCGAACTCGACGGGCAGATCGACGTGTCTGGCGAGGTCGGCCATCACGATGAAGGCACCCTTGAGGATGCCGACCATGAGGAGGTCCTCACCTCGATAGTCCTCGGTGATGGCGCGACCCATCTCGGCGAGCTTGGCGTCGATCTCCTCGGCCGAGATCATCACCTTGGTGACTTCCACTCAGATCACTCCTGTCTCCAACATCGTCGCCGACTCTCCCCGCCCGGGCACCGCCCATGCGGCAACCCGAACACCGGCGAGCCAAACGATTCTGCCACCCACGTCGACGACGGGCCACACGGAACGGTCGCGGAGTGCCACTGCAGCCTCGCGCAGGGCGTCGCTCACCGGCTTGGAGCCGCCTCTGATGTCGATCCGATCGCCGGCGCGCACCGGACGCACGACCACGGACGACGTGGACAGTGCCGCGGTCGAGACGATGGCGCGGCGCGGTCCCGCCGGCAGCCCGGACGCAGGTCGGGCTGACACCCACCGCGCTCCGGCCGCCACCCGACCCGGGATCGACAACTCCGCGCTCGCCCACATCGGATCGCCGGCCTTCGAGCTGCGCAGCGACAACTCCGCTCTGTCGCGCTCCACATCGATGGCGCCGCCGATCGTCGCACGCGAAGCGCCGCCGAAGGCGACGTCGAGGACCGAGGCGACGTCATCGGCGGTGCCCGGGTACACGCCGTCGATCAGTCTGATGGCTCGGCGCACCGCGCGCGCGGCAACCGGAGCTGGGACGACCCGCAGCTCGTGAACCGACAGCAGCACCCGGTCGCCTTCGATCGTCAGCCGCAGCCCCGACGCCGCCGCCTCCAGCTCGCCGTCGTCGGCGGCGAGCAGTTCCGAGGTCGTTGCGATCCGGACGGCGACCCCCGGTGCCGCGTCTTCGAGCGCAGGGAGCACCTCATGACGGATCAGATTCCTGGTGTGTGCCGGATCGAGATTGGCCGGATCGTCGACGAACGGCAGCCCCAGCTGTTCCGCAGCGGTCCGGATGTCGTCGCGACGCATCGCCAGGAGCGGCCGGATCCAACCCGGGCGCGCTGCGTGCATGCCGGCCAACCCGCGCGCCCCGGCACCCCGGAGCAGGTTGGCCACGACGGTCTCCGCCTGGTCGTCGAGGTGGTGTCCCGTGGCGACCGGAGCGGCACCGGCGGCGTTGCGCAGCGCATCGCCCCTGACGACCCGCGCCTGATGCTCCCAGGAGGGCCCATCGGGGACCGAGACCTCGACGACCTCGAGGGGCAGGCCGAGGTGCGCGGCGAGCGACTCGGTGGCGCCGGCGAGGCGGTCGGCGTCGGGTGTTCCGTGGTGGACGTGGACGAGGCGGGGATCGGCCAGCCGACTCATGGCCCAGGCGAGGAACGCCGAGTCGGGCCCGCCCGACACGGCGACGACGAGGTCACCTGCGGGTGGCGGCACAACCGCCTCCAGCCAGGCGCCGTCGTCGGTGCTCACCCCACGCGCTCCAGCCACGAGCGTGCATCCCGGATCTCGGCGAGCGTCGGCAGCTGCTCGGGCGACTGCCAGGCGCGGTCGAGCGCCGACCACCCGGCGTGACGCTCCACCGCATCGATGAACCGGGCCCCGTCGTCGTATTGACGCATCTTCATCTCCAGGCCGACGAGCCGCATGAACATCTGGGTCCTCGGGTCCTGACGCCGCTGCTTGATGATCTTCGACATCCGGTCCTGGGTGACGAGCTCTCGCTCCCCGATGCGGTCCATCACGACGTGGCCGTGCCCCTCGAGCAGCGACATGAGCGCCTGAACCCGCTCGATGACGCTTCGTTGCTCCGGCGTCGCAAAGAGACCGAACAATCCGGTCTCGTCGACCATGGGTTCGCCGCGTGCTGCGGCCTCACGCAGCTGCTGGGACACGCGGGTCATGCGTCCCGGCTCGGGTCGCGTCGACGCGACGAGGTCCTCGACGAGACCGAGGAAGTACTCGCGCATCCAGGGGACACCCTGGAACTGGAGGCGATGAGTGCACTCGTGCAGCGCCACCCAGAAACGGAACTCGTCGGGTCGAAACTCGTTCTGACGCTCGAGTTGCAGGACGTTGGCACCGACGAGGAAGACCGTGTCGCCATGCTCCTGATCGCCCGTCGGCAGCACCAGCTCGTACTGACCGAGCACACGCCGGGAGAGGAGCCCCAACACGGCTCCGAGTTCGGCGCTCATGAAGCTCTGGGCGAGGCCGGGAGCGAGCGTCTTCGACTCGTCGAGACGCTGTTCGATCGGTTCCAGCAGCAGCGAGAACGAGGCGAGGTTGTTCTGCACCCACTCGGTTCGGGAAACAACCGCCACAGCCGGCTGGCCGGGAGCCGTCAACCCGGTTTCGGCCTCGACCATCTCGGAGGCACGGCGCACCATCTCGGGAGCCTGGCGGGCGAGACGAGTCTCGTGGTACGTCCCTTCGAGCGGGTAACGGCCCGCCATGCGACGAGCGACGCGTTCGACGAGATCCCACTTCATGCTCGCAACCTACCCGGCTCGTAGCACCTGCAGTACGGCGGGCTCGTGCCGTCGATCAGTCGACGACCTCGTATCGGCCCCGGACCCGTGCGCCGTAGAGGAAGAAGTAGGCGGCTGTGACGACGACGGTACCCAGGAGCAGAACCGGGGCGAGATAGCGGCCCGTCCAGGGATCCTCGCGCTCCTCGGGCACGTCGGGCGGAGCGACGACAGCCGGCTCACTGCCTGGCTCGAACATCGGCTCTTCCATCACGGGTTCGTCACCCTCGGTCTCCGCCTCGGTGAAAGCGAGCACGAGCGGCTCGGCTTGGGCGGAGACCGGTAGCAGTACGAAGACGGCCACGAGCATCACGGCGAAGAAGCGGGTTGCTGATCTCATCGGTGGCGAGGATAGCCCGGGTCGAGCCGGGGTCGGCGGCGACCTGTTGCCCCCTGCGGCGTGGCGTGATGGCGCCCGCCGCAGAGGACAGTGCCGGTGGAACGAAGGTGGGCGATCAGGTCTCGGCGACGATCCGGCCGCGAAGCCGGGGGAAGCGAGTCGGCGCGTGCGCGTAGCAGTGGTCGCGCTTGTTGTACCGGCTCAGCGTGGTGTCGCATCCGTCCTGGATGCAGGACCTCCGCTCCTCGATCTGCTTCGGCGCCCTGGTGGAATCCATGGTGCGCCGGCCTTTGAGAGTTTGTTCAGACATCGTTGAAATCTCGCTTTGTGCTCGGCGAAACGACGATCCGGACGGCTCAGCCGCCCGCACCTGCCTCGCGCTCTCGATCGATCAACGCTCGGAGACCGTCGAAGAGTTCCTGGGGCGGTTGCTCGCGACCACGGTCCCGAATGACCGCCTTCAGCTTCTTTTCGAATTCGAAGGCTCCACAGCAGTCGTGGCAGCGGCGCAGATGCCATGAGATCCTCGCCCTGCGGTACCGGGTCATCTCGTCGTCGAGATAGAAGTACACGTACTCGACGGCGTGATCACATGCCTTGCTCATTGCGTCGGACCTGTCATCCCGCGCTCCTCTGCCAAGGACCACAACTTCTTTTGCAGCGCTTTTCTTCCACGATGGAGCCGCGACATCACCGTTCCGATCGGGATGTCGAGGATCTCGGCGATCTCTTTGTACGAGAACTCCTCCACATCGGCGAGGAGCACCGGCATCCGGAAGTGCTCGGGGAGCGACTCCAGCGCCGCCTTGATGTCGGAGTCGACGAACTGGTCGAGCGCAGTGTCTTCGGCGGACTCGGTGGCACCCGACGGGTCACCGAGCCTGCGAAAGAGGTACAGATCCTGGAGCTCGCCCAGCTCCACCTCGCTCGGTCGCCGCTGCTGCTTCCGGTACCGGTTGATGTAGGTGTTGGTCAGGATCCGGTACAGCCACGCCTTGAGGTTCGTGCCCTCCTGGAAGGTGTCGTAGGCGCGATACGCCTTCAGAAACGTCTCCTGGACGACGTCTTCGGCGTCGGCAGGATTCCGGGTCATCCGGAGCGCAGCCGAGTACAACTGCCCTGCATACTGCATGGCGTCGTCTTCGAATCGCGCCTGGTCGGCCACTGTTGCTCCGGGTATTCGGCGTGGCTCCGGACCCTATCGGTGATTCGAGCTTTCGGACAATCGCCCGAGGTCGCCGGCACGGGCCGACTTGCTTCGGTTGGAGCAGTCAACAGAATGGAGGAGAGAAGCTCCAACACTCACGAGATCGGAATCGACGATGCCCTGGACGACCGCCTCCATCCCCGACCAGACAGGCAGGACCGCAGTGGTGACGGGCGCCAACGGTGGGCTCGGTTTGGAGACGGCCCGCGCCCTCGCCGGAGCCGGCGCCCATGTCGTGATGGCGGCTCGCAACCAGGAGAAGGCCGCTGTTGCCCACGACGACATCCTCGGCTCACATGCCGAGGCGTCGCTCGAGATCGTTCCGCTGGATCTCGGTTCCCTCGCCTCGGTGGCGAACGCAGCCGCCACGATCACCGACCGCCACGACA
>CAYFYC010000053.1:0-6604 GCA_964347305.1 uncultured Acidimicrobiaceae bacterium | reverse complement strand
GTTCGGGACCAACCATCTGGGTCACTGGGCGCTCACGGCCCATCTCCTCCCGGCCGTGCTCGCGGCCGATGCGGCGAGGGTCGTCACGGTCACCAGCACGGCGCACCACTTCGGGCGGGCGGTCGACCCGGACAACCCCAACCTGGAGGGCGAGTACGGGCCCTGGAAGGCCTATGGGCAGTCCAAGCTCGCCAACTACCACTTTGCGCTCGGCCTGCAGGAGGAGTTCGAACGCCATGGCACCCGCGCCATCAGCCTGGTGGCGCATCCCGGTCTGTCACACACGGACCTGCAGAAACGCACGGCACGGGAGGGCGGTGCGAGCTCGGGTCACTTCTGGTCGCGCATGGCCGCCAACACGGGGATGTCCGCTGCAGAGGGAGCACTCCCCCAGCTCCGCGCCGCAACCGATCCAGAGGCACGTGGTGGCGAGATGTATGCGCCGCGCTTCATCCAGACCGGACCTCCGGTCCGCCGCCCCATCGTGCGACCCGGCAACGACACCGCCATCGCGACACTCTGGGAGGTGTCCGAGCGCCTCACAGGGCTCTCCCTCGACTTCGACTCGGCCGCAGCAACCTCCTGACCTCGCCGAGCACGAGGCCGGCGTGTCAGAGGTGCTGGTAATCTGTCCAGCCGCCGCCCGATCGTGCCGATCGGATGGACGACGCCGGGGTAGCTCAGTCGGCAGAGCGACGCACTCGTAATGCGTAGGTCACGGGTTCGATTCCCGTCTCCGGCTCCACGGACCCTCTGCTCACGGGCAGGGGGTCTGCGTCATGCGAAGAGCGCATCGAGCGCAGGCTGCAGGTCCGGCTCGGCGAACTCAAAGCCGCGAGCCGTGAGCACGCCCGGCGACACGCGTGCACTGGTGAACACGAGGGCTTCGCTCAGCTCCCCGCCGAGGATCAGATCCAGTGCGAACTTCGGGATCGGGAAGATGGTGGGCCGGTGCAGCGCATCGCCGAGCGCATCGGTGAACTCGGCCGAGCGGACCGGACTCGGCGACACGACGTTGATCGGGCCCGAGGCGTCGGTGTCGAGGATGTGCTCGATGGCACCCACCACGTCGGCCAGCGCCACCCACGACCACCACGCCTTCCCGTCACCGAGACGGCCGCCGAGACCGAGCCGAAACGGGAGCACCATCCGTCCCACCGCGCCGCTGTCGTCGTCGAGCACGATTCCGGTTCGCGTGTAGGCCACCCGGACACCTGCGTTCTCGGCCGAGACGGCAGCCGCTTCCCAGTCCTTGACGACGTCGGCGAGAAAGCCATCGCCCGGTGCGGACTGCTCGTCGAGCTCCTCATCGCCCCGGCTGCCATAGATGCCGATGGCCGACGACGACACGAACACCGATGGCGGTGCCTCGCAGTCGGCGATGGTCGCGGCGAGCAATCGCGTGGAGTCGACGCGACTCGAATGAACGAGCCGCTTGTACTCGGCCGACCAGCGCTTGTCCCCGATTCCCGCACCGGAGAGGTTGATCACCGCATCGCACCCGTCGAGGTGCTCGGTGGCGAGCACACCTTCTGCGGGGTCCCAGAAGCGTTCGTCCTCGGCGGTGGGCTCGCGTCTGACCATCCTGACGACGTCGTCGCCACGCTCACGAAGCCTGCGCACGAGCGCCGTCCCGATGAGACCCGATGATCCTGTGATGACGATCCGCATGGCCACCTCCTCAGTCGTGAGTGTGGCTGCGGATGTCGGCCAACTCCAAGTCGGCGAACCAGGGCGAGAGCCTGGCGTCGACTCGGCGCCACCACTCCTCCACCATCGACGCCGCCGGATCGACGGCATCGAGGTGATCGAAGGGCCAGATCGGCTCCTCCACCCAGATGCGCACCGGGGCCGGCCGGAACCGCGGCTGCGCCTTGGAGAGGATGTCCTGGGTCCCGTAGATCGAGATCGGGACGAGAGGAGCCCCGGTGAGGATCGAGAGCCAGCCCGCGCCACGACGCGGCGGCTCCACACCCCACGCCTCCACGCGACGGGCTTCCGGGAAGACGCCGACGGGTCCGGACTCGAGCTGGTGGAGAGCCGTGCGAATGGCACCGATGACGGGCCGGCCCCGCGGTGTCGGGATCGCCCCCCAATACCCGATGAGCCGGTCGAAGAACTCGGACTGCCCGATGAGCTCGTCGACGGCCAGGTACCGAACGTTGTCGTGCGCGGTGAGCGACACGAGCACCGGATCCATGAACGACAGATGGTTGGCGGCGAGCACCGCGGGGGCCTTCGCCGGGATCCGTTCCCGATGGGCGATCGAGATGTCGCACCAGTACTTCATGAACGCACCGACCGGGTACCTCGCCAGCCGGTACGCAGCAGGCACGGTGCGACCCACGGCCCGAGGATTCCTGCCCATCAGCGGCTGCCGAGATCGGCGAAGAGCGCGGCGAAGGCCAGCACCGGGCGCTGGTTGGCCTCGATGGCCTCGATCGCCTCCAGGACGCGCTCCGCGTTGGCCACCGCCGTCCGCGGGAGCACCTGGGTCAGTTCGGAGACCGGAATGTCGGGGTTCCGCGTCGGCGCCCCGAGCTGGGCGGCAGCGGCATCGCGGTAGAACCCGGCGAGCGTCTCGAGCCCGGTCACATGGAGGGCCGTCGTCGCTCGCTTCAGCTCACGCGTGTGGCGGTCGCGCAGGGCCTTGCCACCGCCGCCTTCGTGCTCGACGCGCTCGCGCTCCTCCGCCTGCCGATCGTGGATCGTCGCAATGAGCGGCTCCGCTGCGGCGTGCACCTGGTCGGCGAGGATGTAGGCATGTCCGGGATGCTCACCGAGCCGGCCGGGCACGGCCAGCCACGTGGCCCGGAACTCGGCCACCTCCGGACGGGTTGCCAGCGCTCTGGCGAGACCCGGCCGCCCGGCAGCGATGCGCGTGAGGTCGGCAACCTGACGCTCCCCCAGCCCTTCGCCGTCGAGGCTCGCGCGAATCTCCTCGTCCCCGACGCGCCCGAACACGATGGTTCGGCATCTGCTCGCCACGGTCTCGGGAAGGTCGTACTCCGACTCGGTGACCAGCACGAAGCACGTGGACGGGGTCGGCTCCTCGATGGTCTTGAGCAGTGCATTGGCGGCCTCGTCGTTCATCAGACCGGCCTCCTCGAAGAGGAAGACCTTCCGATCGGCCTCCAGGGGTGCCAGCGAGGACAGGCCGACGATGCGACGCGACTGGTCCACCGTGATCGATGCGGTGCCTTCCGGCTCGACCACGACGACATCGGGATGCGCCCCGTTGACGACGCGCCGCTCCACCGCGGCATCGCCGCCTCCGATCAATGCCGCCGCGAAACGGCGGGCCACGGTCGCCTTCCCGACACCGACCGGACCGACGAACAGATAGGCGTGGACGGGCTCGCGCAGGTCGCGACGCAGCAGATCCAGCACGGCGTCGTGTCCGATCACATCGGCGAAGACGTCAGCCATGTCTCCTCGATCCGGCTCCACACATCTGCGAACACGTCGTCGGGCGGTCTGGAGGCGTCGACGACATGGAATCTCTCGGGCTCATCGGCCGCCAGCGTATCGAAGGTCGACGACACGGCGGCCTGAAACGCCAGCGTCTCGGACCCGATCCGATCCGGCTCCTCCTGTCGCTCCATCCCGAGCGCCGGATCGATGCGAAGCAACACCACGAGCTCCGGCCACTCGGCGCCCAACCCCGGCGTGTTGACCCGCCGCACCAGCTCGACCCCGAGGCCTCTCCCGCCTCCCTGGTACGCCAGCGACGAGTACACCGACCGATCCGACACGACCCAGGACCCCGCCGTGCGGGCGGGCCCGATGACCTGCGATGCGAGCTGAGCGCGCGCGGCGGCGAAGAGCAGCGCCTCGGTCCAAGGAGCGACGACGCCGTCCGCATCGAGCAGGACGCGCCGGATCCGCTCGCCCGTCGGCGTGCTGCCCGGCTCACGAACCGGGGTCACCCGATGCCCCAAGGCCGCCAACCGCTCGACCACGAGATCGGCAATGGTGCTCTTTCCGGCGCCTTCGATGCCCTCGAACGCGACGTACGGACCTCGCACTGTCATGTGGCCTCGTCGTCCTCGTCGTAGTCGTCACGGCGCCGTTCGCGTCGATACGCCTTCGTGGTGTGCTCGAGCACGGCCCGGGCGTCGCTCCCGAGCTTCGGCGGCCGCAGCACGTGCCGGAGACTCCACATGGTCACGAGACCGGAGCCGATGATGACGAAACCGCCCAGCAGCAGGGCGATCCCGGCGCCGCCCAGCGCGGTGCGCAGGGGCACGGCGGCGGCCATCGACACGAACAATGCGATCCGCATGAGGGCGAACAGCGCGGCGAACACACGGCCCCGCATCTCGTCGCCCACGGATTCGTGGAGATGCGTGAGCCCCATCACGTACGCCGACCCGGCCCCGAAGCCCATCACCATGATCCACAGCGAAGCGCCGAACACCGTGGTCGTGAACGATGCCGCGGAGAGCCCGATGCCGGTCATCAACGTGAACGTGGCGAACGCCACATCGCGCCGCGACAACGTGTCCGAGAGCAGCGACATCGCCCCGATGCCGGCCGCCGCTCCCAGCCCCAGCATCGTCACCACGGCAAAGAAGCCCGCGCTGTCGGCGTTGAGCCCTTCGTTCACGAACTTCGGACCCACCGCGATGATCACGCCTCCACCGAACAGCGCAGCTGCGATCGAGAGGATCACCCGGCGAACCGAAGCCGTCCGTACCAGGAATCGCGCCCCGTCCTTCAGGTCGCCTTTGGACGAAGTCGCGTCGTCGCTCTGCGTGCGGCGCGCCTTCGCCAGCTTCGTCTCCATCTTCGGGAGGCTGGCGATGATGAGCCCCGAGACCAGGTAGGTGATCGAGTCCACGATGAACGCCCACGCGAAGTTGCTCGTCTCAGGCGGTATCACCGCACCGAGCGTCAGGGCCGGGAGGCCCGAGAGCACGAAGTTGACCGCGGCGCCCAGAGGAATGGTGCCGTAGGTGGCGCCGAGGATGAGGCTGTTGGCGTTGACGATGTTCACCTCGTGCACGAGGCGCGGCACGATGGCGGCGCGTGGTGATTGCCCGAGCAGGCTCAGGAACTCGCTGAGGACGGTCACCATGACGAGGATCGGGAGGTTCGATGCGAAGAGCAGGAGCAGGACCACCACGCCCCTGCCCACGTCGGCGATCACGATGAGGCGCCGCCGATCGATGCGATCGGTGAGGACCCCGACCGCGGGCCCGAAGACGAGCCCGGGCACGATCCGCGAGAAGATGGCGACCAGGACGCCCTGACCCCCCGCGATCTCGTTGCCCAACGCGATCGTGGCGAAGATCGTGACCCAGTCGCCGGTGCTCGAGATCACGCTCGCCCACCAGAGCCGGGAGAACGTGCCTTCGCGTATGAGCGACCACGCGGATCGCGGTTCTAGAGAATCGACCATGGACTCCCGACCGGTGCTGGCGTGGGTCAAGGATAGGGCACCCGACCGGCTTCGATCGGCTCGGGCGAGCCGCCGTCTCGCTACTTCTTCTTCGCCTTCGGCTTCTTCGCAGGGCCGCGTTCGCGGCGGGCCACGAGCAGCTCCGAGGCCCGCTCGAGCGTGATCTCCTCGACGGTGTCGCCGACGCGGAGGGAAGCATTGAACTCGCCGTCGGTGACGTAGGGACCGAATCGTCCGTTTCGCAGTTCCACCGGCTTGCCGCTCACCGGATCCTCACCGAGTTCCCGGACTGGAGCGGCGGCAGTGCCGCGGCCCCGTCGCTTGGGTTGAGCGAGGATGGCGACGGCTTCGTCGAGCGTCACCGAGAAGATCTGCTCCTCCTCCGTCAGGCTCCTCGTCTCCTTGCCCCACTTGAGGTACGGGCCGTAGCGACCGTTCTGTGCCGTGATCGGCTCTCCATCCTCGGGATGCGACCCGACCTCACGGGGCTGGCTGAGCAGCCGCAAGGCCTCGTCCATGGTGATCGTCTCGAGGCTCATCGTCTTGAACAGCGACGCCGTCTTCGGCTTGGCCTTGGCTCCGGGCTCGGGCTCGCCCAGCTGAACGTACGGCCCGAAGCGGCCGGGCTTGGCGATCACCGGCAGCTCGGTCTCCGGGTCGGTGCCGAGCACGCGGTCGCCAGACGGTGTGGCCAGCAGCTCGACGGCCTTCTCGACGGTGACCTCGTCGGGCGGGAGATCCTCGGGGAGCGACACGGTGTCGTCACCTCGCTGGAGGTAGGGACCGTACCGGCCGGCACGCGCCACGATCTCCTCGCCGTCGTCATCCGCGCCGATGGGAATCGCGTTGATCTCTCGGGCGTCGATCTCCTCGAGATTGGCATCCACCATCGTCTTGAGACCGCTATGACCGTTTCCGAAGTAGAACTCCTTGAGCCACGGGATCGCCTCACGGTCGCCGGAGGCGATGGCGTCGAGGTCGGACTCCATCTTCGCCGTGAACGCGTAGTCGACGAGATCGGTGAAGTGTGACTCGAGCAGCGCCACGGTGGCGAAGGCGGTGAACGTGGGGACGAGCGCCGTGCCCTTCTTGTAGACGTAGTCCCGGGACTGGATCGTCTCGATGATCGATGCGTAGGTGGAGGGCCGGCCGATGCCGAGCTCCTCCAAGCGCTTGACGAGCGACGCCTCGGTGAAACGG
>CAYFYC010000052.1:0-24162 GCA_964347305.1 uncultured Acidimicrobiaceae bacterium | reverse complement strand
CGAAGGCCGGCCGGGCGTGTCGGGATACACCGCAGCGTTGCTGGGTGAGCTGGAGATGACGGACCCGTGGGAGCCGCTCGACGCGGTGAATCTGGGTGGGGGTACGCCGTCGGCGACGCCGGCTGCCGAGCTGGGGCTGCTGCTGGATGCGATCGAGGCGCGGTTCGGGTTGGTCGACGAGGCCGAGGTGTCTCTGGAGGTGAACCCGGAGGACGTCGATGCGTCGTCGGTGGCGGAGTGGCGGCGGCTCGGCTTCACCCGGATCTCGTTGGGCGTGCAGTCGTTCGATGACGAGGTGCTGCGAGCCCTCGGTCGGACCCACACCGCAGCCGAGGCCGAGACCGCGATGCTGGCTGCGCTCGATGCCGGGTTCACGACCGTGAGCCTCGATCTCATCTACGGCACGCCCGGCGAGACCGAGTCGTCGTGGGCCCGCACCCTGGAGACGGCGATGGCGCTCGGTACGACGCACCTATCCGCCTATGCGCTGACCGTGGAGCGCGGCACGGAATTGTCGAGGGCGGTCTCCGCAGGCGCTCCCGCTCCCGATGCCGACGTGCAGGCAGACCGTTACGAGCGGCTGGGCGCGGCAGCTCGAGATGCGGGTCTCGTTCGCTACGAGGTCAGCAACTTCGCTCGTCCTGGCCATGCGTGTCGGTACAACCTCGGAACGTGGGCAGCAGGGGAGTACGAAGCCGTGGGGCTCGGCGCCCACGGTCATCGTGACGGCGTGCGCTTCCGAAACGTCCGCCGCCTCGACGCCTATCTCGAACGTGTCGCGGCCGGTGAGCGGCCTCGGGCCGGCGTGGACGAGTCGACGCCGGGCGAACGAGAGGCGGAGCGCCTGATGCTGGGGCTGCGCCGCGTCGCCGGGGTCGCCCTGGGCCGCGCCGAGACCGTTGTCGCCGACGATCCCGACATCGAACGGATGACGGCTGCCGGTGTCGCCGCCGTCGAGGCAGGCCGGTTGATCGTGAGTCGCCCTCTACTCACCGACGAGGTGAGTCGAGCCGTGCTGGGCCTCGCCGATGCACTGGATGCAGCGCTCGACGGCCGGGACTGACCCCGGTCACTGCTAACTTTCGGACATGATCGACGATCGTCTTTCGCGCCTTCTGCAGACCCTCGTCGAGGAGTACATCCGCACCGGGCAGCCGGTCAGCTCCTCCGCGCTGCTCGAGCGGAGCGGTCTCGACGTGTCATCGGCGACGGTGCGCAACGATCTCGCCAAGCTCGAGTCGTACGGCTTCGTGGCTCAGCCGCACGTGTCATCCGGCCGGGTCCCAACCCACAACGGGTACCGCTTCTACGTCGACCACTGCTCGCCGACGAGGCTCCGGGCGGCAACGCGGTCGAGGATCGAGTCGTTCTTCGCAACGATGAACGACGAACTGTCGCGACTCCTGGAGCAGACGTCCGATCTGCTCTCCGACCTCTCGCACTACCCGGCCGTCGTCATCGGACCGGGGTTCGGGGTCGAGACGGTTCGTGGCTTCCACCTCGTGCACGCCGGCTCGCAGGCGTTGATGGCGATCACCATCGGCGAGAGCGGTCGCGTCGCCCGCGAGCTGGTCCCGATCGACGCCCCGCTGTCCGACCGCGAGATCGAGGAGGTCGAGGCGGTCGTGGAGACGGCGGCGCGTGGCCGCACCGTCAGCGAGGCGGCCAGCGTCGTGAGTGGTCTCTCCACGGAGCTGCCGGAGCACAGCATCCGTATCGCCGAGAAGGTCGCCCAGGCCATGAGTGGGATGAAGGAGAGCACCCGCGAGCTGTACGTCGGTGGCAGGAGCCAGCTGGCGGAGCTCTGGCAGGACATCGCTCAGGTGCACCGCGTCCTCGAACTGCTCGAGACCGATGGGCTGCGCAGCCTGCTGGCGGGGGAGGACGGCACGTCGGTGAAGATCGGCCGTGAGATCGACGAGGAGTCCGACTTCTCGGTCGTGTCCACCTCGTACGCGGTGGGAGACACCACCGGACGTGTCGGTGTGCTCGGCCCAACCCGTATGGACTATCGGCGCTCGATCACCCTCGTCGAGGAGGTCGGCGAGGGTCTCGAGGATCGTCTCGGCGGCTGACATGAAGGACTACTACGAGGCCCTCGGTGTGGCGCGGGACGCAACACCCGACGAGATCAAGAAGGCCTTTCGGCGCCTCGCCCGTGAGACCCATCCCGATGCCAACCCGGACGATCCGTCGGCCGAGGAGCGGTTCCGGGAGGTGGCGGAGGCTTACGAGGTGCTCTCCGATCCGGAGCGTCGTGTTCGCTACGACCGCGGCGAGACCATCGGGGCAGGTGACCTGTTCTCGAACTTCGGCGGTCTCGACGACATCCTCCGTGAGTTCTTCGGTGGATCGTTCGGCGGTGCCGGATTCGGCGGGTTCGGTCGACAGGTGGGGCCGCGGCGCGGGCCCGATGTCGCAGTGACCGTCGAGCTGACGCTCGAGCAGGCAGCCACCGGAACCTCGGAGGTCATCAGCTTCGTGGCTCCGGAACGGTGCGACGTGTGCCAGGGCACGGGCTCCGAGCCCGGTCACGACCCGCGAACCTGCCCCACGTGCGCCGGTCGCGGCCAGGTCCAGGTGACCCGCAACACGTTGCTCGGCTCGATGGTGACGGTCGGCACCTGTACGACCTGTCAGGGCCGAGGAACGATCATCGATCATCCGTGCGCGACCTGTCGGGGAGCGGGCCGCACGCAAGGCGAGCACGATCTCACCGTCGACATCCCCGAGGGCGTCGAGCACGGCACCAGGCTCCGCATCACGGGGCGCGGGGGCATCGGGGAGCCTGGCGCGCCTGCGGGCGATCTGTACGTCGAGATCAAGATCGCTCCCGATGCCAGGTTCGAAAGGGTCGGAGACGACCTCGTGCACAGGGCACGGATCGGTCTCGCCCAGGCCGCGCTCGGCACCACGCTGGCCGTGCCGCTCATCGACGAGGAAGCGTTCGAGTTCGACGTGCCGGCGGGGACGCAGCCCGGCACCGTGTTCCGCATGCCGAGGAAGGGCATGCCGCGCCTGCGACGCCGGGGCCGTGGCGATCTGCTCATCGAGATCGACGTCGTGGTCCCAGACCGGCTCACGCCGGCCCAAGAGGATGCGCTGCGGGCGTTCGCTGCGGAGAGCGATGAAGGTGTGGTCGAGCCGAAAGGCCGGCGCCGCCGGAAGCGCTGACGCCGTGGGTCACGTCCCGCACGTGCTGCTGCCCACCCCGTGGACCGATGCCGAGGTCCCGGTCGGCGACGTGCTGCGGCACCACCTGGTTCGGGTACTGCGCCGCTCGGACGACTCGCCGGTCACCTACACCGATGGGGCAGGGACCTTCGGCTCCGGTCGCTTCACCGGCACTGCCGTGGTGCGTGGCGAAGAGGTAGCCGAGCCCGCCCGGTCGCCATCGGTCACGGTCGCGGTCGCCGCCCCGACGAATCAGGATCGCTGTCGCTTCATCGTCGAGAAGCTCGCCGAGCTCGGGGTCGATCGCCTGCAGTGGATCACGACGACGTACTCCCAGGGCCGGCCCCCGCGTGCCGACAGGGCGGTCGCTTGGGCCGCGGCCGCCCTCCAGCAGTCGCGCGGCGTGTGGGCGATGACCGTCGAAGACGCGGTGCCCCTGGCCGCGCTCGATCCCACGGTCCAGTGGTTCGCCGCCGACCGGTCAGGCGGACGCGTCGACGTCGTTCGCTCACGACCGATCGGTCTGGTGGTCGGTCCTGAAGGAGGGCTGACGCCGCAGGAGCTGGCCAGCTTCGACCGCAAGGTGCGGCTCGGGCCGAGCGTGCTGCGGACCGAGACCGCGGCCATCGTGGGTGCCGCCCACTGTCTGGACCTGGTCGGGCGTCACTGAGCGTCACCGGTCGTCCCACACGGACTGGCGTGTGGCGACGGCTCGATGACCGAAAATCCGCTGGCCCCACCCCGGCGATGGCTACACTTCAGACACTGAGAGCGGTTGATGAACGCTCTCCGTGACGTGCGAGGAGGCGGCACCCATGCCGACGTACAACGAGCTCGTGGGCCGGCGCCTGCGATCGATCCGCAAGCAGCGGGGCATGTCGCTGCAGGACGTGCAGCGGGTGTCCGACCAGGAGTTCAAGGCTGCCGTGCTCGGCGCCTACGAGCGTGGCGAGCGGAGCCTCTCCGTACCGCGCCTTCGCCGGCTCTCCATGTTCTATGGCGTGCCGGTGACACAGCTGCTTCCGGCCGAATCCGACGAGAGCACTCCCGTGCCGGTCACGACCGGCGGGATGACCATCGACCTGAACCGGGTCGAGCAGCTCTCGGGCGACGACGCCGTCGTCGTGGAGCGGTTCCTGCGTGGCATCCAGATGATGCGTCAAGACTTCAATGGCAAGGTCCTGACGATTCGCAGCAACGACCTGCGCACGCTGTCGATGCTCGTCGACCAGTCCGTCGAGGGGATCGCCGAGAGCATCGACGGCCTGAAGCTGACGCACGAAATCGACTGATGCGGTCCGGTCCGCTGTGATCCCGTGAGCCGAACCGGCACGTCGAGTGACGGCCGGGTGGGGGTGCAGGCCGCCGCATCCCCTATACTTCCCGATGTCTCGATGCGACCGCATCGTGCTCCCCCTGATCACCAACGATGCGACGCGTCGAGGACCGTTCCCTCATGACCGACATCTCCCTCACACCGGCGACCGAAGATTCGCTCCACATCACCGTTGCCAGCAACCACGTGATGCAGGAGCTGCTCGGCGAGCGTGACATTCATCTCCGCCAAGTCGAGTCGGCGTTCCCTGAAACGCTCATCGTGGCGCGGGGCAACGAGATCGAGATCTCTGGTGCGGACGCCGTTCCGGCGCGTACCGTCATCGAGGAGCTCCTCGTGTTGGTGCAGCAGGGCCAGGATCTCGATGGCGACCGGATCACCCGTGTCGTGGCGATGGTCAAGGAGGACGTGCCGGCACCTTCCGCCGTGTTCACCGACTCGATCAAGGTCGGTCGGGGGCGAGTGGTGCGACCGAAGACACGGGGTCAGAAGGCCTACGTGGATCTGGTGAGGGAGAACACCCTCGTGTTCGGCATCGGCCCGGCCGGCACCGGCAAGACCTATCTGGCGATGGCGTGCGCCATCGAGGCGCTGCTCTCGGGTGGGGTCCGCAGGATCGTGCTGTCGCGGCCCGCCGTCGAAGCCGGCGAACGGCTCGGGTTCCTCCCCGGAGATCTCGCCGCCAAGGTCGATCCCTATCTCCGTCCCCTCTACGACGCCCTCTACGAGATGCTCGGTGTCGACGAGACGGCACGGCTGATGGAACGGGGAACCATCGAGATCGCCCCGCTGGCCTACATGCGGGGCCGTACCCTCAACGATGCCTTCGTCGTCCTCGACGAGGCGCAGAACACGACGCCCGAGCAGATGAAGATGTTCCTCACGCGGCTCGGGTTCAACTCCAAGATGGTGATCACCGGCGATGTCACCCAGGTCGATCTCCAGGCCGGGAAGGCCAGCGGGTTGCGCACGGTCGAGCGAATCCTCTCCGATGTCGACGGCATCGGCTTCGGCTATCTCGCGGCCGACGACGTCGTCCGTCACCGCATCGTGGCCGCGATCGTCGCCGCCTACGAGGACCACGAGGCGAGGCGCGACCGATGACCGATCTCGCCCAGCGCTACAAGGTCCCGCTCAATGTCCTCACGATCGCTGTCGCCGTCGTCTTCGTGGCGATGGCGCTCGTCGTCGGTCGCAGCCCTGCCGAAGAACCGATCGAGCTGACACTGGGCCAGCCCTCGCCGCAGACGTTCGTCGCCACGCAGCGGGTGGAGATCCCTGACGAGGCGGCCACCCAGGCCGAACGGGCGAGAGCCCGGGCGAACGTTCCGGTGGTCTATGAGCAGATACCAGGGAAAGACGCCGAGGTCCGCTCGGATGTCCTCGGCTTCCTCTTCGAAGTGGAGAGCAATGCGTTCGTCGTGCCGCCGGCCGTGACTCCGACGACGATCGACCCGAGCATCGTGCCGCCGAGTTCGACCCTGCCGCCCGAGACGACCGAAGCACCGGAGACGACCACGACCGTCGTCGAGGGCTCGTCCACGACGTTGGTCGAGGGCGAGACGACCACCACCGTCGTCACGACGACCGAAGCTCCAGGTACCACGACCACGATCCCGGTACCGGAGCGGCGTCCCGTCGAGGAGCAGATCCTTCTCATCGAACGGCAGTACGGGCGCTTCGTCGACGTGATCCCTGCGTGGATCGTCCTCTACAACCACAACCTCGATCTCGTCGAGGCAGGCGAACTCGGGTTCTGGGAGAACCTCAAGGACGGTATCGAATCGCGGCTCGCCGACATTCTCGGTGGTGAGATCCGCAACGACGATGCGCTCGACGACGCAAGGGACGAGCTGTTCGGCAACGAGGCGCTGCTCAACGTCCCCGGTCTGGATCTCGAGGTGATCGATCCAGCCCTCTTCGAGGCGGCGGGGATCGCACCCATCACGGCCTCGTCGGGCAGTACGGCCGTGGCCCGCGTCATGAACGACGCTCTGGAGATCAATCAGCGTCCCGATGAGGAGGAGAACGCTCGGCTCCGTGATGAAGCAGCAGCGGCCGTGCCCGAGGTGACCGTCCAGTTCTTCCCCAACGACACCATCGTCGTCGAGGGTGAGCCGGTCGACACCATCCAGCTGGCGGCGATCGAGCGCATGAATCTCCTCGAGCCCGAGGAGGGCACGTCGCTGCTCGCCGTGGCGTTCGTCGGCGGCCTCGCCGTGCTGCTGGCGGCCTTCTTCCTGTGGCGGCTGGCGCCCAACCTCTGGTCGGAGCCGAAACACTTCGCCATCCTCGGGATCCTCGTCGGGCTGGCCGCGCTCGTCTCGCGGATCCCGGAGGTGATCTCCGACAGCTCGACCCCGGAGACGGCGTATCTGCTGCCTGCCGTGATCTTCGGGTACGCGGCGGCGATCCTCTACGACCCGAGAACCGCCCTTCTCATCTCCGTGCCGGTGGCGATCTTCACAGGGGTGTCCACCGGCGACACGGGCGTCACGCTCTATGCCGCCGCCGCCACCGTGGCCCCGGTCTCGTTCGTCTCGGCTGCTTCGAGCCGTCGTGCGCTCCGTGCCGCGGTGTCGTACTCGGCCGTCGTCATGGTGCCGCTGGCCGGTGGCATCGCATGGTTGTTCCATGACTTCTCTACGGGTGTCCAGGCCGCCGTCTTCGGGTTCATCGGTGGCCTGGTCGGTGGTCTCGTCGCCCAGGGTGTGGTCGCCTCTCTCGAGAGCCTCTTCCGGGTGACCACGACGATCACGCTGCTCGACCTGACCGACAGGAACCATCCCGCCCTCCGTCACATCGAGGAGATGGCTCCGGGGACGTTCAACCACTCGATCCTCGTCGGCACGCTTGCCGGGAAAGCGGCACGCGCCATCGACGCCAACCCTCTGCTCGCCCAGGCCGCTGCGTACTACCACGACCTCGGCAAGACGGAGAATCCGCAGTACTTCATCGAGAACCAGTTCGGTGTCTCGAACCCCCACGACGAGCTCGAGCCCGAGGAATCCGCGCAGATCATCCGCAACCACGTCATCGACGGGCGGCGGCTGGCTCGCGAATTCCGCATCCCGGAAGAAGTCGCCGATGGCGTCGAGCAGCACCACGGAACCGGTCTCATGCGCTACTTCTATCACCAGGCGCTCGAGGACGATCCGGGTGTCGACCCCAAGGACTTCCGTCACGCAGGGCAGAAGCCGAGGCGCAAAGAGATGGCCATCCTCATGCTGTGCGACGCCGTGGAGGGCGCCGCCCGCTCGTTGGCCCAGCAGGAGGACCCGACCGCGGACAGCCTGCGCAAGCTCGTCGACTCGGTCGTGGGGGAGAAGGTCGAGGACCGTCAGCTCGACGAGTCGAATCTCACGTTCGGGGACCTCACGAGGGTCAAGCACGCCATCGTCGAGGCGCTCATCGGGTACTACCACACCCGGATCCCGTACCCGGGCTTCCCCGGTCCGCCGGCGGAGGATCAGTGATCGTCCACTTGACCGACGAACAGGACGATCCGCTGCAACCAGGTCTGCTCACGGATGTGGCGCTGGCGACACTGGCCGTCGAGGGCCTGCCCGACGCAACCGAGGTGGCGATCACGATCGTCGACGAGTCGTCCATGGCAGATCTGAATCGCACCCACATGGGCAAGGAGGGTCCCACCGACGTGCTCTCCTTCCCCCTCGAAGCGCTGACTCCGGGGACACCGCCGGTGCAGCTCGACGACGGACCGCCGGTCGTGCTGGGTGATGTCTTCATCTGCCCGCGCGTGGTCGCGAGAAACGCCGAGCGCGACCAGGTACCGTTCGAGGACGAGATGGCTTTGATGGTCGTACACGGACTCCTCCATCTCCTCGGCTACGACCACGTCGTGGACACGGAGGCCGAGCACATGGAAGATCGCGAGCGCGTGGTGCTTGCCGGCTTCGGCATGGAGCGGCGATGAGCACCGTCGCCCTCGCCATTGCCGCAGTCCTCCTCGCCGTCACCGGTCTGACGCGTGCCGGCGGCGCCTCACTGGTGCGTACCTTGCGTGTCGACGCCCTCCGCGATGCCTCGGCCGGCGACGGCCGGGCGACGGTGGTCGCAGACCTGCTCGAAGATCGGATCCGTCTCCAGCCTGCGCTCGGCGCCGTTCACACGTTCCTGCTCGCCCTCGCCGCGATCCCGTCGACGTGGGCATTGACCGTGCTGTTCGACGGCCTCGGCCTCGCCGCAGCGCTGATCGGGCTCGGCCTCGTGCTCGTGTTCGCCGGGGACCTGTTGCCCCGTTCGATCGGTCGCAACCGTCCGCAACGGATCGCCTATGCCCTGAGCTGGTGGCTCAAGCATGCGGTCGCCTTCGGCATGGCCGCAGTCGACCTCGTCACCGACGACGAGGACGAGGAGGACGAGGACGAGGACGAGGACTCGGACATGGATGCCGGGCAGCGCGAGCTGATCGAGTCGGTGATCGACTTCACGGACACCATCGTGCGCGAGGTCATGACCCCCCGGACCGACATGATCGCCGTGGAGGGGGAGGTCCGGACGTCCGAGGCGCTCGCAGTGATCATCGAGCACGGGCGGTCCCGGATCCCGGTGCTGGGCGGTGGCCCCGACAACGTGTTGGGGATCCTCTACGCCCGTGACCTGCTCGGGCTGCCCGAAGATGATGAGCGCCGTTGCGCAGACGTGATGCGTCCTGCCTCGTTGGTGCCGGAGACCAAGCTGGTGGCGGCGCTCCTCCGCGAGATGCAGGAGCGCCAGATCCACATGGCCATCGCCGTCGACGAGTTCGGAGGCACCGCCGGTCTCGTCACCATCGAGGACCTGCTCGAGGAGCTGGTCGGCGAGATCGTCGACGAGTACGACGAAGAAGAGCCGATGGTGCAGCCGCTCGAGGACGGGGCCTTCCTCATCGACGCCCGGCTCGGTATCGACGAGCTCTCCGACCTCATCGGCATCGACCTGCCGGACGAGGAATGGGACACCGTTGGCGGCCTCGTGCTGGCTCTCGCTGGACGAGTCCCAGACGAGGGCGAGGCTTTCGAGTTCGAGAGCCACGTGTTCGTCGCCGAGGAGGTCCGGAAGCGACGCATTGGTCGCGTCCGGCTCCGCTCCCGTTCATGAGGTCCGGCTTCGTTTCGGTGGTGGGCAGGCCCAACGTCGGCAAGTCGACGCTCGTCAACGCGCTCGTCGGTGACAAGGTGGCCATCACCTCGAGTCGACCACAGACGACGCGCAACACGATCCGTGGCGTGCTCACCCTCGAGGATCCCGAGGCCCAGTTCGTGTTCGTCGACACGCCTGGCATCCATCGACCCCGCACCGCACTCGGCACGCGGCTCAACGAACTCGTCGATCGGTCCATCGCCGACGCCGATGCGATCGTCTTCGTCCTCGATGCGACTCAGCAGATCGGGCCGGGCGACCGCATGATCGCCGAGCGGCTCGGGCCCGCGAAGGCCTCGACGGTCGTCGTCGTCAACAAGACCGACAAGGCTGCTCCTCACGAGATCGGGGAGCATCTCGCCATCGCCGGCGAGTGGGACTTCGCCGCGTACGTGCCGCTCTCGGCACTCGAATCGGAGGGGCTCCAGCCGCTGGTGGACGAGGTCCTCGCCCTGCTCCCTGAAGGGCCCGCCTACTTCCCGCCCGACATGCGCACCGATCAACCCGATGCCTTCGTCGCCGCCGAGCTGGTGCGGGAGAAGTACTTGTCGCGACTGCGTGAGGAGCTTCCCCATTCGTTGGCCGTGGTCGTCGGCGACATGGAGACACGCGACAACGGCACCGTGTATGTCCCGGCCACCATCTACGTAGAGCGGCCATCGCAGAAGGGCATCGTCATCGGCAAGGGCGGAGCGCTGCTCAAACAGGTCGGTGAGGAGGCGCGTGCCGATCTCGAGCGGTTCTTCGCCGCCCCCGTGTATCTCGATCTGCGAGTGCGGGTCGAACGTGACTGGCAGCGCCGGGAGCAGTTGCTGGATCGGCTCGGCTTCTGAGGGCGCGCTCCCGGCCACGCTCCGTCGCCACAGTTCGCGAAATTGTGTCTTGTCCTCCGGTCTGTGCCGCTAGCGTGGCCTGACGCCAGGACAGGACGCATGACGCCCAGGACGACGCCGAGCGACAACGACCTCGTACGGCGCCTCCGCGATGGGGAAGGGGACGCGGGTGCGTCGTTGCGGGCGCGCCATTGGGCATCCGTCTTCGACTTCGCGCTGCGGATGACGGCTTCCGTCGAGACGGCCCGCACGATCGCCGACGAGGTGTTCGATTCGGTGGCGACGTCGCCGCCGACAGTCGATGACACGTTTGTGGCCTGGGCGTACGCAGCAGCTCACCGGAGGGTGATGGCCCTGCCCGATCTCCTCCCCACCGTTCTCACCGATCTCACGGATGACGTCGAGGTCGTCGTCGATCTGCGTGACGAGGCACGGCCGATCGACGAGCAGCTGACGGCCGACGTCTGGGACGCCGTCACCCGCCTCGATCGTCAGACGCAGGCGGTCGTCGATCTCCATCTCCGGCGCGGGCTCGAGCCATCCGAGCTGGCGCCCATCCTCGGGATCGAGCAGCTGGACGCCGCCGAGGCCGTCCAGGAGATGAAGCGGACGGCCGCCGAGGCGATCGCCGTCCAGTTGCTTCGCAGGGACACGGAGCATTCCTGCGCCGATCTCGACCAGGCATCGTCGCTGGAGACTGCTCGCGCCCACATCGCCTCGTGCGACACGTGTTCCGAACGCCGGGCCACTCGCTACTCGCCGCTGCAGGTGCTCGGCGCCCTCAAGGTGGTCCCCGCAGTGCCACCGCAGCCGGCAGCGGTTGGCACCGCGGTGGCTCCGGTCACGTTGCGTCGCAGGCTCGCCACCCCCCTCGGCTTGCTCGCCATGCTCGCCGGTGCCGTGGCCTTCGTCCTCGTGGGGATGCTGGCGTGGAACGACATCCTCAAACCGCTCGGCGCGAGGGTGATAGAGGTGGTGCGTTCGCCGGATCCCTCACCGACGACGGTGTCACCCACCACGCAACTCGCAGCCCCCGTCGTCCTGGCGACGGCCGACAGCGCCCAGACGGACGAGGACACCCCCGTCGACATCGACGTCCTCGCCAACGACGGTGGCGCCGGCACGATCGTGGTGTCCGAGGACCCGGAGCACGGCGTCGCCGCGGTCGTGGGTCCCGTCGTCCGATACGTGCCGGATCCGAACTACAACGGCCCCGACACCTTTGCGTACACGGTGGTGGCCGACGACGGCACCGAGTCGTCGGCGACGGTCCGCCTCACCATCATCCCGGTCGACGACGTCCCCGAGGTGATCCGGTTTGCTGCGCTCGAGGGAGTGGAGGACGAGCCCGTCCAGGTCGTGGTCTCGGATTGGGTGAGCGACGTCGACGACGACGGGCTCGACGTCGTGGGCTTCGATGCCATCAGCGTGAGTGGCGGAACGGTGGACGAGGGTCTCCTCTACATCCCGGCCCCCCACTACAACGGGATCGACTCGTTCCAGGTCGTCGTCTCGGACGGAACCACCGAGGTCGCCTTCCCGGTCCTCGTGTCCCTGGCCGCGGTGAACGACCTCCCGGCAGGTCCTGTCCGTCTGAGCGTCACGACCGACGAGGACGTGGCCATCGGCATCCCGGCCCTCGACGGCTGGTCCGATGCCGATGGCGACGAGCTCGTGGTGCTGTTGCCCGAGGAGACGACCGCGCTCGGCGGCTCGCTGCGGTTCTCGTCAGGCGAGATCGTGTACGAGCCGGCGCCCGACGTCTTCGGAAGCGACTCCTTCGCCTATCGGGTGAGCGACGGCACCGATCCCGTGGATGTCCAGGTCGCGGTCGAGGTGGTCGCCGTGCCCGATGCTCCCACGGTCACCCGTTCGAGCTTCACCATCGACGAGAACAGCCCGGTCGGATCGCTCGTCGGGACATTGCGGGCGACCGATCCCGAGGGCGACTCCTTCAGCTTCGCCCTGGGGCAGTCCGTCTCGCTCGTGTCGATATCGCCGTCGGGGCGCGTCGAGCTGCTCGATTCGCTCGATCACGAGTCAACGAGTCGGTTGACCGTGGCGGCGGTCGTCACCGATGCCTCGGGGGCGAGTCGCCGCTTCGAGGTGGTGGTGCGGGTTCGCGACATCGACGAGGCCCCGACCGGCAGGGATCAGCAGATGTTGGTGACGCCGTTTGCAGCGGCGGGCACGAACATCGCCCGGGTCCAAGTCACCGATCCCGAGGGTGGGACCCTCACCTTCCGGGAACTGAACGGAGATCCGGCGAACGCCGTCACGGTCTCGAAGTCCGGAATCGTGCGGACGGCGCGTGAGGCCGAACCGATCTTGTATCCGCTGACCCTGGCAGTCGAGGCAACGGACCCGGGCGGGCAATCGACGACGGTCCTGGTGGTCGTCCGCCTCGACGACTTCGTCGGTCCGGAGGTCGGCGACGTGTTGGTGAGTGAGGATGTCGTGTGGGAGCTGCGTCCCAATGGCGCCTCCTGCCCCTTCGGGCCATCACGCTCGGACGTCGCCGTCGCCGTGTCCGACACCTCGGGCATCGCCACGGCGACCATCGAGTGGTCCGCGGTGTTCGATGGCGTGCCGCTCAGCGGTGAGACCCGGATGGCGGTGTCCGACGGGGTCGCCACCGGATCATTCACCTTCGGGTCCGGGCTGGTGGAACCCGGCGGCGAGTCGCTGCTCACGGCCTCGATCCTCGTCGTCGACCGGGCGGGAAACCGCACCCGGTCGGAGCCCTTCACCATCACGGTGAAGGCCTGCTCGAATCAGTAGGCGTCGATCTCCGCGGCGAGGTCGGTGTCCTTGGCGGTGAGCCCGCCGGCATCGTGCGTCGTGAGGACGAGCGTGACCTTGTTCCACTGGATGTCGATGTCGGGATGGTGGTCGGCGACCTCGGCGGAGAGGGCCACGCGAGTCACGAAACCCATCGCTTCCTTGAAGTCACGGTGGGCGAACGTGCGGCTGATCGTCTCGCCGTCGAGTGCCCACTCCGGATGGTCGGCGAGCCACGAACGGCGGGTGTCCTGATCCAAGAGTTCCATGCTGCTCCTCGGTTGGCTGCCCCGAGTGTCGCACGATCCCGAGTCGAACCGGATGCCGGTCGGGGATGCCGCGCCCATCGCATGTCTCCTGCGGGTTCCGGCGTAACCTGGCAGGCATGGCGCTCCGCAACGACCAGGGGATCGTGCTTCGCAGCTATCCATTCGGCGAGGCGGATCGCGTTGTCGTCTTGCTGAGCCCCAACCGTGGCAAGCTGCGCACCGTCGCCAAGGGGGTGCGCAAGACGAAGAGCCGCTTCGGTGGGCGGCTGGAGACCTTCTGTCATGTCGATCTGGTCGTGTACGAGGGCCGCAATCTCGACACGATCACGCAGGCGACGTTGATCGAGCCCTATCCCCATCTCCGCACGGATCTGGATCGCGTGATGCTCGCCGGGACGATGGTCGAGGTCGCCGACATGGTGGCGGGGGAGGACGAGCCCGAACTCCGTCTGTTCTTGCTGCTCCAGCGAGGGCTGCGGGTCCTCGATCGGGAAGAGGAGCCGCACCCCGACCTGCTCACGGCGTATCTCCTCAAGGCCGCGGCTGCCATCGGCATGGCACCTGCTCTCGACCACTGCGCCGGATGCGGGCGCACCGACGACCTGCGGTTCTTCTCGTTCTCGGCCGGCGGCGTGCTCTGCGAGCGCTGTCGTGTGTCCGGTGCGTATGCGCTGCGCGACGGCCTCACGGCGTACCTCGCTGCGATCGCCGCCGGCGATCTGGCCGACCTCCCCGATGCCGAGCCGAAGTTCACCGGCGAAGCCCGAGGTGTCGCCCGCCGCTTCATGGAGTACCACCTCGAGCGGCGCCTCGAGTCGATGGCCGTGTTCGATGGCTGACGCCGCCGGTCTCATGGAGGGGCTCGACCCTGAGCGGATCCCGCTCCATGTCGCTCTCATCATGGACGGCAACGGCCGCTGGGCGGCGCAGCGGGGTCTCGATCGCACGTTTGGTCACACCCAGGGCGAGACGGCGCTGTTCGACGTGATCGAAGGGGCATTGGAGCTGGGAATCGGCTGGCTGACCGCCTACACGTTCTCCACCGAGAACTGGACCCGATCGAGCGATGAAGTCGATTTCCTCATGCGGTTCAACGTCGACGTGCTCGAGGCGAGACGTGACCAGATGCACGAGCGCAACGTTCGGATGCGTTTCATCGGGGAGCTGGGCGACGACCGAGTCCCGGACGACGTCCGCAACCGGATGCGGGTCGCCGCCGAGCTCACCAAGGACAACACCCGCATGGAGCTCGTCTTCGCCTTCAACTACGGCGGCAGGATCGAGCTGGGGCGGGCGGCGCAACAGCTGGCGCGGGATGTCGCGGCGGGCGACGTGGATCCCGAGGCGGTCGGACCGGGCGACCTGGCTGCTCGGCTCTACGTGCCGGAGATGCCCGAGCCCGATCTCGTCATCCGCTCGTCCGGGGAGCACCGCACGTCGAACTTCCTCCTCTGGCAGTCGGCCTACTCGGAGTACGTGTTCAGCCCCGTGTTGTGGCCGGACTTCGATCGGCACGTGCTGCGTGACTGCATCGCCGAGTACCAGGGGCGGGAGCGTCGCTTTGGAGGCGTGAACGTCTGAGCGCCGGCTGGGCGTTCGCCGGACACCGACTACCCTTCCGCCTTCCGCAACACCCCCGGAAGTGACCGCCATGCCCGTCGATTTCGACACCATCGTCAACCTCTCCAAGAAGCGCGGCTTCGTGTTCCAGTCGAGCGAGATCTATGGCGGTCTCCGCTCGGCCTACGACTACGGCCCGCTCGGGGTGGCGCTGCTGCGCAACGTCAAGGAGCAGTGGTGGAAGTCGATGGTGCGCATGCGCGACGACGTCGTCGGTCTCGACTCGGCCATCATCCAGTCGCCCCAGGTGTGGGAAGCCTCGGGTCATGTCTCCTCGTTCAGCGATCCTCTCGTCGAGTGCACCAACTGCAACACCCGGCATCGTCTCGACAAGCTCGAGGACCCGAGTCAGTGCCCGGTGTGTGGCAAACGGGACACGTTCACCGAGGCCAAGGACTTCAACCTCATGTTCGAGACGCACATGGGACCGGTCCACACCGACGAGAACAAGGTATATCTGCGGCCGGAGACGGCCCAGGGCATCTTCATCAACTTCGAGAACGTGCGACGGACGAGCCGGCTCAAGCTGCCGTTCGGCATCGCTCAGATCGGCAAGTCGTTCAGGAACGAGATCACGCCAGGTCAGTTCGTGTTTCGCACCCGCGAGTTCGAGCAGATGGAGATGGAGTTCTTCTGCCGACCCGAGGAGTCGCAGCAGTGGTTCGAGTACTGGCTCGAAGCTCGCAGGCAGTGGTACCTCGATCTGGGAATGAAGCCCGAGAGCCTGCGGCTCCGCGAGCACGAGAGCGACGAGCTGTCGCACTACTCGGCTGCCACGTACGACGTCGACTTCCACTTCCCGTGGGGGTGGGACGAGCTCGAGGGCATCGCCAACCGCACCGACTTCGATCTGCGTGCTCACGCCGAGAAATCGGGCCAGGACCTGCGCTACTACGACCAGGAGACCAACGAACGATTCTTCCCGCACGTCATCGAGCCCGCCGCCGGCGCCACCCGGACCACGTTCGCGTTCCTCCTCGATGCGTACAGCGAGGAGACCGTGGACGGGGAGGAGCGGATCGTGTTGCGTCTCGACAAGCGTCTCGCTCCGATCCAGGTGGCCGTGTTGCCGCTGTCGAAGAAGCCCGACCTCGTCGAGACCACGCAGAAGGTCGCCGACCTCATCAGGGAGGACTACGACATCGAGATCGACGTGACGCAGTCGATCGGGCGGCGGTATCGCCGCCAGGACGAGATCGGAACGCCGTACTGCGTGACGATCGACTTCGACACGCTCGACGATCAACAGGTCACCGTGCGCGATCGCGACACGATGGCCCAGGATCGCATTGCCATCGACGCGCTCCCTGGTTACCTCGCCGAGAGGTTCTGAGCCCGATCGAGCTCGCTCCCGTCGCCGGGTGGTCGTCCTCCTACGTTCGGATGACGAGGGTCACCAGGGTCGAATGGCCTGTAATCTGGAGACCCCGTACGTCCGCGAAGTGGCGTACGGTGTTGCCACATCGGATGAGGAGGCCGGATGCAGGTCAGATCGCTGGTCGGCGGCACGGCGCGGCTGTGCGGACCGACAACCACACTTTCCGAAGCCGCTCGAGCCATGATCGCCGAAGGCACCGGTTCGCTGGGTGTCGTCGACGGCGGTCGGCTGGCGGGCATTCTCACGGAGCGCGATGTCTTGCGCGCCGTGGCGAAGGGAACCGACCTGGACGCTGCGCCGGTTGCGGCGTGGATGACGCCCGACCCGGACACCGTCGGTCCGGATGTCCCGGTGGAAGAGGTCGCCGAGTGGATGCTCGCGGCCGGGTATCGCCATGTCCCGGTCATGGAGGGCGGTGAGCTGCTCGGCATCGCGTCGATCAAGGACGTCCTCTGGGCAATGCACTCGGTCGCCACCGAAAAGGGCGTCTGACAAGCCCTCGTCGCCGAGCGCACGGGCGCGGCTCAACCCTCATGCCGGTCGCGGCCGGAGGTGCTCTTTCGCCTTGCGTCTGGAGGTGCTCTTTCGCCGTTTGGCCGACGGCGGTTCGTCCCCTCCGCTCGCGGAGGTCGGCCGGCGCGTTGGGGGGCGCTTCATTTCCCCTCCGCTGGCGGAGGGGTCGGCCGGCGCAGCCGGACGGGGGAGGTGGACCTGCGAGGCCGACGTGTGGTTGATCGGTTCGGCACTTGAGCGAGGGTCGGCGTCAGTCGTCGATGAGCTCGCCGTTGGCGACGTAGATGTTTCGCATCAAGGGGTCGACCTTGAGCAAGCGCCCCGTGAATGTGACGACGTCGTCGCGTTCGAGCGCGGTGCCGGCGGGGAACTGCACCACGGCGTCGATGGTCGAATTGCCGTAGAGGTCGTGCTGGACCTCGGCGACGGTGATCACGGCCTTGACGCCGGCCTCGGAACCGAAGTCGTAGTCGGTGGAGTAGTCGCGCACCGAGCGCACGACGCCTTGCCAGTCGACCTCCCGATGCTTGTAGCTGAGACGGAATCGCTCTGCGGTCTCGAAGCTGAGCTTCGTGCTGCCGAAGAGATCCTGGATGATCTCGTCGGTGGGGATGTCCGTCTCGGTGGCGTCCGCGCTCGGCTCGGACTGGATGGAGCTTGCTGAGACCTCGCGCCGCCAGCCTTCGACCTCCTCGTCCTCGGGGAGCTCGGCGGCGAGCATCTCGATCTCGGCCTCGGCCGCGGCGAGTTCGTCTGCGGCTGCACGCGCCTCGACCTCACCGAGGCGGGTCCGATAGTCGGTCGGCCGTTTCGTGCCGACCATCTCCAGCTCACGAGCGCTGCGTCCGAGATCTCCGGCCTGGCGATGAAACAGGGCCTCGTTCTCGTCGAGATGGTGGGTGTCGTCCTCGGCGAGCTGTTCGGCGACGGCCACGATCCGCTTCACACGGGTCACGAGACGATCGGCGCGTGACTCCGCGCCGCGATAGGTGGCCTCGACCGTCGTCTCGGTGGCGATCATCGAGCGGTTGGTGGCGGCGAAGCCGAGCAGCTCGACCCGCCGGCTCGGCGTGAGATACAAGGCCAGGGCGTTCGGATCGTCGGCCTTCACAATGAAGGACGAGTCGAAGCGGTGGTCGCCGATGGGCACGTCCTCGGCGCCGAAGAGCTTGGCGAAGCCGGAGAGCATGTGCTCACGGCTGATCCGGAACGGTCGGGTTCGCTGCGGGTAACGAACTGCGTAGACGGTGTAGACGTTGTTCTTGCCCTTGTTCACGGTGCGGACGTGAACGTCGATGGATCCGATCCGCCCCGTCAAGGTCGGGCGCGTGAAGATGCCTCCCGTGAGGGCGGTCAGACCCAGGCGACGTGCCGCGCTCTCCCAACTGGTCGCCACAGCCCGGCTGTGGGCGGCCGCCATGGCGAAGATGATTCCGCCGAAGACGATGAAGAACACGAAACCCATGGCAGGGGAGTGTACGAGGTGGCGGGTCGCCCGGGAGCCCGAACCGTTGCGACGCGCCCCGCGATGAGGCAGGGCGCGTCCCCCCCGGGTCACGGTATGTGGACCGAGAAGTGGATGTCGGCGCACTCGCCGACCGCCTGGGGGATGGCCGGAGGTGTCAGGAAGACGTCGCACCCTCCCGCGTAGGAGCCGGTCTGCACGTCGACCATTCCGGGTATGGCCGGGCCATGGCTCCGAGCCACGAGATGGATCTCGGCGCCGACACTGTCCTTCAGGATCGGGCCATCGCCGAAGATGATCTCGTCCACGTCGCCGCCGGCCTGCACCGCCGCCTTCATGAAGGCGCGACCCTTGGCATCGCTCACGGCCCCGGCTGCGTAGCCGGCGACGATGTCCGCGGCTTCGATACCGGCCAAGTTCAAGCCCTTCTGCGGATCGCCGTCCACGAAGATCTCGTCTTCGCCGCAAGGTCCGGAGCATCCACTCGGATCGTTGAACACGACCCACCACAGCGTGAGCGCCTCCGACGCCGGAAGCTGTGAGGTGCGGAAGGTGGCGATCACGCCCCTGCTGGTCCGCACGAGATGTGACGTGCCGATCGTCGTGGCCGGATCGGCGAACGCCACGATGTCGCTGGTCGAGCTCGCCCCGCCGGCGCCGGCCTGGCCCGGTGCGGCCGCGATGGCAGTGAGTGCCAGGGTCAATGCCGCCAGCACCAACCCAGTCCTTCGTTTGCTGTTCATGTGATGGTTCCTCTCATCGTTGGTCTCGGGTTTCCTTAGGTCGGTCGTTCGACCGAATTCTGCCGCATGAAAGATCGGTTCACGTCATGGGTCCCTCCTCGGGTCTAGATCAGTTCGGCGAGCAGTGCGGCGGCGCGTCGTGCTCCAGACGTCTCGACGTCCCGGTAGTCGACGGTGCGCCCGATCTCCTCGACCATCGCCGCTGCGAGCGCATCGGGGTCGGTTGCGGCGAACGACATGTGGCGTCCGGCTCCGTACTGGTCGAGTCGATGGCGCACGTGATAGTTCTGCTCGAAGTGGCGCTGCAGGGGGAAGTACAGGAACGGTCGCTTCGCTGCTGTCAGCTCCATGGTTGTGGTCAAGCCACCCTGCACGACGGCGAGGTCGCAGACCGAGAGATGGCGGTACAGGCGCGGCACGTAGCCGCGGACGTCGAGACCCGGGTACGAGGGCAGGCTCTCCGGATCGATCCGGGGGCCGGCGACGGCGATCATGCGCAACTCGGGCACGGCTCGCTTTGCGATCGGGAAGGCGGCGATCGCCTTCTCGAGGAGATCCTGCCCGATGCCCGATCCGCCCACGGTGACGACACACACCTTCTCGTCCTCGCCGAACCCGAGCTCGTGGCGCAGGCCGGCGGCCTCGTCCGGCGTCGGGGGAGTGAAGCCGGTGACGTAGCCGGAGAACTCGAAGTGGGCCTCGGTCCAATCCCGGATCTTGGGAAGACCGTCGCCGAAGACCTCGGGAATCACGTCGTCGCGATTGCCGACGAAGATGGCGCGGTCACGGATGCGGGGAAACCGGTCGATGTGTTCGATCATCTCGGCGTTGTAGTCGGCCGTGAGGTATGCCTCGTGGTCGCCGCCGTCGGGCATGGGGATGAAGCCCACGAAATCCGTCATCCAGGCGTGGGCACCGCGCTTCAGCTCCGGGTTCTCGTGCCAGAAGTGGTCGACGTCCCATGCCTCGTCGCCGATCACCAGGTCGTACTCGCCTTCCTCGACCACCTCTTGGAAGACCATGAAGTTGGCGACGAGGATCTCGTCCATCCGTCGTAGCGCCTGGAAGCAGTGCAGGTCGTGGCCCGACGACTCGTCGGCGAAGTGTCCGGACTCGGACGCCAGCCACTCGCTCGCGGGATGCACCCGTTCGCCCTCCGACTCGAGGACGGGGGTGACTGGATGCTGGGTGAGCCAGTCGATCTCGATCTCGGGTCGCAGCTCCCGGAGCTCTCCGGCGATGGCCAGGTCTCGCCTGACGTGACCGAGACCGATCGGTGACGAGAGGTACAGCGCCTTCTTGCGCCGGTTCAGTCCGCGTGTCCAGACATGGCTCTTCATGGGTGCTCCTGAGAGCGGGTCTGCCGAATGCTCGGTCGTGCGATGCCCTGTGATCCCCTCGATGAATTCCTTCAGCAGCAGATTGAACTTGACCGGATCGCGCACATTCGGCATGTGGCCGCTGCCGTCGAAGGACACGAGGGTTCCCCCAGTGAGGCGTGTCGCCTCGACACCGGCCGCATGGGGTTGGATGCGGTCCCGGGTGCCGTGGACGACGAGCACGGGGCAGGTGAGCTCACTGAGCACCTTCGACCACGCACCCACGGCGTCTGGCGGGGCCGAGACCGAAGAGCCGCTGCCGTCGACGGCCATCCGCGGCCGGCTCGCCTCGGCCTCGAGCACGTCAGGACCTGTCCCGCCCGCCCAACCAACGGCGTCCTCCCGGGGCTTGGTCGAGTGCCGCTCGCTGAATACCTGATCGAAGAAGAACTCGGCGAAGTCCTCGTAGTGATCGTGCCAGTAGGCGAGGTTGTACTTGTCCCAACCTCTCGGGTTCTCCGGATAGGGCTTGGCGAAGTTCTCCCCGATGGACGCACGATCCGGATCCGGGGCGAGAGGGAGCGCAGGCCCGATGAGGACGAGCCCGTCCACCCGATCCGGGGCCAGCCAGGCCAACCGCGTTCCGTACTGGCCGCCCAGGGAGAGGCCGACCACGATGGCGCTGTCGACGCCGCACTCGTCGAGCACCGCCAGGGCATCGGCGGCGTAGGCGTCGGCGGCGTACCTCGCCGGATCGGTGACGCGGTCGGATCGGCCGTTCCCGGGACCGTCGTAGGTGATCACGCGATACCGGCGAGCCAGGTAGGGGGCCTGCATCTTCCAGAACCGGGAGTGGATGATCGTCCAGGTCGGCAAGAGGAGGACCGTCGTCGGACCCTCGCCGAACACCTCGTAGCCGAGGCTGACACCGTCTCGCACGACGGTCCCGGTGACGTCGGGGAGTCGCGCTCGCATCACGCCTCCTCGAGCGTCCTGATCACCGAGCCGATCTTCCGCAATGCGGAGCGGGCCGGGAGGTCCTTCTCCTCGAACCCGAGGAGCAGCAGTGCTTCCACACCGAGGAAGGGCGCTCCGGCGAGGACACCGATCTCCTCGGGTGTGAACGGCCCGAGCCCGCCGATCCTCTCGGCGGCTGTGGCGGCTGTGGTCGAGAGGAGGTCGAACCAACCCTTCAGGATTCCGCGAATCGCAGCTGCTATCTCGGCATCCGACCAGCCGGCTGCCGTCATCTCCTGGAGAATGCGCACGTACCCGGATCGAAGGTCGTCCTCGAGGTAATCACATGCCTGCTCCCACTGCTTCCACAGGGGCATCTCGCTCTGAAAGGTCGCGCGCTGGCGCGTCAGCAGCTTCTCGTTCTCGTGCGTGAGCAGGGCGAGCACGAGGTTGTGTCGCGAGCCGAAGTGGTAATGGATCTGGCTGAGGGGAACGCCGGCTTCGTCGGCGATCTTGCGGGTCGACAGGCCGGCGTACCCGGTGTCGAGGAGGGCCGACTTCGCAGCCTGCAGGATGAGCGCCTTGGTGTCCGAGTCCTTCGGCATCGTATTCCCGTTCGGTCGATCGACCGAACATAGCCGAGGTGCTCACACTCCGTCAAGGGATTTCTTCGACGGTCGGCTCCCGTCGGCGGCTCGGCTCGTCGAGAGGTGAGGGCGACGCCCCCTACACTCGCCCTCGTGGCGTACGCACGCGAGGACATCGAGAGGGTCAAGGAACGCACCGACCTCGCGGAGCTGGCGGCCGAGGTCACCAAGGTCAAGCGGACCGGCCGTTCCGTCATGGCCGTCTGTCCCTTCCACAACGAGAAGACGCCGTCGCTGTCGATCGATCCGGCCCGTGGCCTCTATCACTGCTTCGGCTGCGGCAAGGGTGGCGACGTCGTCCGCTGGATCCAGGACACCCAGAACCTCGACTTCAACGACGCCATCGAGGTGCTCGCCCGCCGCGTCGGCGTCGAGCTGAAGGAGGAGCCGGGGGCGAAACGGCGCCGTAGCCGCCGTGAGGCCCTCGTCGCCGCCAACACCGCCGCCGTCGAGTTCTATCACGTGCGGCTCCGCACCGCCCCCGACGCCGCCGACGCCCGTGCCTATCTACGGGGCCGTGGCTACGACGCCGACATCGTGTCCGACTTTCGTATCGGCTACTCGCCAGACACGTGGAGCTCGCTGGTCGACCACCTCATCGAGCAGGGGATCGATCGTCGGATCATCGAGTCCGCCGGTCTCGGGTCGAAGTCGAGCCGGGGTACGCTGATCGATCGCTTCCGCGACCGCATCATGTTCCCCATCTACGACCTGCGGGGCGACCCGGTCGGATTCGGCGCCCGGCTACTCGAGGGCGACGGGGCCAAGTACCTCAACACCGCCGAGACGCAGGTCTATCACAAGAGCCGTCTGCTCTACGGGCTCAACTGGGCCAAGTCGGGCATCGTCAAAGCCAACGAGTCCGTCGTCGTCGAGGGCTACACCGATGTCATCGCCTTCCACCAGGCCGGGATGCCGGTCGCCGTCGCCACCTGCGGTACGGCGCTGGGTGAGGAGCACCTCGATCTGCTGCGGCGCTTCTCCGAGCGGGTCGTGCTCGCCTTCGACTCCGACGAGGCCGGCGCCGGCGCCGCGCTGCGTGGGTTCGAGAAGTCGGTGCCCGGTGATCTCGATCTGCGCGTTGCGATCTTCCCCGAGGGGCGGGATCCCGCAGATCTCGTCATGGCAGGGGAGCAGAGCCAGCTCACGAAGGCGATCGAGCAGTCGATCCCGCTCCTCCAGTTCCGCATCGAGCAGGAGCTCCTCAAGTACGACCTCGACGAGGCGGAGGCCAGGGGGCGGGCGGTGTCGTCCGCCGCGGCTCTGATTGCCACCCACCCCAACGAGGTCGTGCGCCACGAATACGCCATCCTCCTGGCGCGACGCACCGGAGCCGATCGTGACGTGGTCGAGGGTGCCGTCCGCCGTGCCGCCCGGCGCTCGGGCGGTCAGGAGGAGCCACCGCCACCGTCGCGACCCCGCATCGATCGCCCGCTCACCGGGCTCGAGAAGGCCGAGCGGCGGCTCTTGCGTCTCCTGCTCGCCAACGACCCGGCGGTACGCGAGTTCGACATCGACGGAGATCTGTTCGGGGCCGCCGATGCGCGCACCGCCTACGAGTTCCTCGCCCCCGAGATCGAGGCGCTCGAGCCAGGAGTCGCCCCCGACCTCGGCAAGATCCTGTCGGGCGACGACGAAGTGACCGCGTTGTTGAGGCACCTGGCTATGGTCGAGGATCCGCCCGGCGACGCCGAGGAGTTGGTGAATCGGCTCAAGGTCGGGGCATTGGAACGCCGAATCGACAGTGTGAACCGGCGGCTGGCCGACATGCCGCCGGAGGGCGAAGAGTATTCAGAGCTGATGCGCCAGTTGATAGCGTTGCAGCGCCAGCGACGGGAACTGAGGAGTCACAGTTGAACGAGATCGCCAAGCGTGTCCTGGACGACCTCACCAAGCGAGGGAAACAGCGTGGCTTCCTCATGGTGTCCGAGGTCCAGCAGGAGCTCGAGGACGCCGAGGCGCCCGCCGAGTCGTTCGAGTCG
>CAYFYC010000051.1:0-24329 GCA_964347305.1 uncultured Acidimicrobiaceae bacterium | reverse complement strand
AGGGCGAGCACGTCGCGCTGGTCCGGGGTGAGCTGTTCGAGCAGTCGGGCGACTCGCACCTCGCCGAGCCTGTGCAGCGCCAGTTCTTCGGGATCGAGGTCGTCGACCTCCTCCGGCAGCTCGGACGGGTCGAACGACGACTCCTTGCGGCGGGTGTGGCTGCGCCGCTCGTCGATGAGCCGGTGGTGGGCGACCGTGAACACCCACGATCGGAAGTTGGCCTCCGTGCCCTGGAAGCGGCCGACGTTGCGGGCGAGCTGGATGAACGTCTCGCTCACGAGGTCGTCGGGATCGCGTGCCCCGCGCACGGCCACATAGCCCCGGACCTTGGGAGCAAACTCCTTGAACAGGAGCTCCCATGCCCAGGGTGAGCCCTCCTGTGCCGCTTGCAGCACGGAGTCGAAGTTGGCGCCGACACCCACGAGTAAGCATCGTCGCACATTTCGGTTTTCTTGAGCCAGCCCACGGGGTCCGAGCGCGGGCCGACGTCGGAGATTCGCGGTTTGGATCGGCCCGCGACGGGTACGTTCGACCCAACAGAGAACCTCAGGGAAGGAACAGCACCATGGGTCTCCTCGTCTGGCTCATCATCGGTCTCGTCGCAGGCTTCATCGCCCGCGCCCTCGTCCCGGGCCCCGACCCGATGGGGCTGCTCGGCACCCTCGTGCTCGGTCTGGCCGGATCGCTCGTGGGTGGATTCCTCGGCAATCTCCTGGTCGACGGACGGGTCGACGTGGAGGCATCCGGGATCTTCGGTTCGATCATCGGGGCCATCGTGGCTCTGCTGGTATACCGCGCCGTGTCCAACCGCAGCGCCTGATCCGAACGACCAGACGGAGACGTTCGTCGCCGCGACGGGCGTCTTCTCGCGTGTCAGCCGGCCAGCAGCGTTGCGGCCCGGCCGACGAACTCGCGCTCGAGCACCCAGGCGACCACCTCGACGACGTCGGGATCGAATTGCGATCCCGCGCAGCGGCGCAGCTCACCGATGGCCTCGTCGACCGGGACCATCGGGCTGTAGGGGCGATCACTGACCATCGCATCGAACGCGTCGATGGTGGAGAGGATGCGGGCGCCGAACGGGATGCGGTCTCCCGCCAGCCCGTGGGGATAGCCGAAGCCGTCGTAACGCTCGTGGTGATACAACACCATCTGCGCGATCTCGGGGTCCACTGCGCCGCGGACGACGTCGAATCCGATGCGCGGGTGCGCTCGCACGATCGCCCACTCTTGTGGCGTCAGTGCGCTCGGCTTGGTGAGCACCCGATCGTCGATGTGGGCTTTGCCGACGTCGTGCAGGCGAGCGGCGTGCTCGAGGTGCCGGGAGGCACGAGCGGGGAGGTCGAATGCCACCGCCACGGTGGCCGCCAGGGCTCCGACGCGATCGCCGTGGTCGATCCACAGCTGATCCAGATCTTCGAACAGGTCTCCCATCCTCACAGGTCTATAACCGAAAATGAGTCATCCCGTGGTATGGGCCACGCGCCGCTTCATCCGGCCGGAGCGTGCATGCGGTCGTGCAGCGTGGCTGCCACCCGGTGCATCTCGTCGAGGACGACCCTCACCTTGGGCCTGGCGATCTCGACGTGGCGGGTCGCCGTGTAGACGTGTCGCACGAGCGCCTCGCCGGGGATGGGGAGCAACTCGACGGCGTCCGTCGACCCCGACGAGCTCATGACCGTCACGAGCGCAGCGCCCAGACCCTTGGCGACGAGCGCCTCCATGACGTGGAAGTCGTCGGTGCGGTATCGGATCTCGGGCTCGAAGCCGGCGTCACGACATGCCCGCAGGAACGCCCGGGCCGAGGGGTTCACGTCCGGCTCGGCGATCCAGGGCCGATCGGCAAGTTCGGCCAGATCCCGCACGGGCCCCACGCCCCACGATCGAGGCACGGCGAGGACCATGGGATCCTCGTGGATGGTGCGGCGGCGGAGACCGGTCGGGGTCTGGGCGGCCACGTGGGTGAAGTCCTGCACGATGGCGATGTCGAGGGTCCCCAGCCTGAGCTCGACCAGCGAGTCCTGGTCCTCCAGTTGCTCGATCAGCACGGTCACGTTCGGATGCGTCGAAGCCAACTGCACGATCGCCGGTGAGACGATCTCGATGGCCGCCGAGGCAAATGCCCCGACCCGCACTTCGCCGTGGATCTCCCCGCGCGCCGAGTCGATGGTCGCCTCGAGCCGGTCGAGCGAAGCGAACACGTCCCAGGAGCCCTCGACCACGATGCGGCCCATCTCGGTGAGTCTCACCCCGCGGCCACTGCGTTCGAGCAGCTGCGCCGCGACCTCCTTCTCCAGCTTGCTGAGCTGCTGGCTGATGGCGGAGGGTGTGTAGGCCAGCGATTCGGCGGCTGCGTGGATCGACCCGCGTTGGGCGACCTCGCGCAAGAGGCGGAGACGGTGGACGTCGAGCACGTTGGCAGCTCCAGTGTTCAGTAGATCTAAACACAGTATATAGGTTTGTTCACTAGACATGAACACTGTGTGGTGCGACGATGCGTGGAGTAGAGCACCGACCGTTACGAACCGAAGGAGTGTGTCATGGCGCTCGACAACGAATTCAACATGGCGTACGACGAGTTCGTCTCGGCGTGGCTGGACTACGAGCGGCTTCGCTCCACCGACGACTTCGTCGGCCGGATGGCGAGCAAGCAGCGGGTCGACGACCTTCGCCTCCGGGTGCGGTCGTTCGTCTCGCACCGCATCTGACCCGGTCGGTGGGCTCGATCTGAGCTCACCGCACCGCCGAATGAACCCAACCGATCCAGCGTCCGCGGGCGGCTGCCTCCTTCCTCCCTCCTCGTTGTTCGGGGACGCACCCGAGTCTCGGCCCTCGTGAGCTTGAACAAAGCGTCACGAGGGCCGAGACTCGCGTTTGGCATGGAACTTCCTTTCGAGATCCCGATGCTCGGCGACGAGCGACGCAAGAACTGGGCCAAGGTGGTCCACAACGTCGATCCGTCCAAGGCGAACGGATGGGCCTACGAGGGCGACTTCATCGCCGTGGGCGGCATCCAGGACATCGCCATCGGTTCCGTCGTGCTGGTCTACGGAGAGCGCGGCTCGCGCTCCAACCCCGTCCCGGAGGCCGCCGTGTTCACCGCCAACGGCGACGGGACCCTGAGCCGCCACTTCGAGGCGAGAGGCCGGGCGTGGGCTCGCACGCTGCGCGACGACGTCGAGCGCCTGCTAGACGATGCGGTGGACCGGCCCATCGAGCAGCTCGAGTGGGGCCCGCAGCTGAGCCGCTACTCGGACGAGGCATTGCTCCACGAGATCCAGCGGCGCGGCATCGACGGCGAATCGTGATCCCCGAGAGCGACAGGGTGGGAGGCCTCCCCCTCTCGTACGTCCTCGTCTTCGCCATGGGCTTTGCGACGCTGACCGGCGGCGTCCTCGGCATCCTGGGTCCCTTCCTGCTCGAAGAATTGGGCATCAGCCGCGCCGAGCTCGGCTGGCTCATCACCTTCAACACGCTCTCGGGCGCATTGATCTCGTTTTGGCTCGGCGGCGTCACCGATCGGATCGGGGCCTTCACCGCGCTGGCTCTACTCGGCGTGACGTCGTCGACGGCGTTGTTTCTCTACGCCACGTCCGAGTCGTTTCTCCTCATCGGCGTCGGTGCCGTCGTCGGCGGTGTCTCGCAGTCCTTCTCCAACCCCGTCACGAACAAGCTGATCGCCCTGCACGTGCCCTACGGGGAGCGGGGGGTGGTGACGGGCGTCAAGCAATCCGGTGTCTACGTCATGATGACCATCGCGGGCATCGCCGTTCCGGGGGGCGCCCTGTTGTTCGGATGGCGCCCCACGCTCATGGTGTTCGCAGGAGCGGCGCTCGTCTTCACCGCGAGTGCCCTGGCGCTCCTACCCGACGACCGGAGAGCGGTGCCGCCCGGCGAACGCAGATCAGGAGGAGGCCCGGTCGACCCGGCCGTGTGGTGGCTCACCCTGTACGGGTTCCTCCACGGCGCCGTCGGTGGGTTCTCGTTCCTCTTCCCGCTGTATGCCACCGAGGCCCTGGGACGCAGCGAGCAGTTCGCCGGCGCCGTGGTGTCGGTCAGCGCCATCGGGGCGCTCACGGGCAGGATCCTGTGGGCGCGGGCGGCCGAGCGCGGTCTCGGTTACTCGACACCGCTGCTGGCGATGTCGGTCGGCGGCGTCACCGCGGTCGGGGTCATCGTGGCCGCCCAACCCGGTCCGGTTGCGATCGCGTTCCTCGGCGGCTTCCTCTTCGGTGCCTCGACCAATTCGTGGAACTCGGTGGGGATGCTCGCCGTGACGAACATCTCGGGCTCGGCGGATGCCGGTCGTGGCACCGGGATCGTGCTCACCGGGTTCCTCGCCGGCCTCGGGGTCGGCCCGCCCGCCCTGGGCTGGGTCCTCGACGTGACCGCCTCGTATACGCTCGTCTGGACGATCACGGCCGGTGTGATGGCGGCGTCGATCCCGGTGGTGATGGCCTGGCGCCGATCCGAGCGAGAGGAAGTCCGACATGTTGCGTGAAGCGAGCAACGGGATCCGGTTCGTGGCGGCCGGCGAGGGACCGGCGGTGTTGCTGATCCACGGTTTTCCGCTCGATCACACGCTGTGGCTGGACCAGATCCGTGATCTCCATGGCGAGGCGCTGGTCGTCGCCGTCGATCTCCGCGGCTTCGGTGCCTCGCCGCGCATGGGCGAGGACACGCTCGACATGGAACGTCACGCCTCCGATTGCGACCTCGTCCTCGACGAGCTAGGGGTCGATCGTGCCCACGTCGTCGGTCTGTCGATGGGCGGCTACGTGACGCTGGCGTTGGCCGACCTGTTCGGCCACCGGGTGGCGTCGATGGTGTTGATGGACACCAAGGCGGGACCCGACGGAGACGACGCCAAGGCGGGCCGCGATGCCATGGCCGAGCGACTCGTCACCGAGGGTCGGAGCGCAGTCGCGGCATCGCTCATGGGCGGGCTGCTCGGCCCGGAGCCGTCGGTCGCGGCACGAGCCCGTTTCCTGACCATGGCGGAGGCGCTGCCCTACGAGTCCTACGTCGGCGCCCTCATGGGCATGAAGCAGCGACCCGATCGGACGGCCGTGCTGGCGGACTTCGAGGGTCCCGTCACCGTCGTGAGCGGCGAGGACGACGGGCTCATGAGCGTCGCCGACGTCGCCGAGCCCCTCGCCGCCACCGCGCGTGACGGCGAGCTGGTGGTGATACCGGGTGCGGGGCATCTCCCCCCGATCGAACGGCCCGCCGCCACCGGAGACGCCATCCGCCGGCACCTGGCGCGCATCTGAGCAGGCGTGCTTGGAGCGGGTCGTCGCAGGCCGTAGCCTCCGGCCACGCTCTCGGGGAGCCCCATGACCACGGTCGTCAAGAACGACAGACGGACCATCTTCGGCTGGGCTATGTACGACTGGGCGAACTCCGCGTACGCCACCACGTCGGGTGCCATCGTGGCTGCGTTCTTCACCGGCGAGATCGTGGGCGACGAGGGCTGGCTGGGTCTGTCGGGGGAGACGATCTGGTCGGCGGTGGTCTCGATCGGTGCGTTCGTGTTGTTCCTGCTCATGCCGGTGCTGGGTGCCGTGGCCGATTTCACGTCTGCCAAGCGACGGTTCCTGTGGGCATTCGCCACGCTGGGGGCGGTGTTCACGATGGCGGCTGCGTTCGTGCCGGAACGCGCCGTCCCGCTCTTCCTCTTCATCTTCCTGTTCAGTCAGATCGGGTTCGTGGCCGCCAACGTCTTCTACGACGGCTTCCTCCCGGCGATCACGACCGACGACACCATCGACCGGGTGTCGTCGAAGGGCTTTGCGCTCGGGTACATCGGCGGCGGTCTCTACGTGCTGCTGGCCTTCGTGCTCATCATCCTCAGCGGCGACGAAGGGGTGACCGGGCTCACCGAGACCGGGGCGGCGCGGATCGGGATCTTCGGCGCCGGCGTGTGGTGGGTGTCGTTCACCCTCTACTGCATCCGCCTCCTGCCCGAGGTGGGGGAGGCGCAGGCCATCCCCGACGACATGGCCCACATGCCTGCGTGGCGGGCGTACTGGACCATCGGCTTCCGCCGCACCGCCCAGACGGCCCGCAAGCTGCGCGGCTTCCCCCAGATCCTGCTGTTCGTCGTCGCCTACATGTTCTACAACGACGGCACGCAGACCGTCATCAACATCTCGGGCGCCTATGCGGAGCAGACGCTCGAGCTCGAGCTGCAGCAGATCATCGTCGCGTTCCTCATCGTGCAGTTCGTGGCCTTCGGCGGTGCCTTCTTCTTCGGTGCGCTGGCGGACCGGATCGGTGCGCGGGATGCGATCGTCATCTCCCTCTACATCTGGATCGGGCTCGGTGTGGCCGCCTACTTCCTCCCGGCGGGGGCCGCCCTGCCGTTCTACGGTCTGGCCGTCGTCGTCGGGTTCGTGCTGGGCGGGGTCCAGGCGCTGTCACGCAGCCTGTACGGCACGATGATCCCCGAGCACGCCTCCGCCGAGTTCTACGGGTTCTTCTCCGTCTTCTCGAAGTTCTCCGCGATCTGGGGACCGCTCGTGTTCGCCCTCGTGAGCGGGATCACCGGTTCGGGCCGGCCCGCCATCCTCTCGGTCGTCGTGTTCTACGTCATCGGGATCGTGTTGTTGCGCATGGTCGACGTCGACGAGGCGCGAGCGTCGCGCGACCGGTGGGAGGAGCTCGCAGGCTGATCGTGTAGCTCGGTGTCTCGGGTAGCGTCGCGGTCATGCACCGTCTCCTCGGCCTGCTGGTGACTCTCGCCCTCCTCGCCGCGGCGTGCAGCGACGCGGCGCCCGTGATCGAGGTCCCGGACGAGCCACCCCGTACCCCGGTCACCGTCTCCTCGACGACAGCCGCTCCGTCGACCTCCACGACACCGGGGTCCTCGACGACCCGGCCGGAGCAGACCACCACGACGACGTCGATCACAACGACCACGACGACCCTCCCGCTCGCCGAGCTCGAGCTGACGCTCGAGCCGGTGGCGTCCGGCTTCTCGCAGCCGGTCCTGGTCACCGCACCGGCGGGCGACGACCGGCTCTTCGTGGTCGACCAGCCGGGGCGCATCTGGGTGCTGCGGGGCGGCGATCCCGAGGTGTTCCTGGACATCAGGAACGACGTCGCCTTCCAGGGTGAGCGCGGTCTGCTCGGGCTCGCCTTCGCTCCCGAGTTCGCCGATACGGGTGTGTTCTACGTGAACTACACGGACAACGGCGGCGACACCGTCGTCGCCTCCTTCGTCGCCGAGGGGAACGTCGTCGATCCCGGCACCCGCACCGTGCATCTCACCGTCTCGCAGCCCGCCTCGAACCACAACGGCGGCAACCTCGCGATCGGGCCCGACGGTTTCCTCTGGATCGGCATGGGTGACGGCGGAGGCGCCAACGACCGGTTCGGCCAGGGCCAGGACGCGGCGACGCAACTCGGTGCGATGCTGCGGATCGATCCGACGCTCGACGGCTTCGAGACGCCGGAACGCAGCGCGGCGATCACGACGGACGCCGCACCGGGGGTGTGGGCCATCGGGCTGCGCAACCCGTGGCGGTTCGCATTCGACGGGGACCTCCTCTACGTGGCCGATGTGGGACAGAACGAGATCGAGGAGATCTCGGTGGTCGACGTCGTCGCCATCGATGCGGATCCGCGTGAATGCATCGGATGCGTGCCGTTGCCGAACTTCGGCTGGCCGATCCAGGAGGGGTCTTCCTGCTTCAGGAACGCAGGGTGTGCGACGGACGGACTGGTGCAGCCCATCGTCGAATACGGCCATTCCGAGGGATGTTCCATCACCGGTGGCTTCGTGTATCGGGGTGAGGCGATCCCGTCGCTGCGTGGCCACTATCTCTACGGAGACTTCTGCAGCGGTTGGATCCGCTCGTTCGCCTACGACGCCGACACCGCATCCGTCTCGGCTCCGATCGAGTGGCTCGCCTCCGGCTCTGTTCCGCAGCTCACCTCGTTCGGTCGGGATGGCGCCGGGGAGCTCTACGTGATGTCCGCAGGCGGAGAGGTCTTCCGCATCGTCGCCGGCTCCTGAAGTTTCTCCGGCTCCTGGAGATTCTTCGGGAACTCTCACCCTCCTCTGAGCGTCTCATCAGTGACAGCTCGCAAGCTGCACGTGTGCTCCTCGGAGCCACACAACCGAATAGCGGAGCCCCAGAGGTTTCTCCCCTTCTCTCCCTCCTCCCTCGCAGGGCGCTCCACCGAGAGGACCGGCTTCGCACGAGCCGGTCCTCTCTCTTGTTCGGGAGTCCCACCGCATCTCCCGGCCTCACGGCACACCGCGGCCTGCGTAATCTCCTGAGATGCGATTCGACGTGGTCGTCATCGGCAGCCTGAACCAGGACATCACCGTCCGGGTTCCGCACATCCCGGCACCGGGGGAGACCGTGCTCGGCGCCGATGCGGTCGTCGGTGCGGGGGGCAAGGGAGCCAACCAGGCGGTGGCGGCTGCGCGCCTGGGCGCCGAGGTCGCCATGGTCGGCCGGGTGGGGACCGATGCCGCCGGTGAGGCCTTGCTCCGCGGCTTGAGCGCCGAGGAGATCGATGTCCGCAATGTGAGTCGCGATCCCGAGCGGGCCTCGGGAACGGCGCTCATCACCGTCGACGAGGCCGCGGAGAACGCCATCGTCGTCAGCTCCGGAGCGAACGCAGCCATGACGATCGACGACGTGACGAGGGCAGGCGATGTCATCGCCACCGCTCAGGTCGTTCTGCTGCAGCTCGAGGTGCCGATGGACGTCGTCGCCGCTGCCGCCTCGATCGCCCGCGGGACCGTCGTGCTCAACCCGGCGCCGGCCGCCCCGATCGGCGAGCAGCTGCTGCGCGATGTCGATGTGCTCGTGCCCAACGAGGGCGAGCTGGCCACGATCGTCGGTGGCGCCGACGACATCGAGCACGCCGCCCGGCGGCTCGCCGGCGATGGACGATCGGTGATCGTCACGCTCGGGGCGTCGGGCGCGTTTGCCGCTGCCGCCGACGGCACCGGTCACCTGGTGCCGGCGCCGCGTGTCGAGGCCGTCGACACCGTCGGCGCCGGCGACTGCTTCTGCGGCGCGCTCGGTGCCTCACTGGCGCGGGGCGAGTCGCTGGAGGCATCGATGCGTTTCGCGACCCACGCCGCAGCCATCGCCGTGACGCGTCACGGGGCCCAGTCTTCGATGCCCCATTTCGACGAGGTCCGGGCTTTCCTGGGTGTCGGGGACCGGTAGGCTCACGGCCCTCATGCCGCGTGCCATCATCATCGACACCGATCCGGGACAGGACGACGCCGTCGCCATCCTCGCCGCGCTCGCCTCTCCCGAGCTCGACGTGCGCGCCATCGTCGCCGTCGCGGGCAACGTCCCCCTGGCGCTCACCGAGAAGAACGCACGTGCCCTGGTGGAGCTCGCCGGTAGGACCGACGTCCCCGTGTACGCCGGGTGTGCGCGGCCGATGGTGAACCGGTTGGTGACGGCCGAGTACGTCCACGGAGAGTCGGGAATCGACGGGGCCGAGCTCCCGGAGCCGACGATCGATCTCGCTCCCGGGCACGGCGTCGACGCCATCGTCGACATCGCTCTCGCCGCGGACGATGACGGCATCACGATCTGTCCGATCGGGCCGCTCACGAACGTCGCCATGGCGATGGTGAAGGAGCCCGCCATCGTCCCCAAGATCCGGGAGATCGTGATGATGGGTGGTGGCTTCTTCGAGGGCGGCAATGTCAACCCCGCCGCCGAATTCAACGTCTACGTCGACCCCCACGCCGCCCATGTCGTCTTCACGAGCGGGGTTCCCATCGTGATGATGCCGCTCGACGTCACTCACAAGGCGTTGAGCAATCCCGAGCGGGCCGCGCGCTTCGCCGCGCTGGGCACGCCGGCCGGGAAGTGCGTGGCCGGCATGCTCGACTTCTTCGATCGCTACGACTCGGAGAAGTACGGCACGAACGGCGCCCCGCTCCACGACCCCTGTGTCATCGCCTACCTCCTCCAGCCTTCGATGTTCGGCGGCAAGCGCGTGGCCGTGCAGGTGGAGACCGCACCGGGTCCGAGCCAGGGAATGACGCTCATCGACTGGTGGCACGTCACCGGCGAGACGCCCAATGCGCTCGTGATGCGGGACATCGACGACGACGCCTTCTTCGATCTGCTCGTCGACAGGATCGGGCGACTCTGACAGCTCCGGGCGCTTCGTCTCAGGCCTCGTAGCCGAGCGGGTTGCCCTCCTGCCATCGCCATGTGTCGACGCACATCTCGTCCACGCCGCGTGCGGCCGCCCACCCCAGCTCGCGTTCTGCGAGTGACGGGTCACACCACACGGCGGCGATGTCGCCCGGTCGGCGTGGCCCCACGACACGGGGAACCGGCTGACCGGTGGAGCGCTCGAAGGCGTCGACGAGCTCCTTGACCGACGTGCCACGACCCGTGCCGAGGTTGTAGATCCGGAGGCCGGGGGCGTCGGCGACGTGGTCGAGGGCCGCGAGGTGGGCGTCGGCGAGATCGACGACGTGGATGTAGTCGCGCACCCCGGTGCCGTCGGGCGTGTCGTAGTCGTCGCCGTGGACGGTGAGGCGTTCACGACGCCCCACGGCGACCTGCGCGATGTACGGCATGAGATTGTTGGGTGGGCCCTCCGGGTCTTCTCCGATGAGGCCGCTGTCGTGGGCCCCCACCGGGTTGAAGTAGCGGAGGATGACGATGTTCCAGCGCGGATCCGAGCGCTGCACGTCCATGAGGATCTCCTCGATGACGTACTTGGTGCGGCCGTACGGGTTCGTCACGCCTCCGGTCGGGGCGGTCTCGGGAACGGGGAGCTCACCGGGGTCGCCGTAGACCGTCGCCGAGGAGCTGAACACCAGCGTGCGCACGTCGTGACGCTCCATCGCCCGCAGCAGCGTGATGGTGCCGGTGATGTTGTTGTCGTAGTAGTCGAGCGGCCGTTCCACGGACTCGCCGACGGCCTTGAGCCCTGCGAAGTGGATGACGCTGTCGAACGACCTGCCGTCGAACAGCGCATCCATGGCAGCCGCATCACGGAGATCCGCCTTCACGAAGTCGGGGCGCACCCCGGTGATGGTCTCGATGCGGTCGAGCACGACGGCGCTCGAGTTGTCGAGGTTGTCGACGATGGTGATGTCGTGACCGGACTCGATGAGCTGGACTGCCGTGTGACTGCCGATGTAGCCGGTCCCACCGGTGACGAGCGTGCGCATGCCGCGAGGTTAGGAGGACCGGCCCGAGGCGCGGCCACAATCGGCCGGTAGTTTCGGTGTCATGGCGTCACCCATCTCGCCTCGAGCGATCGCCTCGTTCCTCATCCTCACCGTCGCGGCGTGTGGCTGTTCGGGCGGTGATACCGGTGAACAGCTGGTGGGCGCCTGGGACCTCGAAGCGCTGGCCGTCGACGCCCGGGTGGTGTCGTTCCATGCCGACCTCGCCGCTTCGCAGATCGTGTTCGGCGATGACGGCCGGTTCCGGGGCCGGGCTCCCTGCAACGACTTCTCGGGCACGTGGTCGCTGGACGGTCGCCTCGTGCTGGGGGAGGTGATCATGAGTGCCGCGGCCTGTGCCGATCCCGACGGCGGCGACTCGATCATGGAAGCCGAAGATTTGTTGTTCTCGGCACTGTTCGAGTCGGGCCCCTTCGACGTGCGCCGCGAAGGTGCGGAGTTGGAGATGCGCACCGACGATGTCGTCCTCGGCTGGACGTCGAGCGGGCCGTGATCAGCCGGGGGCCACCGTGGGTCTCGTTCGCTCCCCGAAGTTCACGACGAGGGCGACGCCCACCACGACGAGCGCTCCGCCGGCGAGGACACCACGTCGTGGCACCTCGCCCAGCCAGAGCCATGCGATGAGCGTCGCCACCGGTGGTACCAGCCAGAGCACGGAAGCGAGTACGGAGGCGGGAAGCCGCTTGAGGGCAGCCGTCCAGAACACGAAGCCGATCGCCGATGCGAACAGGCCCAGGTAGACGATCGCCAGCGTCGACTCGGCCGTCGCATCCAGTGCCTGGCCGGGGAGACGGGTGGCGAACGGCAGGGCCAGCACTGCGCCCACCCATGCTGTGCCCGCCGTGACGTCGATGGCCCGATAGCGATCGAGCAGGGGCTTGGTGAGGACGATGAAGAGCGCCTGACAGACGGCAGCGCCCAGGATCGCCGCTGCGTTCAGCGCGACCCTCAGCTCGGTCGTCGCCGACAGGGCGACGATGGCCGCACCGGCGAATGCCACGGTCAGCCCCACGAGAGCGGTCCGCCCGAGCCGCTCCCCGAGGAACAGCCGGGCGAACAGGACGACCCACAATGGTGACGTGGCGATGAGGAGACTCGCCGTGCCCGCTGCGATGTCCTCCTCGCCGAACCCCAGCAGCAGCTGGTACAGCGTCATGCCGACGGCGCCGGCGAGGACGAATCGCGGCAGATCGGGGCGCTGCGGGACCCGGATGCGGAGCAAGGGAGCGAGCGCAACGAACGCCAGCGCGGCGACGAGCAGCCGCAGTGCAGCGAAGGCCGCCGGTTCGTAGCTCCGCAGCGCCACACGAATGGCGGCGAACGCAGACGCCCAGACGAGCACGGTGACGCCCGCCGAGGCGAGTGCGGTGCTGCGGTCTCCGTTCAGATGAGACCGAGCTCCGCAACCGTGTCGCGTTCGGCGGCGAGCTCCGCAGCCGACGCGTCGATCTTGCCGCGCGAGTAGTCGTCGAGCTCGAGGCCGGACACGATCTCCCAGCGCCCGTCACGGCACACCGTGGGGAACGACGAGATGAGGCCTTCGGGGATGCCATACGAGCCGTCGCTCGGGACCGACATCGAGACCCAGTCGCCGTCCGGGGTGCCGAGCGTCCAGTCGTGGACGTGATCGACGGCGGCGTTTGCGGCAGACGCCGCCGAGCTGGCGCCGCGCGCCTGGATGATCGCGGCACCACGCTTTGCGACCGTCGGGATGTAGTGGCTGTCGACCCACTCGTGGTCGTCGACCAGCTCGTAGGCCGATCGCCCGTTCACCTCGCAGTGGAAGAGGTCCGGATACTGGGTCGTCGAGTGGTTCCCCCAGATCGTCATCTTCGTGATGTCCGTGACGGGCACGCGGAGGCGCGATGCGAGCTGGGAGATCGCCCGGTTGTGGTCGAGTCGCGTCATCGCCGTGAACTGGCGCGGATCGAGATCCGGTGCGTTGCTCATGGCGATGAGGGCGTTCGTGTTGGCGGGATTGCCCACGACGAGCACTTTGACGTCGCGCGAGGCCGCTGCGTTCAGCGCTCTGCCCTGGGCCGTGAAGATCGCCCCGTTGGCCTCGAGGAGGTCCGCCCGTTCCATGCCTGCCTTGCGCGGCATCGCTCCCACGAGGATGGCGACGTCGGCGTCGCCGAACGCTGTCTCGGCGTCGTCGGTCTTCACCATGCCCTCGAGAAGCGGAAACGCACAGTCGTCGAGCTCCATGGCGACGCCGTCGAGCGCACCGAGGGCGGGTGTGATCTCGAGCATCTGGAGGATCACCGGGCGATCCGGGCCCAGGAGTTGGCCCGAGGCGATCCGAAAGAGGAGTGCGTATCCGATCTGGCCTGCTGCGCCGGTGACGGCGACTCGAAGTGGGGTGCTCATGGTGTCCACGCTAGCGGGGCGGTCGGCCCGGGATCGGAGGTGGACGTTTCTGTCGGACCTGCCTTCTACGATCCCCTCATGGCGCGCTTGCACATCGAGACGTGGGCCCCCGAGTACGGCGGTGCCTACGACACCGACGCCTCGCTGGCCGAGCCGGAGCGGGTCGACGAGACCGTCGAGGTGAGCGGTGCGTGGCGTCCCATCGAAGGTACCGACGACGGCGTCGAGAAGGTCGCGTTCGTCGACGGGGTGCGGAGGGTGGACGCCAGGCTCGTCATCGACGAGCCCACGGGGCCGGTGCCGGGTCTCTGCGGCACGTACGGCGTCGGTGCGGTCGTCTGGGACCGCACCGCCGGGCGTTCGAGCTTCGAGTCGATCGCGATCGACCGTCTGGCCGTGTTCGGCTCGGGTCGCGGCATGGCCGTGCCCGTCGCCGGTCGGATCGCCTATCGCTGCGAGTCCGTTGCGGGGTCGGACCCAGGGCTGCTCATCCAGCACTTCCACGGAGCGATGCGGCGCGCCGAAGGTCACCTCTCGGAGCGTCTCGCCCAGCAGGGCCTGTTCGTGATCGGCGACGGTCCGATCAACGACCTGTCGGCCACCGACAAGGTCGGATACATCAAGACCCATCGCGTCCCCTACCTGTCTCCCGAGCGGGCGCCGATCATCGGCAGGCTGGAGCCGGGGCAGCGCACTCCGATGTTCCTCCTCGGCGCCGAGGGCACCTACGAGCGTTACTCCTGGTACGTCAAGCTGGCCCCTGTCCTCGGGGGGCATTCGTGGTCGGGTGTCGTGCGCTGCGAGGTGGCCGGAGCGCTCGGGGGCGAGCGAGCGTCGGCCATCGCAGACCGCACCGCCGCCCTGCTTCCACGGGTCGCCTCCGTCGAGCACGTCGACCCGCGCGCCCCGCAGAACCTCGTGCCCATCGGTGCCCTCGAACGGGAGCTGCGCCGCTCCCTGGGTGATGCCAACTTCGTCACACGTGAGCTACGGTCCGCCGTGATGCGCCAGGACGCCGCAGGGGTGATGACATGACGGACCGGGGGAGCGATCACGGTGTCGGGCGGGTGCTCGGCACCCAGCACACCACGACGAGCGAGTTCCGCGTCGTCCTCGACGAGGACGAATACCTCCAACTCGACGACCTCGTCGTCGTTCGCACCGAGGTGCCGAAACGGGGCGAGGTGCGCACGTACGGCATCGTCACCGAAGCTGAAGCGATCTACGAGGGCGCCCAGTTCGAGAGCGACACCCATCGCATCGCCGCGGACGGTGTCCTGCCGGCCGCCAAGGTGCGCTCCGCTCGTGTCTCCGTCACCCGGGTGGATCCCGAGGTCTGGGTCTCGCCCGATCCCGGCGAGATCGCCGAGCGGGCCGAAGGCGAGCAGCGTCGCAAGGCCCTGTACGTCGACGAGATGGGCAGACCGCTGCCGGTAGGCATCGGTCGCGACGGGGAGCCCATGTATGTCGACCTCGACTTCTTCGACGGTCGCAAGGGCGGCCACATGTCGATCTCGGGCATCTCGGGAGTCGCCACCAAGACGTCCTACGCGCTCTTCTTCCTCCGGATGCTCAGCGCCCGACCCGACATCGTCGGCGAGGGTGCCGCCAACCTGCGCATCCTCGTGTTCAACGTCAAGGGCGAGGATCTGCTCTGGCTGGACAAGCGGAACCGGTTCTTCGACGAGGCCGCCGCCGAGACGTGGAACCGGCTCGGGGTCGACCCGGCGCCTTTCCCGTCCGTGTCGTTCTGGGCGCCACCTCTTCGGACCAGCGGAGGTGACGTGGTCGTACCCGACACCGGCGGCCGCCAGGGTGGTGTCGCCGCCTTCCGTTGGACTCCACGTGAGTTCATCGAGGAGGGTCTGCTGCGGTTCCTCTTCACCGACTCCACCGACAGCCGCAACCAGATCCCCTTTATCGAGGAACGGGTCCGGTCGCAGCTGGCCCGGTTCGCCGTGGACGTGGCGGGTGAGCCCGGTGCCGTCGTGCTGCGAGATCCCTCCGAGGGTCACCGACCCGGGGAGACGGTGGCGCCGAACCGTGGCGAGCGCGTCATCCGGACGCTGGACGACCTCGTTGACGCCATAGAGGAGTTCGTCGACCCGGAAGAGGGCGAGCCGGATCAGAAGTGGACCGGTCGGGTCCAGGCAGGCACCATCTCGGCGTTCTCGCGACGGCTCCGCGCTGCCACCCACCGGCTCGGGCATCTCGTCGGAGCGGGGGAGAGCCGGCGGATCGATCGGACGACCGCCCAGGTCACGGTGGTCGGCGTCCAGTCGCTCCACGACCTCGGCCAACGCTTCGTCGTGGGTGCGCTGCTCGCGGAGACGTTCGCCGAGAAAGAGCGCAGCGGTCAGCGCCTGCCCCTCTCCGTGGTGGTGCTCGACGAGCTCAACAAGTACGCCCCCCGAGAAGGGTCGAGCCCGATCAAGGAGATGCTCATCGACATCGCCCAACGAGGCCGATCGCTCGGGGTGCTGCTGGTGGGTGCGCAGCAGACCGCGTCGCGCGTCGCCCAGGAAGTGATGGAGAACGCCGCGATCCGAGTCGCGGGGCGGCTCGACGCCGCCGAGGCGGAGCGATCGGAGTACGGCTGGATGCTGCCCTCGACACGGGCGCGGGCCCGCCTTCTCAAGCCCGGCACGATGGTCGTGTCACAGCCGGCCATACCGGTACCGTTGGTGCTCGACTTCCCTTTCCCGCCCTGGGCGACGCGAAAGGAAGAGGTCGAGCACGACGACGACCCGTTCGACGGTCTGGCCTGACGACGGCACGGGGAACGAGGCGAGGGTGAGGGCGCTCCACACATCCGACTGGCACGTCGGGAAGCGGATCGGGCGATTCGACCGTTCCGACGAATACCGCGCCGTCATCGCCGAGGTGGCGGCCATCGCAGACGCCGAGGCCGTGGACCTGGTGCTCCACAGCGGAGATCTGTTCGACAGGCCCACACCGAGCGTCGAAGCCATGGGCATCGCCTTCACCGGGCTCGTCTCCCTGACGGCCGGAGGCACCCGCCCGGTGGTGGTGATCGCAGGCAACCACGACTCGCCTGGCTTCTTCGAGGCGCTGGCCCCCTTCCTCCGTGGTCAGAACATCCACCTCGTCGGCGACATCCACCGGCCTGATGCGGGTGGTGTGCTGGATCTCGACACGCCGGGCGGTCGGGCCGTCGTCTCCTGCTTCCCGTTCCTCCGTGAGGGCCGTGTCGTCGACTTTCTCGCCGAGGCCGACGAGTGGTACAAGGTCTACGCCGATCGGCTTGCTCGCATCTCGGAGACCTATGCGACACATGCCGCTTCCCTGGCCGGCGACGACGCCGTCACCTTCCTGCTCGCCCACTTTCTCGTCGGGGGCGCCAAGGTCCACGGGCACGGGGCGCCGCGGGGCGAGCGCGAGCTCCACATGGGCGATGCCTACACCGCCCGGGCCGAAGCCATCCCGGTCGGTCCGCAGTACGTGGCCCTGGGTCACATCCACGCTCCGCAACCCGTCCCCGGGGCTCGCACCCCCGCCGAGTACGCCGGCTCGCTGCTCGAGCTCGACTTCGGCGAGGCCGGTGAGCAGAAGCGAGTGGTCGTCGTCGATGCCGAGCCAGGTCTGCCCGCCCACGTCACCTCTGTCCCGCTGACGGCAGGTCGGCGCCTGATCCGGGCGACGGGCACATGGGCGGAGCTCAACGCGCGCGACGACCTGCGTGAGGCATATCTCGACCTGGTCGTCGAGACCGCCGGCCCGGATCCCGAGCTCGCCGAGCGCGTCCACGCCGAGTTCGATCATGTCGTCAAGGTGAGGGCCGAGTATCCACGTGACGAGGTCGAGGTGGAGGAGCGGCGGCATCGCACGCTCGAAGAGCTCTATGCCGACTACTTCACCACCGTCGAAGGCGTGGCGCCCCCGGACGAGCTCATGGCGGCGTTCCGTGAGGTGCTCGAGGAGGTCGGCAGTGCGCCCGCTTGAGCTGACCGTACGCAACTTCCGGTCGTTCGCCGGCGAGACCCGGTTCGACTTCCGGGATCGCACGTTGCTCGGTGTCGTGGGACCGATCGGTTCGGGCAAGACGAGCATCCTCGATGCCGTCGCCTATGCCCTCTATGCGAGGACGCCCCGCGTCGCTTCGTCGATCCGCGATCTCATCCACCAGCGCAACGACACGGCGGTCGTGAGTCTCCTCTTCGACGTCGATGGCGAGACCTGGCAGGTCACGCGATCGATCCGAAAGAGCCAGAGCAGCCACACGCTGCAGCATCTCGACAGCGACGGCGCCGCCGTCGAGACCCTCACCCAGAAGGTCGACGTCGACGCACGCATCGAGGATCTCCTCGGTCTCGACTTCGACGGTTTCAGCCGTTCCGTGCTCCTCGCCCAGGGCCGATTCGCCGAGTTCTTGTCGGCGCAGCCGGCTCAACGGGATCGGGTCCTCAAGGGCGTATTCGGACATGAGCGCATCGACCGCATGCGGCAGGCCGCCAAAGATCGGGTCGCGAATCTGAGCCTCGACATCGAGAAGCTCACGGGCCGGCTCGAAGCTCTGGCCGCCGCCGAGGCGAGGCTCGGCGAGCAGCGTGAGGAGCTCGAGACGTTGGCCGCCCGGCTCGAATCGCTCGAGAAGGTGAAGCCGCGTGTGGACGATCTGGACGAACGGCTCCGTGCGATCACCGCACGCCACGAGGCCATCACGACGCGTTCGGCTGCCGTGAGCCGCCGGCTCGGTGAACTCCCGGTCTCTGCCGACGTCACCGGCATCGTCGACGACGTCGATCGAGCCACAGCGAAACGCGCCGAGCTCGCCACTGTGCTCGCAATGGAGCAGAAGACCCTGCAGGACGCCGAAGCGGCACTCGATCGGCTCGGAGACGAAGCCGCAGTGCTCGAGGAGGCCGGCGAGTTGGTGACCATCCTCGGCTCCGTCAGGTCGAAGCGGGACGAGCGGCGCACCCGGCTCGAGGCGTTGCAGGCGGCCGGTGTCGAGTTCGAGGCGGCCCACGCCGCAGCGATTGAGCGACACGCGCAGGCAGAGGCCACGGCCGCTGCCGACGACGAGGCGCGACGAGCGGCGATCGACGCCGAGCGTGTGGCGAGGGAACGTCTGGAGCGGGCCAGGCACGACAACATGGCGCACGCCCTGCGCGGCCGACTCGCCGAGGGCGACCCGTGCCCGGTCTGCATGCAGGACGTCGTTCGGTTGCCTGCCGGGGGCGAGGCAGCCGACCTCTCCGAAGCGGAACGAGCGATGGAGACGGCGGCCGCGGCGGTCGAAGGGGCCAGGGCCACCGCCGATCGCACCCAGGCTCGTCTGGCTACCGCTGTCGCCGAGGTGGCAGCCGCCGCCAAGCAGCTGGCGGTCTCCGTCGAGGAGACCGCAGGCCTGCAGTCCGATCTCGGGGCGACCGAGGCGGAGTTGAAGGCGATCACGACCGAGCTGACCGAGGTGCTGGGGGAGGGCGACCCGGCCTCTCTCCTGAAGGCGCGGCGCACCGCTCTCGAGAGCGGGCGAGCTGCGGCAGATCGGGCTCGGAAGGCGGTCGATCGAACCCGGGCCGCCCACGACCAGGCGATTCGTGACGAGCAGACCGCCACGAAGCGGCTCGCAGAGATCCGGCTGGCCGCCACCCGGATCGCTTCCGCGCTCGACCTCGACTTCGAGCCGGACGGCGACACGCCCGGCGATCTCGCCGCCGCCCTCCGGTCGCTGCGATCGGGTCTCGAGGGCGAGCAGGCGGGTCTCGCCACCGAGGCGGAAGAGTTGAAGGTCGAGCGATCCGCCATCGAGGAAGAACGCCGCGAGGTGATGGAAGCCGTCGCGGTGACGGGTGACCTCGCCATCGAGATCACCAGCGTGGCGTCGCGCGTCGACACCATCGCCGAGCAGATCGCTCGCGTCGAGAAGGACCTCGCTGCGCAGGCCGACGATCGACGGCGACTCGAAGCGCTCGAGTCGGGTCGCGATCGCTTCGCCCGGATCGCGGCGGACCTCACCGATGCCAAGTTCGTCCGCTATTTGCTGGACGACGAGCGCATCCGGCTGGGTGAACTCGCCTCCGACCACTTCCAGCGTCTCAGCTCGGGTCGCTACCGGTTCACGGGGGACGGCAAGTTTGGCATCGTCGATCTGGCCACGGCCGACGTCGAGCGGAAGGCAGACAGCCTGTCGGGCGGCGAGACGTTCCTCGCATCCCTGGCGCTGGCGCTCGGGCTGGCCGAGATGGTGGCTCGCTCCGGGGGGCGCCTCGAGGCCTTCTTCCTCGACGAGGGCTTCGGCACCCTCGACCCGGAGCACCTCGGCCTGGCCATGGAAGGCATCGAGCGCCTCGTCACGGACACCACTTCGCGGCTCGTCGTCGTCGTGAGTCACGTGCCCGAGCTACGGCAGCGGATCGAGGACCTCATCGAACTGGACAAGGACCCGCTCACGGGCGACTCCGTCGTGATCAGGGGCCTCACGACCGGGCCGGCAACTGCCGGCGCGATCGTCACCGTTTGAGCAGGCCCTCGATCCTCCGACCGGCGATGGCCAGACCGACGGCGCCCAGTGCCACCAGGTAGGCGGCGTGACCGATCATCGACCAGTCGGCGACACCGAGGATGAACCCTCGCACGAGCTCGGTGCCGTGATAGAGCGGGGAGAGCTTCACGATCCCTTGCACCGCACCGGGATACTCGCCGATCGGGGTGAACGTCGCCGAGAAGAGGAAGAGCGGCATCGTCACGAGCGTGACGAGATCGAAGTCCTGCCAGGAGCGCATGTAGGTCGTCGCCGCCAGACCGACGCCGCCGAATGCGATGCCGATGAGGAGCGCCGCCGGTAGGGCGAGGAGTCCCAGCGGTGACGACATGTAGCCGAGAACGGTGACGACGACGAGAAACGCCACGGCATAGAGACCCCCGCGGAGCAGCGAGAAGCCGAGCTCGCCGATGGCGATGTCGCGCGGCTCCATCGGCGTGGCGAGCATGGCGTCGTAGATCTTCCCGTACTTGAGCTTGAAGAAGAAGTTGGTGGTGGATTCGAAGACGGCGCCGTTCATCGCCGAGGCGGCGAGCAGCGCAGGTGCGACGAATTCCTCGTACGAGATGAGCGTTCCTCCCGGGCCCTCCACCTCGCCGATCAGCACGCCGAGGCCGACGCCGATCGAGAACAGGTAGAACAGCGGCTCGAAGAACCCGCTGAGGACCACGGTCCACGCCCGCCGATTGACGCGGATCCCGCGCTCGATCACGTGACGTGCCCTTCTCCTGCCGACCAGTCGGGCGGGGGTCGGCCGTCGTCGCAGCAGCGTGTCGGTCACGGCAGCAACCTCCGCTGGAGATAGCGATGAGCGAGAACGGCGCCCAGCACGGACAGAGCTGCGAGATAGCCAATGCTCATCCATGCCGGGAACACGGTCTCGGCACCGAGACCGACGGCCCTGGTCAGCTCGACGCCGTGCCACAGCGGCGTCGCATAGGCGACCGGTTGGAGCCACCCGGGCAGTTGTGAGATCGGGAAGAACGTCCCCGAGAACAGGTAGAGCGGGATGATCCCGAACCGGAAGACGGTCGTGAGACCCGCCTCAGACTCCCGCGTCGCCGTCCATGCCGTCATGAGCGCGGCAAAGGCCGTACCGGTGAGCGCGGCAGGGAAGATGGTGAGGATGCCGGGCCACGGGCTCATCGCACCGAAGAGCACCGCGATGAAGACGAAGATGGCCGACGTGGCGAGCAGCTTGGCGGCGATGAACAGCACGTGGCCGCGCACGAGCGCGCCGACGGTCACCGGCGTCGCCAGCATCGCATCGAACGTCTTGAGCCACTTGATGCCGGCCATGACCGGCCAGGATCCGTCGAACGCCCCGGTCTGCATTCCCTGTGCGGCAAGCAGCCCGGTGGCGAGGAACTCGATGTAGGGAGCGCCCTCGAGCGCAGCCGCACCAGAGCCGCGGTCGATGATGTTGCCCAGGATGACGCCCATCGCTGCCAGGAAGAGGATCGGATTCAGGAACGTGGTGATGACGGTGCCGCGCCAGATGCGGCGATACCGCATGGCGCTCGACTCGAACACACGGAGGGTCGCGACGGCCATCAGTCCTCGAGGCTCCGTCCGGTGAGGCGCAGGAAGACGTCCTCGAGGGTCGAACGCCTGGCGAGCGTCTGCTCGGGATGGATGCTGCGATGGACCAGCTCCTCGATCGTGTGGTCGCCGTCATCCGTGTAGAGCAGCACTCGGTCGGGGAGCACCTCCATCCGCTTCGACAGACCGTCGAGGTCGTCGAGATGATCTTCCTGGGTGCCGACCTCGAAGCGGAGCTCCACCACCTCTCTGGTCGAGTACCGCGAGATGAGCTCGGCGGGGGAACCCTCGGCTGCGATCTTGCCTTTGTCCATGACCACGAGCCGGTCGCACAGCTGCTCGGCCTCGTCCATGTAGTGCGTGGTGATGATCTGGGTGACGCCCTGCTGTTTGAGCCGGTACAGCCGGTCCCACAGCACGTGTCTCGCCTGGGGATCGAGTCCCGTCGTGGGCTCGTCGAGGATCATCATCTCGGGCTCGTTGATGAGCCCGCGGGCGATCGTCAGCCGCCGCTTCATGCCACCCGAGAGCCGGTCGACGATGTCCTTGCGCCGATCCGAGAGCTGCGCAAACGCCAGCAGCTCCTCGATGCGCTCCTTGATGACCGACCGCGGCAGGTCGAAGTAGCGGCCGTAGATGTAGAGGTTCTCGTCCACAGGGAGCTGGGTGTCGAGGCTGTCCTCCTGGGGCACGACCCCGAGCCGGGTTCTGATCTCCTCCCCATCGTGCGCCGGGTCGAGGCCGAAGACGGTGAGCTCACCCTCGGTGACCGGCGAGACGGCACCGATCATCCGCATCGTCGAGCTCTTGCCGGCACCGTTGGGGCCGAGGAAGCCGAATGCCTCGCCCCGTTTCACGTGGAATTCGACACCATCGACCGCCACGAAGTCGCCGAAGCGCTTGGTGAGGTCTCGAGCCGTCACGAGGAGATCTGTCACGAGCCGCAACGCTACACGGCTCTGTGGCGCATTCGGGTGGCGGGTACGATCGCAGCTCATGGGCCCGCTGCAGGGAATCGTCGTCGTCGAGTTCGCCGCGATCGGCCCGGTGCCGTTCTGCGGTCAACTCCTCGCGGACCTCGGAGCCGAGGTGATCGTCGTCGAGCGGGTCGACGGCGGGCCCGCCCTCCGGGATCGGCGCATCTCGGGTCGCAACAGACGCTCCATGGCCATCGACCTCAAGCAGACCGAAGGGCTCGAGGTGGCGAGACGGCTCGTCGCTTCGGCAGATGTGTTGCTGGAGGGCCATCGACCGGGCGTGATGGAGCGTCTCGGGCTCGGCCCCGACGACGTGGCCGGGCTCAACCGCCGGCTCGTCTACGGCCGGATGACGGGGTGGGGTCGTGAAGGTCCTCTGGCGCCCACGGCGGGTCATGACATCAACTTCCTGGCGGTGACGGGAGCGCTGGCCGCCATCGGACCCCCCGAGCAGCCCATTCCGCCGCTCAATCTCGTTGCGGACTACGGCGGGGGCGCCCTCTACCTGGCCGTCGGGGTGCTGGCGGCGCTGGTCGAGCGTTCGACCTCGGGATCGGGCCAGGTGGTGGACGCGGCCATGATCGATGGGGCGGCGTCGCTCATGGACGTCTTCTACACGATGGACGCGATCGGCACCCACACGCGGCGGCGTGGAGCCAACTTCCTCGACGGTGGTGCTCCCTTCTACCGGACCTATGCGACCGCGGACGATCGGTGGGTCGCCGTCGGCGCACTCGAGCCTGCGTTCTATGCCGCACTGCTGGCCGGTCTGGATCTCGATCCGGATGAGCTGCCGGGTCAGTGGGACGTGGCGCGCTGGCCGGAATTGGCCGATGTCTTCGCCACGCGCTTCGCCACGGGCACCCGGGACGATTGGACGGAGCGATTCGCCGGCACCGATGCGTGCGTGTCGCCGGTCCTGGAGCGCGCCGAGGCGCCACACGCAGCTCACAACGTCGCCCGTGGGGTCTTCGTCGGCGTCGATGGGGTCCCCGTCCCGGCGCCGGCACCCCGCTTCTCACGGACCCGCGCCGCGGTCCCCACTCCGCCTCCGGCTCTCGGCGCCGACACGGACGCCATCCTCGCCCGCCTCGGCTACGACGAACGGGCCCGAGAGGAGCTCCGTGATGCCGGATGGGTACGGTGAGTCCGATGCCCGCGAACTCCGACCCGTTCCTCGATGCCGCCGTCGCCGAAGCCGTCGCCGGTCGCGACGAAGGCGGAATCCCGATCGGCTCCGTGCTCGTCATCGACGGTGAGATCGTCGGTAGAGGCCACAATCGGAGGGTGCAGCGGGGGAGCGCCGTCCTCCACGCCGAGATGGACTGTCTCGAGAACGCGGGCCGGCTCGGAGCGGCCGCCTACCGCCGGTCGATTCTCTATTCGACGCTCAGCCCGTGTGACATGTGCTCGGGTGCGGTGCTGCTGTACGAGATCCCCAGAGTCGTCGTGGGCGAGCACCGCACGTTCCGCGGGCCGGAGGACCACCTGAGGTCTCGGGGTGTCGAGATCGACGTGGTCGACGATCCTCGCTGCGTCGAGTTGATGAGCGCCTTCATCGCCGATCATCCGGCGCTGTGGAACGAGGACATCGGCGAGTAGCCGCCGGATGGCAGGCCTCTGCGCTCGGCTCCTAGCATCGCCGCGATGACCGCCCCGACCAGCACGGCACGAGAGATTCGAGCTCGACGGTGGCGGACGATTCGCAGCTTCCTCGCAGTGAGCCTCGCGCTCG
>CAYFYC010000050.1:21070-24416 GCA_964347305.1 uncultured Acidimicrobiaceae bacterium | reverse complement strand
CTCCCCGATCGCCACCCAGTCGCCGGCCGTCTCGTCCCACAACCGCCGGTTCTCCACCACGTGCTCCGGCAACACTCTGCCGGCCGCCTGACTGTCGTTGCTGCTCATGCAGCGACCCTACCGACCGGCCGGCCCGGCGACGCAGCCCCTCCCACTCGTATCCTGTCCGGCGGCCTCGGCCGAGCAGGAGCGCGAAGGAAGGTCCCGAGGGCGGCACGTCCAGATTGGAACCCGTTCGCCGAGGGCGGCCATAATCCCGCCCGTGGAGATTCAGCCATCGCCCGAAATCGAAGCCGTCCTCAAGCGCATGTGGAAGGCATTCCTGTCCCAGACCGAGAAGCCCCTTTTCAACATCGTGAGCGACGATCCCAGCGTCCGGATGATCTTGGCGTCCGACGATCAGTGGTACATCGGAGGATCCACCGTTGCCTCCGTGCTGGCGCAGCGCTCGAAGCTGCTGGGACTGCAACGTGTCGAATTCGACCGTATAGAGGCATACGAGGCTGGTGACTTCGGCTGGGCAGCGGCCGAGTTGACCACGGCGATTGGTGACAATGAACCAGTCGTGTTTCGCAACACTGCGAGCTTCATCCTCGACGAGGGTGTGTGGCGGCTGGTGCAGATCCACACGTCGATCGGCGTGCCCCAGGCGGACGTATACGGCATCGAGTTGGACGAAGGCCTGAAAGCGCTGGTGAGCTCGCTCGGAGAGCGGAACACGACGGATATCGCCGCCGCCGCAGGGTCGACCGGGATCGTCACGTTGATGTTCACCGACATCGAGGACTCCACGGTGTTGTCCCAACTCCGGGGCGACGACCGGTGGTCGAGAGAGATTCGACAGCACCTGTCCGCCGTGGAGGCTGCCGTGGTCGAGTGCGGTGGCAAGGTCGTGAAGACCCTCGGCGACGGCTCGATGGCAGCGTTCAGGTCTGTGAAGGGCGCAGCCGACGCGGCGCTGCGAATCCAGCGGATTGAGGCCGACGACGAGTTCCGGGTTCGGGTCGGCATCCACACCGGCGAGGCCGTGACTCTCGAGAACGACTACTCGGGTGTGGCGGTCGCCAAGGCCGCCCGAGTCACCTCGGCCGCAGCGGGCGGCGAGACACTGATCTCATCGACAACCATGGAGCTGCTCGACCGATTCGACTACCAGATCGGCACCGAGCGCATCGTTGAGCTCAAGGGCCTGAACGGAACCCACCGCTTGTTCCCCCTCGTTGCGTCGGGCGGCTGAGCCTCGTTCCACGAAACCCTCATCGTCGATCTCCGTGCGGGGAATCGCCTCGCTGGGTCCTGCCACATGCGCGAAGATCGGCACGGTCCTTATCCTTCGGACCCGTGCCCGCCTTCCTCTTCACCGACATCGAGTCGAGCACCCGTCTCTGGGAGGAGCACCCTTCCGAGATGGCGGAGGCGCTCGCCCGTCACGACGACATCATGCGGACCGCCATCGCCCAGGCCGACGGGGAGCTGCTGAAGACCACCGGCGACGGGGCCATCGCCGTCTTCGCCACTCCGGCCGATGCGGTGGCCGCGTGCATCGACGCCCAGCGGGCGCTGCATGCCGAACCGTGGGGCGCCACACCCGTCCGGGCCCGGATGGGCATCCACGCCGGCGAGACCCTCAGCCGCGACGACGACCACTTTGGTCCGGTCATGAACCGCACCGCTCGCATCATGGCGGCCGGGCACGGCGGGCAGGTGCTCCTCTCGCAGCACGCCGTCGACCTCAGCATCGGCCACCTCCCCGCCGACTCCACCGTTCGTGACCTCGGCATCCATCGTCTCAAGGATCTCACCGAGCCCGAGCACCTCTATCAGCTCGTCCACCCCGACCTCGGCGCCGACTTCCCCGCCCTCAAGACCCTCGACTCCCGACCCAACAACCTGCCGCTCCAGACCACCGACTTCCTCGGCCGCTCGCAGGAACTCGCCGCCATCCGGCTCATGCTCGACAACCCGGCCACCCGGCTGCTCACCATCACCGGGCCCGGTGGCGCCGGCAAGACCCGGCTCGGGCTCCAGATCGCCGCCGACCTCGCCGACGGCTTCCGTGACGGCGTGTGGTTCGTCGACCTCGCCTCCGACACCACCGCCGACGACGCTTTCGAGACCGTCGTCCGAGTTCTCGCCTTCCCCGTCTCGCGCGCCGGCGCTCCCCTCGACGTGCTCACCAACCGCCTGCGCGACAAGGAGCTGCTCCTCGTCCTCGACAACTTCGAACAGGTCGTCGAAGCCGGGCCCGGCGTCGCCCAGCTCCTCGCCATCGCACCGGGGCTGAAGGTCGTCGTCACCAGCCGGGAGACGCTGCGAGTTCGCGGCGAGCAGGTGTACCCCGTCCCGCCGCTCTCGCTGCCCCACCCCTCAGGGGACGTCGACAGCATCGCCGAATCCGAGGCGGTCCAGCTCTTCGTCGACCGCGCCACTTCCGCCCAGCCCTCGTTCACCCTCGACGACACCAACGCCGCCGCCATCGCCGCCATCTGCCTCCGTCTCGACGGTCTCCCCCTCGCCATCGAACTCGGCGCCGCCCGCCTCACCGTGTTCACCCCGGCCCAGCTCCTCGCTCGACTCACGGACCGGCTCGACGTCCTCGCCTCCGGCGGCCGCGACCTCCCCGACCGGCAACGCACCCTGTGGGGCGCCATCGGCTGGAGCTACGAGCTCCTCGACGAAGACGAATGCCGTCTCTTCGAGCTCATCTCGGTCTTCGCCGGCACCGATGTCGTGGCCCTCGAGCAAGTCGCCCACGACGTCCTCGACGCAGCGATGGTCATCGACACGCTCTCGTCGCTCGTCGACAAGAGCCTCGTGCGGAGGGTCGAGACCACGACCGGGCTCCGCTTCGTGATGCTGCAGATGATCAAGGAGTACGCCGCCGAGCGCCTCGCCGAAGATCCGGAGCGCCTCCAGACCTCGATCGCCGCCCACGCCGCCCACTACGCGTCGTTCGCCGCCGACCAGGCCGACGCTCTCGACGACCTCGAAGCCGACCTCGAGAACCTGCGCTCCGCCTGGCGCCACTGGGCAGACGCCGGCGACGCGGCCCGGCTCACCGAGATGTTCGACGGAATCTGGGGTCTCCACACCGCCAGGGGCTGGTACCACGGCGCCATCGAACTGGCGGCCGACCTCATCGAGGCACTCGACGCAAGCGAGGCCTCCGAGGAACGCGACCGAACCGAACTCGACATCCGCATCCGCCACGCCAGGGCACTCATGGCCGTCCACGGCTACAACGACGACGTGGAGCGGGCGTTCAGCCGGGCCCTCGAACTCGCCGAATCGGTCGGGACCGTGCGAGACCAGGTGCCGATGCTGCGGGCCCTGGCCAGCTATCACA
>CAYFYC010000050.1:3053-21060 GCA_964347305.1 uncultured Acidimicrobiaceae bacterium | reverse complement strand
TTAAGGGAGTCGATGATCGAGAGAGACATGAGTACGAGCCCGTTACCGATCCGCAAGAGCACGTGGGGCCAGCGCCCCGCCTGGCTGCGGGCCCTGGCCAGCTATCACATCCAGAGCGGCAACATCCCCGCCTCGCTGGCCATCGGCCAGCAGCTGCTCGAGACCGGGCAGGCCCTCGGCGACCTCGCCGTCCAGATCGACGGCCACGGCGTCATCGGCAGCTGCCTGCTCTACTTCGAAGCGGTCTCTGCCATCGAGCACTACGACTTCGTCATCGACCACTACGACCCGGCCGTCCACAGCGCCGGGCACCGCCTCGGCCCCGATGCCGGCGTCGTCGCCCGGATCGGGTCGGCCATGATGCTGTGGGAGACGGGGAAGCTCGACTCCGCCGTCGCTCGCGCCGCGGACGCCAGGGCGTTCGCCGCCTCACTCGATCACCCCTATTCGATGACGTGGGCGCTCTATCACGTTGCGTTTCTCGACGTGCAGCGCGGCCGATTCGAGGACGTGCTGGCGACCTCCCGGGAGCTCGCCGCCATATCCGACGAGCACGACTACCTCCTGTGGCGCACCCTCGCCACGGTGATGGAAGGCATCGCCCGCACCGGGCTCGGCGACCACGAAGAGGGCGTCGCCCTCACCGAGCGGGGCGTCGACCTCTATGTGGGGCTCGCCCCACCGCCGATGTTCTGGCCCCTCGTTCTCGCCCTCCGTGCCGACGTCCATGCCATGGCCGGCAAGGCGGCGAGGGCCCTGGAGCTGGTCGACGAGGCCATCGCGATCTTCGCGGCAACCGGCATGGTGCCCCCCGAGTTCGCCATTCGTCGCAGCAACGTCGTCGCCACCATCTCCGGGCCCGACACACCCGAGGTGGAGCAACTCTTGGTGCAGGCGATCGCCACCGCCGAGCAGCTCGGCATGCACCTCTCGGTACTCAGGGCCCACACGCACCTGGTCGAGCTCCGTCGCCGACTCGGCAGAGACCCCGACGGATCGGCCGAACTCGCCGAGCTGCTCGCCGGCTTCGGAGAAGGGCACGCCGAAGCCGCCTACCGGGCCGCCGCCGAGCTGCTCGCCGCAGGCTGAAGGGCGCGACGCGGACCTGTCACACCCCGGTGACACGATGACCGGACGACCTGAAGAAGGAGGGCATCGGAGGTGTAGCGTGCATGACATGTCGACGACGATGCGGCCGGGTGATCGGATCCCGATGTCGTGGGACGACTACGAATCGTTGGGGCCGGAGACGCGCGGCGAATACGTCGACGGCGAGCTCGTGATGGCGCCGTTCCCCACGATTCGCCACCAGACGATCACCCGACGCCTGGCCAACGCCATCGAGGCCGCACTGCCGCCCGGTGTCCGGGTGGCGGAGGGCGTCGGATGGCAAGTCGGGCATGACGAGTTCGGCCCCGACGTCGTGGTCTTCGACGACACCGACGAGAACGTCCGTCTGACGACGACACCGCACCTGGTCGTCGAAGTCCTGTCGACCGACCCCGCTCGCGACCTCATCCGCAAAGCCGCCAAGTATGCGGCGGCCGGCCTCGAGCGCTACTGGATCGTCGACCCCGACGGCCCGGTCGTGATCGTCCACGAACTGTCGAACGGCGTGTTCGTAGAGCAGAGCCGCCACGGCTCGGGAACGCCCGCCACGCTCGACACCGGTCCCGCCACCATCACCTTCGACCCGGCGGACCTGGCCGTCTGAACCGACCGCCCGGCCGACCCGAGAGCGGCGGCCCCGAAGGACCGCCACTCGCCGTTCCGGTCGGTTACCCCCCTGCGTTCAGTCGGAGCTGTACGAGGCGTCGTAGACGATGACTCCCCTCATGTGGACGAACCACTCGTTCGTGGCGAAGAAGAACACCCCTGATTCGGACCCGCCACCCGACGCGTGGACGAACCTGCCGGTGCCGCCATCGACGAAGGTGAAGTCGTCGGCGAAGGCGATCTCCGGCGGTGGCGACAGCGAGACACCGTTGGTGTAGGTCGCCTTCAACACGTCACCGTTGGCGGCAACGATCGTGAGCATCCCATCCCCGTAGGTGCCGGTATCGAGATCCGAGCAGTGCTGAGCCGTCACTTCGACCCGACCGAGATGCGTTGCATGACCGGTTCCGACGAAGCTGGTGAGCGAGTCGGCCACACCGGCCATCTCCACGCACCGACCCTCGGGGATCTGGAAGTCGAACGTCACCTCGTCGCCCGACGCAAAGCCCTTGAAGGGGAGCTCCTTGTCCGGGTTTCCGTGAGTCGCCGCCGCCGCCGTCGCCGCGAGCACGAGGAGGGCGATGGCCAGCGGCAGGGCTGCGAACCTTCGCATGACCCTTCCTTTCAGGGTCCTCCCCACTTTCCAACGCTATGCGCCACCCGACCCATCGTCCAGACCCGGTCGACCCGCCCAACGGCGCACGCCACCACAGAGCCGGGCGTCGCTGCCGCGCCCGCGAAAACCGACGCACCGGCTCCGACCGCGGGGTGACATGATCGGAGAAAGGACTGCCTGGGGAGGTAACCGATGTACCGCAAAGCCGCACCGATGGACGTGCCGGATGCCTTCGAGGACGACAGCGACGACGCCCAGCTCACCCAGTCTGCGTTTCTCCTCAGTTCGGCCCTGGTCGTGGGTGGCTACCAGGACCGGGTGCAGGTGGGCGAGTTCCTCGGCTTCGACGCCGATGCTCTCGCCCAGAAGGAACGGCCGGCTTACGACACCGCCATCAGGAGCAAGCTCGACGTCGACACCGACACCATCGACCACGGCGTCAGACACGCCGACCTCTATCGCAGCAAAGGCCGCCAGCTCGCCATGAAGACCCGCGACGAGGCAGAGCCCGAGGACGCCGTGGCCCTCATGGCCGCAGGCACCCAAAGCGACCATCAGCTCGTACGGGTCTCGGCTGCCGCCGCCGCGACCATCGCCACCGAACCCCGCGAGGCGCTCGTGGACGTGCTCGTCGACGGAGTCGACTCCGAAGACGAGCTCGTCGTCGATGTCGCGGCGACTGCGCTCGCCAACATCGACCCGGAGCATCCGGCCCTCGACCGGCTGGTCGGCGACGATCCCGAGGAGGGTCCGCAGCAGCCCCTCACCAACACCGTCTTCATGACCCACGGCACCTGGGCGCGACGAGGATCCTGGTGGCGCCCCGGTGGCGACTTCTACGGTTACATCGACGCACACCCGAGCTTCGATCTCCACAGCGACTCGTTCCGGTGGAGCGGCTCCTACCTCCACTTCCGCCGGGAGACCGCAGCCGTCGGCATGGTCGGCTGGATCGACCGGGAGGGCCTCCAGCGTCCCGATCTGATGGCCCACAGCCACGGGGTGACCGTGGCCAACCTCGCCACGTGGGACCAGTTCGGAGGCCAGGACTTCCGTCACCTCATCATGCTGTCGTGGCCGGTCCACGCCGAGTGGTTCCCCATGTGGGACCGCGTCGACCACGTGTTCTCGTTTCGCGTGAACTACGACCTCGTCATCATGGCCGACCGCGGCGGGCAGGTCCTCGTACCTCCACCGCAGCACGCCGGCAAGGTCACCGAACGGATCAACGGTTGGTTCAGCCACTCCGACCCGCACGAGGAGGACTACTGGGAGGATCACCAGCTCGCTGCCCTCATCCCTTGATCCCCATAGAATCGAGGTATGAGCGTCGGATCCTCGGCATCTGCCCTTGCCACAGGCCTCGTCTACCGCGTCACGGGGTGGAAGACCGCAGGCGAACGACTCGTGGACGCCCTCGAATCCGACGACGAGAACACCCGGCAGATCGCAGGCATGTTTCTCGTCCGCAAAGGCGAACGGTCGCGCCCGCTCCTCGAGAGCGCGGTCGAGAAGGGTCGGGGTGGCATCGTCGCCGATGTCCTCGATGACCTCGACGGCGCGACATCCGACCTCGCCGAGCTCGAGGAGCTCGCCCGCAGCGAGAACCCGAAGGTGGCCGAAGCCGCCCGCAACTTGCTCGAGAAGCGCAAAGGGTCGTGAAGGCGGGCCACGAAGCACCGCGATCGCGACCTCTCAGGTCCCCCGCCCCCCGGCCTGACGGCCTCGACCCCGCCCCCAGGGGCGGGGTGGTGTGGTATCTCCCCTCCACTGGCGGAAGGACTCATTTCTCTGGGTGGATCCCCCGTCCCGGACAGCGCTTCCGTCTCCCGAGACATGCGCATCCCGACACCCCACCCCCGCGCCTCACCTGGACGACCGCCACACAGCAGAGTGGCGGCCCCGGAGGACCGCCACTCTCTCGTGCGGGGTTGCTGCCCCTAGCCGTGGTCGACGAAGAACAGGGCCGCCCACCAGAAGCTCGGGTTTCCGATGGGACCGTTGAGCTGCGCGTGGAGCGCATCACCGGACTGGGCCTGTCCATGCGGGGCCATCGCGACGTGCACTTCGGCACCGCGAGGGTTCTGTAGCGGCACGCCTGCGAACTGTTCGTCACCGGCACGCACCGTCGCCTTGAAGACGATGTTGTTGCCGGAGGCAACCGTCGCACCGAGCTGATACACGCCACCCTGGGCGGGAGTGTCGCCGATGTCGTTGCCGTCGCACGGACCGTCGCACAGGTCCGGATAGTTGAACACGAAGCCCCACAGCGTGAAGACCTCGGGCCAACCTTCCACGACCTCCGGATGGTCCAACCACGGCGGAGTCATCGATGCATCCGGGTAGTCGTAACTCCCCGGCTCGGGCGTGGCGACCTTGTAGATCACCTTGATGCGGTCGTCGTGCTTCTGGAGCTTGGCTCCATCCTCCGCCGCAACGCCGTCGCCACCCTGACCGAGCACGTCGGTCGTGGCCACGTCGGGGCTGGAGTCGGCGACCGCCGGCGCTGCGATCGACGCCACCACGACGGCGGCGACGAGAGCAACCAGCGTCCTTCTGCGCATGAGGCACCTCCCTTCTGGTCCTCGCCGGCGCCGATCTGCGCCGATCTGATGCCTCGGTCGCAACGTATGGGGCGTGCCTTGCCCGCCACTTAGCGACACCTTGTGCGGCAGTCGCCACACGCGATTAAGGCGTCAGTAAGGCAGGGATGGTCTCCTGCCCCAGGACGCCCCGGGCCGCGTACAGTCGATGTGGGAGGCCAGCATGGAGTTTCAGGTCCTCGGCCCGCTCGAGGTTCTGGACGACGACGGCGTCCTGGTGGACGTCGGACCCAAGCAGCAGCGTGCGCTGCTGGCGCTCCTGCTCGTCAACGCCAATCGTGTCGTCGCCACCGAGCGGATCATCGAGGCGCTGTGGCCCGACGACCCCCATGGCAAAGAGAAGACACTCTGGGTGTATGTCTCCCGGCTGCGCAGCGCCCTCGAGCCGGACCGCGAGGCCAACACCAAGTCGAGCGTCCTCGAGACACGGGACCACGGCTATGCACTGTCGATCGACCCGGAATCGCTCGACGCCCACCGGTTCGAGACCGCAGCGCTCGACGCCTCCGCCCACCTCGTGACCGATCCCCTGAACGCTCTGGCCGAGTTGGAGCAAGCGCTCGATCTCTGGCGGGGCGGCGCCTACGAGGACTTCGCCTACGAGGACTTCGCCCAGGCCGCGATCAAGCGGCTCGAGGAACTCCACCAGACGGCCGTCGAGGACCGCCTCGACTCAGCCATCCGGATCGGCCGCCACCGTGAGGTGCTGGGTGAGCTCGAGGCACTCTCCGACGACAACCCGCTCCGGGAGCGCCCCGTCGAGCTCCTGATGGTCGCCCTCTACCGGTCGGGCCGACAGGCCGATGCCCTCCGCGCCTACCAGCGCCACCGCAGGGTCGTTGGTGAAGAACTCGGCATCGAGCCGTCACCGGAGCTGCGCCGCATCGAGGAACAAGTGCTCCTCCACGACTCCCGTCTGAAGCCCACCACCGCCCCGACCCCGATCGACATGCCGATCGAGCTGATCAACCCGTTCAAGGGCCTGCTCCCCTTCGCCGAGTCCGACGCCTCGAGCTTCTTCGGTCGCGACCGGCTCGTGTCCGACATCGTGCGGCGCCTCACCGACAAGCAGACGCTCGTGTCCCTCGTCGGGGCCAGCGGCAGCGGCAAGTCCAGCGTTCTCAGGGCAGGGCTCGTGCCGGCCGTCCGCAAGGGCGCCGTCGGCGACCCGGAGCGCTGGATCGTCGCCCAGATGGTGCCGGGCACCCTCCCCTTCACCGAGCTCGAAGCCGGGCTGCTGCGGTCACGCCTCGATGGCCCCGAGGGTCTCGCAGCGCAACTCGAGAGCGGCGACGAGGGCCTGCTCCGTGCCGCCCTCCGCATGGTGCCCGACGAGGGTGGCCGCCTCCTGCTGGTCATCGACCAGTTCGAAGAGCTCTTCACCCTCGTCGACTCCGAGCAGGAGCGAGCCCGCTTCATCCGCAACCTCGAGGTCGCCGCCTCCGACCCTCACCGTCGCATCGTCGTGGTGATGGCGCTCCGGGCCGACTTCTACGACCGCCCGCTCGCCTACGGCAGCTTCGCCTCGATGCTCGGCGACAGCGTCATCAATGTGGTCCCGCTGACCCCGGACGAGCTCGAAGTGGCGGCGGAGGGACCGGCTGCCATGGCAGGCGTCAACCTCGAACCATCGCTCCTGGCTCGGTTGCTCAGCGACGTCGCCGGCCAGAGCGGTGGCCTGCCGCTCTTCCAGTACGCGTTGACGGAGCTCTTCGATCGCCGCTCCGGCACCGTGCTCACCGCCGATGCGTACACGGAGATGGGCGGGGTGCGCGGCGCCATCGCCAGACGCGCCGAAGAGCTCTACGTCGCGCTGACCACACCCGAGAAGGCGGCGTGCAAACAGCTCTTCCTCCGCCTCGTCACGATCGCCGAGACCGGGGCATGGAGCCGACGCCGGGTGGCGGCGTCCGAGATCGTGACCATCACCGACGACATCGTCGACCTGAAGTCGGTGCTCGACACGTTCGCCGAGTACCGGCTGCTCACCTTCGATCGCGACCACGTCAGCGGCTCGCCGACGGTCGAAGTGGCTCACGAAGCGTTGCTGCGGGAGTGGCCCCGGCTCGAGAAGTGGATCGATCAGGGCCGGGACGACGTGCACCGCCACGCCCGCTTCCTCACCGCGCTGGGCGAGTGGCGGTCCTCCGGAGAGAAGACGGACTATCTGCTCTCCGGTCAGCGCCTCGACGACTACCAGGCGTGGGCCCAGGCGAGCACCCTGCGGCTGAGCACGCGAGAGCGCGAGTTCCTCGATGCCTCGGTTGCGTTGCGACGCGAGGTCGAGGAGGCCGAGGCGGCGCGCCTCGCCCGCGAGACCAAGCTCGACCGCCAGGCGCGTACCCGCCTGCGGGGTCTCGCCGTCGGAGCCACGCTGCTCACAATCCTCGTCGTGGGGATCCTCGTGGCGGTCTTCGCGGGCAACAAACCCAGCATCGTCTCCGTCTACGGCGTGACGGGAGACCTGGGCGTGAACGATCTCATGCTGGCCGGCACCGCCTCCGCAGAGACCCTCTTCGAACTCGACATCGACCGGCGCGAATCCCTCATCGACCCGGTCGGCGACCTCACAGAGCTCGCCGAATCCGGCGTCGACCTCATCATCGCCAGTAGCGACCTCGACGTCGCAGTCCAGCTCGTGGCGCCCGAGTTCCCCGACGTACGGTTCGTCGCCATAGACCCCACCCTCATCAAGATCGAAGCGCCCAACATCACCGAGGCCCATTTCGCGGTGGAGGACAGCGGGTTCCTCGCCGGCGTCACGGCCGCAATGGCCACGAGCGATCGCACGGTCGGATTCATCGGTGGGTTCCAGACGCTCGCCACCGAGCGGTCCCGCGTCGGATTCGAGCGCGGCGTCCAGTGGCAGAACGAGGAGGTGCGTGTCGACGCCCGCTACCTCGGGCCCATCGACACGCCGTGGGTGAGAGGCAACGACAGCCCCGACCTTGCGTACGAACTGGCCCTCGACATGTACGCATCGGGTGTCGACGTCATCTTCCACGACGCAGGACGGTCGAGCCAGGGCATCATCGACGCAGCTCGCGAGTTGTCGACCGAAGAACGGCATCTGTGGGTGATCGGCTCGGAGGTCGACCAGGGCCAGACGACGCAATCGGCGATCGACCGGCAGCACGTGCTCGCATCCACCATCAAACGCTACGACGCGGCCGTCGTCGAGATGGTGCGAGCCTTCCTCGATGGCGAACTCGAGTCTGGCGAGGTCGTCCTCGGGCTGGGAGACGGCGGTGTGGGTCTGGCGCCGACGGTCGACAACCTCGAAGCGCTCGGCATCGCCGGACCGGTCAAGAACGTCGAGGGCGAGATGTCGATCGACCACATCCCGTTCCAGCCATACGCATCAAACGAGCCCTCCTGGCAGATACCGGCCGACGTCTCGATCTTCATGGAGATGGGTCGCGACTATTGCCAGGTGGTCGAAGTGCGCGGCGCCGACGAGGTCGCTGGAGAGATCCGCGTCCCGCGCGGCACCCGGGTGCGAGCCCACGTGGACAGCGTCACTGACGAGGTGTCCGGTATCGGGATGCGCGTGGTCGATCACGGCACAACCGTCGCCGGGCTCACCGAGGAGGCCCAGACCGGTATCCCCAGCTCCTTCGGTGAAGCGCTCGCCATCTCCGTCATCGCGCCCCAAGGTGCTTCGGCCGTTTCTGCCGTGATGGATGGAACGCCATTCGTCCCCAACTGCTTCGTGCACGAACCGGACTACTACCCGTCAGATTTCCTACCAGTGATCGTCAAACCATCTTCTTGAACCGCTCGGGAGTCGAGATGAGAGCAATAGCAGTGACCATCGCCTTCGTGGCGCTGATGGCCGCGTCGTGTTCGAGCGACGCCGATGGCCGACAGACCTTCATGATGCCTGCCTCCGAGGAGGTATATGCGGAGAACGCAGCCGCCCTCGAACGCAGCGACGACGGTGTCAGAGTCGAGGCCGAGATGCCGACACCCGAGCCCGGGAGCTATACGTATCCGTCGGGGGACATGGTGCCACCCTGGGCCACCCCCCATCCGGACGTCTCACCCGGCAGCGAGTCGGAGCCGGAGACCTTCACACTGTGGCTGATTGCGTTCAACTACCCGGACAAATGCACCGAAGGCAAGTGCGACTCCGACGATCTCGGCTCCGACACCGCGGCCCTCGGCGGCGTCTTCCAGGCAGATGGCCGGATCGCCGATACATCGACGCTGGCGTTCTCGGGCACCGTGCGCCTGGGGCAGCCGGCATCTCACGGCGCGGCACTGGAGAACCCGATGGGTGCCGAGATCCATCTCGCCGTGGCAGGTCACGGCAAAGCACTCACCGGAGCCGACCTGTGGCGCCAGCTCAACGGACCAGTGGGCAACCCGTCGCTGTGGTGGGTAGCCGAGTTCCCGTGAGCTGATCACAGCCACGACCGCCGGGGAACGTGCCCAACTAGCCTCGGCGATCATCGAGTGCGGGAGAACCGTGTGACCGACTCGGGTGATCTCGTCCGCCGCGGACGGGCAGCCGCCGACGAGAAGGCGTGGGCCGAGGCCAACCGTCTGCTCACCGAAGCCGACGGGCTGGAGCCGCTCGGCGCAGACGACCTCGTCGTGCTCGCCACCACCTGGTACATGCTCGGTCGAGATCCGGAGCAGGTGGAAGCGCTCGAACGAGCGCACCAGCTGTACCTCGCCGCCGGCCAGACGCTCCCGGCCGTCCGGGCCGCGTTCTGGACCGCCATCAACCTCGCGCTGCGCGGCGAGTGGGAAAGCGCAGGCGGCTGGCTGGGGCGGGCTCACCGACTCCTCGAACAGCACGGCGGCGACACTGTCGAAGCCGGCTATCTGCTGATGCCGCAGGCCATCCAGGCCGCCATGGCCGAGGACCACGACGCCGCCGTCACCGCCACCTCGCAGGCCATCGAGATCGGACAGCGGTTCGGCGAGCCCGACCTCGTGGCTCTCGCCGTCTACGAGCAAGGTCGGGGTCGCATCCGCCAGGGCAACCTCGCCGAAGGCCTGCAACTCCTCGACGAAGCGATGGTGGCGGTCCTCTCCGACGACCTCTCCCCCCTCGTGACGGGCCTCATCTACTGCGGCGTCATCGAGGGCTGCCACTCCGTCCACGCCTTGCGGCGCGCCCACCGCTGGACCGATGCCCTCAGCGCGTGGTGCGCCGGCCAGCCCGACCTCGTCGCCTTCACCGGCCAGTGCCTCACGCATCGCGCCGAGCTCATGCAGTTCAAGGGCGACTGGGACGCCGCCCTCGCGGAAGCCGAACAAGCGGGCCGCCGCTTCCGCAAAGGAATGAGCCAGTTCCCTGCGGCCCTCGCCTTCTATCGCCAGGGCGAGGTCCACCGCTTGCGTGGCAACAGCGCGGCTGCCGAGGAGGCCTACCAGCGGGCGAGCCGCTGGGGCTGGATGCCGCAACCGGGGCTCGCCCTGCTCCGGCTCGCCGGCGGCGACCTCACAGCCGCCGTCACCTCGATCACCACCGCCCTCGCCCAGCTCGACCATCCCGTCGAGCGGTCCCGGATCCTTCCTGGAGCGATCGAGATCCACCTCGCCGCCGGGGACGTCGACGCCGCCGCCACTGCCACCGAGGAACTCACCGGCATCGCCGCCGACTACCCCACCGAGACGCTCACCGCCCTCGTCACGACGGCCGAGGCCGCCGTGCGGCACGCCCAGGGACGACACGAGGAGGCGCTTGCGCTGTACGCCAGGGCGAAGACGCTGTGGAGCCGGCTCGAGGCGCCGTACGACGTCGCGCTGGCCCGCCTCGGTCTCGCCGAGACGGCCGCCGTCATGGGCGACGCCGACACCGCCCAACTCGAGGCGGCCGGCGCCGCCGAAGTGTTCGACACACTCGGTGCCGCCCCCGCGGCCGCACGCGCCCGTGCTCTCCTCGGTGACCCGCAGACGAACTCCCACACGTTGTCGCCACGAGAACTCCAGGTGCTGGCCCTCGTCGCCGACGGCCTCACCAACAGAGAGATCGCCGCCACCCTCATCCTCAGCGAGCGCACAGTCGACCGGCACGTGTCGAACATGCTCACCAAGCTCGGTGTCGCCACCCGCACCGCAGCCACGTCGTACGCCTACGAGCACGGCATCCTCTGACCACTGGGTAGAACCACCCATCGCCCTGCCGCCGGCGAAATGGGTGATCTCCCCGAAGTCGTCGTAGGCGATCCGTCATACGTTGCCACGGAGACCCAGAGGAGGGAACCATGGCAGCGAACGAGCATCACATCGACGTCGTCGTCATCGGCGGCGGTCAGGCCGGCCTCACCGTCGGCTATTACCTGCAGCAGAAGGGCATCGACTTCGTGATCCTCGACGGATCCGAGCGTGTCGGCGACGCCTGGCGGCATCGCTGGGACTCGCTGCGCCTGTTCACCCAGGCTCGAATGAACGGCCTCCCCGGGATGCCGTATCCGGGGCCGGGCAGTCAGTTCATCGGCAAGGACGACGTGGCCGACTATCTCGAGCAGTACGCCAACGAGATGCAGCTGCCAGTCCACAACAGCACCCGGGTCACCAGGCTGTCTCGCGACGACGCCGACGGTTTCATCGTCGAGACGGCTGACACCGCGTACCGGGCGCGGCAGGTCGTCGTGGCGATGGCCGGCTACCAGAAGCCGAAGGTGCCGCCCTTCGCCCCGGACCTCGACCCCGACATCTTCCAGCTCCACACAATGCAGTACCGCAACCCGCAGCAGTTGAGGCCCGGCTCGGTGCTGGTGGTGGGGATGGGCAACTCCGGCGCTGACATCGCCCATGACCTGGCCGCCACACACGACGTCACGATCGCGGGCAATCCCTCCGGGGCCATCCCGTTCAAGCTCGAGTCGTGGTTCGGCCGCACCTTCGGTACCCGACTCGTCCGGTTCGCCATGGTGAAGGTGCTCAACACGTCGACACCCATCGGACGCAAGGCCCGGCCGAAGATGCTGAGGAAGGCGGCACCCCTCGTTCGGGTGCGCCCCCAGGAGCTGGCGAAAGCGGGTGTGAAGCGGGTGGGTCACATCACCGACGTCGTCGACGGCTACCCCGTCGCCGAGGACGGCACGTCGCTGCGGGTCGACAACGTCGTCTGGTGCACGGGCTACAAGCCCGGCTTCGGCTGGATCGACCTCCCCGTCCTCGACGACGCCGGCAAGCCCATCCACGAGCGCGGCATCGTCGCCGACCACCCCGGGCTCTACTTCGTCGGCCTCTACTGGCTCCACTCGGTGTGGTCCGAGACCCTCACGGGGATGCAGATCGACGCCAGGTACGTCGTCGACCACCTCGCAGCGCGACAACGGGAGCCGGCCGGCGTCTGAGGATCAACTCCCCTCCGCCGGCGGAGGGGTCGGACGGCGAAGCCGGACGGGGAGGTGGACCTGCGTCGCCCGACAGCTCGACTCGAAGGACACCCACGCCTCGCCACCTCTCAGGTCCCGCCCCCTCGGCCTCCGGCCTCGACCCCGCCCCCAGGGGCGGGGCGGTGGCACGCCGTGCCGCTGCGGTGAAGCGCTGCGAGTCAACAGACCCCGTCGGCGGTGGCGTCGTCTTCGGTGGCGATCCCCGAACGAAGCGAGGGACCGGTCGCCCGGTCCCTCCTTCGATGTCGGCTTCGATCGGATCTACGCCCCGAGAGCTCCGCAGAGGATGCCGATCAGGACGTCGAAGTCCGTCGTCAGCTCCGGGTGCGGGCCTTTCATCTCGAGGTCTTCCTCGAAGGAGATGAGCTCCGGGAACTCGCCGCTGACGTCGAGGACCACGGTGCCCTTGAAGGTGACCTGCCCGGCATCACGCCACAGGACGCCTTCGCCCGGCTTCATGTACTTCGACGGCAGACCGACGAAGGTGTCCTCGAACTCGATCGTCAGAGTCATGGTCTCCGGATCGAACGTCTCGACTCCCATGCCCCGGAACGTCGCCGCTTCCTGTCGGATCACGACGTCCCCGGTCGCCGGATTCCAGAACGTGGTCTGGACGTTGAAGTGATCGACGATCCGCCCGTCCTCGTAGAACTTCACCTTCCCCTTCCCGAGGTGACTGTGGTAGATGTCCGTCCCGCAGACCTCGGACAGGAAGTCGTCGTGATGCGTCTCCTCGAAGGTCCATCGCTCCTGGAACACCGGGGCCGCGGCGTGTGCGGGCGGCATCGTGACGAACACCATCGCTGCTGCCAGCAGCGTGGCGATGACGAGACGGCCCAGCCGTGGGCGCGTCGAATAGACATGTGACATAGGGGTTCTCCCTCTCTCCCGGCGCCAGGTCGGCGCCATCCTCGCTTCACCCCGTCAGTGTCCGGACCTCCAGCAATGTGGACAGTTCATGGCCTCCCCTCGGGGAGGTGACAGATGGGACGGGAGCCACCACGATGCGTGAGGCAGGCGACGGTGTCGCGGTCCAGGCGCCTCGGCCTCGCTCCCGTGCCTCGCTGACTCCCCTCGGGGCCTCGCGGGTCGATGCGATACCCTGGGCCGCCCCGGGATGCCGACTGCGGTCACCCCACATCCCGGTTCAGGACCGTGCGGTGAGAGGTGTCCAGCGGTGACGACGATCGACGAGAGCGAGATCATCCAGCCACTCGTCGACGCCCTGCACGCCGACACGAAGGCGGACCCCACCCTCGAGCGGATCACCCGCCTGACGTCGTTTCGGCGGGATGACACGCTGATCGAACAGCACGCCGTCGCCGACGCCGTCCACTTCCTGGTCGACGGGACCGTCCGCTACGAGCATCTCGTCACCGACGCCACCGAGACGGTCTCGTCCGACGACCTGCCGTGGCTGCCGATCGGAGGGAGCGCCCTCCACTACCGACTGTACCGCTCCACCGTCGTCGCCGAGAGCGACGGCACGCTCCTGACCCTGCCGCTCGACGAATGGGACGAGCTGGCGGTCGCGGACCCATCGCTCCATGCCCGGCTCGCCGACTTCGTGCTCCGCACCGCGACCCGTCTTCTCGCCGTCGCCAGGGGCACGCCCGACCCGGACGGCAGACCCCAGCTCGAGACGGCCCCGTTGCGGCCGGCAGAGCGCGACGACATCGACATCCACGAGGTCCTTGCCGAATCGCCCGAATTGGGGTCGTTGCCTGCGCCGGCCCTGGGCTGGCTCGCCGACCACAGCGAGCTCTACGACATGGCACGTGATGACCGGTTCGTCGACGAAGGCGACGACGGCGGCGGGCTGTGGCTCCTGGTGTCGGGCCGGGTTCGACTCGAGTGTGACGTTGCCGACGACGACGGAAGCCACACGGCAGTCCGTCACACCCATCGACCCGGATCACTCCTGTCCCAATCGTCGGCCACCGAGCCGCTACCTGCGGCGTACCGTGTCGAAGCGACGCGCTCCACCACCGTCGCCCGCGTGCGCCGAACCGCGCTCGCCGACCTGCTGACCGACCACCCGAACCTCTACGCCGCTCTCACCGAGCGGCAACTGCGCCGGCTTCGCAGCGACCTCCTCTCCACCCGGGCCGATTTCACCGAGACGCCCGAGGACGGCGGCATCGACACGCTGCGTGCGCTCATCGCCGATGGCATGCCGCTCCATCCGGCCGAGTCCTCGCTCAACGCCTTGCCCGACATGTTTGCTTCCAAGCTCAGCCGCCGGCACGCCTTCGACCTCCTCTACCGGACCCACCGGCACGGCACCGAAGGTGAACGTGAGGTCGCCGGTCTCGCCATCGACCTCTTCCAGGACTTCGAGCGCGGCCATCGCTTCACGTCGGGCATCCGTTCCGCCTACGACGGCGTCGTTCGCAACAACCATCTCGATGCCCGCCGGCTGAGGAAGATCTCGACCCGCCTCTATCGCGACGCCCTCTCCCACATCCCCTACGTCATCGGCGGTTGGGAGCACCTCCCCGACGACCCGAACTGCGTGTTCATCTTCAACCACATGGCCTACGCCGACGAGTCGATTCTCCCCAACGGCTTTCTGTACAACCCGGACTCCCACCTGCTCAGCGGGGTCATCGTCGAGACGAAGTACGGCGACTCGATCCGCATCGCCCGCACCAACGCCCGCACCGAGTTCTGGAGGGCCGACTACTACGAGCCCCTGGGACACATGGGCGTGGTCACCCCGGAGTCGGGCTGGCTCGACGAGACCCCGGAGGAAAAGGAGGCGCGCAAGGCCAGGTTCTGGACCGATTGCGAGGCGGTGCTGGCGAGCGGGCAGCCGTTGTGCATCGCCCCCGAAGGCACCATCACCGAGGTGGACAGCGTCACCGAGCGTTCCCCGGGACCCCTCAAAGCCGGTGCGTTCCTCATGAGCGGTCGCCTTCCCAGTCGTCCCCGGATCGTTCCGGTGGCGATGGCCAACTTCGACAAGCCGGCCCATACCGCCTTCTTCAGCGCCGTCATCAAGCCGTCGTTCACCATGGAGGAGCGGGGCATCGACACCGGCGACCGGGCGGCAATGGCGCAGTTCCTCGAGGACTACCGGCGCGAGTTCCGGCGCCACGTCGAAGAGGCGATCGAGCTCGCCCGCGCCATCCAGGAGCCCGATGCCGACCGCACCGGCCTCGTCACAAACCTCGACGACATCGATCCGGCCCGCTATGAGTACGAACACGACGTGCGACTCCTCGAGACGCAGACCGCCGACCACCCTTCGACGAGTGCCACGACCGTGTTCTACGGGTCCTCGACCTTCGCGGCATGGGACGATCTCGCCGAGGACGTCGGCATCCCGGACGCTCTGAACGTCGGCTTCGGAGGTGCGACCCTCGACATGGCGACCCACTACTTCCAGCGGCTCGTCGTGGGTCACGCCCCGTCGCGTCTCGTCGTCTACTGCGGCGAGAACGACCTCGCCGGCGGCGCATCCGCGGCGACCACCGCCGCCCGTTTTCGCGACTTCGCCGAGACCGTCGAGATCTGGCTCCCGGACACCGACTGCTGGTTCGTGTCGATGAAGACCGGACCCGGTCTCGAAGACCGCAGCGATGAGATCGACGCGGCCAACGCCGCCATCGCCGCCGCGATCGAGAGCCTCGACCGCTGGCGGTGGATCGACTGGGCGCCGCTGGTGCGCACAACCGACCGGCGGCCTGACGAGACCCTCTTCACGCCCGACGGCATCCACGTCAACCGGGCCGGGTACGACACGCTCGCCCAGCTGCTCCGGGACGCTCTCACCGGAGGGGGCTGAGCTCGATGGCGATCCCCTCCTTCGACCTCAGCGGCCGCACGGCGCTCGTCACGGGCGCCCGCCGCGGCATCGGGAAGGCGATCGCAGTGGCGCTCGCCGCCCACGGTGCCGACATCATCGGCGCCTCGGCGGCGCAGGAGTCGGAAGGCTCGCACGTCGCCGAGCTGGTCGAAGCGCAGGGTCGCCGCTTCGTCGGCAGGGCGTGCAACTTCACAGACCGCGACGCCACGTACGACTTCCTCTCGTGGCTTGGAACGGAGCAGCCTCCGATCGACATCCTCGTCAACAACGCCGGCATGGCAAGGTCGAGCGCTGCCACCGATCACACCGATCGCGCCTGGGACGACGTGCTCGAGGTCAACCTCACGGCGCCGTTCATTCTCACCCGGGAGCTGGCCAGGCCGATGCTCGAGCGAGGCCGGGGCAAGATCATCTTCACGTCGTCGATCCTCGGCTTCAGCGGTGGGACCGGCATCGTGAGCTACACGGCGACCAAGACGGCGCTCGTCGGCCTCGTCAAAGCACTGGCCAACGACTGGGCCGGTCGCGGGGTGAACGTCAACGCCATCGCCCCCGGCTACGTCGCCACCGACATCACGCAGGGCCTCCAGGACGACGCCGCGGCCTCCGATGCCATCGTCCGCAGAATCCCGGCCGGCCGCTGGGGCACCCCCGACGACATTGCCGGCGCCGCCGTCTTCCTCGCCTCAGATGCCGCCGACTACGTCAATGGCACGGTCGTCGTCGTCGACGGAGGCTGGCTGGGCCGCTGAGGCGGGAGCGTCGGCATCACTCGAGCGGTCGGCCCGCCCGAATCCATGCGACGACATCATCTGCGACGGAGGCGGCCAGCTCGCCGCACTCACCCGTGAGCGCCAGCAGGTTCGACTGGACGATGGAACCCGGGGCATATGCGCCAGGGCTGCAGGCGGCTGCGTACCGATCGGGGAGATACGCCCGCAGGTAGTCGGCATACGCCCGATTCACCTCGCCGATGTCGATCCCCTCCAACTGCTGCCACGCCAGCAATCCGTCCTGGTAGCGGAACGGATAGACGAACATCTCGAGTCCCAACTCGAGTGCGACCACGTCGCCCAGCCTCACGTCGCAGCGCACCAGCGCGGACGACTCGGTCACCTCCTCGGCCGTGCAGTCTCCGGACATCAGAGGCATTCCGGCGGCGGCGAAGGCGGCGTTGAACTCGTGGACACGACGATCAGAGGGGTCGGATGCGTCGGGGGTCGACAGCGCCATCACGGCGTCGACGTCACCGGAGGCGATGGCGGCGAGGAATTCCAGTGCCGCCGCTTCGGCATCGCTGACAACCGCAGCGAGCGGGTCTGCGGTCGTGGTCGTCGTGGTGGTGGTCGTCGTCTGGGCTGCCTCACCGGTCGTCGGTGTGACGGTCGTGCTCGTCGACGGCGCCACAGGAGGTGCGGGTGTGGTGGCACCGAACACAGTGAGCGACAATCCGACAGCTGCGATCACGAGTACGAACGCCGCCGCCGCGAACAGCCAGCGCCGGCGCACCGTCGAAGGAGTTGCGACCAATGGCTCCGGCTGCGTCCGTGTCGTGAGGAGGCGGAGCGTCACCTCCACGTCCGGCACCAGTGTGGCGTCTCGCTCGAGAGTCGACACCGGATTCGCCTCGACGAACATCGCAAACACCTCGTCGTGCCGGGTCATGTCGCATCGCCCCCTCTCGCCAACCGGTCGTACTCCCGAGCCAGCCGCTTCTTGGCCCTGTGGAATCGCTGGTCGACAGCCGCCACCGAGATGCCCAGAACCGAGGCGATCTCGGCATGCGGGAGCTCCTCCCAGCCGGCGAGACGGAGGATCTCCTGATCGGTGTCTCGCAGACGGCTCACCGCTTCCCGAACTCGGCGATCCTGCGCCCGCTGCACCACGACGGTCGCCGGAT
>CAYFYC010000050.1:0-3043 GCA_964347305.1 uncultured Acidimicrobiaceae bacterium | reverse complement strand
CGTGGGGCGTTGCCGCGTTGTCGGCGATGCCCGCAACCCTCTGCTTGAGTCGCGAGTAGCGGCGCCGACTGCGCCAGTTGTGGCCGACAACTCGATAGGCGATGCCGAACAGCCATGCCCGCTGCCCGTCATCGTCGGGCAGGTCGTCGATGCGACGCCAGGCGACCGTGAAGACCTCCGACGTCGCGTCGTGCGCGTCGGCCTCGCCGACGCGACGGCGACAGTATGCGAGCACGTCGCGGTAGTGCGCCGCGTAGCAGCGCCGGAACACCGCCTCGGGTCCGGGACGGTCCGTCATGTTGCTCCCGTTCGAGAGCACGTCGGTTCCCACACCATGTGGATGCCCACGACTCCCGGTCTCCTGACACCAGTTCTAGCGAACCGAAGACCTCATCGGCGACGCTGAGCGCAGTCGGTCACTCCTCCAGCACGACGCCCTGACTCGCTGCCCATTCATCGACGAGGCCGGCGACCTCGGCGGCGATGCCGTCACGGATGATCCAGTCCCCATCGGCGAACGGGAAGAGCGAGCCAACCTCCGCGCGGTTCTCCCGGACCCACGTCAAGAACGGGTTGATCGCCTCGACCTCGTAGCAGCACGCCGCATTCGGCCGTTGCTCGACCCAGTCACGGAGCAGCCCGTCCTCGAACGTGAACTCCCACGCCCGGTCCTCCCTCGGGCCGAGACCGAGCACGCGGAGCAGATCGTCGTACTTGGTCGGTGTGCACAGCACCGAACCGACCCGCGCCTCGCAATCGAGGCTCAACTCCATGTTGAGCGCTGCATCGACCTCGAAGAGGGTGAGCACCGTGTCGACCGGTTGCGGCTCCTCGGCCAGCTCGCGGATGACCATCCGCACGAACTGCGGATGCAGGAATTCCTCGAGGGCTGCGACGTCGCCCGAGTTGTAGATCGTGACGAACCGGTCGATGAGGGCCTGCGTCTCCTCATCCGGAACCGGGTCCACAGGCGGCGAGCCCGGCGGGGCGGCGGTCCCGAGCGTGCTCCCGTCGAGCGCACTCGAGCGGGCGGCGCACCCATCCGGACCGAGTGCGGTGAACTCCAGGCCGGCCGCCCCGACCGACACGACATACGAGCCGACCTGCTCCGCACAGTCCGGGGAGCGATCACTGGAGGCCAGCGTGAGCTGATCACCTTCGATCGCGTACGTGCCGACATCGCGGAGCACGCCGCCCGTCGACACCCGATAGGCGTCTTCACCGTCGAACTCCCAGATCCCCCACAGGTTCGACCAGGCCCCCTCGATTTCTCCCTCGAGCGTGGGCGGCAACGAAGGGGTGGAAGTCGAGGTCGTCTCGCTGGTCGTGGTCGTCGTGGGTGGTTCGGTGACTGGTGGGGGCTCGTCGCTCAGCAGCAACACCGGCAGCAGCACGGCGAGCGCCAGAGCAAACACGGCCGCAGCGAGGACGAGACCGCGGCGCCATTGCGGACGTGGGGCGACCGGAGCAGTGGCCGACGCCGTGGCGAAGGCACGCAGCATCTCGTCGGCGGTGAGATTGCCCTCGACCTCACGCGTCGGGTGCGGATTGGCCAGACGGGCGAGTTCGAAGCCACGGTCGATGTCAACCATCGTGCCCCTCTTTCCCGAGCTCGGGAACGTCGCTGAGACGTTTCGCCAGTCGTCGCTTGGCGCGGTGGAGCCGCTGCTGGGCGGCCTGCGTCGAGATGCCGAGGACCTGGGCGATCTCCGGTCCGGACAGCTCCTCCCAGGCGGCGAGTTTGATGATCTCCCTGTCCGCCGGGCGCAGCTGCTCGATGACGGCGACCACCGCCTCGTCCTGACTCCGCCGCACGACCACGACATCGGGGCTATCGATTCGACGCACAGCAGTTCCACCGACCCGCTCGAGCAGCCGGTTGCGTCTCGATCTCGCACGCCACTGGTTCAACACGACCTTCCGGGCCACACCGAAGATCCACCCCCGGGCGGTCTCGGACTGCACCTCGTCGATGCGCCGCCACGCCACGGCGAAGACCTCCGCCGCGGCGTCGTCGGCGTCGTCGAGCCCGACACGGCGCGCACAGAAGGCGTGCACCTCGTCGTAGTGCTCGTCGTACAACCGCCTGAAGATGTCTTCAGCTCTGCTCACAGGGCCGGGTCCCCATCAGCCGTCTTCACCAACGCCTTGTCCGGCACGGTCCGCATCATGACAACTGTCACGATCGGCCGCCCGGCGGACATCTCATTCCTGTCCGGCGCAAAGCCGGGATCGATGGGGTCGGCGTCCGGGTGCGCCGGCCCCGTCGTCGTCAGGGTGAGCTGTCAAGATCTCGGCCCACTCGGACAAGGCAGGGTGACTCACGAGGGAGGACACCTGTGCACACCCGGACCCGATACCTGACGACCCTTGTCGCCCTGGCGCTCGTCGCTGCGGCCTGCGGAGGCGGCGGGACCGACGACACGACGACCACCGCGCCACAAGCCGCCGCGGAGACGACGACCACGACCGCCGCCGCGACGACGACCGAGGCCACAACGACGACAACGACGACGACGACGAAAACAACGACCGAAGCACCACCGACCACCGAAGCACCACCGACCACCGTCCCCATCGACGACCTGCCGTCGCTGTTCGACGACCTGGGATCCGACGATCGCGCCACGCTGGCGGCCGGCGAGTACCGGTCGGATGCGCTCTCCCACGAGCTGCGACATGTGACCACCGAAGAGGTGACCGTCTGGAAGCCCGGCCGCATCTACGGTTTCGGGCTGCCCGGATTCGATGTGGGTACCGACGGGTCCGTGTTCTTCATGGACGTGGGTGGGCTCCCGCCTGCAGCCGCCGTTGGAGTCCACGACCACGATCCAGAGGCAGACCGCCAGGTGCCGATCCAGGACACCACCGACATCGACGCCTTCTTCGAGAACACACCCGGACTGGTCCTGCTCGATTCCGGTCCCGACTCTGACAACTCCCGCAGCGCCTCGGCAATCTCCTCCGGTATAGCGTCACGGCGAAAGATGAAACGCAGCCAGCCGTCGCGCTCGCCGCCCCGATGGCGCCACATGGTCAGGAT
>CAYFYC010000049.1:22798-24836 GCA_964347305.1 uncultured Acidimicrobiaceae bacterium | reverse complement strand
GACCTCACCACGTTCCTCCTACGGCGAGGGGACGACCATCTCGTCCTCGCCCAGCGGCTGGGCGAGTGGATCTCGCGCGGACCCGATCTCGAAGAGGACATCGCACTCGGCAATCTGGCCCTCGACCACCTCGGCGTCGCCCGGGCCTGCTACCGGTACGCCGGCGAGATGAGCGGCCACACCGAGGACGACTACGCCTTCGGGCGGACCGAGCGGGAGTTCACGAACCTCGTGCTCTGCGAACGACCCAACGGCGACTTCGCCGTCACCATGATGCGCCAGCTCTTTCTCGACGCCTATCACTCCATCGTGTGGGACCGGCTGTCGACGGCGCCGGACCTGCGGCTGGCCGGGATCGCCGGCAAGGCGGCCAAGGAGACCTCCTACCACCTGCGGCATTCGACTGCCTGGGTGGTCCGGCTGGGTGACGGCACCGAGGAGTCGAGGGAGCGCACGATTCGCGCCGTCGACGCGCTGTGGAAGTACGTCGGCGAGCTGTTCGCCTTCGACGAGCTGGACGTCGCATTGCTCGGTCCTGCAGAGCGCGGCGAGGACGAGTGGCGCAGCATCGTCGGTGGCGTGTTCGACGATGCCGGTCTCGCACTCCCCCGGTCTGCGCCGGCGCAGCTCGACGGCAGACGGGGCATTCACTCCGAGGAGCTCGGCCACCTTCTCGCCGAGATGCAATGGATGCAACGCACCTATCCGGGGCTGTCGTGGTGACCGGTTCACTCGCCCGGGCACGGGAGGCCGTCGCCGCCGTGCCGGATCCCGAGATCCCGGTGGTGACCATCGAGGATCTGGGCATCTTGCGCGATGTCGCCGTGGACGGGGACACCATCGTGGTCACCATCACCCCGACCTACTCGGGATGTCCGGCGATGACGCAGATCGCCGACGACGTCCGCGCCGCGGCCGAGCCGTTCGGCGAGGTGCGGATCGAGACCGTCTACCACCCGCCGTGGACCACCGACTGGATCAGTGCCGCGGGGCGGGAGGCATTGCGCCGCTACGGCATCGCCCCTCCGCATCCGGTCGGCGACGACAGCGCCGTCGTGTGCCCCCAATGCGCCTCGGACTCGACGACGGTCGTCTCAGAGTTCGGATCGACGGCGTGCAAAGCACTGCTGGCGTGCGACTCCTGTCGGGAGCCTTTCGATCTCTTCAAGGCACTGTGAAACCGCCCCTCGCCTTCCACGAGCTCGAGGTGGCGGAGGTCGACCGGCTCACCGACGATGCGGTGGCGGTGACGCTGCGGGTGCCCGACGACCTCACCGAGGCATTTGCGTACCTGCCCGGCCAGCACGTGACCGTGAGGGCCTTCGTCGACGGCGAAGACATCCGGCGCAGCTACTCGCTCTGTGCGCCTCCCGCACCGGGCAGGCTCCGCATCGGCATCAAGCGCCTCGACGGTGGCGTCTTCTCCACGTTCGCCACCACGCGTCTCGCTCCCGGCGACGTCCTCGAGGTGATGGCCCCGGTCGGCGAGTTCACCCTGCGTCCCGATCCGTCGGCCGCCCATCGCTACGTCGCCATCGTCGCAGGCAGTGGCATCACCCCGGTGTTGTCGATGGTGGCGACGACACTCGCCGCCGAGCCGGCCACGACCTGGACCGTCGTCTACGGCAACCGCACGGCGCACTCGATCATGTTCCTCGACGAACTCGAGGAGCTGAAGGACCGCTATCCGGCGCGGCTCCAGCTGCTCCACGTGCTCTCCCGCGAGGACACCGGGCTCGAACTCACCTCGGGACGCATCGACGCCGCCCGGCTGCGCAGGCTGTTCGCCACCTTGATCACCACAGAGCACGTCGACGGTTTCTTTCTCTGCGGTCCCTACGGCCTGGTGCAGACCGCACGACGCGAGCTCGCCGCCTCGGGCGTCCCTGGGGACCGCATTGCGGACGAGCTGTTCTTCGCCGGGCCTCCCGATCCGGCGCTCCCACCGCCGACGCCCGACAGCGACGGCGTGGTGCGCCTCACATTCACACTCGAAGGGCGAACCACCGAGACGACGATGCTCCACGAGAGCACCGTG
>CAYFYC010000049.1:0-22788 GCA_964347305.1 uncultured Acidimicrobiaceae bacterium | reverse complement strand
AGACGGGCCACGGTCGGCTGCGCGGCCAGCACCTGGCGGAAGTCCCGCCCCAGCGCAGCTTTCATGTTGATAGGCCGACCACCGAGACGACGATGCTCCCCGAGAGCACCGTCCTCGATGCTGCCCTCGCCGTCCGCGCCGAGCTCCCCTACTCCTGCCGGGGCGGCATGTGCGCCACCTGCAAGGCGCAACTCGTGGAAGGCGAGGTGACGATGGACGAGAACTACGCGCTCGTCGCCGACGATCTCGCCAAAGGCTTCGTGCTGACCTGCCAGTCGCACCCCGTCACCGACCGCATCGTCGTGGATTACGACAGCCGATGACGACGGCGCGCTACTCGAGGGACGACATCGTCGCGGCCGCCGGCCGGCTCTTCGCCGAACGTGGATACCACGGCACCTCGATGCGCGACCTCGGTAAGGAACTCGGGCTTCACGGGTCGTCGCTCTATGCGCACGTCGACAGCAAAGAGGATCTGCTCGTCGCCGTCGTCGAACGAGGGGCGGGCTTCTTCCAGGAGAGTGCCGATGCGGCTCTCGGCGTCGCCTCCACCTCGGAGGAGCAACTCCTCGGGCTGATCCGGGGGCACATCGACGTGGTGCTGGACCATCGCGATGAGGCCCGGACCTTCCTCAACGAGGCCAGCGTCCTCGACGGCGAACACCGCGAGCGGGTCATCGCCGCACGCGATCGCTACGAGGCGGCGTTTCGCAAAACGATCGAGGCGGGTGTAGCGGCAGGCGTATACCGCAGCGACACGGACGTCGCCCTGACCTCGATCTCCCTGCTGTCGATCCTCACGGCCATCGACCGCTGGTACGACGAGACCGGTCGCCTCGACAGAGACGCATTGGCAGTGCGTCTCCACTCCTCTGTGCTGACCGGCATCGGGCGCTGAGCAGGCACACCCACACAGAGAAGGGGCGCCCCTTCTGTCGTCGTCGTCGGTGAGGTCAGGAAGCCTCCACCCGAACCAGTGTCAGGCCGAGGAGCCCACCTGCATCAGAGTGCGAGACGGCACCGAAGTGCGTTCCCGCCGGCAGATCCGGCCAGCTGATGTCGATCGTCCCGGTCACACCGATCGATGCCGATGCCGGTGCCGAGTCGATCCCCAGATTGCCTCCCGGCGTCGCCGAGATCACCCACGTGTAGAGGGTGAAGGGCGTTGGGTCCGGAACCGCAGCCCAGCCGTGCACGTACGCGGTGTACGTGTCGTCAGCGGGCAGGACCAGTTCGACGACCTCGTCCGTCGCCGGCACCGTGCTCGAAGCGCCGAGGTCACCACTCGAGTTCAACACGAACAGGTCGAGGTCCTCGGGCTGGCTCCCGTCGGGATCCGGCAGCTCCATGCGCACGTACGCCGCCCCCGAGATCGGGAAGCTGAACGCCACGGCGCCCGGTGTCGGGCCTGCCGTGTCGCCCGGGCTGAACGACTGGTCGGGGTCTTGCCACACGGAACCGGAGTTGGCGATCGCCGCCTCCAGACCGTGCGCGGCGGCCGTGTAGTCGCCGGTGTACCCGAACAGCACGTCGAAGCTCGCCGATCCCGGATCGCCGGCACCGTCGACGAGCGCGGGTGCGTTGAAGAGCGATGCCTTCACCGCGATGGGGCTGCGCACGCTGTAGAGACCCCTGGTCTCGTTCCACGTGAGTGAGCCGTAGCGCCACGCACCGACAGGTGCGCTCAAGTTGGTGACCGTCACCTCGAACGTCGCCGACTGACCCCGCTTGAGGCGGATACGCGACGGCGAGACCGTCACCTCGTACCCAGCGGGTGCTTCGACCGACGCCTCGTAGATGCGCCAGCCGCTCTCCTGCGCCACGCTCGTCACCGTGCGGGTGACCGTTTGCGACCCGGGAACCTCGGCGATGCCAATGCTCGCCAGGTTCAGGTCACTGGCGTCGAACGAGAATCCGTTCGCAGCCAGGAAGTCGCAGCTTCCCGGGGTGAAGATCTGCTGGTCCGTGCCACACGTGAAGGCGGCGTATTCGAGGAGACCGGCGTCATACACGAGTCCGGGCTGGAACATCGAGCCCTTGTTCGCCATGCCACCGGGCTTGATGTGCCCGGCACCGAAGTCGAACGGATCGGCCGGCGTGCTGCCGTCCTCCTTCACCACGTCCTGGCGAGCCGTCGTCATGATCGCCGACTTCGCCGCCGCCGGGCTCCAGTTGGGGTTCGCCTGCTTGAGCAGAGCGAATACTCCCGCCACGTGCGGGCTCGACATCGACGTGCCGGAGATCGACTGGAACAGCTGACCCGGTGCGCCCAGAAGCGCAGTCGGCGTGTTGCCCGCGAGCACATTGACACCCGGCGCCGTCACGTCCGGCTTGATGATGTCGGCCGCCACCGGGTTCGGACCCCGTGAGGAGAAACCGGCCATCACATTGCCGGAGGTGGGCGTCTTCACACCGCCGTTGATCGTGGCGGTGGCGCCTGAGCCTGCGCCGTCGATGTAGGTCTTCACCGTCAGGCCATCAGCATTGCTGATGTGCAGCGAAGGGATGTAGTGGTTGTCGGTGTTCAGCGTCTGCGTCGGCGACGAGTTGTACAGAACGAGGCCGATACCACCGGCCGCCTGCACGTTCTGCGACTTCGCCACGCGGGCGATGGCGCCCCGCTTGCAGAGCACGATCTTGCCCGCCGCAGCCGTCGGGTCGAGCGAGCCGGCGAGACACAGCTCGGCCTGCGCGACCGAGGCGCCCGCTGCCGGGATGTCCTCGGAGTCGACCAGATCGGCCGGACCGACTCCGCCGGTCACGGTGATGCCCTCGATGTTGGTGCCGTCGCCCAGGTCCACCGATCCGATGAACTCACGATCCTGGGTGCTCGCACCCACGGCCGTGATCCACGGAACCGATGCCGGGCCACCGACGGTTGCTGCACCCGGGCCGGAGTTGCCGGCCGAGGTGGCGACCCACACGCCGGCATCAGCGGCGAACAGGAAGGCCACGTCGTCGGCGCCATTGAGGCTGGCCCCACCGCCGATCGAGTAGTTGATCACGTCCACGCCATCGGCAACCGCTCCGTTGATCGCGGCGACGAGGTCAGACGTGAAGCAGCCGTCACCGAGCGTCGAGTTCCAACAGCCCTTGTAGACCGAGACGCGAGCGCGCGGTGCGACACCGCTGAGCACGCCGCGGTCCTCACCGAGCAGCGTGGCGTTGACGCCTGCGTTGCCTGCGGCCGTGGTGGCGGTGTGAGTGCCGTGGCCATCCTCGTCGCGTGCGCTGTTGTAACTGCCGGCGTCGTAGGTGCCGCCGTTGATCGTCAGGAACAGATCGAACGTGGCGTGATATGACTTGGCCGCCAGGAGCTTGTTGTTGCAGGCGAAGGGGTCGTCGACGACGGGCGGGAACAGCGGATCGGCCGGTCCCCCGAAGTCGCACCCGGTACCCAAGAAGCTTGCCGGAGCCGGACCGTACGTGCCGTCGTCGGCGACGCTCGGGTGCTCAGGCCAGATACCGGTGTCGATCACACCGACAACGACATTCTCGCCGGTGTAGTCCTTCTCCCACGGGCCACCAGGGTCGTCGAGACCGAGGAAGCTGGGCGTGTTGTCCGTCTGCACATGGCGCATGACGTCCTTGAACACGGTCACGACGCCATCCGTCTGCGCCATCTTCGCTGCCTCGGCCGTCGTGAGCTGTGCGGCGAATCCGTTCACCGCAAAGTGATAGGAGTGGATCTTGTCGTCCTTGGAGGCACCGACCGACCTCAGCGCCTTGTCGTGCGCCTTGTCGAGCTTCCGCATCTCTGCCTTCGTGGCAGGAGCGTTGACATCGGCAACACCGAGCGGTGCCTCCTCCATGATGACGATGTAGAAACCCTCCGGCCCTTCGCCGTCGGCAACGTCGTCGGCACCGGCGAGAGCGGGTGCAACCGACAGGGCCAGCAACAGGGCCACCAGAAGCGCAAACCAGCGCTTCGAAATCCTGAGATTCGCCATGAGCGATCCGCGTGCACTCATACGTGACACGCTCCTACGCGTGGGTGAACCATTCCCCAACCTCCTTCTCGGTCGTCCCCAGATGACGTCCGGGCCGGCGGACTCGCCGTGCGATCGGACAGAATCGAGCTTAGGCGTGGGGAACGGAAGGTGCCGAGTCGATGGGAAGGCTCAGCGAGTGGAGAAGAGCTGGATCTCGATGAGACCGTCGGCAGCGAAGAGTGCGGTCCTCAGCAACCGGGAGATCTCACCCGAAGAGACGAGCCTTGATCTCCTTGCAGGTCGGGCAGACGGGATATCTCGAGGGATCGCGATTCGGGATCCACTTCTTGCCGCAGAGCGCGATCACCGGCACGCCCTCCACGTTGGCTCTCACGATGTCGGCTTTGCGCACGTAGTGGGCGAAGCGATCGTGCTCGCCATCGTCCGTGATGACAGGGCGAACCTGCTCCTTGGTGGACGTGTCGCTCATGTCCCCGATTGTCGCACATGGGACATCGATCGAGTCAGGAGCTACACGACAGCGTCGAGCACCCCGGACGGTGGCGCGCCCAGTCGGGACGCTTCGCCGCATACTGCTCGCGGCCGGGCTGCTCGTCGTATGGATGCCGCATCACGTCGAGCAGCTCGCTCACGAGGGAGAAATCGCCGTCCTCCTCGGCCGCGTCGATCGCGGTCTGGGCGAGGTAATTGCGGAGCACGTACTTCGGATTGACCGAATGCATGCGAGCCCGTCGCTCCTGTGGCGAGGCACCTTCGCGCCGGGCTCTGGCCGTGTAGCCACGCAGCCAGGCCAGGATCTGTGCTTCCACCTCCCCGGTCACCTGCTCTGGCGAGTAGTACGCCGCCACCAGCGGCTCGATCAGGTCCTCGTCGCCGGTGTCGGCGTCGAGGGGCACATCGGACAGGCAACGGAAGAAGATCGTCATGTCGGTCTCGGTGCGCTCCAGCATGGCGAACATGTCGCGGAGCAGACCGTCGTCGGAGCCGGACAGCTCGTCGACACCCAGCTTGGCCGCCATCATCGACCGCCACGCCGAATCGAAGGCTCTGGCGTAGCCGTCCAGCGCCGACTGCAGCCCAGCGGTGTCCTCGACGACCGGTACCAGCGCGTTGGCGAGCTGCATGAGGTTCCAGTGCGCCACACCGGGCTGGTTGCCGAACCGATACCTCCGGTGTTGGAAGTCGGTCGTGTTCGGTGTCCAATCCGGGTCGTAGTCGTCGATCCACCCGTACGGCCCGTAGTCGATCGTGAGCCCGAGGATCGACATGTTGTCGGTGTTCATCACACCGTGGACGAAGCCGACCCGCATCCAGTGGGCGATCATCACTGCGGTTCGCTCCACCACCTCCTCGTACCAGCGCAGGTAGGTGTCGCGAGACGGTTCGCCGAGGTGGGGAAAGTCGTTGCGGATCGTGAAGTCGATGAGCGAACGCAACAGCTCGACGTCGCCCCGCGCGGCGGGCAACTGAAACGTGCCGAATCGCACGAACGACGGTGCCACCCGGGTGACGACGGCCCCGATCTCCCAGGCCGGGTTTCCGTCGTAGAACATGTCGCGCAAGACCCGGTCGCCGGTGAGCACGAGGCTCAAGGCGCGTGTCGTCGGAACCCCGAGATGATGCATCGCCTCCGAGCACAGGAACTCGCGGATCGAGGAGCGCAGAACGGCGAGCCCGTCGGCGCGACGCGAATACGGTGTCTGGCCCGCACCTTTGAGTTGCAGTGTCTGGCGCGAACCGTCGACCGCCACGACTTCACCGAGCGCGATCGCTCTGCCGTCGCCCAGCTGACCCGCCCAATGACCGAACTGATGTCCGCCGTAGGCCATGGCGAAGGGCTCCATCCCCGAGACCAGGCGATTCCCGGCGAAGACTTCGGCGAAGGCATCGCTGGCGACGGTCGCGGGAGAGATCCCGAGGAGCGCTGCCATCTCTGCGGAGTGGGCGACGAGGCGGGGCGAGCTCGCCGGTGTCGGCTCGACACGTGAGTAGGCGGCGCCGCCGACCTGGCGCGGAACGATCTCGACGGACGGATCGGCAGGGAGCTCTGCCACGAACCGATTGTCGAATTCGAGCCGGTCGAGGTCGGTGCCCGTTGGAGTGCTGGTCGTCATCGGGTTCCCTTCAACGCCACCAACGCTACCGGGATTCCGGAACGAGCTTCACGATGGCGAACCGAGCGGGCACCCACGACGTATTCGAGGTGGAGTCCACCGAAAGGACCGGAAACGTGCACCGAATCCTCACCACGCTGATCCTCACGCTCGCCATCGTCGCCGCTGCCTGTGGCGGCGATGACGACGGCACGCTTCGTATCGAGTTGAGCGACAGCTCGCTCGGCGAGATCGTCACGACGAGCGAGGGTGACACTCTCTACCTGTTCGTTCCAGACGGCCAGGGCGACTCCGTGTGTTACGACCAGTGCGAGACGAATTGGCCGCCGCTCACGGTCGAGGTGGCGGCCGGCGACGGCGTCGACGACAGCCTCATCGGCTCCACCGAGCGCACGGACGGCACGACCCAGGTGACCTACAACGGCTGGCCGCTCTACTACTTCGCCGGGGACGACGCCGCAGGCGACACCAACGGTCAGGGCCTCAACGACGTGTGGTTCGTCGTGGATGCCTCCGGTGATGCCATCAACTGACCGGGCCGGAGAACGTACAGGAGCGCGATGACCACGGTGGCCGCCTTCGACTGGAGCGGATCCAATAGGCTGGGTGACAGACTGCGACCACGACCGGTCGCAACGGGGGACGACGCCGTGTCAGCCAGCCTCAACAGTCGATTCGTCGCCGGTGACCCGGAAGCGATCCGGGACCTGTACCGCGAGCTCGGTGGTCCGCTCTACGGCGCCGTCTACCGGATCGTCAACGACCACGGTCTCGCCGAGGAAGCCGTGCAACAGGCGTTCCTCAAGGCATGGAGAGCCTGCGACAGATTCGACGCCCGGCGCGACATCGCCCCGTGGCTCTTCACGATCGCGAAGAGGACGGCCCTCGACATCTACCGACGGGAGCGGCGAAGAACCGGCGAGGACCTGGAGAATCGTGACATCGGCGTCGACCCGATCGGGATGGAGACGACGTATGCGATCTTCGAGGTCCGTCGGGCGATGCGCGACCTGCCCGACGACGAGCGCGAAGTGCTCGCCCTCACGCACTTCGCCGGCCTGAGTCACTCCCAGGCCGCCGCAAAGCTCGACATCCCCCTCGGGACCGTGAAGTCCCGCGCCCATCGCGCCTATCGGAGACTCGAGCAACTGCTCGACCACATGAGAGACATCACGACATGACCGACGACCACGACACCAACGACATCGACTTGCAGCGGTCTCGGACCGAGGTCGCCGGTCTGATCGCACACGGCGGGCTGCATCTCGACGACGATGCGCTGTGGGTGGAACCGGACGCCGATCTGGAAGCGTCGATCATGGCGGCGATCGCCGACGACACCGGATCGCCGGACCTGCGACCACTCTCGTCGGTCCGTCGTCTCCGCTGGTTCGGGCCCCTCGTCGCCGCGGCCGCAGCCGCTGCCATCGTGTTCGTGACCCTGACCGGCGAATCCGAGCCCGACTGGACGGTGGCGCTCGGTGCCACCGAGGCCGCGCCCGGGGCCACGGCCCAGGTGTCGGGATGGAACGAGGCGAGCGGCACGCGCATCGAGCTCGACATCGACGGCCTCGGCCCGGCTCCCGACGGCTTCGTCTACGAGCTCTGGTTCTCTGCAGACGACGTGCATGTGTCCGCGGGCACGTTCCACGGCGACGGCGCCGACGCCGTCCTGTGGGCGGGGGTGACTCGCGCCGATTTCCCGAGGGTGTGGATCACGCTCGAACCGCTCGACGCCGATCCGAGCCCCGGTGTCAACATCCTCGACACCGCCGCACTCGACAGCTGAAACGCAGCCGGCTTCAGGAGTCGTCGCGACTGCTCGAGGCCGCGGCTCGCAGCTTCGGCATCGATTCCGTCGCAAACCGCTCGAGGATCGACTCGGCCGCGCTGTCGCCGCCCGGGTACATGACGACGAACTCGCCGATCCCGATCTCGAGCATCCTGCCCACCCAGGTCTCGAAGGCGTCGAGAGACTGATAGATGCCGGAACGGTACGCGAACACCGACCGCCGAATCGACGAAGGGTCACGCCCGAGCTCGACACACGCCGCATCGAGCTGCTCCATCTGCCGGCGCGTCTCGGCGACCGCGTCGTCGAGGGAGAGAGCATCGCCCGCGATCGGCTGGCCACCGAGGCTGTTCCAGATGTCTGCCCGCGCCGCTGCGACCCGGATGGCGCGCGGGCCCTGAGCGGCGACGAGGATCGGTGGTCGCGGGACCTGTACCGGCGGTTCGACGAACGCGTTCCGCATGGGGTGGTAGCCGTCGTCGCGGGTGACGGTCTCGCCACGGAGGAGGCGGTCGACAGAGTCGAGCTGTTCGTCGAGCCGTGCCACGAGTTCGCCGCCGTCGGTACCTCCGGCACCCAGGCCGTCCAGGTCCTCTGGCACGCCGCCGGCTCCCATACCGAGAATCGCCCGTCCATTGGAGATGTGATCGAGTGTCGAGACGTTCATCGCGTTGAGCAATGGGTGGCGGTAGATGGCCGCAGTGACCATCGACCCGAGAGTGGGGCCCGGTACGTCCCTGGCCATCGCCGCCATGAGGAGCCAGGCGTCGAGCGAGATGGCTCCGGGGTAGGCCATCGGCGTCTCATCTGCGAACCAGAGCCCGTCGAACCCCAGGTCCACCGCACGCCGCGACCGCTCCAACACCTCGACGTACGGTGCGGTGAGCGGCGCAGGCATCAGACCGAATCGCAGCTTCATTCCGACCTCCGCACTCCGGCCCTCCATCACTCGGGCGACACTAGACGGGAGCCACTGCGACGACCCTCAGGAGTCGTCCGCCAGCGCCCAGATGGCTCCTGCGACGGTCGCCAGCACGATGAGCAGAAGTGCTGTCTTCGGCATGGCGACCGCGGCCACCCACCTCGCCTCCCAATCCGCCGAATACCCGTCCGGCAGCGCCCACTGCGCCATGAGGGCGTTCTCGATCACGTCGAACAGACCGGCGACGGCAGGCAGCCAACGCAGCCGAGCGACGAAACGTCTGCCAGGACGACTCCTCATGCGTCGGCCACCACGGTCGATGAGCCAGGTGAAGATGGCGATGTATCCCAGGATGAAGACGAGATCCACCACGAGCGACGTACCGACGTCGCACCCGGGTCCGCCCACGTCCACGGCGTCGGCCCTGGCGACCGTTCCCGCCGTCTGCAACACCCAATGGGCATCACGGCACTCCGGGATCGGGACGTACACCCATGCGAGGAGGAGCCCGAGCGGGATGAGGACGGCGATGGCGATGGCGACGGCGCGGGCCACCTGCGCCCGCCGCCCCGTCAGCTCCGGCATGCCTGTCCTCTCACGGCGGCGAGGTTACCTCCGGCGGAACCCCGGTTCCCGGACCACAGGACGCTGCACCAGACGGGTGGCCACTAGCGTGACCGTCCGAAAGGGGACATCGTGAGCTTCCGGCTTCTCGGCATCCGGATACGGATCGGGGCGTCCTTCCTGGCGCTCCAGCTGGGCCTCGCAGTGTTCATCTCCACGACCCTCCCGACGACTCCGTGGCTGAAGACCGTCGCATTTGTCATCGTCAGCGCCATCGTTCTGGTGTCGGTGCTCGTCCACGAGATGGGTCACGCACTGGCCGCCCGCAGCGCCGGGCTCCGGCCCGAGGTGACGTTGACCTGGTTCGGTGGCTACACGAGGTTCGTCGCCAACGTGGGTCCGGGACGGCGCCTGTGGATCTCGGCGGCCGGCGTCGTCCTGCAGGCGGCCATGGCGGGTGTCGTCTGGTTGCTGATCCGCCAGGGTCTCTTCGGCGACAGAGAGATCGTCGTGACGATCGCCGAGGCGTTCGTCCTCTTCAACCTCGTGATGGCGGGCATCAACCTGATACCGGTCGGGGGCATGGACGGCGGCGCCATCCTCGGCAGTGTTCTCGAGCTGTTCAAGGTCCCCCGGCCACGCCTGGTTCTGCTGGTCATCTATGGCGTGGGTGGCGTCGCCATCACCGTCATCGCGCTCATCACGGTGAACTGGATCCTCGTGCTCGCGGGGCTGTATCTCACGTTCGTGGGGCTGCGCAGCCAGCTCCCGGCGGTGAAGTTCGAGCAGGACGCCGCCGCCCATCCCGATCTCGAGGCAACGGTCCGGCGGCTGCTCGTGACCCATCGCTTCGACGAGGCTGCAGACGTTGCCCGCCGCGCCCTCGAGGACGCCGACTCCCCGCCGTATCGGATCTTCGCCACGACCGTCCTCCTCGACGCACTGCGCCTGGCGTCGGCCCCCGAAGACCTGGCCGCGGTACTCGACTCGGTGGATCTGTCCGGTGTCGACAGGGTCACGGTGGCGCGGGCCCAGGAGGCCGCAGGACGACGGACGGACGCCGTCGCCACTCTGTCCGCCGCGCTCGAGACGGAACACGCCGCCAGGGCCTCGGCGGCATTGATCGCCGGCCACTTGGCCGCCGGCGACGCCTCCGCAGCGATCCGGGTGTTCGCCTGGCAACCTGCCCTCTCCTCGATCGTCGACGGACTCGATCTGCACGCCGACCTGGTGCAGCACGCACCCGCGGAGGCACGGCGTATTCGGGAGATCCTCAGTGCCCGCCGCGACATCCCACTTGGCGCGATCGCCACCATGCTCATCGAGGAAGGGGCTGTGGAGGAGGGCCTGGCGATGCTCCGTCGCGATCACGAGCTCTCCGCAAACCGCACCTCGGCAGCATGGCTGGCCCTCGGTCTGCGACTCTCCGGGCACGACGCAGGCGACCCGGTCCCTATCGACGATCTCCCGGGTCAGGTGGCACCGGAGAGAGCGGCCATCCTCATGCAGCTCCACGCACGGCGAGATCATCACGATGCCGTCGTGACCGTGGGCCTCCCGATCATTCAGGACGGTCGCTCGCCCGGCCCCGGATTCGACTACCGGGTCGCCGCCTCGCTCGATGCGCTCGGCCGGACCGACGAGGCGCTCGGACTGTTGCAGGACATACCGCCGGACCTACTGCTGGCCCTGCTCGCCGAGGGGAACGACTTCACCAGGGCGCGTGGAACCGAAGGATTCGGAGCACTCGTCGAGTCGGTGGCGACCGCCCGGATCTGATCGCGGCGACCAACTCCCCGATTGGGCCTGTCGCGGTGCGAACAACACGATCGACTGCCCAGGCCATCACCCCCGCCCGGCTCCGCCTGGCCAACCCCTCTGCGGGCGGAGGGGGAAGAGTCACCACCCGCACCCCGCGCACCGGGGCCCGGACAAACGCAGACTCCCCGTTGCCTTGCGGGGAGTCGTAGGGGGAGAGAGGGGAGAGGCACCGTGCCTCTCCCCTCGTGCGGTCTCAGGCCGGGTTGTTTCCACGCCCCGGATGGTGGGGGCTGAAGACGAAGGTCTCGATCGACTCGGAGGCGTTGGCGAGCATCTCGGCCTTCTGCTCCTCGCTGATCATGCCGTTGGCGACGGCCTCCGTCAGCTTCTCGTCGACCACGTCGACGAGCACACCGACCAGCTCGTCACCACTCGACCCCTGCTCGACGGCGAGATCGGCGAGCGTCTCACCCTTGGCGAACGTGGAGATGATGTCGCCACGGTTCACGTCGAGGAAGTCGACGGTCGTCTTCCACAGCAGCCGGCGGATGCCGTCGAAGTGGCGCCGCACCTTGTCACGGACCCGATCTCCGGGGTGATGGGGCTCGAACACGGCCTTGTCGATCTTGTCCGTGATGCGCTCCATGAAGGCCGCGGCCTGCTCCTCCGTGGCGTCGCCGTTGGCGACCGCCTCATCGGCGCGCTCTTGCGCAATGGCGACGAGGGCTGCAGCGAGGGCCTCACCGCTCGAACCCTGCTCGGTGGCGAGATCGGCGAGGGTGTCCCCCTTGGCGAGCGTGGACACGATCTGGCCACGGTTCACATCGAGGATCTCCATCGTGTTGGCGAGGACCCACTGCCCGAACCGTCCGACCGGACGATCCGTGGCGGCGTCTGTCTGGCGGTCCGTCGGAGCCTGGTCGGACTCTGCGGCAACGGCTGCCGTCGCCCCGATCATGAGGCTGCCGATGACCAGCAACACGACGAGGCTCTTACCGAAACGAGTGCGCTTGAACATGAGTGAACTCCTTAACGTTGGCGCTGTCTTCGTTCACGGGTTCAGGATCGGAGCGGTGTGTTCGGAGACTGTGAAGTCGGCGTACGGGTTCGGTTCGGATCACCGTGCGCACCGCCGCCGAGGCAAAAGGCCTGGTCCCGGCGCTGCAGCAATGGAGAAATGGTCCTTTTGGTGGTCACCGGAGCTGCCGATATGTCCTCACATGTCGTGGGAACCGGACATTGCGCGTGCGCTGAAAGACAACGCAGCCATTCGTCGCGTGATTCGTCGCACGAAGGCGTGGCTGGGCCACCCGATCGTCGAGCACCACAAGTGGTACTTCCTCGCGCTGGCGGTCGTCGTGCTCGTCGCCGTGCCCTGGGGGTTGCGAGCGGAGGAGCACGCCTTGGAGGATGCCAGCGTGCTCGCCCTCGCCGAGGCCGGAATCCCCGTCGCCGACATCTCCTTCAACGGCCGCAACGCCGTGGTCACCGCACCCGCCGACAGCGCCGACGCCATTGCCACCGTGTTGTCCGACGTGAGTGGTGTCCGCAAGGTCTCGGTGACGGACGGTGATCTGCCGCAGTACTCCACTGCAAGCGATCCGACACCGACCACCGCTCCGCCGACGACACCTCCCACGACCGCCGTGACGACGACGAGCAGCGCAGCTCCGCAAGAGGCAGGCCTCGTCATCGAGGTCGGTGGCGTACTGCGACTCTCCGGCACCCTTCCGGATGCCATCACCGTCGCCACTCTGGGTCGCTCCGCATCGTTCCTGTACGGCGGTCTCGTCGACAATCAGCTGCTCGTGGACGGCACGCTCGACGAGCCGGTGTGGCTCGAGGCGGCTGACGACGTCCTCCGGCTCGCTCCCTGGCTGTCCAGCGGCGCGATCACACTCGGCACCGACACGGTCGGCGTCACCGGCACGACGGCCGGAGACGACCTGGCCACCGAGCTGGCGATTGCGATGCAGGCCACCATCGGACCAGATGTGCCTCTGGAACACGATCTCACCGGGCCCACCGGTCCGTTGCCGACATTCGAGATCGTTGCCACAGCCGACTCGGTGGAGCTCCGGGGCACCGTGCCGAACCGAGCAACGCTCGAGCGCATCGGCACGGCCGTCGACGCCGTCCGCAACGAGGCCACCATCAGCAACGAGCTCGTCATCGGCCAGGGCACGCCTCCGACATATCTCACGATACGAACGCCTTACATGATCCGGCTGCTCGGCATGGCAGACGACTTCGCCTATCGCTACGAAGGCAACGACGTGCGGGGGGCGGTCGTCGGCGCGGCGTTCTTCCGACCCGGCAACGACGACGCCACCAGATCGATGAACCTGCTCGTCGATGCACTCGCGGCCGCGATGCTGGCCGATCCGGATCTGACCGCCTCCATCGAGATCCACTCGTCTTCCGCGGACGATGCCGCCGCCAACCTCGAGCTGAGCCGTCAGCGGGCACAGATGACGCTTCTCAAGTTCGTACGCGCCGGCATCGATCCGACCCGCATCCAGGTGGCCCCCGGCGACGGTGCTGGAGAACTCCTTCGGTTCACCCTGGCCTCGGCCGAGAACAAGTGAGGAATCATGTGGTACGCAGCTTCTGAAATCGTGTTCTTCCTCGTCCTCGCCGCGGTGATCGGCGGGTTGATCGGGTATGGCATCGCCCAGATCTATCAGATCGACTTCGCCGCCCTCCGGGCCGCGAGAGCCGATACCAAGGACCGCGGCGCCGAACTGGCTGCCGCGTACGAGGAAGTCGCCGACCTGCGCCGCAAGCTTCAGATCACCACGGAGGCGCTGCGTGGAGCGGACGCACCGACTCCGCATCTCGATCCTCCCATCATCGATCCGCTGGCCGCCGATGATCACGATGATTCCTCGGACGGGTTCTTCCCCCCGAGCCCCGACATCGACGCCGACATCGACATCGACATCGACGCGGGCGATGCGAACACGTCGGGACGTCGTCTGTCCGAGCGGGTGGCCGACGCCGAGCGCAGCTGAGCGGCTGCACCACCACCCTTCAGGGCCTCGGCGGCCGGCGAATCCCCCACCGGCGCTCTCGCTCCGCCCTCGAGAACTAACGTCGCGTTCGCATGACCGACGTCACCTTCGGACCGATGCGTCGCACCGACGCAGCGCGGCTCGCCGAACTCACCACCAGGGCGGGCACGGTCGACGACGTGCCGATCGGCATGACCGAGGTGGCGTTCGACGAGATGTGGGACGAGTCCTACCTCGACATGGAGGTCGACAGCCTCGCCGCCTATGTCGCCGGACGACCCGTCGGGTGGACCAGGGTGTGGCATCACCCATCCGAGGACCGGCTGGAGCGAGCCCACCTCTTCGGGCTGGTCGACCCCGAGTTCCGTCGTCGCGGTATCGGGACCCGGCTGCTGACGTGGACTGACGCCAGAGCCGAGGAACGCCTCCGGGCCCGTGACACCGACCTGCCCAAGTACATCCGGGCCGACGCCGGCGGCAAGGAGGACGACAAGCGGGCCATTCTCGGCAGGCTGGGCATGGCGGTCGTTCGCTACTTCGACAACATGACGAGATCACTGGCCGCCCCGATTCCCGAGACCATCGCCAACGGGTTCACGATCGAGCGGTGGCATCCAGAGCGATCCGAAGAGGCCCGCCTGGTGTGCGTCGAGGCGTTCCGCGATCACTGGGGATCTGCCGGCGTGACCCGGGAAGGGTGGGAGAAATGGCTCGGGTCGGAAGGAACGCGGCTCGACCTGAGTCTCATCGCGCTCGTCGACGACCGGATCGTCGCCTACGCCGTCAACGCCCACCACCGGGCCGACAACGAGATCCACGGACGCCACGAGGCCTGGGTCGACAGCCTCGGCACGCTGAAGGAGCATCGAGGGCAGGGCATCGCCACGGCGCTGCTGACCGAGTCGATGCGGGTCATCGCCGAGGCAGGCTTCGACTCCGTCGGTCTGGACGTGGACTCGGCGAATCCGACCGGCGCCCACGGTCTCTACACCCGGCTCGGGTTCGAGGTCTACTTCCAGTCGACCATGTACCAGCGCCAGGTCCCCTGATGGACCTGGCCGATCGGGCGCACAACTGCGTGGTCGAAGCAATGGGTGTCTTCGCCCTCCATACCGCATCCGGGTTCGTGGAGAGAGTCGGCGGCGCCACCGGAACCGTGACGGGCCTGAGCCATCCGGCGTTCAACCACGTGACGGTGACGGGCCGGGCCGACACGGACGACCTGCGTCTGGTGGCACTCGCCGTGGACGCCGCCGGGTTGCCATGGTGCGCCATGCTCCGCGACGGTGCCGACGACCGCCATGTCTCCTGGGCCGAGAGGCTCGGCCTGAAGCGCGTGAGGGAGACGGTGCCGGTGATGGCTGCCACCGATCCCACGCCCGTGCCCTGGCCCACGGGTCTCGAGCTGGTTCGAGGGGCATGGACGGCGCCGATGCATCGAGCCCTCATCTGTGACGCCTTCGAACTGCCCGAGACGATGGTCGAGCCTCTGATCACCGACGAGCTCGCCGCCGATCCCGCCATCGACATCGTCGTGGGACTCGATGACGGTCTCCCCGTGACGACCGCCATGGCCGTCCGGGTCGGCGACGCCATTGGCATCTTCGACGTCGGGACCTCTCCCCACGCTCGTGGGCGCGGCTACGGAGCCGCCGCCACCTGGGCGGTCATGGAGCCGGCGTTCGCAGCGGGGGTCCGCCTGGCGACGCTCCAGACGTCCCCCATCGGCAGGTCCGTCTACGAGCGGCTCGGCTACGTGGTCGTGACCGAGCACCGCCGGTGGGACGCACCCGGCTGAGGCCGGCTCAGCTCCTCACTCGGGCTGGGCGCAGTGTCTGCGCACGGCCTCTTGCCACTCCTTGACGGTCTCCACGGGAGTGAAACCTGGATGCCGGCCGTCGCGGGCCACGATCGACTTGGGGATACCGCCGTCGTCGACGGCGTGCATGGAGTTGACCAGACCGACGCAGTTCGGGAGCGTCGGGTCGATTCGTCCCGGTGGGTCGAAGTTCCCCCCGTGTCCCAGCGCCGCTCCTGCGGACGTGAGAACGAGGGCACCTGCGACTGCGGCCGAGACGATGAGCTTGCGGGTACGCATGGCGGGGCCTCCTTCTGGTGAAGCCCCCCTACCGTGCCGCCCCTTGACCACGCACTGTAGTCACAATTGACTACTTTGGGTAGAACGTTTCAAGGCGTGCCGGCAGAACCGGGCACGCACCGGGAGGCCGCGATTCGGCGCGCGTACCCTCGCCCTCATCGAGGAGGCCGTCTCGTGGCGCTGGGCGTTCACGGTGCTGGCACTCGGACCGGCCGCTGGGATCTGGGCGATGCAACGCCTCAGGAAATCGCCGGAGGCCGCCCGGATCGCAGGCGGCTTGGGTTGAGAGGACGGATCTGGGCGTGCGCCCCAGGTCGTCGACCGATCAGCCGGTGTGGGCGTCGTCGAGCCGCATGATGAGCAGCTTCAGCGTGACGCCGACCCGCTGGATGTCGCCGCGCAGTCGGGACGCGTCGTTGTGGAGCAGCGCCGCCGTCTTCTTGCGCTCGTCGGCCATCAAGCGGTCACGCCACTCGGCGATGTCTTCGGGGAGCGAGAAGAGGGGTCGGGGCAGATCGATGTCCGGCGGGACCGGTCGGGCATGCGCCTCCGCTGCCAGTCGGGTGAACTCCCCGAGCGCATCGGCGGACCGACGGCGTTGATCGGCTGCGATCTGCGGCGTGGCGGTGACGAGTTCTCTGGCGATCTTCTCGAGCCGCCACCGCAACATCTGCCAGCTCGATCCCTCGCGCGCGTCGAGCCCTCCGGCGGTGGCGATGAGCATGTCCTCGGCCACCTTGCCGGCTTCCGCCGCCTCGGCGAGGGCGACGGCGAGTTCGAGGAGTTCGGTTCGGCGTGGCATGGGGGCAGGGTACCGATCGCGGCAGCGGAGCCCGCAGACGCGGGCTCCGCTGCAGAGGGTCATCAGCCCTCAGATGTCGCTGCGAGGTACTCGGCGATCTTCTCCTGGTGCGACTTCCGGACCGTCTCGGTCTCCAACACCATCGTCTCGCCGAATACAAAGAGCTCGGCGTGGGCATCGGGATCGGTGCTCCTCAGCCACGCCTGGTACCCCTGGATGCCAAGGGCATCTGCGCCGACGAGGTTGCCTGCGCCCTCGGGATACTCGAACCCGACGATCTGGCCCTCCGAGATGACGAGAATCGCTGGCTCATCCAGCAGCACCGTCCCCGGAGTCAAACCGGACGTGATCACGGTGTCGCACTGCACCCGCTCGTCGGTCAGCTGGATACAGGTGGTGTCGACCGTCGCACCGGTGACGAGCACATGCCATGACGCCCGGGCGTAGAGGGGGGCGACGTCGGCACGCATGATGTCGATGTTGGCGCCGATGAAGTAGGCGTCTGGAGCTATCACCGCTTCGGATCCGGGCACATCGCCACGTTCCCAGCGCTCCATGTGCGCCAGGGCCACGTCGAGCGGCGGTGTGTCGGCCGGCAACGAGCCCGACTCGGCCGTCGCCGGACCTCCTCCCCCGGGCTGACGACGTGTGAAGTCGCCGCTTGCAGGGGCCACGGTGTCATCGCCGGCCAGCATGACGAAGCCGAAGACGCCGACGACCAGCAGGACGGCGGCGGCTGCGGCCATAGCCAGCAGCGGGCCGCGGTTCCGTTGTTGGGGTCCGGGCGGCTTCTCCAGTTCGAGGGGTGTCAGTGTGTCGGTCATGGTGCTCCTCTCATCGATGCGGGCGAGGAGGGCGTCGGATGTGAGCGCACCACTCGGGAACGCGTCCATCGACGGGACCGTGTCGGCGGACCTGATGCGTTCGAGTGCCGTGTGTCTGTTGTTCACAGCGCTGCTTCTCCTCTCTCTGACGAGAAGGGACTGCTCGGTGTCGCGGCCGGGTGGCCGCGCATGAGTTGCTTGGAGAGCTTCTTGATGGCCCGGTGGTATCGGCCTTCGACGGCTCGGCCGGAGATCCCGAGAATGGCACCGACCTCGTCGTCGGACAGGCCTTCCCACACCTTCATGCGAACGATCTCCTGACTCGTGTCACGCAACATGGCGAGAGCCTCGTGGACCTCGTGATGCTCCTCGTTGCGCACGACCAGCGTCTCGGGGCCATCGATGACCTCGGGCGCCAACGACCCCGCCTTGTTGACGAGCCGCAGCTGCCGGCGCTCCGACCGCCGCCAGTTGTGCACCGTGTTGCGAGCGACGCCATACAGCCAGAGTCGTGCCTGGTCGCCGGCAGGCACCTTGTCGGGCCTGCGCCACGCGACGAGGAACACCTCTGCGGCCGCGTCGTTGGCGTCGTCGATGGGAAGGCGTCGTAGGCAGTACGCGTGGAGCTCACGGTGATAGGCGTCGAACAGGGCCCGAAACCTGTCATCTGTGCTCGGCGACTTCGCCACGGACATCTCCACTCTGAGCAACTGCAACCTACATGTCCGCTCTCGCACCCCACCCATGGTCTTTCTCCTTCGTGGGTTGAGGGACCGAGCGGACATGGAGGGGTGTGCTGCGATCGGGCACGTGGGGAGGGACTGCCCCATGAGGAAGCCCTCGGAGGGATCCGGGGGGCTTCCTCGCGTCTCAGCCGGCGAGCTCCTCGAGGTACTGCGCTTTGTACCGACGGTGCGCGGCCCGAGCTTCGTCGGTGTCGAGGACCAGCGTTCCGCCTTCCGTGAAGAACTCGACGACGGCGAAGGGATCGGCGATGAACAGCCATGCCCGGTACCCAGCCAGGGCAGACTCGTCGGCAGTCACGACGCTCTCCACCGGGCCGAGCGCCTCGATGTCGACGATCCTGCCGTCGACGACGGTGTAGAGGAGGATGCGGCCTGTGAGCTCGGTACCCGGGGCGAGGCCCGAGTAGTAGGTGACGTCGCATCGGACCTGGATGGGCGAGAGGGTGTCACAGATCCGTCCGGCGGCGATCCCGGTGACGTCGTGGTACCACACCTCGTGATCCGTCGGCACGAGATCGACGGCATCCGCGGACACGACGGCGACCAGCTCGCGGGCACTCTCCAGATCCGCGGTGCGGAGATGGCCGTAATAGGTGTCGACGACCTTGATCGGCCTCGCCTCACGCAGCGGCCCCGTCGGCCCCGTCTCGGCCCGGTATCGCTCCATGAGGTCCGAGTGGGCGTCTCGCAGCTCGGGGGTGTGGAGGAGGATGCTCGTCCCGAAGGCGAACAGGTCGTCGAACCCCTCGGGCTGGTTGTCGAGCACCCAGTTGCGGTACCCGACGAACCCATCACGGTCGTACCCGACGTTGAAGAGACCCAGCTGCTCGAGCGGATCGATCTGCACGATCCTGCCATCCTCGACCGTGAACTCTGCCTCCTCCCGGAACAGCTCCTGGCCATGGGCGAGACCCGAGTAGTAGCTCGTGGCGCAATGCACGACACCGGGGGCTTCGGAGCTGCAGGTGCGGATGTCGACGACACCGCTGAGGAGCCGGTACCAGGCGGCATGATCGAACGAGGCCAGGTTGTATCCGGCCGTGGCGTCGTCGATGAGCGCCCGATAGCCGCCGATGTCGGCCCGGGACCAGCGGTCGTACATCGTCTCCACGACCTCGAGCGGCGGCGTGTCGGCGGTAAGCGCGAGCGGATCGAATGTCGGCAGCGGTGCGACCGTCGTGACTGCCGCGACCGTCGACGGTGGTGTGGTGGTCGTGGGTGCCCGCCGTTCCGGGGGTCCGACGAGACCCACCACGACGAACACGACGGCGACGACACCGACCGTGGCCACCAGGGCGGCCAGCAGCAGGCCCCTCCCGTTGCCCGCCGGGCGCTCGAGTTCGAGCGGAGCGAGAGGCCCTGCCGGTGCATGCCGATCGTCGACGAGTGCGAGCAGAGCGCCGGAAGACAGCGCACCAGGCGGGAACGACTCGGTGGAAGGAATCGGGTCGGCGGCGCGAACCCGTTCGGCGATCGTGAAGCCTTCGGTTGCCCGATCCGCCACGGTATCCCTGGCCACCACCCGGGACAACGCCCTGTGGAGCCGACGCTCGACCGCGCGGATGGGAACTCCGACGGTCCCGGCGATCTCGTCTTCCGTCAGCCCCTCCCACAGCGCGAGTTGCACCGTTTCTCGTTCGGCGTCCCGCAGCTCGGCCAATGCCCGGTGGATGCTCTCGACGGCGGGATGCCGGATGAGCTGGATGCCACCACCCCCGGACGTCGCCCGCACCGACACACCATCTCGAGCCACCACTCGCACCTGGTTCAGCCCTCGCCGTCGTGCCTCGACGGCGCGACGAGCGATGCGCAACAGCCAGGGCCGGACCGCTTCTCGTGGCACCTCGTCGAGGTGCCGCCAGGCAGCGAGCAGCACGTCGGCAGTCGCTTCGTTGGCGTCGTGCACCCCCAGCCGACGCAGGCAATAGGCATGGAGATCGCGATGATGCGCGTCGAAGACCGCCCTGAAGTCCGCATCTGCACTGGGCGCTGTCGTCACGGCTGCTCCGCTCCGCCGGTACCCCGAACCTATCGCGGTTCGAGGGGTGTGTGTGACGTCCGCGCCCGCAAGACGCTCCCAGGAACTCCCGTCGTCGCGTGTACGTTGATGGCCTGATGAGAACGATGCGGGCCGCCTCGATCCTCGTTGCGATCGCCTTGTTCCTCGCCGCCTGTTCCGGTTCGGGCGACACCGCTTCGTCGACAACCACCTCGACGACGGCGACGCCGACAACACAGCCGACGCCAACGACGCAGTCGACGCCGACAACACAGGCGTCCACCGTGCCACCGGCCACTTCGACCACCTCACCAACCTCGACTTCGTCGACGACGACCTCCGATCCGATCCCGTTCGTCATCCCCGAGCTGCTGATCGCCGGCGACGATGGCGTCCACCTCGTGGATCCCGACGGCGCGACGACACTCCTCGTGGAGGGACCGGCTGCGTTTGCGATCGACGATCTCGACGGAGGGATCCTGTTCCAGCAGGAACGCGACACGCGGCAGCGGCGCAGCACCGTCTATCGGGTCCGAGCGGACGGTGACCGGGCGGTGGCAACCCTCGTCGCAGACCTCGATCAGAGCCTCGCCCTCAGCGGGATCGTCATGGATGACGACGAAGTGTTCGTCTATTACACCCGGGACGAGGGCGACAACCCCGGGGACGCCCGTCAGACTTTGCGCCGGTACGGACTCACCAGCCGTACGGTCACCGAGCTGGCCACGATCGGCGGATGGGAGTCGGGGTCGTATCCGATCTCGGTGGGAGACGGCTTGCTGTTGTTCAATTGGTTCGCCGAGGCGAGCCACGGCATCGAGGTGACCGACCTGTTCGGCAGTGTCGTGGCCGTCGCCGGGAACCCGAGCCCTGCCGAGGGATTCGTCGACTGCAACGTCTGCCCGTTCATCGCCGAGATCTCCGGCGACGCCTCCCGAATCGTCTACCGGCAGGTGATGGACTTCACCGACTTCGCGATCATCGTCGACGTTGCGACGGGTGAGGAACTCCATCGGATAGCGCTCAACGGCATCAACCGGTGGCGGGTCACGTCGTTCGACCTCGGAACCACCCATCTCGTCGTCAACCGCGCCGACAACGACGGGCGGCTCGCGGCTCTCGTGTACGACCTGACCCTGCCCGACGCGCCACCCCTGGAGCTGGCCGTGGCCGGCGAGGCGTATCTCACCCGATCGCCGGTGACGGTCACCGGCCCCGTTCCCGCCCCCTAGCGACGGACCTCGTCACGACGCGTCGCGGTGGTAGCCGTCGGCGTCGACGTACACGGTGCTGGTGCCGAGATCCCCTGCGATGAACCCGATGTTGGCGCGCCGGAACGGGATGACCTCCATGAGGTCGAGAGCCACGGCAGCCATCCAGTTGTCGATCGGGAGCGCCCACTCCGGCTCGTCGTCCGGATCGGCATCGAACGGGTACCCACCGACTCGGTCGTCGAGGATCCCGAGCGCACCGATGGGGATGCCGAGCAACAACCAGTCCTCGTCCGGCTCACGGAAGACGGTCGTGCTGCACACGAGCCGCCCGAACGTCGGCACGTCGACCAGCCCATACAGCTGGCTGAGATGCTCGCCGTGCGACCGATCCGAGATCACCCGCACCTGGTCCTCGGCCGCCATCTGGTTCGTCGCATAGGGGCCGTCGAACTCGTTTCGCGACCAGATCCACCGGACGGTTGCAGTCGCCGCGCGCCGCGACCGCCGCCCCAGATCGACGGCCAGCTCCCAGCTCCCTCCGGCCCATGCGCCGGGGGTCAGAAACGAAACGCTGCGTGCCATCCCTCCGATTCAAGTGAATCGCTCGCGCCGGCGAGATGTCAGGGGACACGCCGAGCCGGGCATGTGGGGGGCGAAACACCAGTTTCGGGAGAAGGAACACATCCATGAGACGACTCACGACCCTCACGGTGGTTGCCCTGGTCATCGTCGCCGCCTGCGGCGATGACGGTACGGTCAGCACGTCGACTGCGGCGGGAGAGACCACGACCACCGTGGCTGTGGGGGCATCCTCCACGACGGCGAGCACGACGACATCACGCCCGATCGCTACCACGACCGCTGCGCAGGTATCGAACGCACCGACGTCGACCACGATCTCTGTTCCCTTCGAGGTGACGCTGCCGGATACGGTGGCGGCCCACTTCGCGATCATGGGCGTCACGATCATCACCGCCACGGGTGC
>CAYFYC010000048.1:2874-26256 GCA_964347305.1 uncultured Acidimicrobiaceae bacterium | reverse complement strand
CATTGGGGAGTACGCAGATCATGGGCCGATTGCGGTATCGCAAGGGCGACGACAGAGGCGCATCGCTCGTCGAGCTCGCCTTCACCCTGCCTCTCCTTCTTCTTCTCCTCTTCGGCATCATCGAAGCGTCGTGGGCGTTCTCCCAGCAGAACAACATCCGCCACGGTGCCCGTGAAGGTGCCCGTCTCGCTGCCGTGGACTTCGGCACCGTGGGCACGGTGGGTCAAGAAGTGTGCGACCGCATGGATGTCATTGCCGCCACCCAGTCCCCCACCGTCGAGCTGACCCCGATCGGTGCCCAGTCGATCATCGGTGGGCAGGCCCAGATCACGGTGTCGGCGAATCTGCGCACGATCACAGGTTTCTTGGATCCGATCTTCGGGGGCCGGACGGTGAGTTCCTCGATCGAGTTCCGATTGGAACAACCACTCGATGGTGAACCGCAATGGTGGAACGCAGGCGGGGGAGGCAGCTACTCATGCTGAGGTGGACGAAGCGACGGATCGGCCAGGACCGCGAACGGGGGGCGACGATGCTCCTCGTCACCATCTCGATGATCATGCTGCTGTTGTTCGGCGCGTTCGCCGTCGACCTCGGCGGAGCGTGGTCGCAGCGCCGTGAGAACCAGGGCGCCGTCGACCCGGCGGGCATCGGTGGGGCGCTCGAGACCCGCAGCAAGACGCAGGCCCAGGCAATCGCCGACGCCGACGCCGAGATCATGCGGCTCACCTACAGCTCCATCGATCCCGACATGACCCTCGCGCAATGGCAGGGCGAGTGGGCGGCGTGCACGGACCCGGCCAAGGGGGCGCAGTTCACCATCACGGGATCGTCGGACTGCATCTCGTACACGAACAACCTGCAACGGGTCAGGGCCAAGACACCCCTCGTCGACACCAACACGACATTCGCCGCGATCATCGGCCTCGACACGCTCCAGACCGATGCATTCGTCGAGGTGATCATCGGTCTCGATGGCGGCGGCGGTGCCATCCTCCCCTTCGGACTGCCGGGTGCGGCAGCGGGCGACACCGAGATCTGCCTCAAGACCGGACCGAACCCGAACGGCGTCCCGCCATGTGACGGTCCGGTGACCGGCAACTTCGGGTTCCTGGACATCAGCGAATACGGCAACGAGCTGTTCACCCCACCGACCGTCACGGTGTGCAATGGCGCGACCAACACGCGTCTGGCACGCAACATCGCCCGCGGCGTCGACCACCCCATCGTGGAGGCTCCGAATGCCGGAGCACCGTTCCGCAGGGACCGCGACGGCTGCAACTCCGGCAACTTCAACTACGAGCCCTACAGCCTCACCACCGAGACCGGCAACAAGGTCGGCGTCCTCGACAACGGTTTCATCGAGGGCGTCTCCGGGCTGCCGGGCCGGCTCACCCTGAGCTCCGACCTCTACGTGCAGGGAGGCAAGGCGTTCGACGACAAGCCGCTGTGGGAGTACCTGAACGCTGCAGGACAGGGCTTCTGCGGAGCGGTCAGCGACCACGACGCAATGGCGGTGTGTCTCTCCAACATGGCCGGCTCGGCCAGCACGCAGAGCTACTTCCTCGACAGCCTCGCCGATTCGCCCCGGTTCGCCTGGGTGCCTCTGTTCTACGGCGTGACACTGGGTCTCGGCAACACGACGCTCAACATCGACGAGTTCCGACCCGTCTACATCCAGACCACGTTCTGGCAGTGCAACGCCAACGACTGTGACGCGATCCACGACCCCAGCGAGCTGCCGGTCCTCGGATCGAAGGGCGCGATCTCGGGCAACGACAAGCTCGAGGCGGTGACCGCCCTCCAGATCCCACGCAAGAACCTGCCCGACGTCATCGACGAGGAGTTCTTCGGTGAAGGCGGCCAGACGTTCTACGCAATCATCGAGTAATCGTCCGGCTGTCGGCGAGTCCCGACGAAGGTGATCGTGACGGCAGCCGCCGCGATGGCTGCCGTCACCCAGTACGGCAACGAGACGCCGATCGCAAAGAGCCAGCCACCGAGCAGCGGCCCGAAGACGCGCGCCAAGCCACCTGCCGACTGCTGGTAACCCAGAGCCACGCCACTCGTCCCCGGTGCCGTGGCTGCGGCGATCGCCGATGACAGCGCGGGCGTGACCAGACCCTGGCCGACGGCGAGCGCCCCGAGACCCAGCGCCAGCGGAGGCCAGCTCTCGGCGATGGCGAGCAACACGAACCCGAGGATGTTGGCGGCGAGCCCGAGCCGGATCACCGTGACATCCTCCAGCCTCCGACCGAGGACACCCACCAACCCCGCCTGGGTCGCCACCAGCACGACGCCGATCGCGGCGAAGACGAGCGCGATCTGACCCTCGTCGAGGGCGAGCCTGCGATCGGCGAGCAGGGGGAAGGTCGCTTCGAAAGCGCTGAAAGCCGTGATCGCCACGAACGAGATCAGGATGAACACCATCACGTACGTGGCCGGCCTGACCCGGGCGGCGGAGTCGACGGTTGCCGAGTCACGAGTCTCGGGGAGCCGGATGATGCCGACCACGAGGTTCACGAGCGACAGCCCTGCCGCCACGAAGTATTTTTTTAATGAGACGGCGACCACCGAGATGGCACCGATCACAGGCCCGATGACGAAGCCGAGCCCGAACGCCGCACCGAGGAGACCCATGAGCCTGGGCCGCTCGTTCGGCTCCGCCACGTCGGCGGCAACAGCCCTGGCCACCCCGACGGACGCGCCGGATGCGCCGTCGACGATCCGCCCCACGAAGAGCCCGGCGATCGAACCGGCGAGCCCGAGGATGAGACTGCCGATCATCGAACCGGCGATCGTGACGAGGAGCACGGGTCTCCGACCCACCCGATCCGAGATCCTTCCCCAGATCGGCGAGAACACGAACTGGGCGAGCGAGTACGAGGCGAACAGGGCGCCGATCATCGTCGGCGACGCCTCGAACGACTCCGCATAGAGCGGCAGCAGCGGGATCACGATGCCGAAACCGAGGAGGTCGATGGCAACCGCCATCCACACGGCGCCGAATCCACGGGGCAGGGGTGGGCGCCCGCTCACGCCACGATTCGATCTGCGATGCGGGCCGCGTCCTCTGCGAGCCGGGTCACACCGATGGCGCGATAGGACCAGCCGGCGGCGTGGATCCCTTCGGGCAGCTGCCCCTCGAGCGATGCCAGCCACGAGGAGTGCCCCATCTCGTACTGCGGGATTCCCGGTCGATGCCGCACGACATGAGCGAACGTCACGTCGAGGGGCCTTCCGAGTGCCTCCGACACCTCGGCCGAGACCAGCGCGGTGACGTCGTCCGGCGCCATCTCGAGGACGTCCGGTCGGCGGGCACCACCGACGATGGCCTTCACGAGCTCGATCCCCGCCGGCGAGGCGTCGGGCGAGAGCGACGATTCGAAGAGGCAGCCCAGCGACGCATGGCCGGCATCACGAGTGGCGATGTACCCGAATCCTGCAGGGAGCTCGACCCCCGAACGGGGCCAGCCGAGCCAGACCACGTCGACGGCCGCCCGTGGCGGGGCGCCACCGGCATCAATGCCGACGAACCCGGAGAGGATCTCCGGAGAGACCGCCAGCACCACATGCCGGGCGTGATGACGTTCACCGGCGTCGACGACCCAGCCGTCATCCGATCGGCTCACGCCTTCCACACGCCGACCGAGGCGCGCCCGGTCACCGAGTGCGGCGACCAGCCTGTCGACCATCGCGGCCATCCCCCCGATCGGCACGTGCGTCGTCGAGCGCCGATTGCCGGCCAGCCGGCCCATCTGCACCCCGCCCCGCACGATCGACCCACCGACGTCCTCGAACTCGACGAGCCGGGGAAACGACGCCGTGGCCGACAGCCGGTCGGGATCGCCGGCGAAGACACCCGCAGCCATCACGTCTGCCAGCAGCGATCCCGCTTCGTCACCGAAACGGCGGCGCAGGAACATCGTCAGCGACTCCTCGCCGTCACGTTGCGGAGCCACGAACGGCTCACGCAACGCAGCCAGCTTCCCCCTGGGGGAGAGCAGACGGCTCGTGACGAGAGCAGGAGACGGGCCAACGGGCTCCAATCCCGCCGCGCCGAGGAGATACCGCTTTCGTGCCGCCGGAGCCGGCGTCGTCGCAACACCGGCATGATCGAGGATTCGGCCCAGGTGGCGTCCCGGGAGCGGCATGGAGCCGACACCGGGCTCGAGCCGATACCCTTCTCGCTCGATCGTCCTGGCGACGCCGCCCGCCACGTCGTTCGCCTCGAGGAGCACCACGTCCCGGCCTCTGCGATCGAGCTCGGTCGCCACCAGCAGCCCGCCGAGACCACCCCCGACGACCACCGTTTCGGATCGCATGTCGCTCACCGGCTGCGCACGGCATCGACGAACGCCGCCACGTGCTCGGGCGGGGTGGCGCGATGGATGCCATGGCCCAGGTTGGCGATGTGACCGGGACGCCCGCCGATGCGATCCATCATGTCGCCCACTTCGCGCTCGATCGTCTCCGGATCGGCGAGCAGGACGGCCGGGTCCAGGTTGCCCTGGATCGCCAGCGAACCCACGCGATCCCAGGCGACGTCGATCGGAATGCGCCAATCCACGCCATAGGCCTCGACCCCGACCAGCGGCTGGAGATCCAAGGTGTGGCCGGCGCCCGGGGCGAAGTAGATCCGGGGCGCAGGCAGCCCGGTGAGCGTGGCACGTGCCGCCGGTGCGACCAGGTCACGGAAGGCGGTGACGTCGTGGAGACCCGCCCAGCTGTCGAACAACTGCACGGCGTCGGCTCCGGCGTCGATCTGCATGCGGAGATAGGCGTGCATCGATCGCGACAACACGGCGAGCGCGTCCCTGGCCAGCCCCGGATCCGCCCGCACCGCCCCGCGCATGTCGAGGAAGTCCTTCGATCCACCGCCCTCGACCAGGTAGGCGAGCAGCGTCGCAGGCGCACCGGCGAAGCCGATGACGGCGACATCGTCGGGCACCGCAGCCCGCACCAGACGGATCGTCTCCGCGACGAAGCCGACACGATCGACGTCGAGCGAACCGAGCGCAGCCACCTGTCCGAGAGAATGAGGCTCGAGCTCGGGCCCGGGATCGAATGTCATCTCCACCCCCATCGCCTCCAGCGGCGTCATGATGTCGGCGAAGATGACGGCGCCATCCATCCCGTAGCGCTCGATCGGCTGCAGCGTGATCTCCGCCGCGATCTCGGGTGTCGCCACGGCCTCCTGGAAGGCGACGGAGCTGCGGAGCTCCCGATATTCGGGGAGGTGGCGTCCGGCCTGTCGCATCACCCAGACGGGTGTCCGATCGACAGGCTCGCCGTGCAAGGCCGTGACGAGGCGCCGGCTCACTCTGCGGACTCCGCGATGGCGGCCGCCAGCGCATCACCCGCCGACTCGACGACTCCACGATGGGCGTCCATGAGAAACAGGGCCTCGAAGGGCGAGGGAGGGACCAGCACGCCTCGCTCCAGCGCTACGCCGAAGAACCGGCTGAACCGGTCCCGGTCGAGCACTGCAGCGTCATCCCAGGAGCGCACCTCTCTCGGGCCGAAGAACACCGTGAACATGGCGCCGACTCGTTGCACACAGCCCGACGTGCCGGTGGCGGCCAGTTCGGCGTCGAGCCGCTGCTCGAGCGCGGCGCCGATCATCTCGAGCCGGTCGTACACGCCGGGGTCACGACGGATCTCACGCAGGCAGGCCAGTCCCGCCGCCGTGGCGATCGGATTGCCGGCGAGGGTCCCCGCCTGATAGACCGGCCCATCGGGGGCGACCATGCGCATCAGGTCCTCCCTGCCGCCGTAGGCAGCCGCCGGCGTGCCACCGGCGACGACCTTGCCGAGACAGGTCAGATCGGGGATGACGCCGTACCGCTCCTGGGCCCCGCCAGCGGCGACCCTGAAGCCGGTCATCACCTCATCGAAGATCAGGACGGCGCCGTGATCGTCACAGAGGCTGCGCAGCCCCTCGAGAAACCCGTCCGCCGGTGGAATGACCCCCATGTTGCCGGTCACGGGCTCCACGATCACGGCCCCGACGTCTCCGGCGACGAGCAGCCGCTCCACCGAGTCGAGGTCGTTGAATCGCGCCACCCTGCTGTCGGCGACGGTGGCGGCGGGCACACCGGGACTGTCCGGCTCGCCGAACGTGGCGAGACCACTGCCTGCTTTGACGAGAAACGGATCTGCGTGGCCGTGGTAGCACCCGGCGAACTTCACGATGGCCGGCTTGCCGGTGGCCGCCCGGGCGATGCGGATCGCCGATGCCGTCGCCTCCGTGCCGGAATTCACCATCCGGACCACGTCGATGGACGGCACCAGCTCGACGATCAGCTCTGCGAGCTCGACCTCGGCCGCGGTGGGGATCCCGTAGGACGTGCCGGCAGCGGTCGCCCGTTGCACCGCCTCGACGATCGGCGGATGCGCGTGCCCGAACAGGAGGGCACCCCACGAGGCGATGAAGTCGACGAGCTCGACGCCGTCGACAGTCGTGACATGCGGCCCGGCCGCACGAGCCGCGAACACGGGATCGAGCCCGACGCTCTTGAACGCCCGAACAGGTGAGTTGACACCGCCCGGCATCACGGCGGTGGCGCGGTCGAACCACTCGGGGGATGTCTGCGAACTCATGGATGTCCCAGCGTGCGTGCTGCCCGGATCGCGTTGTAGGTGAGAATGACGTCGGCGCCTGCCCTACGTATTCCGAGCAGCGACTCCAGCATCACGGCGTCGCCGTCGATCCAGCCGTTGGCGGCGGCGGCCTCGATCATGGCGAACTCACCGGACACCTGATAGGCGGCAACGGGGACGTCGACCCGCTCCCGGACCGCCCGGATGACGTCGAGATACGGACCGGCCGGCTTCACCATCACCATGTCCGCACCCTCGGCCAGGTCCTGGGTGGCCTCGATGAGCGCCTCACGAGCATTCGCCGGGTCCATCTGGTGGGTCCTGCGATCCCCGAACGCAGGCGCAGACCCCGCGGCGTCACGGAATGGCCCGTAGTAGGCGCTCGCATACTTGGCGGAATAGCTGCAGATGGGCAGGTCGATGTGGCCTGCTGCGTCGAGGGCGGTGCGGATGGCAGCCACCCGCCCGTCCATCATGTCGGAGGGGGCGATCACGTCGGCGCCGGCATCGGCATAGACACGGGCGGCACGAGCCAGGAGGGGCAGGGTCGCATCGTTGTCGACCACATCTCCGGCGAGCACACCGCAGTGACCGTGGCTCGTGTATTCGCACATACAGACGTCGGCCCACACCGTGCACTCGACACCGGACTCCCGGATCGCTCGGATCGCTGCGGGCACCGGCCCATCGGGATCCCACGCACCGCTGCCCTGCTCGTCCTTGGCATCGGGAACCCCGAAGAGCATCACTCCTCCGACGCCGGCAGCGGCCGCTTCCTTGACGACGGGAACGAGGCGATCGACGGACAGCTGATGATGTCCAGGCATGGACCGGATCGGGCTGGCGACGTCGGACCCGGAGACGACGAACAGCGGCAACACGAGCTGATCGGGACGGAGGGTGGTCTCCGCGACCATGGCGCGGATGCGGGCCGATCTGCGGAGTCGCCGGGGTCGGTTTGTCGGAAAGGTACTCATCGTCACTCCGGGGTCGAGGGTATCTCGTCGGATGTGGCAGCGGCGATTCCCGTGGCCAGACGCACCAGGTCGGGACTCGACGGGACCACGTCGGGGTCGACGCCGTGATCGCGCAACGCCGCCGCCGTCGTCGCTCCGATCGCACCGGTCACGATCCCGTCCGTCGTCCGCGATCGCATCCAACCGACCACGGCCGACGGAGAGAGGAACGCAACGGCATCCACGGGGAGGTGGGCGGGGGGCACTGACTCGGTCACATACACGACATGCTCGACGACTTCTCCCACCCGCTCTGCGAGCCGTCGCGACACACGTTCGTCGCTTCCGGCGGCGTGCGGATATGCGACGACCGCATCGGCCCCCGGCGCCACCTGATGCGCCAGTGCCGCTGCGCCCCCCGAGCCGGCATGGACGACGCGGCCACCCCGACGACGGACTGCGGCGGCAGTGGCAGGGCCGACCGCCCAGACCGGCGTCGCCGGCATCCGGCTCGGCCAGAGCACGCTCACCGTCCTCGCAGAAGTGAGGACGATGGCGTCGGCCGCTTCGGCCGCTCGCCGCGCGTCATCGAGCACCGCGTCCTCGGCGGCACGTATCTCGATGCATGGCAGTGCGACCGGCTCCAGGCCGACGGAACGCATCAGCCCACCGACGCGCTCCTGCCGGTCCGCGGACGTGGTGACGGCAACCCGGGTCACAGAGCGAGCTCCTCCTGCAGCAGGAGGGCCACGTCGTCGGCCCGACCGGCGACCGCACCCCGACGGGGCCCGTCATCGTCCTCGACGAACCCCACCATCGTCATCCCCCCGCAGTCCGTGACCCTCGCCAGCGCGCCGAGGGCCGAGCGACAGCCTGCGCCCGTTCTCGCCAGGAGCTCGCGCTCGGCCTCCACTGTGCTGCGCGTCTCAGGATCGTCGATCGCAGCCACCAGCCCGGCCTGGGGACCATCGGCGAGGACCTCGACGGCGAGCGCCGCCTGGGCGGGTGCCGGGACCATCTCATCCAGTGAGAACCGCTGCGAGATCGCGTTGCTCCGCCCGAGCCGGAGCAGCCCGGCCTCGGCGAGCACCACCGCGTCGTAGGTACCGTCTTCGACGGCTCGCAGCCTCGTGTCGACGTTCCCCCTGATCTCCCGCACCTCGAGGTCGGGCCGCAACGCCAGGAGCTGACTGCGGCGACGGGGACTCCCCGTCCCGACCACTGCTCCCTCTCGAAGATCATCCAGCGGCGCCCCGCACAGAACGTCCCAGGGAGCGATGCGATCCGGGTAGACGCGGGCGAGCTCCTCGGGGCCGGCGACCGGCAGGTCTTTGCACGAATGCACGGCGAGATCGGCCCTTCCGTCGAGCACCGCTTGCTGTACGGCGCGGACGAAGGCGCCCACCTCGGTGAGCATCGCCACCGGGCTCGACCGATCGAGGTCGCCCGTCGTTGCCACTTCGACGAGCTCGACCGTCAGATCCGGAGACTCCGCCTGCAGCATCGAGGCGATCAACCGAGCCTGACCGAGAGCGAGAGCAGATCGCCGCGTGGCGATCCGGACCGTGGTCATGTGTCGTCGATGCCGAACGCCGTGGCCAGTCCCTCGACCGCCTCGTCGGCGAGCTGACCGCGGCGCAGATGGGCGACGGGACCGGCGAGCAACGTGCGCGCCACGGTGTGCGCCGCCTGTCGCAGCACGGCTTCGTCACGGTCGTCACCGAGCCGCCCGGCGAAACGGGCCACGGTGCGCTCCACGACCTCGTCGGCATCACGCATGAGCGCCGAGATGATCGGAGCGACATCGGCGTGGGTGGACAGCCGGTGGAACATGTCGATGGCTGCCTCGCAGGCGAGGCCGTCGGCGGCGAGGACGCGGGGCTGCGGCTCCACCATTGCAGCAAGGTGATCGATGTCGATGTAGCGCACGGGTGAGTGCGGTCCCGGGTGGAAGTCCGGCGGCATCGCCATGTCGACGAGCGTCAGCGGCTCGGTTCTGCCGTCCAGCACTTCGCGCAGCTCCCGATCGTCGATGAGTGCCTGCTTCGCCGAGGTGGCGGAGACGATGGCCGGGGATACTGCGAGATGGTCGATGGCCTCGTCGAACGGGGCGACGACGACACCGGGAACGGACACCTTCTCGGGGCTGCGAGCGACGATGGTGACCTCGACCCCGGCGGCCACGAGCTGGGTCGCCACCGCCCTCGCCATCGTGCCGCTCCCGAGGACGGCAACGCTGCCGAGCGGCGCCACGACCTCGGCGGCAATCTCGGCGATCGAGTCGTGAGGCGTCGCCGGAAGGGCGCGGTGGACCTCGCGTGCCGCCGCCACCGCCGACTCGAGCAGCTTGGCGAAGAGACCGCCCACGGCGTGGTGCTCCTCGGCGTGTGCCACGGCATTGCGGAACTGCGTCAGGACGTCACGCTCGCCGACGATGGGCGATTCGAGCCCGGCAGCAACCCGGTAGAGGTGGACGATCGCGGCCTCGCCGACCCGGACCGTTGCGAGGTCGACCGCGTCGCCGAAGATCTCCGCCACCACGTTCTCGAGCACCGAGCGCTCGGCGGCGACGGCGATCTCGACGCGGAGACACGTCGAGAGCACGAAGACTCCGTCAGGGATTTCGGCGTCGACGAGCCGAGCCGCCAGACCGGCGCGCTCGGCATTGCCGACGTGTGGGTATGCGAAGCTCGCGGTCGCCAGCCGCATTCAGCAGTCCTCCTCGGCGGGCAGTGTCTCGGCGCCGCGATCCGACAGCAAGTCGATCATCGGGCTGCCACCCAATCCCGCGGTGGCCCGGTGAGAACCTCGAGCATCCCGGCCTCCGGCGAGCCAGGCTCGGGCACGTGCTGGTACTCCCAGGCGGCGACGGGCGGAAGCGAGGCGAGGATCGACTCGGTGCGTCCCTTCGTCTCGAGCCCGAACCTGGTGCCGCGGTCCCACACGAGGTTGAACTCGGCGTAGCGCCCCCGCCGCACCGACTGCCAGCGGCGGTTGCGATCCGAGAACGGCATGTCGATGCGTCGCTCCAGGATCGGCACGTAGGCCTCGGTGAGGATGTCGGCGAACTCGCGTTGGAACGCCCACACCGCGTCGAGGTCGTCGGCGAGGTGGTCGAAGAAGACGCCACCGATCCCCCGCCGTTCGGCGCGATGGTGGTTGGTGAAGTACTCGTCGCAGGCTCGTTTCCATGCCGGATAGTCGGCGACCTCATGCCGGTTGCACACCCTGGCGATCACCTCGTGGAAATGGATCGCGTCCTGATCGAAGAAGTAGTGCGGGGTCAGATCGGCGCCGCCGCCGAACCAGGCCTGACCACCATCCGTGCTGAAGAACCTCACGTTGGCGTGAAACGTCGGGGCGAACGGATTGGACGGGTGGACGATGATCGACACGCCCGTGGCGTAGAACTCGCTGCTGGTTGCTGCGACCCGCTCCGAGAGCTGTGGCGGCGTGGGACCCCAGACCGCCGAGAAACTGCACGCCGCCTTCTCGATCGGTCCCTGCCCGGTGAAAATGCGGGTGATCCCGCCACCCCCACCCGGTCGATTCCACTCGTCGGTCCCGAACCGGCCGGTTCCATCGACGGCTTCGATGGCGGCGATGAATCTGCCCTGGAAGGCGCGGTACCAGGCCTCGATCTGATCGCGATCGATCGTCACGCCTGGTGCACCAGATCGGCGACCGCCTCGGCCCAGCGATCGTCGGCGTTGAGGCACGGCACGAGGTGGAAGGCAGCGCCGCCGAGATCCGCCCACTGGGCGCGCCCGCGAATCCCGATCTCCTCGATCGTCTCGAGACAGTCGGCGGTGAACGAGGGGGTCACCACGGCGAGGCGCTCGACGCCCTGCTTGCGCAGCTCGGGCAGCTGCTTGTCGGTGTAAGGCTCGATCCACTTCTGACCGGCGAGACGCGACTGAAACGTCGTCGAGTGGGAGCCGGGCTCCAATCCGAGTTCACCGGCGACGAGACGGGTAGTGGCGAAGCTCTGGGCCCGGTAGCAGAAGCGATTGCGGTCGGTGATCTCGTCGCAACACGCCGCGAAGGCGAGACACCACTCGCCGGTTGCATCCGTCTTGCGGACCTGCTTCTCCGGCAGACCGTGGTAGCTGAAGAGCACGTGATCGGGCTCGAACTCCTCGAGACCGCGGCGCATCGAGTCGGCGACGGCACCGACGAACCCCGGCTCGTCGTAGAACCACCGGATCGACGACACGTCCGGCACGTTCCACCTCGAGCCGATCTCCTCGAAAGCCGCCTCGAGCGCCGAGCCCGTCGACGCCGAGGCGTACTGCGGGAAGAGGGGGAGCACGACGATCCGCTCGCAGCCGGCGTCCACGAGCGCATCCACCGCGGACGCCAGAGTCGGGTTCTTGTAGCGCATGCCGAACACCACCACGTGGTCGTCCCCCAGGATCCCCTGCACCTTCGTCGTGAGTGCGCTCGTGTTGATGGTGAGCGGAGATCCCTCGTCGGTCCAGATGAGCTCGTAGGCCTCGGCGCTCCGCTTCGGCCGGAACGGGAGGATGATCCCGTTCAGCAGGGCGAACCGTGCCGGAGCCGGGATGTCGAGCACCCGTTCGTCGGACAGGAACTGACGGAGATAGCTGCGCACGTCCTCCCGCGACGGCGAATCCGGGGTGCCGAGCTGGATGAGGAGGACGCCCACAGGAGGCGCGGCGGGCAGGTTCTCGGGCATCACCTGCAGGCTACCGGGGCTCGGGTTCAACCGAACCCGACCGCGTGTCGCCGACACGGTGTCGAATTTGCACTACGCACGTAGTGGAAATAGCGTTTCGCGCACCATGATCACACGCCCTGTTCTCGCGCTCCTCACCGTGCTCGTCCTCGTCGTTTCCGCGTGCTCGGATGGCGGTGATGAGGGCCCGCTGACGCTGTATTCGGGCCGGAGCGAAGAGTTGATTCAACCGCTCATCGACGACTTCATCGAAGCCACCGGCATCGATGTCGAGGTGCGGTACGGCGATTCCGCGGAGCTGGCCGCCACCCTTCTCGAGGAGGGCGACAACTCCCCTGCCGACGTGGTGCTGACCCAGGATCCCGCATCGATCGGCGTCGTCGCCAACGCCGGGTTGCTGCGCCCCCTCGACGACGCGCTCGTCGGCGGCGTGGACGAGCGATTCCGTGACCCGGCGAACCTCTGGGTCGGCGTCTCCGGGCGGGCCCGCGTCGTCGTGTACGACACCACCGTCATCGATCCGTCGACCCTGCCCGCCACGGAGGACGGGTTCACGGGACCGGAGTGGGAGGGCCTGGTCGCCGTCGCTCCGACCAACGGGTCGTTCCTGTCATTCGTGGCCGCCAAGATCCTCCTGGACGGCGAAGAGGTCACCCGGACGTGGCTCAAAGGGATGGCTCTCAACGGGCAGCCCGCCTACGCATCGAACTCTGTCATCGTCGAGGCCGTCGACTCCGGCGAGGTGCCCGCGGGGCTCGTCAACCACTATTACCTCTTCCGGCGTATCGCGGAACTCGGTGATGTGAACGCGGCGAACCACTTCCTGGGCGGTGGCGCCGGAACGTTGGTCATGCCGGCAGGCGTCGGCATCATCGACACGACCGACCAGTCTGACGACGCCGCAGCGCTCATCGAGTTCCTGCTCGGCAACCAGGCGCAGCAGTACTTCGCCGACGAGACCTTCGAGTATCCACTGGCTGCCGGCGTGGCGGCCAACGATCGACTGCCGCCGTTGTCCTCGATCGACGCTCCGGACATCGACCTCTCCGCTCTCGCCACGGTGCTGGACAGGGCGACGGAACTGGTGACGGAGGCCGGCCTCTGACGACCGAACTGACGCCCGATCCGGTCGTCGCCGGCGCGAGCCCGCGACGATCGGCGGACGTCGGACGCCCTGCTCCCCTCTGGCTGTGGCTGGCCGGAGGCCTGGTCGTCGTCCCTGTCCTGCTGCCCATCCTCTTCCTGCTCGCACGGGTGTTGGGAGCGTCGGACAGCGCCTGGCGCACGCTGCTCTCCGGGACGACGGTGGCATTGTTGGTGCGATCGGTCGTCTTCACCGCGGCCGTCACCGTGTCGGCGACCATTTGCGGCGTCGCAGCCGGCTGGCTGGTGACACGCACGAACCTGCGCCGGGCGAGGCTGTGGGCCACCCTGGTGAGCCTCCCCCTCGTCATCCCGTCCTACGTCCTGGCACTCAGCTTCATCTCACTGTCGGGACCGCGCGGTCTCGCCGCAGCCATCGCAGGCGTTGCGATCCCTCCCGTGACCGGAGCGTTCGGGGCGTGGCTGGCGTTGACGCTGTCGACCTATCCCTATGTGTTCCTCGTGGTGCGGTCCGCGATGGCGAGCACCGACCCGAGCCACGAAGAAGCGGCGAGAAGCCTCGGCGCCGGACCGTGGAAGGCGTTTCGCACGGTCGTGCTGCCTCAACTGCGCCCGTCCATCGCCGCCGGCTCGCTCCTCGTCTCGCTCTACACGCTGTCCGACTTCGGCGCCGTCTCGCTGATGCGGTTCGACGTGCTGACTCGCGCCATCTACACCCAGTACCAGGGACGCATCGACCGCACCCCCGCCGCCGTGTTGTCGCTCGTGCTCGTCGTGCTGGCACTCGTCGTCCTGGCCATCGATCGCCGGACCCGCTCTCGAGGAGTCCACTCCTCCCGCCGCCCGGCCCGACGTCCTGCGCAGATCCGACTCACCCGAACCCAGCACCGATACGGCACGGTCTTTCTCGGATCGCTCGTCGGCCTCGGCGTCCTCGTCCCCGTCGCCGTACTCACGGCGTGGCTGGTGCGAGGTCTCGCCAGGGACCAGGAGCTGCGCATGGAATGGGGAGCGATCGCAGGCTCGCTGAGCGGGGCGACGCTCGCCGCGCTCCTCGCGATGCTGGCCGCCATCCCGGTTGCGGTCCTGGTGGTCCGCCACCAGTCACCGCTCAGCCGGTTCCTCCAGCGAGCCGTCTACGTGATCTTCTCGCTGCCGCACATCGCCGTGGCGTTGGCCATCGTCTTCTTCGGGGCCAACTTCCTGGGTGTCTTCTACCAGTCGCTCACGGTGCTCGTGATCGCCTATGCCACGATCTTCCTCGCTCAGGCATCAGGCGCGGCCGAAGCAGCCCTCGGCAGGGTCGACCGCCAGATCGAGGACGCGGCCCGGTCGCTCGGGTCTCGACCCGCCACCGTGCTGCGACGCATCACGGTGCCACTCATCTGGAGGGGACTCGTGGCGGGGGGCGGTCTCGTGTTCCTGACCACGATGAAGGAGCTGCCGGCGACGTTGCTGCTCAGACCGACGGGTTTCGACACCCTCGCCGTCCGGATCTGGAGCACCACGAGCGAGCTGTTCTACGCTCGGGCCGCTGCGCCGGCACTGGTCCTGCTCCTGGTATCGGCGCTACCGATGTACTTTCTGGTGATCCGAGACGAAACCCACCGGGCCACGACATGACCGACACCTCAGCGTCTGCCATCCACTGCCACGTGCTCGAGAAGCGCTTCGGTCCGGTGATGGCGCTCGATGGCTTCGAGTTCGAGGCCCTGCGTGGTTCCATCGTGAGCCTGCTCGGTCCGTCGGGGTGCGGCAAGACGACGGCCCTGCGAGCCATAGCCGGGTTCACCGATCCGGACTCGGGGACCATCACCATCGGTGAGAGGGAGGTGTTCGGTCCGGGTGGCTCCACTCCGCCTGAGCGGCGCAGGGTCGGCATGGTGTTCCAGGACTACGCCCTCTTTCCCCACATGACCGTGGCCGCCAACGTCGCCTACGGGCTGGGCACGGGCGAGGAGGCGCGGGCCTCGGCTGCCCTTCAACTCGTCGGTCTCACGGGCATGGGAGACCGCATGCCCCACGAGCTCTCGGGCGGCGAACAGCAACGCGTGGCGCTCGCCCGGGCGCTGGCACCGCAGCCGGATGTGATCCTCCTCGACGAGCCCTTCTCGAACCTCGACGCCACGCTGCGAGCGAGGATGCGGCGCGACGTGCGGCAGATCCTGCGGGACGCGGACACCACCGCCGTGCTGGTGACCCACGATCAAGAAGAGGCGCTCTCGGTGGCCGACGTGGTGGCAGTGATGCGATCGGGCCGGGTACTCCAGATGGCCGATCCCACCGAGCTGTATCGCCGCCCCGTGTCACCGTGGGTGGCGAGCTTCGTCGGGGACGCCCAATTCCTCGACGGCGAGGCAGACCTCGGCAAGATCACGATCCCACTCGGCGTCTTCCCCCATCACGGTGGCGAACGTGGGCCGGTTCAGGTTCTCATCAGGCCGGAGTGGGTCCATCCGACCCCGCGCCATGACGGCGTCGCCGAGGTCGTCGATCGGGAGTTCTACGGACACGATCAACTGGTGATGTTGCGGCTGCCCGACGGAAGCCGCCTCAACGCACGAGTGTCCGCCTATCCCGACCTCGAGATCGGCGATCGCGTCGACGTCGGTCTCGACGAGGTCGTCGTCTTCGCTCAGTGATCGCCGAACGCGGCCCCCACGGCGGGTTCGCCAGCAGCGACGATGCATTGCGGCCAGATGATGTGGCCCTGGTCGTCGAGCCCCTGACGCAACCAGTCCCGCCAGTCGAGCGTGCTGCGCGACCAGCGGAACGGCTCCGCACGACAGTTGCCCTGCGCCACCACGTAGACGTTCTCCTCGAACCGGTTCTCGGCGGCGCTCCTCGTCGGATTGGGGGCACGACGCGACACCCACGTCAGGCCCACCGTGCCGTCGCCGATGTCGACGTAGTTGCCGGCCACGAGCAGGCCACGGACGCATTCGGGCCTCCCGGAACCGCATCGCTCGTCCTGTCGCACCAGGATGGCATCCTCGTTGCCCGTGACATGGTTGCCGGCGATGGTCACGCCGGAGGCGGAGATCACGAGAATCCCGGCTTCGTCGTTGCCCTCTGCGTAGTTCCCCTCGATGAGCGCCCCTGACGAGATCTCGAAGTGGAGCCCGGCGCCGCTGTTGTCGACGAGCACGTTGTCGACGTACACCGCATCGTTGGAGAACTGGTCGACGTGCAGCCCGTGAGGGTGGTTGCCGTGGACGAAATTCTCCCGGAGCGTCGCCCGATCCGAGTAGTCGAGCTTGACGCCGCCGCCGGAGTGGCCGGCGCACATGGCACCGATGTTCGACGTCCCCGCACAGTTGCCCGAGATCTCGGAGCGGCGGATGATGACGTCCTGGCTGGAGCCGGCACCGATCCCCATCTGGAAGTTGTCGTGGATCCACGAGTGCTCGATGATCATCCCGATGTCGGCCTTGATGCCGTAACCGTGGTTCCACGCGACCTCCACGCCGGACACGACCCAGTTCTGGCCCGGGTCCTCCTCGATGCGTGACAGTCGGGGCTGGATAGCACCCTGGCGCATCGGCGATGCGTACTTCTCCACCACCAGGTTCTCGATGCGCACATCGTCGGCGAGGCTCGTGAATGCCTGCGGCTCGGCCGAGAACTCGACGAGCCGCCCACTCGGATCGTCACCGAGCACGATCTCGTCCCGGGCGTAGTCGAAGTACCAGGTGCCGGGGCCCACGTCCGCGCGATCCTCGACTCGCCGCACGGGCCGGTCGTCGACGAACAGCAGCTCAGGCAGCTTGCACACGTCGCCGGCGCCACGCCTGCACGTGCCCCACTCGTCGTCGCTCGGGTTGCCGCGAACCCGCTCGTTGCGATCGAGGAAGCCCCACCTCACGTGTTGCTGGCCCGATGCGACCCACGTGCCGTCGTCGCGGGGCTCCCATGCGTCGACGATGCGCGAGCCGTTCAAGATCGTCCGTTCCGGTCCGGCGGCACCGACGAAGGTCTGGCCGTCGCGGGGGCGGATCGACAGCTCGCGGTACTCGCCCGGAGGGAGGACGAATCGGATCGGACCGGGCCGGACGAGTTGCACGAGCGAGCCGAGCTCCGGCATCTGCTCCGGCGTGACGACGAAGTCCTCGATGTCAGAGTTGGGGAGCGTCGGGTCGTAGCGGAGCTCGAGGATGCGGGTGGCGCGACCGGCGTCCCGCTGAACGACGACCGGCACCTCCACGGCGCCGACGACATCCCAAGGGGTCACGATCCGGTAGGCAGGGTCCCACGACCCGTCGTCCTTCTGCTGCAACGAGGCGAACACGTGCACACCATCGGCATCGTTTCCGACTGCGACGATCCCGCCACCGAACCGAGAGCCGAGATCGAGGACGGAGAGCTCGACGATCTGGCCGGGCTCGTCGATGTCGATCGACACGACCCCGGCGTCCGGATCGCCCTCGTTCGACACCGGCGGGAGCCCAGGCCATCGACGCGCGACCGGGGCGTTCCGGTCGAGATTGGAGGCCTCCAACTCGATGACCTCAGGAGGCGCCGGCACGGGGACCGGGTTGAGCGGCTGCCGGTTCACCTGGACGGCTGCCGCAGCCACGAGCAGGCCGGACACCACGAACATCGCGCCGATGAGCACGTTGCGGTCGTCGCTGCTGCGGTCGGGTCGGCTGGAGCCCATGCTGCCTTCCGTCATCGGCGTCCTTGCTCTTGCTGTTTAGCGGTCCCCCAGGGGTGCAAAGTCACCGCAGGCTTCGTGACGGCGTTCCCTAGCCCAGAGTCGAGTGGATGCCGACCCACGGCGCGTTCCCCCGCGGCTCAGGACGCGTGTATCGCCCGCCAGACGCGGTGCGGAGTGAGAGGCATGTCGATGTGATCCACCCCGAGATGTCGCACGGCGTCGACGACGGCGTTTTGGATCGCCGGTGTGCTGCCGATCGTCGCCGCCTCGCCGATGCCCTTGACACCGAGCGGGTTGAGCGGAGTCGGAGTCACCGTGTGTGCGAGCTCGAAGGACGGCATGTTGGGCGCCAGCGGGAGGAGATACGAGACCAGGGATCCACTGAGTGGGTTGGCGTCGTCGTCGTGGAGCACTTCCTCGAAGAGGGCCTGACCCAGCCCCTGGGCGATGCCACCGTGGACCTGGCCGTCGAGCATCCGGGGATTGAGGATATTGCCCGCGTCGTCGACGGCGATGTGACGCAGCACGGTGACGTCACCGGTCGTGGTGTCGACCTCGACGACGGACAGGTGACAGCCGAACGGGAAGGTCGATGCACCCTGATCGAACGTGGTCTCTGCCGCGAGACCGGGCGCCATGTCGAAGGGCAGCTCGTCCGGATCGTCTGCCAGCGTCGCGATCTGTGCCCAGGTCATCCCCGAGTCGGGAACACCTGCGATGCCGACGGTGCCGTTCGGGAACACGACCACGTCCTCCACAGACGCCTCACGGACGTAGGCGACGATCGCCTTCGCTTTGTCGACGACGGCTTCGCCGGCGCGGAAGACGGCACTGCCGCCGAGCTGCAGCGACCGCGAGCCGCCATTGCCGGCGCCGCGGGGAAGGCGACCGGTGTCCTGCATCACGACACGCACGTCGGCGACGTCGACGTGGAGGAGCCCTCCGAGAATCTGGGCAAAGGACGTCTCGTGGCCCTGACCGAGGCTGGCGACGCCGACCCGCGCCTCCACGGTCCCGTCCTTCGCCACCTCGATCCCGGCGAATTCGAGGGGTGCCTCGGGGGCGGTGATCTCGACGTAGCTGCTGATCCCCAGCCCGAGCTGGAGCCGATCACCGCGGCGCCGCCGTTCCTCCTGCTGGATGCGGAGCTCGTCGTAGCCCGCCATCTCCAACGCCTTGTCGAGTGCGGCCGGATAGTCGCCGGTGTCGTAGGTCATGCCGGTGGGCGTGGAGTACGGGAAGTCCTCCGGCTGGATCAGGTTGCGTCTCCGCAACTCGGCCGGATCCATGTCGAGCTCGGCGGCGGCGCAGTCGACGATGCGCTCCAGCATCGCGGTCGCCTCCGGACGGCCTGCGCCTCGATAGGCGTGGATCGCCATCGTGTTCGTGACGACGCTGCGCCAGCTCACCTCGATGCGAGGGATGCGATAGGTCCCGCTCGCCATCCAGCGCACCCAACCGGGCAACTCGTGACCGAACGTCGGGTAGGCGCCGACGTGGGCATCGATGCGGGCCCGCAACCCAGTGATCGTGCCGTCGTCCTTCAGACCCAGCTCGACGTCCTGGTACATCGCCCGGCCCTGGGTCATGCCGAGCAGGTTCTCGGTCCGGCTCTCGACCCACTTCACCGGTCGGCCGGTCTGTCTGGCGGCGACGGCGGCGAGGACGTGCTCGGGATAGCTGTAGAACTTGGCACCGAAGCCGCCACCTGCGTCGGGCTGGATCACCCGGATCGCGTCCCGTTCGACGCCGAGGGCCCGTGCGATGTTGGCACGCTGTGTCCAGACGAGCTGCGTCCCGGCATGGACCGTGTACGTGTCGTCCCCGTGCGGTTCGACGAGGATGCCGGACCCCTCGAGCGGCACGGCCGCGACACGCTGGTTGTAGAACCGGCGCCGCACCACCCGGTCGGCGTCCTCGAAGAGAGAAGGATCGTGATCGTCGCCGCCGGTGCCCACCACGTTCGACCCGACCTCGGGATAGAGCAAGGGCGCGTCTTCGGCGAGGGCGGCGTCCATGTGGGCCACGGCCGGGAGCGGGTCGATGTCCGGCCACACCATGGCGGCGGCATCGGCGGCGGCGACCGCCGACTCTGCCACGACAACGGCGATCACCTCGCCGACGAAGCGCACCCGGTCGGTGGCGAGGCGAGGGCGTGACGTCGAGGGATGGAGACCCCGTGGCGTGCGGATCAACGGCACGTCGATGTCGGCGGCAGTCAGTACGGCCACCACGCCCGGCATCGACGCCGCCATGGAGGTGTCGACGTCGTTGAGCACGCCGTGAGGGACCACGGAGCGCACCGATACGAGATGCAGCATCCCGTCGACGACGATGTCGTCGAGGTAGCGGCCCCGACCCGTGATGAATCGAGGGTCCTCGACGCGCTTCACGTCGTTGCCGAGAATCGATCCTCCAACCGTCATCGCTCGTCGTCCTCCCTGTCGTCATGTGTCGGCTCACCGAGGCTACCGGCCGATGGCGCCAGCGGAGGCTCCCAGCCCTCGGGCACGTCGGGCGCACGCCGGTCGACGGCGCCTCGGCCGACGGCCGGCAGCAGGGGCTCGGCACTCGTCTCGCGCCGCCGTCGTCGATACGAGGCGGTGATGAAGCCCCCCAGACCCGCTGCCACCGAGAGCAGATAGATGAAGACGGCTATCCACGGCAGAAGCCACATCGAACCCCTCCAGATCACTGCCCCGAGAAGGAATCCCCCGAACAGGGCACCACGACCGGAGAGCAGCCGATGCCCCAGCGCCGTGACCGTCGGAATCGGGCTGAAGAACAACGCGAGCACGAGGACGAGCAGCAAGAGGACGCCTACGGGTATTCCGATCAGAGAGAACACGAGGAGCACGACGACCACCGGGGCGATCACCAGTGCGATCAAGCCGATCCCGACGGCCCGCAGCGGACGCATCTGGATCTCGGTCGCGCTCGCCGCCATCGTGGGCTGGAAGAGCCACAGCAGGACGAGGCCGGCGAAGAGGAAGCTCAGCAGATGGAGGATGTTGACGAAGAGGAGGACGGCCCGGACGATGAAGGAACCGGTGGTCGGGAGACGGCTCAGCGAGCCGGCGACCTCGACACCTGTCGAGACGGATGCGTCCGAGTCGGACCGGTAGATGACGTCACCGGCCACGCTCAGACCGGACCCCAGCGCCAGGCTCTCGACGAGCACGTCGATGTCACCCCCGATGGCACCGTCGAGAGATGCGGACTGCACTCTCCCGAGAACGTCGCGACCCACGGAGCCGGTCACATCGGTCGACGCTGCGAACAGGAGGACGTCGCGACCCACCGTGCCCGTCACGTCCAGGGTGACCGCCGCCACCGCGACATCGTCTGCAACGGTCCCCGAGACGCGAACGTCTCTGGCCACCCCTCGCAGGGATCCGCCGACCTCCCCCTCTATCGACACGACACCCTGGGAGGCGACCACCACGTCGCCGGTGACCACACCGGTGATCGTCACCCCACCGGCGGCGATGACGAGATCACCGTCGATGGTCCCGAGCACGCGGGCAGACGACGCCACGACATAGACGTCCTCCGTCTCGGTGACATCGGCCTCCACGAAGTAGACGTTGGTCGACACGACGACGCCGAACGCAACAGCGGGCAGCGAGAAGACGAGCACGAGCACGACACCCACGAGCCATCGTCTCGTCGCACGGCGCGGCGGCATGCCGGGTCTCAGAGCGGCAGCGCGTTCTCGACCAGGTTGAGGAGCGGCCATGGCACGATCCCCAGCACGACGGTGACGGCGACGGTGACGGCGAGCACGATACGGGCCGGCCGTTCGGGCTCGTCGTCGACGAGCGTGGCCGTTCCCGGCCCTTCAGCTGCAACCGGCGCCGGCTGGAAGTACATGACGACGATGATGCGGAGGTAGAAGAAGAGCCCGGCCACGGCGACGACGAGACCGACCACGGCCAGCCACAGGAAGCCGGCATCGATCGCCGCAGCGAAGACGCCCACCTTCCCGACGAAGCCGGCGGTGAGCGGGATACCACCGAGACCCAACATGAGCACGGCCATGGCCAGCGCGACCCCGGGCCGGCGGGCAGCCAGGCCCTGGTAGTCGGAGAACGGCGAGGCTCCCGTGCGCGGACCGCTCACGATGACGGTGACGAGGAACGCACCGACCAGCTGGACGGCGTACGTGGCGAGGTAGAACCACACCGCCGGCACGCCTTCGATCCCTGCGACGAGACCCGTGAGCATGAAGCCGGCATGGGCGACACCCGAGTAGGCGAGCATGCGTTTGACGTCGGTCTGGGCGATGGCGAGCACCGAGCCGACGATCACCGACAGCACGGCCATCGCGGCCACCGCGTCGTTCCACAGCCCGGTCGCCACCGGTGTGCCGAAGCCGCCGACGAGGATCCTGCCCATGGCGGCGATGCCTGCGACCTTCACCCCGGCGGACATGAGGGGGACCGCCCCACCCGGCGCTCCCTGATAGACGTCCGGGGCCCACTGGTGGAACGGGGCCGCCGACACCTTGAAACCGAGCCCGACGAGCATCAACGCGAGACCGAGGAGGAGGACACCGGAGTCGCCGTCCCCGAGCACGAGATCGGCGAACACCCCGGTCGTGAGGAAGCCCTCGATCGAGCCTCTGCCGTAGATCGACGTGGACCCCGTTGCGGCAAAGGTCATGGCCACGCCGTACAGGAAGATGGCCGATGCGAAGGAGCCGAGGATGAAGTACTTCATCGCGGACTCGTCGCTGCGCTCCCCGTCCCGCACGAAACCGGCGATCACGTACAGGGCGATCGAAGCCGTCTCGAGCCCGATGAACAGCATGATGAGATTCGCTGCAGAAGTCATGAGGTGGAGACCGGCGGTGGCGAGCAGCGCGAGCGCCAGGAACTCCGCAGCGCGGCGCCCCAGCGACTGGACCAGGCCGGTGGCGCCGACGATGGCGAGGAACGCGACCGAGTACACGGCGATCCCTGCGAACGCGGCGAAGTGGTCCATGACGATGAGCGGCGTCTCCCCGCCCGGACCGCCCCAATTCAGCTGAGGGCCGATGTCGTCGATGCGGGCCCATTGCATGACGGAGAAGATCACGCCACCGGCGAGCGCGACGTAGGTGAGGCCGAGCAGCCCCTTGACCTCCAGCTTCACCGTGACGGCCAGCAGCAGCACGGCGAGCGCACCGAGCAGGACGAGCACCTCGGCGGCGATCGGCGCAAAGGCGATGTCGGTCATTCGCCGTCACCCCCAGCCACGGTGTCGAGCCGATCCATCCGCCCGAAGTCCGGAACCGTGTACCCCTCGACGTCGTCGATCCGCTCCAGGATCGACTCGACGGCCGGTTCGATGCGGTCGAGGGCCGGCTTCGGGTAGACGCC
>CAYFYC010000048.1:304-2864 GCA_964347305.1 uncultured Acidimicrobiaceae bacterium | reverse complement strand
GAGGAACACGATGAGTGCGGCGATGGGGACGAGGATCACGATCTCGCGCAGGTCGAGATCCAGCAACTTCTCGTTCTCCGGTTTCGTGATCGGCCCGGTGAAGACACGCTCGTACGCCCACAGGAGGTAGATGGCGGCGAGCACCACCCCGAAGGACGCCACGATGGCGTGGACCGGCAGCGACAGATACGAGCCCACCAACACCTTGAACTCGCCGATGAAGCCGTTGAGACCGGGGAGCCCGACCGAGGCGAACGCGGTGAAGAGGAAGAACCCGGCGAACAACGGCATCACGCTCGACAACCCACCGAAGTCGGAGATCTCCCGCGTGTGCCTGCGGTCGTAGATCATGCCGATCAGGAGGAACAAGGCGCCGGTCGTGAGCCCGTGGTTGACCATCTGGATCACGCCACCCTGAAGACCCTGGCTGGTGAGCGCAAACGTGCCGAGCACGATGAAGCCGAGGTGGCTCACCGAGGAGTAGGCGACGAGACGCTTCACGTCGGGCTGGACGATGGCGACCATGGCGCCGTAGATGATCCCGACGACGGCCAGCGTGGCCATCAGCCAGGCGAACTGGACGGTGGCCTCGGGGAAGAGCGTCAGGTTGAAACGGACGAAGCCGTAGGTGCCGAGCTTCAGCAGCACGCCCGCCAGCAACACCGACCCCGCGGTGGGCGCTTCGGTGTGGGCATCGGGGAGCCACGTGTGGAGCGGGAACAGCGGCACCTTGATGGCGAAGGCGGCGGCAAAGGCGAGGAACAGCCAGGTCTGCGTCGTCTCCGGGATGTCGATGAGCAACAGATCCTGGAAGCTGAAGGTCGGGCCGTTGGCGATGCCGAGCCACAGGATCGCCGCCAGCATGAAGGCCGAGCCCAGGGCCGTGTAGATCACGAACTTGATCGCGGCGTAGACGCGGTTGTCCGAGCCCCAGATCCCGATCAGGAGGTACATCGGGACCAACGTGATCTCGAAGAACACGAAGAAGAGGATGAGGTCCAGCGAGATGAACACCCCGAGGAGACCGGCCTCGAGGATCAGCATCGCCACCATGTACATCTTCAGGTCCTTCTTCACCGATGCCGAGGCGAGGATCGAGATCGGGAAGAGGAAGGCGGTGAGGGCGATCAGCAGGAGCGAGATGCCGTCGATGCCCACGTTCCACGAGATCCCCCACGGCTCGTAGAAGAGCACGCGCTCGGCGAACTGGAACTCGGAACCCGGCGCCCCCATGTCGAACTCGACCAGCAGGTAGATGGCGAGCGCCAGCGGCAGCAACGTCCAGCCGACCGTGATCGGCATGACCAGCTCCGGGCGACGGTTCGGCAGCAACGCCACGATGGCGGCGCCGACGATCGGAACGACGACGAGGGTGGCGAGCACGGGGAAGCCCATCAGAAGAACCCTCCCCCGGCGACCACGATCCACACGATGAGCGCCGCCGTGCCGACGAGGATCCCGGCGCCGTAGGCGCGCACGAAGCCCGTCTGCAAGGGACTGAGCCTGGCCGCCAGCTCTTTCACGGCGACACCCACGCCGTTGACGGCGCCATCGACGCCCTTGGCGTCGGCCGTGAAGGCGGCGTACTCGGACATCGCCTTGCCCGGCGCCACGATGGTGCGCCCGTAGAGGTCATCCACGCCGTATCCGTGCAGCAACGTGTCGAAGAAGCCACCGCTCTCGATCGGCGTGGCCTGCGAGACGTAGCGTCGCCTGGCGAGCACGATCCCGGCGACCGCCACGCCCACCGAGATGATGGCGAGCACCCACTGGACTGCCGGCTCGGGGAGATGCGCCTGCTCTGCGAGCTCGAAGCTCGGCTCGAGGAAGTGCTCGAGTGCCGGAGCGATGACGCTGCCCACCTTGAAGGGGACGTTGATGAAGCCACCGACCGCCGAGAGCACGGCGAGGATCACGAGCGGGCCGGTCATCGTGGCGGGTGACTCGTGAGGCTCGATGCCCGGGTCCCAGCGCGGCGCCCCACCGAAGGTGAGGAACATCATCCGGAACATGTAGAAGGCGGTCAGCCCTGCGGTGACGATGCCGATGGCCCAGAGGACCACCCACGCCCCGCCCCGCCCGAACACCACCGCCAGGATCTCGTCCTTCGACCAGAACCCGCTGAGCGGCGGCACACCTGCGATGGCGATGGTGGCGATCAGCATCGTGATGAACGTGATCGGAGTACGTGAGATCAGCCCGCCCATCTTCCCCATGTCCTGCTCGCCCCCCATCGCGTGGATCACCGACCCCGAACCCAAAAACAACAGCGCCTTGAAGAACGCATGGGTGAGCAGATGGAAGACTCCGGCGACGTAGGCGGCGGCACCCACGGCGAGGAACATATAGCCGAGCTGGCTGATCGTGGAGTACGCCAGCACTCGCTTGATGTCGCGCTGCCCGATGGCGATGGTGGCGGCGTAGAGCGCCGTCAGGGCACCGACCGTGGCCACGATCGCCCCCGACACGGGCGCCTCGGTGTAGCGGGTGGCCGCGTGGCGATCGGACTCGGCCGCCGCCTTGAAGGCTTCGAACTGCCATACGTGGGCGCTCAGCGGCA
>CAYFYC010000048.1:0-289 GCA_964347305.1 uncultured Acidimicrobiaceae bacterium | reverse complement strand
CCGACACCGGTGTCGGACCCTCCATGGCGTCGGGCAGCCACACATAGAGGGGAAGCTGCGCCGACTTGCCCGCCGCCCCGACCAGCAGGAGCAGGGTGATCGCGGTGGCCATCTCGGTGGAGAGCTCACCGGCGTGCTCGAACACGTGGGCGAAGTCGAGGGTGCCGTAGGCGGCGAAGATCAGCATGAGCGCGATCAGGAAGCCGAAGTCGCCGATGCGGTTGACGATGAACGCCTTCTTGCCGGCGGCCGCCGCCGAGGGCTTCTCGATCCAGAACGAGATGAGCAG
>CAYFYC010000047.1:0-26779 GCA_964347305.1 uncultured Acidimicrobiaceae bacterium | reverse complement strand
TCATCGTCGTGATGGGCGTCTCGGTGGTCGCCGTATCATTAAAAAACTACCTCCCGATCTTCAACATCGCGGGACTGGTCAACTGAGCCAGGGCTCTTCCGGTCCTCAAGCGGCCTCTCCGCCGTGCCGATGACACCACCACGCCAGCGCGGGCTGGCGCGTCAATCAGGAGGTTGCACAACTCATGACCAAGATGAGGCAGCGCCTGTCTCAGGACGAAGGTTTCACTCTCATCGAGCTGATGGTCGTCGTATTGATCATTGCCGTTTTGGTGGCCATCGCGATTCCTTCGTTCCTCGGGTTCCGTAGTCGTGCTCAGGATCGTGCCGCACAGGCCGACCTGCGCAACGCTCTGCTCGCCGAGAAGGCGAACTGGATCGATGACGGTGCCTTCACCGAGACCGAGGCGGATCTCAAGGAGTACGAGCCCACGATCGTGACCAACACGAGTGCGGCGACGGATCCCGGCGTGTTCCTCGACATGTCGGTCGCGTCCAACGACGATGCCGTCTGCCTGCAGCAGGCCAGCGCATCGGGCAATTACTTCGCAGTGTTCGAGGACGCATCGGCGACGGGCGGTACCTTCTACGGTGCCAGCGCCGCGGCGATCACGTGCCCGACGTCGGCCGGTGCGCCGTCGTCCACGGCAACGGTCAACTGGAGCCCGACGGGCTTCCCGGACGTTCCGTGATCACTCGCTGATCAGAATCGACAACATCTTCGGTGGGGCGGGTGAGAGCTCGCCCCACCGTCGCGTCACCGCTTCGATGTAGATTCGACGGGCTCAACATGTCGACGACCCTCACGCTCATCTCGATTCCCTTCGGCCTCGCATTCGGCTCGTTTGCCACGGTGCTCGCCAGCCGCGGTCTCGGCGAGCAGTCATTCGTGTCTCCGGCTTCTCGTTGCGACACGTGCGAGACGCCGATCGCGCGTCGCGACAACATCCCCGTCCTCTCCTGGATCCTCTTGCGGGGCCGCTGCCGCCACTGTGACGCAGCGATCCCCGTGTCCTACCCGATCACCGAGATCGCCACCGCCGTGCTGTTCGCAGTCGTCGTCTGGACGCTGGGCGCCACCTGGACGTTGCCTGCGTACCTCGTGTTCGTCACCGCCTGTGTCGCACTGACCCTCACGGACCTCGAGGCGAAGCGCTTGCCCAACCGCATCGTGTTCCCCGCCGATGCGATCGGAGCGGCGCTTCTCACCCTCGGAGCGGTGCTCGACGGTGACCCGGAGAGGCTCGTCGGGGCGGTCATCGGAGCGCTCGGCTACAGCGGGGTGATGCTCGTCGTGCATCTCATCGCCCCGGCCGGCCTCGGGTTCGGCGACGTCAAGCTCGCAGTGCTCCTCGGGATGTTCCTCGGCTATCAGAGCCTGTGGCACGTCGCCGCCGGGTTCTTCTTCGCCTATCTGGCCGGAGGCGTCATCTCGATCGTGCTCGTCGTGACGAGGCTCCGCACCATGAAGGATGCCATTCCGTTCGGTCCCTACATGATGGCCGCAGCCCTGCTGATGGTCATCGCCGGAGACGGCATCCTCGACGCCTACCTCGGGCGGATCTGAAACGCCCAGAACCCTGCTCGCGAAAGGTTTTCGCGTTGCTCGTTGCGGAATTGTTCGCGCCCTCCGCCCGGCATTACGCTCGCCTCCCGTCCCCTCCTGTGCGCTGAACAGGCCGGGACGAGTGGAGCACGAGTACGAGCGGAGTTCATTCCTTGCCTGTCACGGTCGGTCTCGACATCGGTGGAACCGGTGTACGCGCAGCGGTGGTTGACATCTCGAGGTCCGGGAGGACGCTCAAGACGTTTGCCGAGCTGCCGCTTCCACGCGGCACCGTCGAGGGCGGAGACGTCATGGACGAGGATGGGCTCGCCGATGTGCTCACCTCGCTGTGGAAGCAGACGAAGATCCCCCGGAAGCGCATCGTGCTGGGTATCGCCAGCCGGCGTGCGATCGTCCGTCAGGTGGAGGTACCCCAGCTCGAGGACGACGAGCTCGCCGAGTCGCTCGCGTTCCACGTCGAAGACGCACTCCCCATGTCGGTCCAGGACGCCGTGCTCGACTTCGTGCCCCAGGAGACCTTCCTGTCGGCGGAAGGTGAGCCGAAGCGGTCGATCCTCGTCATCGCCGTGCAGCGGGACATCATCGATTCGTTCCAGCGCGTCGCAGAGCGCGCAGAGCTGTCGCTCTCGGCGATCGACCTGCAGGCGTTCGGTCTCGTGCGGTCGACCTTCGGCTTGCAGCCTGCGCTCGGCAACCCGCGTCAGGCCCTGGTCGACGTCGGCGCCTCGGTGACGCAGATCGTGGTGGCTCAGGGCGGTGTGGCGACGTTCGTCCGGCTGCTGCCCCGCGGGGGCAACGACTTCACGAGCGCCCTCATGACCGAGCTGAACATGGAGTCGGCGGATGCCGAGGAGATGAAGCGGAGGATCGGCCTCGGCCCCGGCCCGGGCGGCGTTCCCGGGGGGGATGAAGCCGAGGCCCAGCGGGTGCTCGCGGACGAGGGGGCGGCATTCATCGAAGAGGTACGCGACTCGATCCAGTTCTACGTCGGGCAGAGCGGTGGTCCCCCGATCGAGCGTCTGGTCGTCGCCGGCAACGGTGCTCGCCTGCCACACCTCGCCCGGCGCATGGGAGAGCTGCTCAGGCTCCCCGTCGCACCTGCCAAGGTGCTCGATCACGTCGATGTCGGAGAGGTGGGCAGGACCGAGGACGAGCTCCTCGCTGCCCAGCCCGTCCTGCCCACGGCGGTGGGGCTGTCGCTGTGGGGGAATCTCTGATGCGCCCGATCAACCTGCTGCCGAAGGACGCCACCCCCCAGGGGCCCCGCATGACGGTGCTCATCGGGGCGGCGGTCGCCGCGTGGGCGCTCGTGCTGGTGTTCGCCACCATCGCAACCCAGGGTCGAGCCGATGACGCGGAGCGGGCCAACGAGGAGACGCTCCTGGAGATCGACCGCTTGACCAGGGAAGTCGTTGCACTGCAGGACGTCCAGGACGCCATGGACGCCTACGACCAGGCATCCGGAACGATGGTGTCGCTGCTCCAACGGGATGTCTCGTGGGGCGACATCATGACGTCGCTCAGCACCCAGATCCCGTCTCGTGTGTGGTTGGAGGGGTTTGCCGGTACCGCTTCCACCGGGGACGAGACCATGGGGCGAATCACGATGACAGGCGTTGCATTCGACTTCCCCGACGTGTCGGATTGGATCCGCTCACTCGACGCCGAGGCCTTCCCCGGTGTCTCGGGATCGTGGGTCCAGAGCGTGTCCGAGAGCACGATCGGGGCCGCCGATGTCGTGGTGTTCTCATCGACGACCTCGCTCACCGATGATGCGCTGTCGAGCCGTCTACGCAGCCGTGTACCGGAGGTCCGCTGATGACGCGCACCACCATCGCGCTGATCGTGGTCGGGGTTCTCGTGTTCACCGGGCTGTGGTGGTTTCTCGTCGTCGGTGGTGTGGATGCTCGTGTCGAGGACGCTCGCCTGCGCGGCCAGGATCTCGAGCTCCGGCGGGCAGGCGTGGAGCTGCAACTCCTCCGGCTTCAGGAGGCCGCCGAGTCGAGCGCTGCCTATTCCAGGGCGCTCGATGAGATCGGGCTGTCGGTGCCGGAGACACCGGCCATGGATCGCTTCATCGAGGATCTCCACGCTCTCGCCGATCGCAACGGCGTGGATGTTGTCGCCATCGGGGCTTCGGAACCGCGACCGTACATCGGCGAACCACCGGCAGATGTGCTGGTCATCGAGCTCGACATCGCCCTGGAGGCTCAGTTCTTCGAGATGCTCGGATTCCTCTTCGCTCTCGAGGACTTCCAGCGGCTCGTCGTCGTGGACAGCATCTCGGTGAACCCCGGCGGCGGAGCGGATGTCGGGTCCCCGACGTTCGAGCCGGACGTGTTGACTGTGAACATGAACGCTCGCATCTTCGCTCAGAGCTCGCCGGTCCTCGCCGGGGACGGGGGTGGAGCATGAGGCGCATCGGTGTTCTCGCTGCGTTGTTCGTCGGCGCCGTGGCCGTCGTCGGGTCGGCGATGGCGGCGATCGGCTCGTCGCCGGATACGCCGCTGGATTCCGCTGCAGCACAGCCCCGCATCGTGGCGGCGCAAGAGACGCCGGAGGCAGCCCTCGCCCAGGATCAGAGAGTCGGAGGGCCCCGGGATCCCTTCAAGCCGCTGATCGACGAGTCGGATCCGCTTGCGAGCACCACCTCGACGACGATGGCAGGCGGAACGACGTCGACGACGACGGGCAGTGGGTCTTCGACGACGAGCTCGACGACGACCATGGCGGGCGGCACGACCAGCACCACCGGATTCGTACCTGGCACCGTGACCGTCGCGCTGAAGGAGATCCGGACGGTCAGCGGTGCGCTCCAGGCGACGATCGAGGTGGACGGCATCGACTACATCGTCCGGGAAGGCGATGCGTTCGCAGGGGACTTCACGGTGGTCACCCTCTTCACCGACCGGGCGGTCCTGACCTTCCAGGGGCGGACGTTCGAACTCAGGGTCGGCGAGGCCATCCTCAAGTAGGGGCCGGACCTTCGTGTCCGCCGCCTACCATCGTCGCCATGTTGCGCTTTCTGACCGCCGGAGAGTCCCACGGTCCGGGTCTCGTCACGATCGTCGAGGGCTTGCCCGCCGGTCTCCCCTTCCTGCGTGACGAGCTGGCCGGTGAGCTCGCCCGGCGCCGGCTCGGGTATGGACGCGGACGCCGCATGCAGCTCGAGCAGGACGAACTCGAGATCATGGGAGGCGTACGGTTCGGCAGGACACTCGGGAGTCCACTGGCCGTGATCATCCGCAACACCGAGTGGCCGAAGTGGAAGGACGAGATGTCGCCCGACCCGGGGGAGGCGCGGCGCACGCTCACCACACCCCGGCCGGGTCACGCCGATCTCACCGGCATGCAGAAGTACGACACGCACGATGCCCGCGACATCCTCGAGCGGGCGTCGGCGAGGGAGACGGCAGCCCGCACCGTTGTGGGCCATGCAGCCAAGGTGCTGCTTCGCGAGCTCGACATCACGGTGCTGTCCCACGTCGTCGCCATCGGAACGGCACTCTCGGAATCCGAGGACTTGCCCACCATCGACGACCTCGAGCAGATCGATGCATCACCGGTCCGTGCCTTCGACCCCGAGGCGGAGCGGGCCATGATCGAAGAGATCGAAGCAGCGAGGGCAGATCGCGACACACTCGGCGGCGTCGTAGAGGTGGTGGCACACGGCCTGATGCCGGGTCTGGGCAGCCACGTCCACTTCGACCGCAAGCTCGATGCGCGGCTCGCCGAGGCACTCATGTCGATCCAGGCGATCAAGGCGGTCGAGATCGGAGACGGCATCACCACCGCGCGTCGGCGCGGGTCGGCGGCCCACGACGAGATCTATCACGAGGATGGCGGGTTCGCCAGGCGCTCGAACCGGGCCGGCGGCACCGAGGGTGGCATGACCAACGGGGCTCCGCTGCGGGTGCGCGCCGCGATGAAACCGATCTCGACGGTCATGAAGCCGCTCGAGACCGTCGACTTCGCCACCAAACAGACCGAGAAGGCGTTTCGGGAGCGATCCGACGTCTGCGCGGTTCCCGCCGCCGGCGTCGTTGCCGAGCAGATGGTGGCAATCGTGCTCGCCCAGGAGATCCAGCGGAAGTTCGGCGGCGACACGATCGGGGACATCCAGGCCGCCGTCGACGCTTACCGCAAGCGACTCGCTGCGTTCTGACATGACCGGCGCCGCGAACGTCCCGGAGATCGTCTCCGTCACCGACCGAGGCCGAGTTGTCTCGCAGATCCACGTCGGCGACGGCGTCAGCGGCCATGTCCCCGATCTCGTCGATCGACCCGACCGCCGGATCGGGGTCCTGACGCAGCCGTCGACGAAGGAGCTGGCCGCGTCGTGCGTGACCGCGCTCCGCGACGCCGGGCACACGGCCGCATCCTTCGAGCTGCCGGACCGCGAGGATGCCAAGACGCTCGACGTGGTGGGAGCCGTCGCCCTGTTTCTCAACGAGCTCGGCATGACCCGTGACGATATGGTCGTGGGCATCGGTGGGGGAGCGGCGACCGATCTCGCCGGGTTCGTCGCAGCCGTCTATCTGCGTGGTGTCGAGTGCATGCTCGTCCCCACGACACTGCTCGGTGCCGTCGATGCAGCGATCGGAGGCAAGACCGCCGTGAACATCGGCGGCAAGAACCTCGTCGGCTCGTTCAACCATCCTTCGCACGTGCTGGTCGACACGAAGGTGCTGGCCGCTCTTCCGGAGGAGATCCTGCGCGAGGGCGCCGCAGAAGCGGTCAAGGCGGGTTTCATCGCCGATCCCGAGCTCGTGGACATCTACGAACGGGACGGTCTCGGTGCGGACCTCGAGACGGTCGTGCGCCGGGCGATCGCGGTGAAGGCCCGTGTCGTTTCGTCGGACTTCACGGAACGAGGTGACCGGGCGATCCTCAACTACGGTCACACGGTGGGCCACGCCGTCGAAACGGTGGGTGGCATCCCCCACGGTCATGCCGTGGCGATCGGGATGGTGGCGGCTGCGGCCGCTTCCGAACAGGTGACCGGCTTTGCCGATCGCGACCGTCACGATGCCGTCATCGCGGGTCTCGGGCTGCCGGTGCGCTCCCCGGTCGCGGATGCCGGCGCGCTCCGCCCCCTCATCGATCTCGACAAGAAGCGGGACGCACGAGGTCTCCGGATGGTGCTCCTGGAGGGCATCGGGCGGACCACCGTGCGTCATGTGGACAGCACTACCGTGGCGGCCGCATTGTCGGCCGTCGGGGCCGACTGACCCACCGGGAGCCCGTCGACCCTCATGAATCACGCCGGCCGCCTCGATCGTCTCCGCTCCGAGCTGGAACGTCCTCTGCTCGTCACGTCGCTCGTCAACATCCGCTACCTCACGGGATTCACGGGCTCCAACGCGTTTCTCGTGGTGGACGGTGAGCGGACCGTGTTCCTCACCGACGGTCGGTACGGCGAGGTCGCCGAACCACTCGTCTCCGAGCTCGACGGTGTCGGCCTCCAGGTCTACGCGTCCGGCCTCCACGAGCGTCTTGCCGACGCAGTGGAGGGCGACAGTCTCGAGCTCGAGGCACCCCATGTGTCGTGGTCCTTCGTGCGTGCGCTCGGCGAGCGGTTCTCGGGAGAGCTCGTACCCGGGTCGGGGAGGGTCGAGAAGCTGCGCATGGTCAAGGACGCCGACGAACTCGACGCGCTCCAGCGGGCCGCAGCCGCCGGCGATGCGGCGTTCGGTGAGCTGGCCTACCTGTGGGAGGGTGCGGAGACCGAGCACGATGTGGCCGAGGGACTCATCGCGGCCATGGTGGCGGCAGGTGCCGACCGCACCGAATGGCCCCCGATCGTCGCCGCCGGGCCCCATGCGGCGCGGCCGCACCATCGCGCCGGCCAGGGTCCGGTCCCACCGGGGTTGCTCCTCGTGGACTACGGATGCGAGGTGGAGGGGTATCACTCCGACATGACCCGCACGGTGTGGCTCGGCAAGGGTGCTCCCGCCCCGGACATGGCGGCGATCCATGCTGCGGTGCTCGAGTCGAACCAGGCCGGGATCGACGCCGTGGCACCCGGGGTGTCCGCTGCCGCCGTCGACAAAGCATGCCGGGACGTCCTGGCGGCTCACGGGTATGCCGAGTACTTCGTCCACTCCACGGGGCACGGCTGTGGCCTCGAGATCCACGAAGCGCCGTCGGTGCGGCGCGAATCCGGCGACGTGCTCGAACCGGGTCATGTCATCACCATCGAACCGGGCGTGTACCTTCCTGGAATCGGCGGTGTCCGGATCGAGGACATGGTCGTCGTGACCGAGACAGGCGGTGAGGTGCTGACCGCCTCGAACAAGGAGCTTGATGCGGCATGATCTCGACGAACGACGTGAAGCCGGGCATGGCGCTCGATCTGCCCGAGGGCCTCTTCTCGGTCGTCGAGTACCAGCACGTGAAGCCGGGCAAGGGCAAGGCCTTCGTGCGGATGAAGCTCAAGAACCTCACCACGGGGGCGACTCTCGACCGCACGTTCCGGGCCGGGGAGAACGTGCCCAGGGCGATGATCAACCGGGCCGACTACCAGTACCTCTTCCGCAACGACCTCGGTTTCGTCTGCATGTCGCTCGAGACCTACGAGCAGTTCCCCGTGGCCGCCGATCTGGTCGGCGAGGCAGCCGACTACATGAAGGAAGGCGACACGATCCAGCTGCACCTGTACGAGGGAACGCCGATCGGCGTGGAGTTGCCGGCATCGGTCGAGCTCGAGGTGACGTTCGCCGAGCCGGGAGTGAAGGGCGATCGTGTCAGCGGTGCCACCAAGCCGGTGACGCTGGAGACGGGCAAGGTGGTCCACGTGCCGCTCTTCGTCGAGCAGGGCGACGTCATCAAGGTCGACACCCGCTCCGGGGACTACATCACCAGGGTGACATGAGCTCGGACGCCAGGGTGCGCGCTCTCGAGGCGCTCTACGCCGACGACGCCGTGGGAGCCGCCGATCACCTCGACGAGTTGGGGGGGCGAGCGCGTCGGATGGCAGAAGGAGTACGCGAGCATCTCGCCGAGATCGACGACGAACTGTCGGCCGCTTCCGATCGATGGCGGCTCGAGCGGATGCCCGCCGTCGATCGGGCGATCCTCAGGCTCGCGACTTGGGAGTTGCGCCACAGCGACACACCGATGGCCGTCGTCATCTCGGAGGCCGTCGAGCTCGCCAAGCAGTACTCGACGGAGCGGTCCGGTGCGTTCGTGAACGCAATCCTCGCCAAGCTCGTCGAATCGGACGACGGGTGACGCCACCGGTTAACCGGCCGCGACGGTGAGGGGCGCGACCGGTGCTACGCTCGCCGACGATCGTATCGACCGACCTTTAAGCCCGGTCCCGTGAGGCCGGAAAGGAAGGAGCACAGGGCGGAATGCGCAACTGCATGCACCCTGCGACGTCCATGACGTCACCCGACGGGGGAAGCCCATGACGCTCGTCATGGAGTCCGGAGACATCGACAGGGCGATTCGGCGCGTCGCCCACGAGGTGCTCGAACGCAATCGCGGCGTCGACGATCTGGTCATCGTCGGCATCCACACCCGGGGCAAGCCCCTGGCGGATCGGCTGGGGGAGGCGATCGCATCCATCGAGTCGGAGGTGCCGGTCGGCTCACTCGAAATCGGCATGTATCGCGATGATCTCCGTTCCAGGCCGGCGCCGACCCTGGGCCCGACCGATGTGCCCGCCATCGACGATCGGACGGTGGTGTTGGTGGACGATGTGCTCTTCACGGGTCGCACCATCCGTGCCGCCCTCGATGCGCTCTCCGCGCTCGGTCGTCCCGCCAGGGTGCAGCTCGCCGTCCTCGTCGACCGGGGCCACCGCGAGCTCCCCATTCGGGCCGACTACGTGGGCAAGAACGTCCCGACCTCGAATGGCCAGCGGGTGACGGTGCGGTTGCAGCCGGTCGATGAAGCCGACGGCGTCTGGATCGAGGAGAGGTCATGAGGCACCTGCTCTCGACCGAGGAGCTCGACAGGGAGACGCTGGAGACGCTGCTCGCCACCGCGGAGGGCTTTGCGGACGTGCTGGCCCGGCCGATACCGAAGGTCCCGGCACTGCTCGGTCGCACCGTGGCGACCATGTTCTTCGAGCCGTCGACTCGCACCCGCATGTCGTTCGAGAAGGCGGCCAAGTCGCTCTCCGCAGACACGCTGTCTTTCTCCGCGTCGTCCTCCTCGCTGTCGAAAGGCGAGAGCCTCAAAGACACCGTGCTCACCGTTCACGCGATGGGTGTCGACGCAATGGTCGTCAGGCACGCTGCGACCGGAGCGCCCTGGCGGGTGGCCGAGTGGCTCGACATCCCTGTGATCAACGCCGGTGATGGCGCCCATCAGCATCCGACCCAGGCGCTGCTGGACTGCCTCACGCTCAAGCAGCGGTTCGGCGGGCTCGACGGGGTGCGAGTCGCCATCGTCGGTGACATCCGCCACTCGAGGGTCGCCCGGTCCGACGTCTTTGCGATGGCCACCCTCGGCGCCGAGGTCGTGCTGGTGGCGCCGAGGACGCTGCTGCCACTCGACATCGCCGGATGGCCCGTGACGGTCGCCGCCGACTTCGACGACGTGCTCACCGAGCTCGATGCCGTCTATCTGCTGCGTGTCCAGACCGAGCGGGGCGGCGCGTCCGTGTTCCCCTCCCTGCGTGAGTACACCCGTCGCTACGGGATGACCGGTGAGCGACTGGCCCGCGCCAAGCCCGACGCAGTCGTGCTCCACCCCGGTCCCATGAACCGTGGTGTCGAGATAGATGCCGCGGTCGCCGACAGCGATCGGACACTCATCCTGGATCAGGTGGCCAACGGCGTCGCCGTCCGCATGGCCGTCCTGTTCCATCTGCTGGGAGGTGACAGCGATGGGTGAGCATCTGTTGCGCGGCGGGCTGGTGATGCGAACGGATGGTGGCGTGCCGTGTGACGTCCGCATCGTCGACGGAGTGGTCGTCGATGTGGGCGACGCGCTCGACCCAGGATCCGCCGCCGTCATGGACTGCTCGGGCGCCTGGGTGGGACCGGGGCTGGTCGATCTCCACACCCACCTCAGGGAGCCGGGCCACGAGTGGAAAGAAGACATCGCGACCGGCTCCGCAGCAGCGGCCGCCGGAGGGTTCACCGCCATCGTGGCCATGCCGAACACCGACCCGGCCATCGACAGCGGTCACCTCGCCCGCTACGTGGCGGACCGGGGTCGTGATGTGGGTCTCGTGGACATCTTTCCTGCCGGCGCCATCACGGAGGGTCGGGAAGGCCTCCGTCTCGCCCATCTCGACGATCTCTGGGCGGCGGGAGTGAGGGTCTTCTCAGACGACGGTGACTGTGTCGCAGATGCCGGGTTGCTGCGGCGAGCGATGGACTACCTCGCCGATCTCGGCGGAGTGATCTCGCAACACGCCATCGATCCGGGTCTGGCGCGCGAGGGTCACATGCACGAGGGCACCGTCTCGTCGAAGCTCGGCATGATCGGCATTCCGTCGGTGGCGGAGTCCACGATCGTGGCCAGGGACATCGCCCTGGTCGAGCTGACCGGCTGCCGCTATCACGTGCAGCACATCTCTGCGGCGGAGTCCGTGTCGCTGGTGGCGGCGGCGAAAGAGGCCGGGCTCCCGGTGACTGCGGAAGTCACCCCTCATCACCTGGTCTTCGACCACGGCTCGGTGGCCGAGACCAACCCCGCCTACAAGATGATGCCGCCCCTGCGAGCGGAATCGGATCGTGAGGCGCTGATCGAGGGTCTCCGCACCGGAGCGATCGACATCGTCGCGACCGACCACGCACCCCACGCCGATCACGAGAAGGACGTGCCGTTCGAGCACGCTCCCTTCGGTGTGATCGGGATGGAGTGGGCGGCCGCCGTCGTCAACACGTACGCTGCGCTGCCGCCCCGCCGGTTCTTCGAGGCGATGTCGGTGCTGCCCGCCGAGATCGGCCAGATCGGGGGTCACGGCCGGTGGATCGAGCCAGGAGCGCCGGCGAACGTCGTCGTCTTCGACCCCGGAGCGCCGGCAGAGATCGAGCGACGCTCGCGCTCGGGCAACTCGCCATTCGCGGGGCTCGACCTGCACGGCCGGGTGCGGGCCACGTTGCTGCGAGGAACACCGACGGAGAGAGAGGGGATGGCGTGAGGGGGCATCTGGTGCTGGCCGATGGGACGGTGTTCCGGGGTCGCTCGGTCGCTGCGGACGGCGTGGCCACCGGTGAAGTCGTCTTCAACACGGCGATGACCGGATACCAGGAGATCGCCACCGATCCCTCGTATGCAGGTCAGATCGTGACGATGACGGCGCCGCACATCGGGAACTACGGGATCAACCGCGAGGACGAGCAGGCGGCGAGGCCGTTCTGCACCGGGTTCGTGGTGCGATCGATGTCTCGCGTCGACTCGTCGTGGCGCTCGGAGGGCTCCTTCAGCGCCTTCCTGCGGGACCACGGCGTCGTCGCGCTGGCGGATGTCGACACGAGGAGGCTGACCCGCCACGTCCGCGAGCACGGAGCGATGGCGGCTGCCATCGGCAGCGGTGTCGACGTCGCCGAGCTCGCCGAAGTGGCGGCCGGTGCGCCCGGCATGGAAGGGCAAGATCTCACGACGCTCGTCACGACGCAGGAGCCGTATGTCGTTGCGCCGGACGGCGACCCCGTCGGTCGGGTGGTCGCCTACGACTTCGGGATCAAGCGCGACATCGTCGAGCAACTCCGGCTGCGCGGGCTCGAGGTCCATGTCGTGCCTTCGACCACGTCGGCCGAGACGGTGCGAGCGCTGGCCCCGACCGGGGTGTTCCTGTCCAACGGTCCTGGAGATCCCGAGCCGGTGAAGGCCGCCACCGGTGCCGTTCGTGAGCTCCTCGGTGAACTGCCCATCTTCGGGATCTGTCTCGGCCACCAGATCCTCGGTCTCGCCCTGGGAGCCTCGTCCTACAAGCTCCCGTTCGGTCATCACGGCGGCAATCACCCGGTCATGAGGATCGACGACGGCACCATCGACGTCACCGCGCAGAACCACGGGTTCGCCATCGACCTCTGGTCGTTGACCGATCGTGAGCGGCCCGAGCGTGACGGTCTCGCCTCGCCCGACCTGCTTCCCGCGACGGTGTCGACCCGATTCGGTGAGGTCGTGCCCACCCATCAGAACCTCAACGACGGCACCCTCGAGGGCCTCCGCTGCCTGGACGTGGACGCCTTCTCGGTCCAGTACCACCCCGAGGCGGCACCGGGCCCCCACGAGGCTTCGGTGCTGTTCGACGAGTTCATCGACGCCATGGGGGTCGGCTGATGCCACGCCGCGACGATCTCCACAAGCTGCTGGTCATCGGCTCGGGTCCGATCATCATCGGTCAGGCGTGCGAGTTCGACTACTCGGGTACCCAGGCGGTCAAGGTGCTGCGGGAAGAGGGCTACGAGGTGGTGCTCGTCAACTCCAACCCGGCCACGATCATGACGGATCCGGAGTTCGCAGATGCCACGTACGTCGAGCCCATCACCCCCGATGTGGTGCGGGCCATCATCGCCAAAGAACGCCCTGACGCCTTGCTGCCCACCCTGGGAGGGCAGACGGCGCTGAACGTGACCATGGCGCTCGCCGAGATGGGCGTGTTCGAAGAGTTCGACGTGGAGCTCATCGGGGCCGGTCTCGACGCCATCGAGTCGGCCGAAGACCGGGGCCGGTTCAAGCAGATCATGGAGGGCATCGGCATCGAGACGGCACGGGGCACGTATGTCCATTCGCTCGAGGAGGCGCTCGAGGCCGTCGCCGAGATCGGCTACCCGACCATGGTGCGACCCTCGTACATCCTGGGTGGCGGCGGAACGGGCATCGCCGGCGACGAGGCCGAGTTCAAGACCATCGTGGGGGCGGGTCTCGACGCCTCACCCGTCGGTGAGGTCCTCATCGAGGAGTCGATCCTGGGTTGGAAGGAATTCGAGCTCGAGGTGATGCGGGACGCCAAGGACAACGCGGTGATCGTCTGCTCGATCGAGAATCTCGATCCCATGGGTGTTCACACCGGCGACTCGATCACCGTGGCGCCGGCGATGACCCTCTCGGACCGGGAGTACCAGGAGATGCGCGACGAGGCGCTCGCCTGTCTGCGCGCCATCGGCGTCGAGACCGGTGGCTCGAACGTCCAGTTCGCCGTCGATCCTCGCTCCGGCCGGCGCATCATCGTCGAGATGAACCCGAGGGTGTCCCGCTCCTCGGCGCTCGCGTCGAAGGCGACCGGTTTTCCGATCGCCAAGATCGCGGCGAAGCTGGCGGTGGGTTACACCCTCGACGAGATCGCCAACGACATCACAGGTGCCACGCCGGCATCGTTCGAGCCGGCACTCGACTACATCGTGGTCAAGGCGCCCCGGTTCGATTTCGCCAAGTTCCCCAGCGTCCCTGAGGTCCTCGGGACGTCGATGCAGAGCGTCGGGGAGGCCATGTCGATCGGCCGGACGTTCCCGGAGGCACTGCAGAAGGCGCTCCGCAGCCTGGAGCGAGGCCGGGCCGGACTGAATGCAGATGCCGCCGAGGAGGCCTACGCCGAGACCTCCACCGAGGATCTCGTCGAGTCGCTGGCAACACCCAGCCCCGACCGCATCTTCCATGTCGGCGAGGCACTGCGGCGTGGCGTGTCCCCTCACACCGTCGTCTCACAGACGCGCTTTGATCCCTGGTTCGTCGATCAGATGCTGTCGATCGTGGAGCTCCGTCATGAGCTCGCCGACACCGGGCCCGGCGTTGAGCTCCTCGAGACGGCGAAACGGTTCGGGTTCAGCGACGCCCAGCTGGCGAGGTTGTGGAGCACCACCGAAGCCGCCGTGCGAGACATGCGGTCGGCCGAGGGCATCTCGGTCACCTACAAGACCGTCGACACCTGCGCTGCCGAGTTCGAGGCGCTGACGCCGTACTTCTACTCGACCTTCGAAGAAGAGGACGAGGCACCGGACGCCGGGCCCAAGACCGTCATGGTGCTCGGGTCGGGTCCCAATCGCATCGGCCAGGGCATCGAGTTCGACTACTGCTGCGTGCATGCCTCGTTTGCGCTGCGGGACGCCGGATACGAGACGGTCATGGTGAACTGCAACCCTGAGACCGTGTCGACCGACTACGACACCTCGGACCGGCTCTACTTCGAGCCGCTGACCGTGGAGGACGTGCTGGCCATCGTCGAGAAGGAGCAGCCCCAGGCGGTCATCGTGCAGCTCGGGGGGCAGACCCCCCTCAGCCTGGCGCACCGGCTGGAGGACGCCGGTGTGCCGATCGCAGGGACCTCTCCGGAGTCGATCGACATCGCGGAGGATCGCGAGCGGTTCTCCGCGCTGTGTGCGGAGCAGGGCATCCCGCAGCCTCCCCATGGCACCGCCCGCTCGGTGGCCGAGGCGCAGGAGGTGGTCGACGAGATCGGCCTGCCCGTGCTGGTGCGGCGCAGCTACGTCCTCGGCGGACGGGCGATGCGCATCCTGTACGCGGTCGAGGAGCTGTCGTCCTACCTCCACGATCTCTACGGTCTCGTGCCGGGTGGCGAGGTCGATCTGTCGGAGTCGCCGCTTCTCATCGATCGCTTCCTCGAAGCCGCCGTGGAGGTGGACGTCGATGCGGTCTTCGACGGGGAGGAGCTGTACGTCGGTGGTGTGATGGAGCACGTCGAGCAGGCCGGGGTCCACTCCGGGGACTCGGCGTGTGTCGTACCTCCGCCGACGCTCTCCGATCCGGCGCGGACGCTGATCCTCGAGTACACGAGGCGTCTCGCCGCTGGCCTCGACGTGCGCGGCCTCATCAACATCCAGTTCGCCGTGCGGGGCGACGACGTGTTCGTGCTCGAGGCGAACCCCCGGGCTTCCCGCACCGTGCCGTTCATCTCCAAGGCGACTGGCGTGCCGCTCGCCAAGATCGCCACCAGGGTGATGATGGGGGAGAGCCTGGCCGAGCTGCGGGCATCCGGCGTGTTCGCACCCAAGAACGGTGCCGACTACATCGCCGTCAAGGAGGCGGTCCTGCCGTGGAAGCGATTCCCCGGCGAAGACACGGTCTTGGGGCCCGAGATGCGGGCGACGGGCGAGGTCATGGGGATCGGCCGCAGCGTCGGCATCGCCTACGGGAAGGCCCTCGCCGCAGCGGGCCACAAGGTCCCCGAGCGAGGCACCCTGTTCCTGTCGCTCGCCGATCGCGACAAGCCGAGAGGGGTCGAGGCGGCGCAGATCTACCTAGATCAGGGCTTCAAGATCCTCGCCACGCACGGGACGGCCGGGCATCTCGCCCGTCACGGCATCGAGTCGACTCATGTCGACAAGGTCGGAGAAGGACCGTACGACCCGGTGCGCCTCGTCGAGGATGGGACGATCGATCTCATCGTCAACACACCGCGGGGCCGCCGGGCGCGGGGCGACGGCCGACTCATCCGCCAGGCAGCGACCCGCCAGGGCATTCCCTGCGTCACCACCGTGGAGGGGGGGCTCGCCGTCGCACGAAGCCTGATCGGAGGCAAGGCAGAGCTCACGAACGTGGCGTCGCTCCAGGAGTATCACGAGCGTCTCGATGGTTGATCTCACGACGAAACTCGGCCCGCTGGAACTGCGCACACCGCTCGTGGCGGCATCGGGGACCGTCGGATCGGTCGTCGATTTCATCGAGGTCGGCGCTCTCGAGCACTACGGCGCAGCCGTCGCCAAATCGGTGAGCCGTGAGCCATGGACAGGACGCCCTTCGCCCCGTATCGCCGGCGCAGGGGCGGGAATGCTCAACGGGATCGGCATTCAGAACCCGGGTGTCGAGGCGTGGGTGGCCGAGGTCGGTCCGCAACTGGGCGACGTACCGACTCTCGTGTTCGGTTCGGCCGTCGGTCATGCTGCCGCCGAATTCGCAGAGGTCGCCGCCGCACTCGAAGGAGCCGGCGTGGCTGCCGTCGAAGTGAACTTGAGCTGCCCCAACCTCGAGGATGGCGGCATGTTCGCTCTCGACCCCGCGGCCTCGGCGCGCGTCGTCGAGGCCGTTCGCGCCGCGGTCACGATCCCGGTGGGGGCGAAGCTCTCCCCGAATGCGATCGACATCGCAGCTGTGGCCGGTGCCGCTCAGGACGCAGGGGCCGACTGGGTGGTACTGACCAACACGGTGTGGGGCGCGGGGATCGACGTCCACACCCGACGTCCTCTCCTGTCTGGCACGGTCGGCGGATACTCGGGTCCGCCACTCAAGCCGATAGCTCTCCGGTGCGTCATCCAGGTGCGAGAAGCCCGCCCCGACCTCCCGATCATCGGGTGTGGGGGCGTGGCACACGGCGAGGACGTGGTCGAATACATGCTCGCCGGGGCCGGCGCCGTGGCGGTGGGCAGCGCCCATTTCGCCAGTCCGCGGGTCGGCCGGCGCATCGTGCGTGAGCTCGCATCCCACTGTTCGGCCAAGCGGATCGATCACGTCGGTTCGCTCGTCGGCGCGATGGAGGCCTGGTGAGCGCTCCGGTCCTCGTCGCTCTCGACATGCCGACCGCCGAGGAGGCGGTGCGGCTCGCACGACGGGTGCGTGATCACGTCGCCGGCTTCAAGGTGGGGCTAGGGCTGCTTCACGGCCCTGGCCCCGGCACGATCACGGCTGTCGCCGAACTCGGACTCCCGGTTTTCGCCGATGCCAAGCTCCACGACATCCCGTCGCAGGTGGAGCGCGCCGCACAACGGCTCGGCAGCGTCGGCGCTCGCTGGGTCACAGCTCACGCCGGTGGAGGCGGCGAGATGCTCGAGGCCGCGGTATCCGGGCTCGCCGTCGGGAGCGACGGGCACGGGGGCATTCTCGGCGTCACGGTCCTCACGAGCCTCGACGAGGCGGCGCTTGCCGCCATCGGTGTCGCCAGGACGCCGGGACGGTTGGTGTCCCGCATGGCCCGCGTCGTCGATGCGGCGGGGTGCGAAGGCGTGGTGTGCTCGCCGCTGGAACTGGGTGTGGTCGCCGACGTCGCCCCGCGGCTCGTCAAGGTGACCCCCGGGGTGCGGCCGCGAGGTGCCGATCCGGGTGACCAGGCGCGGACGGCGACACCGGGCGAGGCCATCCGGCGCGGGGCCACCTATCTGGTCGTCGGCAGGCCCATCACGGCCGCCGAGGATCCCGAGCTGGCCGCTGCGGCGATCGCTGCCGAAATCGCTGCGGTCACCGGTGAAAGCACCTGAATCGGCGCGACGATTGATAGCATCGAGGCCAGCCGATCTGCAGGGAGAAGGATCATGGGCCCTCCGAAGCTCACCGATGAGCAGCGTGCGGCAGCGTTGAAGAAGGCCGCCGAGGCGCGCAGGGCGCGGGCGGAGGTCAAAGAGCTCCTGAAGATGGGGAGCCTCACGCTCGAAGACGTCTTCGAGCGAGCCGACGAGGACGACATCATCGCCGGCATCAAGGTGGCCAGCGTCCTCCAATCCGTTCCCGGGTTGGGCAAGATCAAGGCCAAGCGTCTGATGGAGGAACTCTCGATCGCCGAGAACCGGCGGATTCGCGGTCTCGGCTCGAGACAGCGAAAGGCACTCCTGTCCCGTTTCTCTTGACAGGCCCCGGACGCCCGAATCAGTGAGACATCGAGGCGATGAGTCGCTGGTCGTCGCCATCTCCGGTCGCCCGGGGTCGGGCAAGAGCACCGTCGCCCGTCTGCTCGCGGCTCGATTGGGGCTGGATCACATCTCGGCTGGAGACTTCATGCGGGAGATGGCAGCCGAGCGCGGGATCTCGGTCCTCGAGCTGTCGCGGATCGCCGAAGAGGACGACGTGATCGATCGCGAGATCGACGAGCGTTCACAACGTCTCGGCGAATCGGGTCGCAGCGTCGTCATCGATTCCCGGCTGGCGTGGCACTTCATCCCACATGCGGTGAAGGTCTTCCTCGACGTGAGCCTGGAGGTGGCCGCCCAGCGCATCTACGGCGCCGGACGGGAATCCGAAGCCGAGAACGTGGACCTGGCATCGACCGTCCGGGCGACGATCGAGCGGGCGGCATCGGAGTCGCTGCGATATCAGCAGTACTACGGGATCGACTACCTCGACCCCTCGAACTACGACATCGTGCTCGACACCTCGGAATCGGACGCTTCCTCGGTCGCCGACACGCTGGCGACGATGATCGAGGCTCGTTCGACATGACGCCGGGGTCCGGCGACCGTCGTCCTATACTCGGGTCCCTGCGGTCATGCCGCATCGACCACGTCCAGGAGCTGTGACCAACTCATGATCGAGCCTGCCATCGGCCGCGTGCTGGAGAAGACCGAGACCCGGTTCGGGCTCGTCGTGCTCTCGGCGCGCCGCGCCCGCCAGATCAACGCCTACTTCAACCAACTCGGCGAGGGCCTCGGAAGCTACGTCCCGCCACAGGTCCATTCGCTCTCGCGCAAGCCGCTCTCGATCGCGCTCGAAGAGATCGACAACGACAAGGTCATCATCGACACGGAGGAGTGATGACGTGCTCCAGGGCCGCCGAATCGTTCTCGGCGTCTCGGGCGGCGTAGCCGCCTACAAGGCGGCCTATCTGGCCAGGCGGCTCGTCGAGCAGGGAGCCGAGGTTCGCGCCGTCCTCACGGCGTCGGCCACCAGGTTTCTCGGTCCCCAGACGCTGGCGGCAATCACCGGCACACAGCCCGTCGTATCCCTCTTCGCGCAGCCGTCCGTCAGCCCCCACACCGAGCTCGCCCGATGGGCCGAGTGTTTCGTCATCGCACCGGCCACCGCGAGCACCATCTCACGGCTCGCCAACGGTCTCTCCGAGGACGCCGTCACCGCGACCGTGTTGGCGGCGACCGTCCCCATGGTCGTGGCCCCGGCGATGCACACCGAGATGTGGGAGCACCCGGCAACGCAACGCAACATCGAGCAGCTCCGTGCGGACGGCGTCCACCTGGTGGGCCCGGACACGGGCGATCTCGCAGGGGGGGACGTGGGCGTGGGCCGCATGAGCGAGGCGGAGGCGATCGTCGCCGTCGTCGACATGGTGTTGGGACCTCGTGATCTCGATGGATGGCAGGTGCTGGTCTCGGCCGGTGGAACGCGAGAGGCGATCGATCCGGTGCGGTACATCGGCAACCGGTCCTCGGGCAAGATGGGGAATGCCATCGCAACAGTCGCGGCGCGAAGGGGTGCGGACGTCGTGCTCGTCACAACCGTGGACCCCCCAGACCACGTCGACGTCGAGGTCGTCGCCGTGGAGTCTGCGGCAGAGATGGCGGAGGCGGTCTGGTCGCGGGCGGGGGAGATGGACGTGGCCGTGCTCGCCGCCGCCGTCGCCGATTTCCGACCGCTCCACCGCGCCGATGAGAAGCTGAAGCGGCGTGAGGGTGCACCCGACATGGAACTCGCTCCGACAGAAGACATCCTCGACGGCGTCGCCCGGATGGAGCGCCGGCCGTTCCTCGTCGGGTTCGCCGCCGAGACCGGAACGCTGGAGGACGCCCACGCCAAGGCGGTTCGCAAAGGTGTCGACCTGCTCGTCGCCAACGACGTTGCAAAGCCGGGCTCGGGCTTCGGCACCGACACGAACGAGGTCACGTTGATCCAGCCGTCCGGGGAGTCCGAGTCCTGGGCGCTGCTGAGCAAGCGAGAAGTCGCCGAACGTCTGTGGGACCGGATCGTCGCGGCGAGGTCCGGCTCCTGACCCGAATCGCCCAGGTCGTGCCGGCGATCCCCTCCTTCGCCGTGGACGATGGCTTCGCCTATCGGGTGCCCGATCACCTCGCCGCCATCACCGTCGGCTCGATCGTACGAGTGCCGGTCGGTGGCAGACGGCTTCGGGGATGGGTCGTCGGAATGCGGGACACGCACTCGGACCGCTCGCTGCGCGACATTATCTCGGTGTCGGGAGCCCGCCCGATCTTCGACGAGCGGCAGCTCGGCGTGCTGCGCTGGGTCGCCCTCCACTATGTCGCTCCGACGAGCGTGGTGCTTCCCAAAGCCGGACCGCCCAACCTTCCGGGCAAGGGCCGGGGGGTGAAACTCGACACGCTGACGGACAGCGGTGCAGCCCACCCCCGCCTCGCGACCGATCTCCTGTCGGGGCGGCGCCCGTCGTCGCTCGTCCACCTGGGATCAGGGCCGTGGACCGACCTCATCGCCTCCGATGCCGCGCCTCTTCTCGCGGCCGGGCGGAATGTGCTCGTGGTCGCTCCGACGAACGTCGAGGTGGAGCAGCTCGGATCCGCCCTGCGGGCTCGGCTCGGCGAGCGAAGGGTCTTCGTCATCGGCGACGCCGATGCGAAGGAGACCACGGCGGCATGGGTGGGTGCGTTTGCCTCACCGGGCCGGCTCGTCGTGGGCACGCGAGAGATCGCCTTCTGGGGGCTGCCGGAGCTGGCGCTGGCGGTCGTGGTAGAACCAGGCCGTCGGGTGATGAAGTCGCCGCAGACGCCCACGGTCGACACCGGGCGGTTGCTCAGACGACGGAGCGCGGTGGAGCGCATGGGTCTGGTCATGCTGGGGCAGGTGCCCACGGTGGAGAGCATCGCCTCCGGGGCGAAGATCGAGGAGGGCCCGGGTCGGACCTGGCCCTTGGTGGAAGTCATCGACCGAGCCGAGGAGCCTCCCGGGGGCGGGGTCGTGATGGACGCCGTCAAGCGGGCGATCGGGGTGAGCCTGCGGCGCGAAGAGCACGTCTTCGTGCTCGTCAACAGTCGTGGTTATGCGCCGGCCGTTCGGTGCGTGGCGTGTCGTGAGCTGCGGCGGTGTCCGACATGTGGCGCTGCGCCGGGCAGAGGCGAGACCTGCGAGCGATGCGGTGCGAGCAACGGGCCGTGCACGAACTGCGGTGGGGCCCGCTTCGAGCCGCTCGGCGCCGGCGTGGGGCGTGTCGTCGAAGAGCTGGCGCGGGCCTTCGGCGAGACGGTTGCAGCAGCTCCGGGGACCGCAGCCGTAGTCGTGGGAACCGAGCGGGATCTCGTCGCTGTCGATCGGGTCCATCTCGCTGTCGCGCTCGATGCCGACGGCCTCCTGCTGGCGCCGAACTACCGAGCGGAGGAGGAGGCGCTGCGCATCCTGGCGAGGCTCGCGACCAGGGTCCGAGGTGGCTCCGGGTCGCGCCTCGTTCTCCAGACCGCGCAGCCGACCCATCGCGTGGTGCAGGCGTTACGCAGTGGTCGGGGGAGTGCCACGGTCGCCCAGATGGTCGACGATCGGTCGGTGGCCGGGTTCCCACCGGCGAGAGAGCTGATGGCCATCGAGACGTCCGGGGAGCCCGCACCGGTCGTCGAGGGTCTTGGAGGCCTCGACGGCGAGGTCGACGTTCTCGGGCCGGCGAGAACGGCGCGCGGGTGGCGCTGGCTCGTGCAGGCCGACGACCTCAAGCCGACCCGCGTCAAGCTCCGATCGCTGGTCCAGGAATGGCGCGACCAGGGGCTACGGGTGCGCATCGACGTCGATCCCATCGACCTCTGACCCGCTCACTATCCTGCCGCCGCACATGGCCATCTATCCCATCAGGACCTTCGGCGACCCCGTACTCAACACGCCTGCGGCGACCGTCGACGACATCTCCAGCTCCCTGGAACGGCTCGTCGACGACATGTTCGAGACGATGTACGACGCACCGGGAGTGGGGCTGGCCGCGCCTCAGATCGGGGTCTCGAAGCGGATCTTCGTGGCAGACATCGGCGAGGGTCCGTTCGTCATGATCAATCCCGAGATCGTCGAGACCGGTGACATCTGGGAGTGGGAAGAAGGGTGTCTCTCGGTTCCCGGCCGGTTCTGGCCCATCGAACGCCCCGCCTACGCCAAGGCGACCGGCATCGGGCTCGACGGAAATCCCGTCGAGCTCGAGGGTGACGAGCTGATGGGGCGTGTCCTCCAGCACGAGATCGACCACCTCGACGGGATCCTGTTGTTGGAGCGCCTCTCGAGACGCCTCAGGCGACAGGCGCTGCGGGATCTCCGCAACGAGGCGCTCGGTCTGGCGCCACCGGGATGAGCCGATGAGAGCGGCCTTCCTCGGCACTCCGAGTGCGGCGATTCCTCCACTCATCGCGCTCATGGAAGTTGCCGACGTGACGGTGGTCGTGACGCGGCCCGATGCGGCCCGAGGGCGTTCCAAACGACCGCAGCCACCACCCGTCAAGGTCGCCGCGCAGGAGTTCGGTCTCGATGTGATCCAGCCCTCGAGTCACGACGAGCTCTTCGACGTGATGGAGGCGGCGGCGGTCGACATCGGTCTCGTGGTCGCCTACGGCCGCATCCTGAAGCCGGCTGTGCTCGCCGCCACGAGATTCGGCTTCATCAACGTGCACTTCTCGCTGCTGCCGTTGTGGCGGGGAGCGGCGCCGGTCGAGCGTGCGATCCTCGCCGGAGACGAGACGACCGGGGTCAGCCTGATGCTCATGGACGAGGGCCTCGATACGGGTCCTGTGATCGCCGCAGCCGAGACCGAGGTGGCACCCGACGACACCGGCGGATCCCTCACCGCCGCCCTCGCCTCGCTCGGTGCCGATCTCGTGCTGGATCACCTGCTCCCGTACACCAAGGGGCAGCGCGATCCGGCTCCGCAGCTGGACCGTCTTGCCACCTACGCGGCCCGCTTGACCAAGGAGGAGGCGCAGATCGTTGCAGGAACACCCTCCGAGGTCGTGGAGCGCATGGTGAGAGCGTTCCACCCCCGACCAGGGGCCTGGGTCGTCGCCGGTGGCACCCGGTATCGAATCCACAAGGCCCATCTGGCCGCCGCATCGGTGGTCGACGGCACCATCGACGTCCAGGGTGACCGCGTCTTCCTGGGCAGTCCCGACGGGATCGCGCTCGAGATCGACCGCATCCAGCCTGCGGGCAAGCGCGTCATGTCGGCGGCAGAGTTCGCCTACGGCCACCGCAACGCCGTGCTCACGCTCGACCCGTGAAGCCGGGGGTGGCGACGCGGGTCGCGGCGGCACGGGCACTGGGCCGGGTTCTCGACGACGGGGGGCACTCGAATCTCGTCGTCGACGAACTGAGGGCGGGCTTCGGCCCCGAGGACGCCGCCCAGATCCAACGCATCGTGCTCGCGGTGCTCAGGCATCTCGAAGGGATCGACGGGGTGATCGCAACGGCGACGAAGCGTCAGGTGGCGACGCTCGATCCGGAAGTGCGCGCCGTGCTGCGCGCCGGTGTGGCCGAGTTGCTGGTGGACCGCGGCGAGCCACACGGAGTGGTCGATTCGGCCGTCGAGGCGACCAGAGCTCTCGGTCGAAGCCGGGCGACCGGGTTCGTGAACGCGGCTCTCCGGCGCGTGATCCGCGACGACATGGAGGTCGGCGTCGACACGATGCCGGAGTGGATCCGTGTGCGCCTGGCGGATCAGTTCGGTGCCGATGCCGACGAGTTGCTGGCGGCGCTCGATCGGCCCGCAGATCGGGGTGTGAGGGTCCGCAGTGGAGAGCCGCCACCGGGCATGGAACCGGTGCCGGGGATCCCGGGCGCCGGCTATGTCGGGCCGGGGTGGGACCCGGGGAGCGCTCGGGTCGACTTCATCGATCCGGCATCGACGGCCGTGGTTCGAGCTGCGGCGGTGCAACCGGGAATGCGTGTCCTCGACATGGCGGCGGCGCCGGGCGGCAAGACGGCGGCACTCTGGGACGCCATGGAAGCGACGGGTCTGCTTGTCGCCGCCGACGTGAATGCGGCGCGGATCGCCATGGCGCGGCGCCGGTTGTCACGGATGGGGATCGCACCGCACTGGGTGGTGGCCGACGGCACCCTTCCACCGTTCGCCCCCGAGACGTTCGACGTGGTGCTTCTCGACGCCCCGTGCAGCGGCGTGGGGACGTTGCGGCGCCGCCCGGAGATCAGACATCGCCTGGAGCCATCGGATCCGGGGCGACTCGGCGAGCTGCAAAAGGCGCTCGTGGCAGCCGCGTTGCCGCTGCTCGTTCCCGGGGGACGCCTGGTCTATGCGGTCTGCACGGTGTTCGCGGAAGAGACCACCCGGGTGGTGGCCGGATACACCGCTCGAGCGCCGGCAGACGTTCCCGGTACGCCCCTCGGTGGTGGCGTGTTGCTGGCGCCGCACACGACCGGCACCGACGGGATGTTCGTCTCCGTCCTCAGTCGATGACGATGTCCTCGAGACCGGGCTCGGCCTCCGGATAGGCCATCTCGAGCCCCTCCAGCGTGTCCACGATCGTCTGGACCATGACCAGGTCCCGGTACCACTTGCGGTTCGCCGGGATGATGTACCAGGGGGCGTGGTCGGTGCTCGTGGTCGACAACGCGGCCTCGAAGGCGGCCATGTAGTCGTCCCAGCGGCGTCTGTGGTCGAGATCCCCCGAATTGAACTTCCAGTTCTTCTCCGGTTCGTCGAGTCGCGCCTGCAGCCGCTCCTTCTGCTCGTCTTTGGAGATGTGCAGATAGAACTTGACGATCACCGTGCCCTCGTCGGCGAGCATGCGCTCGAAGGCGTTGATGTGGCCGTAGCGCTTCGACCACACCTCTTCGGGGACGAGATCGAGAACGCGCACGACCAGCACGTCCTCGTAATGGCTGCGGTTGAAGATGACGATCTCACCCCGTTCCGGCACCTCGGCGTGGATGCGCCACAGATAGTCGTGGGCGAGCTCTTCCTTCGAAGGCGCCTTGAAGTTGGCGACCCGTACGCCCTGGGGGTTCACGCCGGTGAACACCCGACGGATCGCGCCATCTTTGCCACCGGTGTCCATGGCCTGGATGACGATGAGCAGCTTGTGACGGTCTTCGGCCCACAGGAGCTCCTGCAACTCTGCCAGCCGGTCGACGAGAGCCTCGAGACGCTTCCTCGCCGCCTTCTTGCCGCCGTCGAAGGTCGCCGTGCCGTCCGGGTCCCATTTCGAGAGGTCCACCGTCGTTCCTGGCTCGATCCGGTACCGCTGCACCATCGTTGCTCCTTGCTCGCCTGGCTCGCCGATCACGATACGAGCCGCTCGTGGGGTTTGCCGGTAACGTTCGGCCATGAGCCGGATCGCTCCCTCCATCCTCGCCGCCGACTTCGCACGTCTCGGTGAGGAGGTGGCGCGAGTCGGGCCCGAGATCGCGATGCTGCACGTCGACGTCATGGACGGCCATTTCGTGCCCAACATCTCGCTCGGCGTGCCGGTGGTGCGGAGTCTGCGAGCTGTAACGAAGCTGAAGTTCGACTGTCACATGATGATGACGAATGCCGATGCGTACTTCGAACCGCTGGCCGATGCGGGCGCCGATCTCGTGACGATCCACATCGAGGCCTATCCGGATCCCACCGAGGCGGCCCGGCGGGCCCGCGACGCAGGTCTCGAATTCGGCCTGGTGGTGAACCCGCCGACGCCCCTGGCTGCAGTCGAGCCGCACCTCGAGTTGTGCGACCTGCTGCTGGTGATGTCGGTGCATCCGGGATTCGGCGGCCAGGCCTTCATACCCGAAGTGCTGGAGAAGGTCGAGGCGGCCCGAAAGATCATTGATTCTCAGGGCCTGGCGACCGATATAGAGATCGATGGCGGCATCGGCCCCGACACGATCCGGCTCGCCCGGGACGCAGGGGTCGACATCTTCGTTGCCGGGAGTGCGGTGTTCGCGGCTCCCGACCCCGCAGCCGCCATCCGTGACATGAAAGCCACTCTCGAGGACGTCGAATGAAAGAGCGTGTACTCGTCGTCGACGACGATCCGGACATCGTCCAGTTCGTCAGGATGAATCTCGAGCTCGAGGGCTACGACGTCGACACTGCCGCCAACGGCGTGCTCGCCCTCGACAGGATCAAGGAGAAGGTCCCCGACCTGGTGCTCCTCGACGTGATGATGCCCGAGATGGACGGCCTGTCCGTGCTCGCCCGGATGCGGCGCAGCCCGGCCACGGCGAGCACCCCGGTGATCATCCTCACCGCCAGAGCCCTCGCCGACGACCGCGTCCGGGGTCTCGACCTGGGTGCAGACGACTACATCACCAAGCCCTTCGACCTCGAAGAGCTCATCGCCCGGGTGCGGACGGTGCTGCGGCGAGCCCAGCAGATGCGGGATCTCTCGCCCCTCACCGGTCTGCCGGGCAACTTCCGGATCTCGCGCCAACTCGAGGAGCGGGTCGAGTCGGGTGAGCAGTTCGCCTTCGTCCATGCCGATCTCGACAACTTCAAGGCGTTCAACGATCACTACGGGTTCATGCGGGGCGACTCGGTCATCAAGTTCACGGCGTCGGTGCTGCTCGAGGCCGCGGAGCTCACCCACGACGCACGTTCCTTCGTGGGTCACGTCGGTGGAGACGACTTCGTCGCAGTCATCTCGGTGGACGCGGTGGAGACGTTCGCCAAGAACGTCGTCGAGAAGTTCGATGCAGGCATCAT
>CAYFYC010000046.1:15132-27033 GCA_964347305.1 uncultured Acidimicrobiaceae bacterium | reverse complement strand
TGGGCACGGCGATGATGGAGGCGCTGGGCGGCTGAGCCGGCGTAATCGCCGCGCCCCGCCACAATGCGCTCATGCCGCGTCTCCTGCTGATCGCCTTCTGCATGGTCGTGACCGCGTGCTCGGGGGCCACGACGGGCCCGGAGCCGACCGTGTCGTCGACCACGACGACGGTCATCACCTCCACCCCCACGTCGACGATCCCGCCCACGACGATGGCCACCACGGTCGCGCCGGAGCCGACGCTGCCCCCGACGTCGACCACCGACCCCTTTGCTTCACCCTTCACGGCGCAGGGCGACACCGTCGACGGTCCGGGGACATTCGACCGCTCGCTGGTGCGTGACGATGTCGAACGAACCTACGTCCTCCACATCTCGGAAGACGCGTGGGGGCGTACCGGGGTCCCGCTCGTGGTCGATCTCCACGGCCTCGCCTCGTCGCCGGCCTCACAGGAGGAGCTGAGTGGATTCCGGGACAAGGCGGAGGAGGAGGGATTCGTCGTCGTCCAGCCACTGGCCGGTGGCGTGCTGCCGACGTGGCAGGCGGGCTTCGTGCCGTCACCCGATCTGACGTTCATCCGGGGCGTGATCGCCGACGTGGCGTTCCACGTCGACGTCGGCCCGGTCTTCGTCTCGGGGTTCTCCAACGGTGCAGGCATGGCCCATCGGCTCGCCTGCGATGCGCCCGGTGAGATCGCTGCGATCGGGACCGTTGCCGGCGCGTATCCGGACACCGGGCCGTGTGAGGGGCCTGTCCCCGTGATCGCCTTTCACGGCGTGCTGGACCGCGTGGCGCCCTTCGAGGGTGCCGGCTTCCTCCTACCCGACATCACGGAGTGGGTCGCGTCGTGGGCGGATCGGGCGGGGTGCACATCCAGCGACGTCGAGGCGGTCACGGCAGACGTCGAGCGGCGTGTCTGGGCAGGGTGTGATGCCGGGGCCGTGGAGCTGTACGTCGTCACCGACGGGCGCCATGGCTGGCCTGGGACGAGCTCCCAGTCGCGTCTCTTCAACAGCACCACGACGATCTCGGCGACCGACCTGATGTGGGAGTTCTTCGTCGCGACGACGGAGTGACCGCCGCCAGTTCTCGCCGGCCCGTCCCGGGTCAGCCGGTTGCCTTGGAGATGACGTGGAGGCGGTCGATCTCGAGGTCCTCCAGCGTGGTCTGCGTGCCGTCGGGCCACGTCACCGTTGCGGTCACCGGGCCGAGCGTGGTCCCCAGCCCGAAGTGCAGCCGGGGGTCCTCAGACGCCAGGTAGCTCGATCCGACGTTCCACTCGCGGATGAGGACACGACCGTCGTCGAGCTCGAGTTCGACCCTCGTACCGGGGAGGAAGTCGGTGAAGCCGATCTGCAACCAGCGGCCCGGGGGAGCGACGTTCTCGAGGAGGGCGACGCGGCCTCCGATCACACCGATGGCGACGTCGAGATCGCCATCGTTGTCGAAGTCGGCGACCGCGCTGCCTCTCGCCAGCAGCGTCCCCACGTCCTCGAGCCCGGTCTGTTGGGTCCAGTCTCTGAATTCACCAGGCTTGCCGTTGGCCGACAGATTGGCGTAGAGCCGCACCAATTCGGGGTCCGTCTCCAGATCGGTCACCGGGACCCGGCCGTGGACGATGAGCATGTCGAGATCCGTGTCATGGTCCACGTCGGCCCAGGCGACGCCCCATCCCGTCTTGTTGTTGCCCAGGCCAGCGAGACCGATGCGCTGTGTCATGTAGCCGAACGACAGATCGGTGCCCTCGGACCTGTTGGCGTACAGGGCGTTGAGCTCGGCCTCCCAGTTCGTCACCAGGATGTCGATGGCGCCGTTGCCGTCGTAGTCGCCGCCGGCCACCCCCATGCCGCTGCCGGAGTCGCCGACGCCTGCGGTCGCCGTCACGTCGACGAGAGCGAGCCCACCGCCGTCTGACGAGTCGTTGCGATAGAGCCGGTTGGGCTGCCCGTCGTTGGCGATGTACAGATCGAGATCGCCGTCGAGATCGAAGTCGCTCATCAGCGCCCCGAGCGCCCGCTCGCTGCGATCGAGACCCGCGGCCACCGCCTCGTCGGTGAAGCGGATGGTGCCCGGCTCGCTGCGGTTGACGAAGAGCCGATCGGGGAGCCCGACGTAGTCCTGCGGAAACGCGCCCGACGGGTTCTCGATCTTCATCTCCAGATCGATGTAGGAGCCCACGAAGAGCTCCGGTCGTCCGTCGCCGTCGAGATCACCGACGACCGCGGCCGAGTTCCACTCCGGCGTGTCGGTGCCGGAAGCGATCGAAACATCCTCGAAGGTCCCATCGCCTCGGTTGCGCAGCATCACGTTCGGGCCGTCTGCGGTCACGAAGAGGTCCGTGGCTCCGTCGCCATCGAAGTCGGCTGCCACGCAGCCGTTGCCGCGATGGGCGATGGCGACACCGGCCGCCTCGCCGACGCGGCGGAACGTGCCCTCCTCGTTGCGGTAGAGCTCGTTGCGAGGAAGGCCGCCCTGCTCCTCCCAGAAGGCCCTTTCGGCGAGAGCATGTGAGTTGACGAGATAGAGATCGAGCCAGCCGTCGGCGTCGTAGTCGATCCAGCAGAGCCCGGCTCCCATCATGGCGCTGGGATCCTCGGACAGGCCCGTGGCGAAGGCGCCGTGAGCGAAGTGGAGCCCGCGATCGGCGGCGACGTCGCCAAAGCCCCAGGCAGCGGCCGGCCGTGCCGGCTCGGTGGCAGGACGGTCGTCCCACGAGAGCCGGAGCACGCGGCCGGAGAAGATCTCGGTGACGTACACGTCGCCGTTCGGCGCCTCGACGACGGCTCCGGGGAAGTCGAGTCCCTCCAGGATCGTGGTCGTCGATCCGTCGGGGTCGAGTCGGCTGAGCCGCCCCGTACCGGCCCGGTAGCCGCTGCCGTCGAAGCACGAGGCGCCTTGGTCGAACTCGGCGAACTCGAGGAGCCAGATCGTGCCGCTCGGACCCAGTTCCACGTCGATGGGCATGTCGAGACCGGTCACGACGGTCCGCTCCTCCCGCTCGTCGCCGATGGCCACGACTCGACCGACGCCCGTCGGGTACGGGCAGCCGCCCGTGAGGGTCACGAAGTACTCGTCACCGACGCGGGTGATCCCGGTGGGCACCGCCTCGACGCGGAGCGAGGGCAGATCGGGGGCCTCGAGCTCGCCGAACCGGTGGATGAACACGACCGAGCCGTCGGGACCGGCGGTGGCGACGCCGTTACCGCTCGCATCCGTCACGACCGGGGTGCCCTGTTCGTCGAAGGCGATGTCGAAGGGATTGGCGAGGAACACGTCGTTGAGGCGAGTGAGCGTCCGTGCGAGCTGTTCGGCGCGCAGCGCCTCCGCAGCCTTCGTGGCAGGTTCCAGCCCGGTCTCGGGTATGGGGAGGCCGAACAGCGCCTCCGAGCCGAAGTGAGCCACGTAGGCCGTGCTCCCGTCGGGAGACACCCCGGCGAGTGGGGCACCGGACAGATCTCCAGCGTCTCGTCCGCTGGCGAGCTCGTCGACCACGCGCCCGACACGACCGTCCGCCGTCAGGACGCTGAGACCCGCAGATGCGTCGTCATCGCCGGTTCCCTCCTCGGCGATGAGGAGCCCTCCATCGGGGAGCATGGCGAGGCCGAGCGGGTTGATGAGACCCTCGGCGACGACGGCGACAGTGGGCGGATCCTCGGCAGCTGCGGAGTCGCCCGAGCACGCTCCGGCAAGCAGCGCAACTGCGGTCAACACGACGACGAGACGCCCCGACCCGTTGGTCATGAGCGTTCCTCGACGATGGCGACCAGCAGGTCCGGTCGGTCCGTGATGAGGCCGTCGACACCGAGGTCGATCAGTCGATTCATGTCGCGTGGTTCGTTCACGGTCCAGGGGATCACGAGTAATCCGGCGCTGTGTGCGTCGCGCAGGCTACCCGCGGTCAGCGCCCGGTGATCTGGCGACCAGATCTGGGCGAATTCGGCGAGATCGCTGGAGAACGGTTCGTTGCGCCGGGTCAGCGCAGCGAGACGAATCGAGGCGTCCACCGATCGGATCGCCTCCAGGGAACGGTGATCGAAGGACTGCACCGTCACCCGATCGGCCAGCCCCGCCGCCTCGACGGCCTCGAGGATCGCCAGCTCGAAGGGACCCGGGGTCACCCCGTCGAAGCCGTCACCGATCGTCGCAGGGACGTCGGGCACGCGCTTGGTCTCCACGTTGAATCCGACCTCGCTCGCCGTCGATCGCTGCTCGGGGGTCTTGAGCTCCGAAGCGGCATACGTGGCCACGAACTCGAACAGCTCGGACAGGGTCACGATCCGGTAGTCGTCACCGGCGAGGGCGGTGCCCCCGGCAGACTGCTCGGGGAAGCGGCCGGGGTCGGGGTTGCGGTCGCATCGGTAGGCCTCGAGTTGGGCCCGGTCCAGCCCGGCGATGGCGAGATCGACGCCGTCGGCGATCTCCGGGTCCGGGGCGGCGACGCCGGCCGCAGGATCGAGGCTGCACTTCGCGGCGTCGATGATCGGGTCGTGCCACACCACGACCATGCCGTCGGCCGTGAGATGCAGGTCGAGTTCGAGGGTGTCGACGCCCGCATCGAGGGCGACTTCGAAGGAGGGCAGCGTGTTCTCGGGCTGGAGACCGCGGGCGCCTCGGTGACCCTGCACATCGAGGTCGGCCGGCGCAGGCTCAGGCGGCTCGGTCTCGACCGGCGTCGACCCCGTGCCCCCGCATGCCCCCAACACTCCGATCATCGCGAGCCCGATGATCGCGAGCCCGACGAGACGCGACCGAGCGGCCGGCGGGGTTCCCCCGCCGGCCGCTCTCATCGAGTGTGGGCTGTCGACTATCCGCTGAAGAACTCGTTGTAGTCGGCGAGGGCCTGGTTGGCACGCTCTGCCGCCTCGTTGAGTGCCTCTTGTGGCGTCTTGCCCTCGTTGAGGACCGCGCTGTATGCCTCCACGATGATCCGGCGGATCTCGGGGAAGGGCCCGGCACGTCCGCCGAGCACCGCGTAGTTCGGTGACCCGTCGTCATTCGTGGTCCGGGTCGTGGCGAGCTGGTCGATGGCCGTCACGAAGTTCGGGTTCTCGTCCCAGAACGTGGCCAGATCGGCGGGCGGGTTGCCCTGCAGATCGGCGCGCACGGGGAAGTACCCGGTGCCCGTGTGCCACGTGACCTGCTGGTCGGCGGCCGCCATGAAGCTCATGAAGTCCCATGCGGCGGCGTTGATGGCCGGGTCGCCGGAGTCGATGAGCCACAGTGCGGCGCCACCGATGACGACACCGTTGCGCTCACTCGAGTTGCTGTGCGGGATGAACGCCGTCTTCACCTCGAAGTTGGCGTTGTCCTGGAAGCCACGCGCGCCTGCGGTGGAGTCGAAGATCATCGCCGCTTCCTCGGCGAAGAACACGGCATCCGTGTCCGTCCACGTCGAACCGAGGTTCGGGGCGTAGCCGTCGGCGATGAGACCCGTGAGGAACTCGAACACCTCGACACCCTGACCCTCGTTGAAGCGGACCTCGGTGGCACGGCCGGTACGGCCGTTGTTCTCGTCGAAGTAGAGCCCGCCGCTGTTGGCGAGGATCTGCTCGAAGTACCACCCGACCGTTCCGAAGGTCACACAGAAGTCGACACCGGATGCCTGGATGGCATCGCAGGTCGCGATGAACTGATCGAAGGTCCAGTTCCCGTCCGGTGCGTCGAGCCCGGCCGCATCGAACATCGCCTGGTTGTAATACACGATCGGCGTGCTCGAGTTGAACGCCATCGCCACCATGCCGGTCTCGTCCGAGTAGTAGTCACGGACGGCCGGGAGGAAGCTGTCCGACTCGCCTGCAGCCATCAGCTGATGCGCCGGAACGAGTCGACCGGTGTCGAACATCGTCTGCGCGGCGAGGTCGAAGTTCTGCGTGATGTTGGGTGCGGTGCCTGCCTCGAACGATGCGAGCAACGCGTTGTACGTGTCGTCGTAGCTCCCCTGGAAGGTGGCGTTCACCGTCACCAGGTCCTGGCTTGCGTTGTAGCGGTCGACGAGCTCGTCCACCACCGCACCGAGATCGTCGGCCATGGCGTGCCAGAACTCGATCGTCACCGGCTCGGCCGGCATCGGAGCCTCCGTCGTCGTCTGCGGCGCAGCCGTCGTGGTCGCAGCTTCATCCCCGTCACCGCACGCAGCGGCCACCAGGGCGAATACTGCGAGCAGTGCAAGCAGCTTCGTCAGTCGTTTCATGCCTTTCCCTTCTGTCTCGTCAGCCCTTGAGTCCGCTGGCAGCGATTCCCTTGACCAACTGTTTCTGAGCAACGAGGAAGATGACCAGTGTCGGGATCATCACGATGACGGTCCCGGCCATGATCGCCCCCCAATCGGTGGCGCGTTCCTGGTTCACCAGGAAGAATCTGATGCCGATCTGAGCGGTCCGCATGGACTCGTCATTCGTGATGACGAGTGGCCACAGATACTGGTTCCACGCGCTGAGGAACGCAAAGATCGTGAAGGCGGAGATGGCCCCCTTGCTGAGAGGCACCATCACTCGCCAGAGGTAGTACATGTCGCTCGACCCGTCGATCTTGGCTGCGTCGTAGAGGTCGCGAGGGATGCTCAAGAAGAACTGGCGCATCATGAACACGCCGAATGCGCTGGCCAGGAAGGGCACGGTCAGTCCCTGGTAGGTGTTGGCCCAGCCCAGATCGCTGATGAGGACGAAGTTCGGGATGAACGTCAGCTCGAACGGGACGATGAGGCTGCCGATCACGAGGGCGAAGAGGGCCGTCTTGAACCGGAACTCGTACATGGCGAAGGCGAAGCCGGCGAGGATGCTGAGCACCACCTGGGCAACGGTGATGACACCCGTCTGGATGAAGCTGTTGAGCATGTACCGGGGGAACGGAGAGGCGTTCCACGCCGTGTCGTAGTTACCGATGGTCCACGAGGCGGGCAGGATCTCGGGGTTCGCCCTGCTCAGGATCTCCCGCAGCGGCGTGAAGCTCATGAAGAAGGCGATGATGATCGGCATGGCGATCACGATTCCGATGATGAACAGCACGACATGGACCGGGGTGTCGCCCAGTCGTCGCCGCAGCGGTGGCGCCGGCTCGGGGGCGGCGGCCGTTTCGGCTCTCGGGATTGCTTCCGCCGTCACTGGTAATGCACCTTCTTCGCAAAGCCGCGGAACTGGGCCACGGACACGCCGATGATGAGCACCGCGAGCAGGAACGCCTGGGCCGAGGCCCGACCCAGGAAGCGGGTTCCGACGAACCCGTCGATGAAGACCTGATACACGAGGTTGGTCGTCGCCCGCCCGGGACCGCCGTCCGTGAGGATGTTGATCTCCGCAAACGCCTGCAGGCTGATGATCACGTTGACCACGCTGAGGAAGAACAGCGTGGGCGTCAGCTGGGGGATCGTGATGTAGCGGATCCGGTCCCAGACCCCGGCCCCGTCGATCTTGGCCGCCTCGTAGAGCTGCTCGTCGATCTGCTGGATGCCGGCGAGCGCGATGATGACGTTGAACCCCAACTGCCGCCACACGACGGCCACCGTCACCCCGACGAGCGCCCACGATTGGTCGTTGAGCCAGTTCGGTCCTTCGATGCCGATCAGGCTGAGCCAGTGGTTGAAGAAACCGACCACCGGGTTGTAGAGCATCCGGAACAACACGCCGGCGACAGCTCCCGAGATGACCACGGGTACGAAGATCAACGTGCGGTAGAACCAGTTGAGACGCCGCAGCGGATACGAGAGCAGCAACGCGATGATCACGGCGAGCCCGATGCCCACGGGAACGGTGCCCACCATGAACCACAGCGAGACGATGACCGTGTCCCAGAAGTCGGCACTCTGCAGCAGTCTCGTGTAGTTCTCGAACCCGACGAAGATCTCCTGGCTCCCGAACGGGGCCACGCGGTTCTGGCTCAGCCGGAAGGACTCGATGATGGGGAAGTAGACGAAGGTGAAGAGGATCACGAACGTGGGCAGGAGGAAGAGGTAGGCCTTGCTCGACCCGCGCTTGTACTTGCGCTTGGGTCTCGTTTGGACTGCCCGATCGGCGGTCGTGGTCACACCCGTCCACTCCTCATGACCGCGGCGACTCTAGGCAACACTGTTGACGGTGCGCCACCGAAATGGGTGGCCTTCCCTGCGACGGCGTGGTCTGCAGGGGGCGGGCCTATGCTCTCGCCCGCATGACCGACTCACGCCATCCCATAGCCGTCCTGTGCTCCGGCTCGGGCACAAACCTCCAGGCGATCATCGATGCGGCGGCAGACCCGGCCTATGGCGCACGCGTCGCGGTGGTCGTGAGCGATCGCCCCGAGGCGTTCGCTCTGGAGCGAGCCCGACGCGCCGGTATCCCCACGGAGGTCGTGCCCTGGCCGGGCCGCGAGCACCGGAGGGCCTTCACCAAGGGGATCGTGGCCGCCGTCGAGGCGCATGCCGCCGAGACCATCGTCCTCGCCGGCTTCCTGCGGATCCTCACCGAGGAGGCGATAGAGCGCTATCCGAACGGCATCCTCAACATCCATCCCTCCTTGCTGCCGGCCTTTCCGGGCACCGTCCACGCCGCTCCCGATGCCGTCGCGCATGGCGTCAAGCTGTCCGGGATCACCGTCCACTACGTCGATCGCGGGGTCGACACGGGGCCGATCATCTACCAGGAAGCCGTACCCGTCCTCGCCGACGACACCGCCGAAGCGCTGCATGCGCGCATCCAGAAGGTGGAGCACCGCGTCTATCCAGACGTGATCGAGATGCACACGACGGGACGCCTGCGTGTCGAAGGCAGGCGCGTCGTGTGGATCGAGCCGGGGGCGACGACATGACGCTCAGGCCGGTACGACGTGCCCTCCTCTCCGTCTCGGACAAGCGAGGGTTGGTCGACTTCGGCAAGCGCCTCGCCGCCGCCGGTGTCGAGCTCGTCTCGACGGGCGGCACCGCACGCACTCTCGCCGAGGCCGGGCTCCCCGTGGTCCTCGTCAGTGCGCTGACCGGCTCACCCGAGATCCTCGGGGGCCGGGTGAAAACGCTCCACCCGGTGATTCACGGCGGCATCCTCGCCAGATCCGACGACCCCGAACATGTCGCAGAGCTCGAGGAACACGACATCGCCCCGTTCGAGCTCGTCGTGGTGAACCTGTATCCGTTTTCCGCAACGGTGGCGCGTCCCGACGTCGACGATGCGGAGATCGTCGAGAACATCGACATCGGCGGCCCGACGATGGTGCGTGCGGCAGCCAAGAACCATGCCGATGTGGCGGTCGTGACCTCACCGGATCGCTACGACGAGATGGCCGTGGCGATCGAGGAGGGTGGCACGACGCTCGAGATGCGACGCGCCCTCGCCACGGAAGCCTTCGCCCACACGGCGGCCTACGACGCCGCGATCGTCGCCTGGCTCCAGGGTGACCAGATCCTGCCTGACACGCTTGCCGTCTCCTACGAGAAGGCGGGGGAGCTTCGTTACGGGGAGAACCCGCACCAGCCCGCGGCGATCTACCGGCGGCCCGGCAGCGATTCCTGGTGGGTGGCGGCCGAGCAGCTCCAAGGCAAGGCCATGTCGTTCAACAACTACAACGACACCGAAGCGGCATGGCGCCTCGCCAACGATCTCGGCGTACCGGGTGTCGTCGTCGTGAAGCACGCCAACCCTTCGGGTGCCGCAGTGGGAGAAACGCTGGCCGGGGCCTTTCGTGCAGCATGGGACTGCGATCCCGTGTCCGCCTTCGGGGGCATCGTGGCGTGCAACGCCGAGCTCGATGCGGCGACGGCGGAGATACTCGTCGAGTACTTCACCGAGGTCGTGATCGCACCGGGCTGCACCGCAGAGGCTGCAGCCATCCTCGGTGCGAAGAAGAACCTCAGGCTCCTCGTGGCGCCACCCCCGGGCAGAGCCGGCGTCGAGATTCGCCCGCTCGAAGGGGGCGCCCTCGTCCAGTCGCGCGACCTCCCGGAGGGTCGCGACGGTATGCCCGACACCTGGAGGGTCGTCTCGGACCGGGCTCCGTCTGCCGCCGAGATCGCCGACCTGTGCTTCGCCTGGGTGGTCGCCGCCCACACCAAGTCCAACGCGATCGTCGTCGCCAGGGATGGGGCAGCTGTCGGCGTCGGCGCGGGTGATCAGTCACGGGTGGGCGCCGCCGAGCGAGCCCTCGCCAGAGCCGGCGACCGTGCCGATGGCGCCGTGGCCGCCAGCGATGCGTTCTTCCCGTTCCGCGACGGTCTCGACCTCCTCACGTCGGCCGGGGTCACGGCCATCGTCGAACCAGGCGGATCACGTCGTGACGACGAGGTCGTCGCGGCGGCGAACGAGGCGGGGGTGGCGCTCGTCTTCACGCACGCCAGGCATTTTCGGCATTGACGGCCCGGCTCCTCTCCGGGCGGGACGTGGCCGCTGCGCTGCGAGCCGAGCTCGCCGAGCGTGTCGCCGGCCTCGCCGACCGCGGCAAGAGCGTGGGTTTGGCGACGATCCTGGTGGGGGACGATCCCGCTTCGCACGTGTATGTCCGCGGCAAGCACCGGGCCGCCGAGGCGGCGGGGATGCTGTCCTTCGATCACGAGCTTCCGGCGACTGCGAACCAGGAGGAGGTCGAGGCGCTGGTGCAGCGCTGCAACGCCGATCCCCAGATCGACGGGATGATCGTGCAGCTCCCGCTGCCGGACGGGCTCGACGGCAACCGGGCCGTGGAGACGATCGACCCGGCCAAGGACGCCGACGGTCTCCATCCCACCAATCTCGGCAAGCTGGTCCTGGAACGCCCCGGGCCGCGGCCTGCGACGCCCGCAGGAGTGATGCGGATCCTGAGCCATTACGGGATCGAGACCAGAGGCGCCCACGCCGTGGTCGTCGGCAGGTCGTTCCTCGTGGGGCGGCCGATGGCGCTTCTGCTCGGCGGGCGAGGAATCGACGCCACCGTCGTGCAAGCCCACTCGCGCACCCGTGACCTGGCTGCGATCACCCGGGCGGCGGACATCCTGATCGCTGCCGTGGGGGTTCCGGGGCTGATCACGGCGGATCACGTCAAGCCCGGAGCCGTCGTGATCGACGTGGGCGTGAACCGCATGGACGACGGGCTCGTGGGTGATGTCGTCTTCGACGAGGTCGCCGAGGTCGCCGGGGCCATCACCCCCGTTCCCGGAGGGGTCGGCCCGATGACGATCGCATCGTTGCTCGCCAACACCGTCGACGCCGCCGAGCGGCGCGTGGCAGGCCCGTCGACCCGCTGAGCCGGGGGCAGTGCCCGCTACCCTTGCCGGGATTCTCGACCGCGAGGGAGCACACATGGCCACGTCGATCAGCATGGGACCCCATGGTCTCCAGGTACCGGACGATCCGATCATTCCCTTCATCGAGGGCGATGGCATCGGTCCGGACATCTGGGCGGCATCCCAGCGTGTGTTCGACGCTGCGGTCGAGAAGGCATACGGGGGATCGAGAGCCATCACCTGGAACGAGGTGCTGGCCGGGCAGAAGTCGTTCGACAGGACGGGGGAGTGGCTGCCGGACGTCACCATCCAGACGTTCCGTGACCAGCTGGTGGGCATCAAGGGGCCGCTCACGACGCCGGTTGGCGGCGGAATCCGGAGTCTGAACGTCGCGCTGCGCCAGACGCTCGATCTCTACACCACGTTCCGTCCGATCCGCTGGTACGGCGCACCTTCACCGGTGAAGCAGCCCGAACTCGTCGACATGGTCATCTTCCGGGAGGCGACCGAGGACGTGTACGCCGGCAAGGAGCTGGAGGCCGACTCGGACGGCGCCAGGGCGTTGCTCGGATTCCTCGAGAGCGAGTTCGGCTGGGAGATCAAGGCCGACTCGGGACTCGGCATCAAACCCGTTTCACGGGAGGGTTCGAGACGGCTCATCCGGGCGGCTCTCGAGTACGCCGTTGCCGAAGGTGCCGATTCGGTGACCATGGTGCACAAGGGCAACATCATGAAGTTCACCG
>CAYFYC010000046.1:0-15122 GCA_964347305.1 uncultured Acidimicrobiaceae bacterium | reverse complement strand
CGAGGGGGCCTTCCGCGAGTGGGGTTACGAGCTCGTGCGGGAGGAGTTCTCGGACGTCGCCGTGTCGTGGGAAGACTCGAACGGCGATCCCGGTGACAAGATCCTGGTCAAGGACGTGATCGCGGACGCCTTCTTGCAGCAGATCCTGACGAGACCCGCCGAGTACGACGTCATCGCGACGATGAACCTCAACGGCGACTACATCTCCGACGCCCTCGCCGCCCAGGTGGGTGGGATCGGCATCGCTCCCGGCGCCAACATCAACTACGTGACGGGGCACGCCATCTTCGAGGCGACCCACGGCACCGCACCGAAGTACACCGGTCTCGACAAGGTGAACCCGGGATCGCTGATCCTGTCCGGCGAGATCATGTTGCGGTACATGGGATGGCGCGAAGCGGCCGACCTCATCGTCTCGAGCATCCGGGCGACGATCACGGACAAGGTCGTGACCTACGACTTCGCCAGGCTCATGGACGGCGCCACCGAGGTGAAGACGTCGGAGTTCGCCGCCGCCATGATCGACCGCATGTGACACGGGCCGGACGGCCGGCCCCTCGCATCACAGCCCGGCTTTGGCGCGAGCGGCCGCGATCTCGGCGGCACTCGCTTCGGCTGCCGCCCGCTGGGCGGCGATCCTGGCGGCTGCCTGGAGGGCGTCGCGGCGCCGACCCCATTGACCGACGGCGCCGAAGAACACCAGGCCGATCCCGATGTTCGCCAGGAAGTAGCCCCACGTCACCTGGGTGTCCTTGAACTGGGCTGCGATCTGGATGGAGGATTCGGCGCTCGCCTGGAAGCGGATCAGCGTGGACCGGATGGCTCCACCACTGAGGCCGATGGTGGCTCCTGCCAGCAGCGTCGAATAGATGAGCATGCGGGTGGCGGCCAGCTCGACCGGCGGGGTGGCGATGCTCAGGACGGCCAAGAGGGCGAAGACGAGCGCCACCACGACCGGAAGGCTCAGGGAGTCGATGTTGCCCGAGACGGCGATGAGGATGGCGCCGAGCACGACGAATCCGCCCAGCCACGAGAAGAAAGAGATCGAGGTCTTGGGCTTCGTGCCGAACGGCAGGTCGCGCAAGATCCGTCGCTGGACCAGACGCATCCCGATGAGGGCGAGGAGGAAGGCGAACACGAGCGCCAGGAAGGCGTTGAATCCCAGGGTGTCCCCCGGATCGAACACGAAGGCGACGACCATCGCGAAGATCAGCGTGCCGATCACCGTGGTGATGGCCGGCTGCGGCTCGGTCGATCGGCCCGACTTCGTCACGGCGGCCAGAGCTGCCAGACCGAGGCCGATGACGACGGCGATCGCGCCATGGACCATCTCATACCCTCGCATCGACCATGGATCGACGAGAAAGCGGTAGGCGGGGTTCATCCGTGCGTACTCCCAGAGAACGGAGCCGGCGGTGAGGAGGCCACCGATGATCCCGATCGATGAGAAGATCTTCCTACGCAAGAGCTGGGTCCTTCGTCCGCGGCGGCGTCACTCTACCGGCATCGAGCCGGGCACGGCGAGCGCGAGTCGGTTGATCGGGTTCGAGTCCTTGGTTTCGATGCCTCGCCAAATGCCTTGACGCACAACGGTTTCCCTGTAGGGTTACAGCCGTGTAATTCACCTCAGGGCCGGATTTCGGGAGGTTTGGCATGAACAAGAGCGAGCTCATCGACAAGGTTGCGTCGGCAACCGGCGAGTCGAAGACCGCCGTAGGAGCTGTGATCGATTCGACACTCGAAGCGATCACGGAAGCGTTGCAGGGCGACGAGAAGGTGACCTTCACGGGTTTCGGAACCTTCGAGCGCCGGTTCCGCGAGGCCCGCATGGGCCGTAACCCGCAGACGGGTGAGGCGGTACCGATCGCTGCCGGGCACAGCCCGGCCTTCAAGGCAGGCAAGAAGCTCAAGGACGCCGTCCGCTGACGGCCGTTCGACGGACAAACGCAAAGAGGCGCACCCCCGGGTGCGCCTCTTCTGCATTCCGGGGCCGGATCAGTACTCGATGTCGAGACCGCTCATGGTGTGCGCCCACTGGACCAGCAGGCCCTGATTGAGCATCAGCACGGCCATGGACCCATCGACCTTGATCTTGCCCGTCATCAACGCCATCTGGACGTTGAGGTCTCCCTTCGAGATGGCCATTGCCGTCTCCAGAGAGCTCTTGATCGTGGCGTCCGGGTCGATGAGCTTGCCGAGCTGCATCATTGCGGAGGCGTCACCGACCTCGAGGAAGTAGTCGATGGTCTCTCCGCTCGGGGTGTCGCCGACCTCGAACTGGATACGCAACTCGGTCGATGTGATCTTCTCCTGGAACTGCGGGTCGGCAGCCAATGCGCTGGTCGCAGCCTGCATGTAGTCGGAGGTGAGGAACTTCACTGCCATCTCGACCCCTCAGCTCGACTGGCCGGCGAACCGCCGGTCCTGGATCTTGGCCTTCAGGTAATCGCGGTTCATCATCGCGATGTTGTCGAGTGAGATCTCCTGCGGGCAGGAAGGCTCGCACTCGCCGTGGTTCGTGCACGAGCCGAAGTACTCCTCCATCGTCTCGACCATGGCGATCGTGCGGGCATAGCGCTCGGGCTGACCCTGGGGGAGGAGATTGAGGTGGGCGAGTTTCGCCGACGTGAACAGCTGGGCTGCGCTGTTCGGGCACGCAGCGATGCAGGCGCCGCACCCGATGCATGCCGCGGCGTCGAATGCGGCATCGGCGGATTCCTTCGGCACCGGCACGAGGTTGGCGTCGGGCGCCGAACCCGTCGGCACCGAGATGAAGCCGCCGGCCTCGATGATCGTGTCCATGGCGCTGCGATCGACGACGAGGTCCTTGATGACCGGGAACGCCCTGGCCCGCCACGGCTCGATGAGGATCGTGTCCCCGTGCGAGAACTTGCGCATGTGGAGCTGACAGGTTGCAGTGCCCAGCTGTGGCCCGTGTGCCTGGCCGTCGATCATGAGGCCGCACGACCCGCAGATGCCTTCCCGGCAGTCGTGCTCGAATGCGATCGGCTCCTCGCCGGCGAGCGTCAAGCGCTCGTTGACGATGTCGAGCATCTCCAGGAAGGACGCCTCCTCGCTGATGTCGGTTGCGGCGTACTCCCTGAACCCGCCGGGCTCATCCGCCGAGCTCTGCCGCCAGACCCGCAGGGTGACATCCATCTACTTGTAGCTCCTCTGTGCCAGTTTCACGTACTCGAAGCTCAGCGGCTCCCGCACCTCGGTCTGAGGTGTGCCGGGCCCGTTCCACGCCCATGCGGAGACGTGTGAGTAGTCCTCGTCGTTGCGCAAGGCCTCGCCCTCTTCGGTCTGCGATTCCACCCGGAAGTGACCGCCGCAGGACTCGTTGCGCTCCAGGGCATCACGACACATGAGCTCTGCGAGCTCGAAGAAGTCCTCGACTCTGGCCGCTTTCTCGAGCGCCTCGTTCGGGCTGTCGTCGGTTCCAAGGACGCGCACGTCGTTGTCGAACTCCTCCTTGAGCGCGGGGATCTCGGCGAGCGCCTTCTCGAGGCCGGGAGCCGACCTCGACATGCCGCACTGCTCGATCATGATCTTGCCGAGCTCCCGGTGGAAGTCGTCCACCGTGCGGGTGCCGTTGATCGACAGCAGGCGGTTCATCTGCTCCTTGACCGTGTGCTCGACCTCGGCGAACGCAGGATCGTCTGTCGGGACGGGGTCCGTGTTGAGCCAATCGGCGAGGTAGTCCCCGATCGTGTAGGGGAGCACGAAGTAGCCGTCGGCCAGGCCCTGCATCAGGGCGCTGGCGCCGAGACGGTTGGCGCCGTGGTCCGAGAAGTTGGCCTCACCGATGGCGTAGAGCCCCGGCACGGTCGTCATGAGGTTGTAGTCGACCCACAGCCCACCCATCGTGTAGTGCGGAGCGGGGTAGATCCGCATCGGGCGCTGATACGGGTTCTCATCCGTGATGCGCTCGTACATCTCGAAGAGGTTGCCGTAGCGGGCTTCGATCGTGTCCTTGCCGAGCCGTGAGATCGAATCCTCGAAGTCGAGGAACACTCCGTTCTTCAGCGGCCCGACCCCGCGCCCGCTCTCGACCTGGCGCATGGCGGCGCGCGACGCAACGTCGCGCGGGACCAGGTTGCCGAACGCCGGATAGATCCGCTCCAGGTAGTAGTCACGCTCGTCTTCCGGGATCTGAGCGGCAGGCCGATCGTCGTCCATCTTCTTCGGGACCCACACCCGCCCGTCGTTGCGCAACGACTCCGTGGGGTGGATCTGCGTGAAACACGGGTTGGCGAAGTAGGCGCCCCGCCGATGCGCCCGCCAGATGGCGGTGACATTGCACTTCATCGCGTTGGTGGACAGGTAGTAGACGTTGCTGTAGCCACCGGTCGCCAGCACGACGGCGTGGGCCGAATGCGATCGGATCTCGCCGGTCAGGAGGTCCCGGGTCACGATGCCGACGGCGCAACCGTCCTTGACGACGACGTCGAGCATCTCGACTCGTGTGTACATCGTCACGGTGCCGAGTGCGACCTGACGCGCCAGGGCCTGGTATGCACCGAGCAGCAGCTGTTGACCGGTCTGCCCCCTCGCGTAGAAGGTCCGGGAGACCTGGGCACCACCGAAGGACCGGTTGTCGAGCAGACCGCCGTACTCCCGGGCGAACGGCACACCCTGGGCGGCGGCCTGGTCGATGATCTCGTTCGAGACCTGGGCGAGGCGGTAGACGTTCGCCTCGCGGGAGCGGAAGTCGCCCCCCTTGACGGTGTCGTAGAAGAGCCGGTAGATGCTGTCCCCGTCGTTGCGGTAGTTCTTCGCGGCGTTGATGCCGCCCTGGGCGGCGATCGAGTGGGCGCGGCGGGCCGAGTCGTGGAACGTGAACACGTCGACGTTGTAACCCAGCTCTCCGAGCGTGGCGGCGGCCGATGCGCCGGCGAGCCCGGTGCCGACCACGATGACGCGGTACTTGCGCTTGTTGGCCGGGTTCACCAGCCGGATGGAGAATCGGTGGTCGTCCCAGCGATCCTCGATGGGGCCGGAGGGAACCTTGCTGTCGAGTGTGATCGTCATGCCCTCTTCTCTCGGATGCTCACGAGATTATTCCGAACTGTATGGCGAACGGCACCGCTAGAAAACCGACGATGATGACCACCGTCAGGGCACTGGCGAAGACCCGCCGGAACTGGTTGAAGCGCTGGTTGTTCACACCGAGGCTCTGGAACATGCTCCACGCCCCGTGCCAGATGTGGAGTGCCAGCGCGCCCTGGGCAAAGATGTAGAGGCCCGCGACCAGCGGTCGCTCCAGGCTCGCCACGAGATTGTCGTAGACGGCGCCCCGTTCCCACTCGGGGTTGACCGCTTCGATGCCCCACGTGAGATCGGCGAGGTGGAAGAGCAGGTACCCGAGGATGATCACACCGGACCACCGCATGGTCCGGGAGGCGTACGTGACGGCGTAGTAATCACGGCCCTCGTAGGCCTGACCCTTGGCGACGCGGTTCGAGCGGGTGAGCGCCCACGCGGCGTGGACGTGCACCAGGAACGCGATCGTCAGCGGAATCCGTAGGAAGACCCAGAGCACGAACGTGCGTGGGGCCAGTTCGCCTCCGAGGTCGCGCAACGCCTCGCCGTACTCGTCGAGTTCGTGCGCCCCTTCGAACGCGTGGAGGTTGCCGACCATGTGGAAGAAGATGAACGACAGGAGAATGATCCCGCTGATCGCCATGGCGTACTTCTTGCCGACGTCGGTGCGGTAGATCTCGACGATCCACGGCACCTTGCGCTTGCTCCGTCGCTTCGGATCCTGTGTGGTGGTCACGCTCCGCCTCTGGTGTCCGGGTGGGTCGTCACGTCTCTCGGACGACCTGCCGGACATTATGGCCGAAGCGATCCGAACCTCGGAACCGTGGTGCGCAGGAGTCAGGGCGTGAGCAGGCCGGGGCGTCGGGCGTCCCGTGAGCGCTGTGGGGTGGGGGACCGAACTCGTGCCGGGGGATCAGACCTCGGTCTGAACGCGACGTGCGCCGGCGAGGGCGCTGCGTCCCCCGTTGAGCTTCGACCGGAGCAGCTGGGGGCTGATCTCGTCGACCTCGTGTGCGACGGACATGAGCCCTCGCAACCGGTCCTTGACCGCGTCGCGGTGGTCGGCTCGACCTTCGTTCAATGTTCGTAGAAGTCGTTTCATGGCAGGTTCAACCTCCGTCTCGACACTCTGCACGGAGCTCGATGACCTGTCCAGCGTCATTGAGATGTCGCCCCGTGGACTAGTCACTGGCGGCTTCCGGGAGGGGTGACCAGTCACTGCAATCGAGGAATCCTTGATCCACAACGGATTTCAGGTTGACAGCGCGCGCGACGGTTGTTTGAATCACAGTCGTGTAATTACAGGGTTGTAGGGAGTTGGGTGTGTTCAGCCAGTTGCTCGAGGTGCTGAAGACGGATGATCTTGCGTGGCAGGATCTCGCCAATTGCCGGGGGGCGGATCCCGATCTGTTCTTTCCGGAACGTGGAGCGTCGACGAGGACCGCCAAGGGAATCTGCAGGGAGTGCTCGGTACAGGCGGAGTGCCTCGAGTTCGCCATCGTGAGCAGTGAGAAGTTCGGGATCTGGGGCGGCATGTCGGAGCGAGAGCGCCGCAAGATCCGTCGCCAGCGGGCGCTCGCCGCTCAACAGCGCCAGGTGTCCTGACGCCGAAGTGGGATGGCGGCGCGAGTTCCGTAGAATCGGATCTCTCGTGAGCGAAGGAGCGCGCCCGCCATGGACATAGCCATCATCGTGATCGTCGTGATCGCCGCTGTTGCGATCGGCTGGTGGCTCGTCACCCGCCAATCCGGAGACGGCGGATCCAGCGTCACAGTGGCCGAACAGCTGATCGGCGCCAAGGACCCGACGAGCGTGGAGTTCGACGGCACGACCGCCGTGGTGACGTTCGACGTCGAGGTTCCCGAATCCGGTCCCGACGAGCGGCTCCGTGATCTGCTGCTCAAGAACGCCCGAGAGTCCATCCGCGGCAAGGGTGTCGACGTCGAGCGGGTGTCGGTCAGGGCCTGGCGTGGGGGGCACGTCACCGAGGTGGCCAGGCAGCGGCTCACCGTGACTCGCACCGAGGACGATGTCGCTCCCGACATGCCGGAGGCATCGGACTTCGACCCACTCGGCGATCTCCACAACACCGACTTCGGCACGGGCATCGGCGTACAGCGCACGGTGGGAGAGCTCGCCCCGATCGGCAAGGAGCTGCGACTCACCGAGGGCGTGCGAGCGATGGTCGCGGCGAGGGGTGCCGAAGTCGCCACGATGACCATCACGGACCTGACGCTGGCGTTGCTCGAGGGCACCGGCTACACGGTCTCCCCGGGCTCGTTGCCCGGCACGTACGACGCATCTATCGGTGGCGTCCGCACGTTCCTCACGATCGTCGACCACGAGAAAGGCGATTACCCGGAACTCTCCGAGGAGGCCGTCGAGAGCTTCGTCATCCGCTTCATGTCGTCGGGAGCCGATCGCGGGCTGCTCTTCACCGACAAGCACGGGCCCTTTGCGGTCTACGACAAGGAGAAGCGCCAGCCTCGCATCAAGTTCATCACCCGGGAGCGGCTGCAGACCTTCGTCGACTCGGTGGCGATGCGCTGATCGCTTCATCCCCGGGCCGACGCTGCCGATCTTCGGAGGTGTCGGCTGCCAAACGGGCGGCTGCGAGTACACTGCCAGCAGAACCCGTTAGGAGCTGACGCATGCCAAACCTCGGAGGCCCCGAGCTCATCATCATCCTGGTCGTCGTCATCCTCCTCTTCGGTGCCAAGAAGCTTCCCGACCTCGCCCGCTCGCTCGGAGCGTCGACCAAGGAGTTCCGCAAGGGCATCGAGGAGGGCGCCAAAGAGGACGAAGAGGTCAAGGACGCCTGAGCGTCTGCGGACCGGTTCGACCCGTCCACGCTGACATCGCGCCGCGGTGATCACGAGGCGCCCCTGCCGCCGGGAACTTCTCTTCGGCGTGCCACGTTTCTCCATGCGAAGAGGGAGTACATGGCAGATCAACCCGTCGTAGATTGGGAAGACGTCGCTCGTCGCTATGGGCGCAAGATCTACAACTTCGCATACCGCCTCACGGGCAACCCGGACGATGCCGCCGACCTCGTCCAGGAGGTGCTGCTGCGGGTCCGCAAGGGTCTCGCCAACTACACCCCCGGTTCTTTCGAGGGCTGGTTGTGGCGAATCACCCGCAATGCCTTCCTCGACGGCGTCCGCAAGAAGAAGCGCCGTCCCACGACCGAACTGCCCGACGAGGATCGCGGCGGTTTCGGCCACTCTCCTTCTCCGGACGAGGTGCTCGCCTCGATCCGGCTCTCCGACGACGTCCAGGCCGCACTTCTCAAGCTCCCCATCGAGTTCAGGGAGTGCGTCGTCATGTGCGACGTCATCGGACTCACGTACGAGGAGATCTCGAACGCCATCGATGCACCCGTCGGCACCGTCCGCAGCCGCATCCATCGTGGCCGCAAGCAACTCAGGGAGCTGCTGACATGGCCCATCTGATCGACGGCTGCGACATGGGGGAGCTCCTCTCCGCCTACCTCGATGGGGAGCTCAGGCCCGGCGAGCTCGACGTGGTCGCCGCGCACCTCGACGGATGCGAGCACTGCATCGCCGAGTTCAGGATGCTGAAGGAGGCCCGCACCGCTCTGCGGCTCATTCCGATGCTGCAGGTGCCGGATCGCGTGATCGAGCTCGCCCACTACACGGTGGAGCTGTCGGCGTACCTCGACGGTGAGCTCGGCACCGCAGAGCACGGCATCATCTCGAGCCACCTGCAGACGTGTGCCGAATGCCGTCACGAGTTGCATGAGCTCGACGGAGCCCGCACCGCGGTGCGGGCGCTGCCGACACTCGAACCGCCTGTCCTGCTCGACGCCGAGCGGGCCCGCCGCCGCCGTCGCATCAGCCCGCAACGGCTGGCTGGAGCGGTCGCGGGCGTCGCCGCCGTGGTCGCGCTCGTCGGTGCGCTCGGTGGCACGGCGGACCAGGCGCAGTCCGTCGACCTCGATGCGATCGCCGAGCGGCACAGTGCCAGGGCGTCCGTGGACGCCGGATTCTCGGTCGTCCCGGCCGGGTTCGCACCTGTGGGTGCGCCGTGAGCGCTCGTCGTCTCCGACGCTCGCTCCTCTTCGTGCTGGTGGTTGCGCTCGTCGCCGGAGCCGCGCTCCCTGCGGCTGCAGACGACTCACTGGACGAGCTTCTCGAAGACATCGAGGACGCCGAGTTCTCGGGATCACAGGTCATCATCACCACCTGGGACGGTGTCACCGAGGTGTCGGTGGTGACGGTCGATCACGGCGACGGCATCGTCATCGTCGAGGGTGGCGACGGGGTCGCCATACTCGGCAGCGGTCGCGCCGTGCGTTCCGGATCCGGGAACGGCGCTGCCGTGTCCGATTGGAACGAGGTGTCGAGTGAGCGGTACCGCGTGGTGATGGGACGCACCTCGCTGCGCCAGGGCAGAGATGTCCAGGGTGTCGAGATCCGGGAGGGCGATCTGCTGCGTGCCCGTATCACCCTCGATGTGGAAAGCGGAGCGCCGCTGGTCACCGAGGTGTTCGACGGCGACGGTCGTCGCTTCCGCTACTCGGCCATGCTGGAGTTCTCGCCGTGGTCCCAGGGCACCGCGGCGCCCGGAACGCCGGTCTTCGACGTATCGCTCCCGGCTGACGACACGATCGGTCGTGCCGAGCTCGCGGGCTACGTCAGGGCGGACACCTATGCGGCTCCAGACGACTCCCTACAATCGTTCTACTCAGACGGCCTCTTCACGTTCTCGCTCTTCGAGTACGAGGGTGCGGCGACGTTCGGCGATGACACCCTCGAGCCCTTCGTGATCGACGGGCGGCGCTACGAGCGTCGCATCACCGCCACCGACGTCTACGTCACATGGCGCACGTCGGGCTCGACGTACGTCCTCGTCGGCGATCTCCCACCCGATCACCTCGCCGACGTCCTCGACGAGTTGCCCAGACCGAGGACCAGGGGCCTGTTGTCCCGGCTGTGGAACGGGTTGTTCGGCTGATCGCAGCCGTGTGGGCGTTCAGTACCGCCTGAGCTCGCGACGGGCCACGACCATGTTGTGGACCTCGTCCGGGCCGTCGGCGATCCGCAAGGTGCGCGCCATCGCCCACATCCTCGCCAGCGGTGTGTCGTCGCTGACGCCCGCACCGCCATGAACCTGTATCGCCTTGTCGAGCACCCACAGTGCGGTGCGGGGCGCCACCACCTTGATCGCCGATATCTCGGTGCGGGCCGCCCGGTTGCCGATGGTGTCGATGAGCCACGCTGTGCGGAGCACCAGGAGTCGCGCCTGCTCGATGCGCCACCGCGCCTCGGCGATCCAATCGCGCACGACCCCCTGATCGGCGACGGCCATCCCGAAGGCGTGCCGGTTCTTGGCGCGCTCCACCATGAGGTCGAAGGCGCGTTCGGCCATGCCGATGGCCCTCATACAGTGATGGATCCGGCCCGGCCCGAGCCGGGCCTGGGCGATCATGTAGCCGTCGCCCTCGGCTGCGATGAGGTTCGAGGCGGGCACTCTCACGCCTTCGTAGCGGATCTCGGCATGGCCACCGCGGTCGTGATAACCGAACACCGGCAGGTTGCGGGTGATCTCGACACCGTCGGCATCGAGGGGAACCAGGATCATGGAATACCGACCCTTGGGATCGGCGTCGGGATTGGTGACGCCCATCACGATGGCGATGCGGGCCGTGCTGCTCATGGCGCCGGTGCTCCACCACTTCGTGCCGGTCACCAAATAGTCGTCGCCGTCGCGCACGATCTGGGTCTCGAGGTTGCGCGGGTCGGAAGAGGCCACGTCCGGCTCCGTCATCGAGAAACACGAACGGATCTCTCCCTCGAGCAACGGCATCAGCCATCGCTCTTTCTGCTCCGGCGTGCCGAAGTCGGCGAGTACTTCCATGTTGCCGGTGTCCGGTGCCGCGCAGTTCGTGGCCTCGGGCGCCAGACCTATGGACCGGCCCATGATCTCGGCGAGCGGGGCGTAGTCGACGTTCGAGAGCCCGGCTCCCCACTCGTCGTCGGGGAGGAAGAGGTTCCAGAGACCGCGACCGCGTGCCTCCTTCTTCAGCTCCTCCATGGCCGGTGGTGCCTCGAGCGGTTCGGTCTGCCAGAAGGCGTCGGCGTCAGGCTCGGCCGGGTAGATGTGCTCGTCCATGAACGCAAGGAGCTCCTCACGGAGCCCCTCGCAGCGATCTGAGTAGGCGAAGTCCATGCCACAGAGAGTACCGGCGCCGACCGCTCCGTTCCTCGACGGTCGCGTCGTAGATTGTCGATGTGGTCGGATCTCCGAGTGTGGAAGAGTTGCTCGAATCGATCGAGCACGAGCAGCGAAGAGCAGATGCGCGTGAACTCGTCGCACTCGCGGCGATCGCGATGGGAGCAGGACCGACCGTCTGGAATGGGGACACCATCGGCTTCGGTCGCTATCACTATCGCTATGCGTCCGGTCAGGAAGGCGACTTCTTCCGCTTCGGCATCGCCCCCCGCCGGGATCGCATCACGCTCTACGTGATGTCCGGCCTTCGTGGGTTCGATGACCTTCTCGAGCGGCTGGGTCCGCACAAGGCCACCAAGTCTGCGATCCACATCACGTCGCTCGAGCGCGTCGATCGGGACGTCCTCGAGGAGTTGATCGCCGAGTGTGATCGGCATTTGGCGAAGGTGGAGGCTGCGCTCGGTGCGATCCCGCGGATGAGCGAGATTCCGCCACGCTCACCCGGCGGCATCGACAACGGCTGAGTCAGCCGGTGCCGTCCTCGTACTCGTCACCGGCCGCTGAGGTGGAGTCGCCGGGGAATGTGCCCGAAACGATGTAGGTGACGTTCTCGCCTATGTTGACGGCATGGTCGGCGATGCGCTCGAGAAAGCGCCCGACGCGAGAGAGCGAGATGGCGACCTCGAGCCCGAAGCTCTCGCTCTGATCGGCCACCGCGTCGTAGTACTCGGCCACCAGGTCGTCGACCACGTCGTCTGCCTCGTCGAGCCGGTACCCGGCCTGCTCCTCCATGTCGTCGAGCGCGTCGATCCCCATCTTCCAGACGTTCGCCGTCTCGTCGACGAGCCGGGACAAGATCCCTTGAACTCGCTCCGACTCCGGGAATCCTTCCTGGCGGCCCACTGCGTTGGCGCAGTTGACAACGAGATCTCCGGAGCGTTCGATCTCATAGAGAAGCCGTGTGGCTGCCACCAGGAATCGGAGGTCGCCTCCCGTCGGCTGCTGTCTCGAGAGGATCTCGAAGGTCATCTTCTCGAGCTCGCCGTACAGGCGGTTGATGTCTTCGTCGGCGCTTCGCACGTCCTCCACGAGGTCGAGCTGTCCTTGGCGCATCGCTTGGCCGGCCCGCTGCAGGTTTTCGGCCACGAGTGACGCCATCTCCACCAGTCCCCGTCGCAGCTTCTTGAGATCCTTCTTGGTGTCTTTCGCCACCGTGTCGCCTCCTGACCGAATCGGCCCGGTGATGTCGCCCCACGGCCGTCGTCGGTCTCGTGGGTTTCGAGCCTGGAGTATCACGCCCGCCGAATCGCGGGTCAACCGGTACATCGCCCGGCAGTGACGTCGACGCGGCGCCCGGTTGGCCCGGGCGCCCGTACCTGGCAACCGTTGCGCTACGGCAGCGGCAAGAACTCGCCCGCGAACTCCCGTGCGAGCGGCGTGTCCACGGGTAGTTGTAGTTGTTGGCACTGCACTGGTACGGCCGCAGAGTCGGTGTGGCCGATCGGGTGTAGCGCACCGCCTCAGATGGCGGCCAGTGCCTCCGTGTACAGCTGGAACTCACGGGCGGTGCCCAGCGAGTCGGTGTTGATCACGTCCCGGATGACGTTGTCGGCGTCGAGCACGAAGGTGAACCTGTTGGCGGCGCCGACCGTGTCGTTGAAGGTGCCGTAGGCCTTGGCGACCTTGCCGTGGGGCCAGTAGTCGCTGAGCACGGGGAAGGTCAGGTCGTGCTCATCCGACCACTTCTTGTTGGTGGGGACGGCGTGCGTCGTGACGATGACGACGTTGGCATCGAGGTCTTTCAACGCTGCGGTCTCGTCGCGCAGCATGCAGGCCTCACTGGTGCACACACCCGTGAACGGGAACGGCATGAACACGACGAGGGTCTTGGAGCCCTTGAGGCTCTCCAGACTGACCTGCTCACGATCCTGGCTGTAGAGCTCGAACTCTGGTGCGGGCTGTCCGATGCTGACGGTCATGGTGAAAAGCTCCTTGATGCGATGTCTCGAATCTACCGCCGGCAGTGAGCCAAGCGGTTGCCGCTCACCCGAGCTGGGTGCGGGCGATCCACCCGATCACGTCGTGCAATTCGCCGTGGTTGGGCAGCGTGTCGTGGTCCTGCAGCATGGATGCCAGCTTCTCCGGTCCGTATCGGTTCTCGATCTCGGCACACAACTCGGCTGCAGCCGTGGCGTCGGTGCGATCGATCGCCAGACCGGTCAGTTGCTGGAGGGCCTCTCCCGCTTCGCCGATCTCGGTCCGTCTCTCGGCGGCAGCGGCCGCGATCCGCTCCCATTCGGGGAGGAGGTCGGCCACGGCGACACGGGCGAGGTGATGACCGTATCCCTCGATGAAGGCGAAGAGCGCGCGGACGTCGTCCATCTTCTGCTCGTCGTACACCGTGCCGAACAGCGCGGGCATCCCGTCGCCCTCGCCGAGCACGCGCTGCAGCTGCATCGGGTCCTGCAGATCGGACATGATCTCTTCGAGGCCCGAGGTGTCGTAGTCGAGCGTGGCGAAGAAGTCGCCGACCGTGGACACGATGTGGGCGCGCAGCCCGGGCGTGTGGAGGATCGCATGATGGGCGATCTCGTTGGCGACGGCCCACATGCGCACCTGCTGGTGGTCGAACCGGTGCTGTCCTGCGAAGGCCTCGACATTCGGCACGATGAGGTAGCGCCGGTCGTGATCGAGCGCCGGCATGCCGACATCGAACTGTCCCATGACGGTGCGTGAGAGGAACCCGACGAGCGAGCCGGCTTGCATCCCGAGCATGGCCGGGCCCATCTGCTGGACGAACATCGCCATCGGCCCCAGGGCGGCGTGATCGAGTCCCAGATTCCCGAACTTGTGAGAGAGGGGCTCGACGAGATAGCGGTAGCTCTGCTCGTTCTCGGTCGACCAGGTGACTCGATCGACGGGGTGGAGTGGCGCCGCGCTCGGCATGGTCAGGCCGGGGATCTCGGCGAGCCGCAGCGACACCGCCATCTCGAGGTTCTGGTACTCCTCACCGAGCGAGGGCTCGATCGGCTCGGGATCACCCGAGAGGCTCTTTCTCACCTCGGCTCCGAGCTTCCAGTTGACGGGACCCTGGCTCTGGAACAGCTCGAAGAGCCTGTCGAAGATGTTGTCACTCATTGCACTACCTCACAGATCTTCGGGCCGTTCGCCGAGCGTCACATCGAGGGCGACGGGCACCCCGTCCCGGATGACGGAGACCGAGACGACGTCGCCCACCCGATACAGTCGCAGGCCGTTCACCAGGTCGTCCAATGTGCGCACCTCGTCGTTCTCGAAGCCGACGATGATGTCGCCCTCCTCGATGCCGGCCTCCAGCGCTGCGGTTGCCCCCTCGACGAAGCCCGTGATGATCGCCCCGTTGGGAGTGAGCACGCCGTCGCCTTCCTCGAACGAGTCCTCGAGCCGCACCCCGAGGAACGGGTGTCGAACTCCGCCGGTTGCGATGATCTCGTCGGTGATCCGTGTCACCAGCTCGACCGGGATGGCGTAGCCGATCCCCTCTGCTCCGGCGGATGAGACCCCGATCGCAGTGGTGATGCCGATCAGCCTGCCCGAGTTGTCCACGAGGGCGCCGCCGCTGGATCCCTGCGTGATGGGTGCGTCGGTCTGGATCATCCCGAAGAGCCGGTCATTTCCTCCGACGCCGACTTCGCGGTTGAACGCCGACACGACGCCGACCGTGAGCGATGCGCCGCCCTGTTGACCGAGCGGGTTCCCGATCGCGATGGCGGCATCGCCGATGGAGAGCGACGAGGTCGCCCCCAGTTCGACGGGGACGAGACCGCCGGCGTCGACGCGCAGCACTGCGAGGTCGGTGACCGGATCGGACCCGACGAGGAGCGCTTCGTAGATACGGCCGT
>CAYFYC010000045.1:21749-27170 GCA_964347305.1 uncultured Acidimicrobiaceae bacterium | reverse complement strand
CGCCGTTTCCGGTCTCGACCTGGGTGAAGTGGCCGAACTCGGTCGGCGGTCCCATGCCGGCGATCTCGGAGAAGAACTCGGCGGCGGCCCGGCGGTCCTTCGACCACACGATGAGGTGATTCAGTTGCGGCTTCATGCTCCCGCTCCAATCGTTCGGCGGTCGTCTGACGACTTCCGCAGCGCGTCCAGCAACCGGTGCACTCGGACCGCGTGGCGGAAATCCGGCCCGGCCTTCTCTTCGCTGCGGATGGCGTGGGCCATGCGTGCATAGGACCGGGCGATGTTGTGCCCCGGCCCCGTCGGTAAGGCGAGGCCATCCGGTTCGCTCACCGGCACGTCGAGCGGGGCGAGCGGATCGTTGCCGCGTGCGCCCTGGAGGGAGACCGGGGTGATCTGGGGCAGCGCCGCGCTGGTGGCGACCAGCGTGCCCTCGGTCCCGTAGGCCTCCATTCTCCACCCGGAACCGTTGTAGGGCACCGAGGCGGCCTGGAACGACAGCAGGGCACCGCCCGCCAGGGTCCCGTTGACGAGGATGTTGTCGGGCGCATCGGCCGCGACGGTCTCGCCGGTGTCGGCGAGTCGCCACTGCGGCACTTGGACGCCGAGGATCGCGGACAGCTCGATCAGGTTGCCGAACAGGTACTCGACGTGGTCGAGAGTGTGACCCGCGACGATCGTCATCGTGTTGGCGCCGTTGGCGTCGTCCGCCATCCAGGCGTCGCCGGCTCGATGTGCGAGAGCACCGCCGCCGATCATGGTGACGCTGACAGAGAGCACGTCGCCCATCCAGCCGTCGTCCACGAGCGCACGGGCGTGAGTCAGCACCGGGTCGTGACGGCCCTGAAGTCCGGCAACGGCGATGACTCCGTTCGCTTCGGCGGCAGCGGCCATTCCCTCAGCCTCCGCCGTCGTGGCGCCGAGCGGCCACTCGCAATAGACGTGCTTGCCGGCTTCCAGGAGCGGCATCACGATCGAGTGGTGGTGGGGCACCCTGACTGCGACGGTGACGAGGTCGATGTCGGGCTGCGCCGCCAGTTCGCGCACGTCGCCGTACACCCGGGGGATACCGTAGGTCTCGCCTGCCGCGGCGGCGGAGGCAGGAGAGCTGGTGCACAGCGCAGCGAGTTCGAGGCCGTCCACTGCGGCGATCGCCGGCATGTGTGCCGCCGGCCCCCAGCCCCGGCCGCTGGCGCTTGCGCCGACGAGAGCAACCTTGAGCGTGTCGTGTGCTCGTGTCATCAGCTGCCGCCTGCGGAAGTTCCGCCGGTTCTCCCATCGACCAGCCGTTCTGGTTGCGGTCGAAGTGTCGTCATGTCGCCTCCCTGGCGTTCGGGATATATGCGCAAGCATACACTATCTATGCGCGCGCATACAACGCTGCTATCGTTCGGATCATGGCCGACCAGTCCGACCCGGCGCCTCGCGCTGTCTCCACCGCAGGTCCGCGCCTGTTCACCGAGGAGCAAGCCGGCGCGTTCCTGGGACTGATCCGTGCCGGCGCCGCTCTCGAGCGCGCTCTCGATCGAGGCCTGACCGACGAACACGGCATCGGGCTTCACCAGTTCGAGGTCCTCCTGTTCCTCGCCACCTCGTCGCCCGACCACACGATGCCGATGACCGAACTCCGCCGACGCACGCCCTTGAGTCAGAGTCGAGTGTCACGAGTCGTCAGCGGACTGGAGGCCGAGGGACTCGTGCGGCGGGAAACCGACCCAACCGACAGTCGGGCTGTCACGGTCGCCTTGACGCCACAAGGCATGGCGAAGTTCGAAGCCGCGCGGCCCCGGCATCATCGCGACCTCGAGGAGCATCTCTTCTCCATCTTGAGTGACACCGAGATCCGCCAGCTGGCCGCCCTCATGACCAAGCTTCTCGCCGCAGAGGAGAACGACTCATGAGAGCACGCGATCCCCGACTCGGCCGGGTGAGAGTCAAAGCCGTTCGGGAGTAGGCAAGGGATCGAGGCTCCCGGCGCATTGCCTCCTGGCGGCCTCCGTGGCTGTTGCGCGAGGGTCACAGAAGGGTGCTCTACACCGGGATGAACCCGTTCTGAGGAGGTTGATCTGTCTGGTTCATCCAGTCGAGGATGAGATAAGCGAGATCGTCTCGCACGTTCTCGAATGTGTGGTCGTCCTGCAATGCTCGGACCGTCACGTTCGCTGCGCCCGCTGCGGCCAGGGCACGATAGAGCGGCAGGATGTGCCTCTCGAGTTTGACATTCGTGTCGTCCCAGCCCCCGATGAGCAGGAGACGCCGATCGACCAAAGCCGGTGCCGACTGAACCAGATCGTATGGTGAGACGTCCGAGCCGCTGTCACGGAGCTCGGAAGGTGTTGCACCGGGGGCAAGTCGCCACGGGCTGTCGGGTCGGGCCAACTCTCCGAACATCCGATCGACCATCTGCTGGTAGGCCTCGTCGGAGCGATACTCCCGCATGAACTCGCCGTGATCGGTGCCGGCGATCGAGAACACCGCATCGATTTCGGGATGACTCGCGGCGTAGATCAACGCCATCCCTCCGCCGTAGCTCCAACCGCCGAGAGTCAGCCGTCGTGTATCGACCTCGAGCGAGCTGCTGTTCTCGGTGACGAACCGAAATGCGGCCGCGATGTCCGCCTGCGTGGCAGCGAAGCTGGAGAGCCCCTCGCTCTTGTGTGTGCCGCTGTAGTTGAACGTCAGAACGTTGTAGCCGCTTGCGGAGAGTCTGGCTCCCAGCCCGAGAACGTCCTCTTCGTTGCCTGGACCCCCGTGCAGCAGGACCACGGTGGGGAGCGGTCCGTCGCCAGGCGCTCCGTGGAAACGTCCCTGTAGTCGCACGTCGTCGCGCAGGAAAGACACTGGAGTGGACATCTGGAGGGACCTCGGCCGCGGGTCGAGCCGACAAGGAGATGCCTGCTCGTTCACGTGTATGCGTGGAAAAGGGTACCTGGTTGGGTCACGGCCGTTGGGGCGAGGCCAGCGTTCACCGACCGTGCGCCGCGCCTGCAGCATCGCCGCCGACCTGCACATCAGCGAAGTGGTCGACCGAACTGGCTCGTCTCCATATACCTACCGCTCGGCATCTGGGTATAGCCGCCACGGACACCGAGCAGAGAAGCGGCTACGTCTGCGTGCCGCTGCAAACGCTCCTGGTATCTGGAGAGGTACGATCCACACTCCTGTGACTGTTGTGCCCGTCCTGCTGCTCATTCTCGTGATGGTGGGCTTCAACGCGCTCTACGTGGCAGCCGAGTTCGCCACCGTCGGCTCGAGGCGTTCCCGCGTCCAGGAGACCGCCGAGGGAGGGAACGGGCGCGCGGCGGGCCTGCTCGACATCCTCGTCGACCCCAAGCGGCTCGACAACTACGTGGCCGCCTGTCAGATCGGTATCACGCTGTCGAGTCTCGTAGCGGGCGCATACGGTCAGGCGCAGCTCGTTCCACTCCTCGAGGACCGATTCGGGAGCGCAAGCCGCACCATCGCCGTCGTCATCGTGTTGCTGTTCATCACGGCACTCCAGGTCGTGCTCGGCGAGCTCCTGCCCAAGACCGTGGCGCTTCGCTATCCGGAGACGCTGGCCATGGCCACGCTGACACCGATGCGGATCAGCCAGTGGCTCCTGCGCCCTCTGGTCGCCGTGTTCAACGGGTCCGCCTTCGCCATCATGGGACGGCTCGGACTCGAGATCGACCACTCGCACTCCCACGTTCACTCGCCGCGAGAGCTGGCGGGCCTGTACCGGGAGAGCGCAGCCGGCGGCTTGATCGACTCGGTCGAACGCAAGATGCTCACCGGAGCGCTCTCGGTCACGAACCGTGTCGTGCGCGAGATCATGACGCCGCGTCGCCGTTTCGTGACGGTCGAGGCATCGAAACCGATCTCCGAGGCGCTCGCCGAGTTGTCGACCAGCCCGTATTCCAGATTCCCCGTCACCGAGGACGGCGAGGAGATCGTCGGACTCGTCACGCTGCGCGATCTCTTCCTGGCCGCCGAGAGAGGGGATACCGGCACGGTCGGCGACATCGCTGAAGAGCCGATGGTCGTCAGCGAGGTGTTCGAGGTCCCGCTGCTCATGAGCACCTTCTCGCAGCGCGGGCTCCACGTCGCGATCGTCGTGAACGAGTTTGGAACGATCTCCGGCCTCGTCACCCGTGAAGACGCCATCGAGGAGGTCTTCGGCGAGTTCTACGACGAGTTCGACGACGAGCCCGACCCGATCACGATCACCGATTCGTCGGTCTCGGTGCGGGGCGATGTGCTGCTCACGGACCTCAATGAACGCTTTGGGCTGGCCATTCCCACCGAGAGGGCCGACACCGTGAGCGGCTACGTCTGGCAACAACTCGGACGCCGCCCCGCAGTGGGCGACACGGTCCCGCTGCCGACTGCGGCGGAACCTGCCGACGGCTTCGACGAGTCCGATCCGGTGGACCCACCTGTGCATCTACGCGTCGATGCGGTCGACGGCACCCTGGTCGAGCGGGTGAGCTTCCTCCGGCCGACCCCGACAACCGACGAGGGCCGGCAATGAACGTCGTGCTCGCCCTGAATGTCATGACCGAGGTCGTCCTGCCGCTCGTCGCGGTCATCGCCCTGGTGGCCATCAACGGCGTGTTCGTGGCTGCCGAGTTCGCGCTCGTCGGCAGTCGGCGGTCACGAATCAGTGCGCTCGCCGCGGACGGCAACCGCAGCGCCCGCTGGCTGCTCGGCGTATTCGATCGCCCGACGGGCAAGGACAGCTACATCGCCGTGGCCCAGCTCGGCATCACGCTCGCCTCGATCGGGCTGGGCATGTACGGAGAACCCGCCATCGCCCATTGGCTGTACGACCCGTTCGAGTCGCTCGGGCTCTCCGAAGGTGCAGCGCACACGGTCGGGTTCATCGTTGCGCTCAGCTTCATCACCTACCTGCACGTGGTGTTCGGCGAGATGATCCCGAAGGCGCTGGCGCTGTCTGCGCCGGAGGGGACGAGCTTGCGCGTCAACCCCGTCATGCGTTCGTTCAGTCTGCTCTTCAGGCCCGCCGTCAGATTCCTGAACTGGATCGCCTTCTCCCTCATGCGGATGCTCCGCATTCCCGAACCCGACAAGGCGCTCTCGCTGTACAGCTCGGAGGAGCTTGCGATCGTCACAGACGAGGCGGCAGACCAGGGCGCACTCCTCGAGCTCCAGCGCGAACTCATCCACAACATCTTCGACCTCGGCGACCTCACCGCAGACGAGCTGATGACGTCGCGACCTCACATCCGGGCGCTCCCGCACGATGCGGATCGTGTCGCCATCGCAACGCGCATCGCCGACTCGCCGATCATGGTCTGGACCAGCCCGCTCTCGACCGCCTTGTCGATCATCCGCTTCAAAGTCTTTGACACTCGGATAGTCATTCGCAAATTGTTCTTTTCTTGTTTTGATCAGTTTGTAGAGCATCGCCGAAATCTTCCG
>CAYFYC010000045.1:0-21739 GCA_964347305.1 uncultured Acidimicrobiaceae bacterium | reverse complement strand
GACGACGCGGTCGATCTCACGACGCTGGTGCGGCGACTCCCGACGGTGGGTGGCAAGACCGGTGCCGACGTCTTGCTCGGCCGGTTCCGGAACGAGAGGATTCACGCCGCCCTGGTCGTGGATGAGCTGGGCGGTACGATCGGGCTCGTCACCCTCGACGACATCATCTCCGAGGTGATCGATGATCCGGCCGGAGACAACGACCTTCCCGCCGTGGTGCACGACGACGGCTCGGTCACGCTCGATGGTGAGACGACGCTCGCAGAACTGCTCGAGGACCATGGCTTTGCCTTCACACACTCCGGCGTGACGACGCTCGCCGGTCTGGTCCTCTCCGCGACCGGCATCGTCCCCCGAGTCGGTGATCGAATCGAGTGTCAGGGCCACGAGCTCACGGTCGAGGACGTCGATGGCTACAAACTCACCCGGGTCCGGGTCGCAAGGCTGGATGCCGCGAGCGACGCCGAATCGGGGGATGCCGCCGACGAGCATGAGACCGGGGGCGAGGGCGCTCCGTAGGTCGCCACGAGCCCATTCCTGTCACACAGACCCGGTGGCGGATGGCGAGCCCCACTCGACGGATCGCTAGCCAGACCGGACCACGAGCGCGATGACCGCCACGACGGCGATGACACCAACCACGGGCAGCCAGCCCTTTCCCCGATACGTCACGAGTTCGCTCACGGCGATCCCAATGACGATTTGACTTGTGAACAGACCCGCAAGCGCAAACAGGGGGAAGAAGAAGACGGAGAATGGATTGACAACCGCCGCAGACAACAGACCAGCCACGCCGAGCCCCCGACGACGCCGCACCAAGAAGAACAGCCCTGCCCCTGCCGACGATCCCGCCAAGATGTAAAGGAACGAATCGTGCGGTTCGGACAGCAACACGTAGCCCCACATCGCCAGCACGGTCACGAACTGGAGGACGAGTCCAGGGATCGTGTCGGCGCCCTTGGAGGCTCTGCTTGGCTCGATCCGGCGGACATGCTCCGCAATTGTCCGCCTGAAGGCCTTCGCCTCCGTCACCTCCAGCGTGCCGAGGAGTTCCCCGAACTCATGGAGCCGGAACATCGAGGACTTCCACCCGGTTCGTTCCACGGCCAATGAACCTGGATCGCGCCACCTGGCGACCTGGGTGCCTTCGTCGTTGAAGAGGGCAACGTATTCGCCGGGTGTGACCTGGATCGTCAGGTTGGCGATGTGTTCGCCGTCTCGAACGAGGTTCGCCGCGAACTTCGTTGCTTCCATCACTCCCATGCCGCAAGGTATCGCAACAGCGCAGACCAGGACCATGGGGGATTCCCCTCCGGTCCCTGGCGCCCGAGACATCCCTCACGGCGCGTCACGACCGGACCGTCGGCCTCGCCCGCTCACTTGCCGACCATTCGATCGCGGCCCGATCTCATCCGGCGCCGACCCTCGTCAGGTCGGATGATCCTGATTCGCCATCGCGAGGCCACGGCGTTCGAGTTCCGACCAGCAGCTCCATCACGCCTAGCACCTCATTGCGCACCATCTTCACAACGGCCGGCCCGGCGTGTTCGGAGGCGATGGCCAGGACCGACTAGTAGCTTGCGGCCAGAGGAGCGATTGGAGGGAGGGCGAGATGGCGCGACTGGTGCTGCTTTCGGGTCCCAGCTGCGTGGGGAAAGGGCCGCTGGCCAACGCCCTCCGGCGGCATCACCCCGATCTCGCCGCCCCGCTCGTCCCGCTGGTGCTCCACAACAGCCGTGCGCCGCGCCCTGGGGAGGCCGACGGCGTCGACTATCACTTCCGTCCCCGCCACGAGATCGAACGGCTCGCCGAGTCCGACGGCTTCGTCGCCTGCGACGTGCGTGGCGATCTCCAAGCCCTCGAGCTCAGCACGATCGACCGGATCCTCGAATCGGGAAAGGACGCTTTCTTCGAGGGCAATCCGTTCGTGCCGGACCTGCTCCGGCAGGAAGGTGTGCTCGACCGCTACCCGGCACTCACGGTGTTCCTCTCTCCGCTTTCTCGCGCCGAACTCCTCTACCTGAGTGATCCGGAGCGGCGGGTGGATCTCGACTCGTTCGTCACCGACGTGATGCGACGCAAGTTGCTGCGGAGGACGACCCGTCAGAAGACCCTTCTGTCTCAGCGCGATCTCGCCAACATCGAGGCACGAGCTTCGAGTGCGTTGAAGGAACTCCGCTACGCCCATGGCTTCGACCATGTGATCCCCAATCACGACGGAGAGGACAGCGAGAACTGGGACGCCTTCTACTACCCGGTGGCGGATGCGTTCACGACCCTGGCGGCCTTTGCGGCTCTGCTCGCCGGCGAGACGCCCGACAACGTCGAACACTGGGAGCAAGACCTGATCCCCTCGACCTGAGGCGTCCTACTCCGACGAATGTGAGGCCCGCAGCGCAGGGATGACTTCGGTGGCGATCTCGGTCGGGGATAATCCGCCCCGATCACTCTCGCGAATGGCAAAGAGGTGGAGAGCCATGTTCATCGATGTTGCCGGCGGGAAGCTCTTCGCCCTGCGGCACGGTGATCGATCGAAGCCGACCATCGTCGGTATCGGTGGCTTCGTCGGGAGCTCGGAGTTGTGGGCGGAACCCTTCGCTCTGCTGAGCGATCGTTGGTCGACCATCGCGTATGACCATCGCGGGACGGGAGCTTCAGTCGCCGCAACGAGCACCATCACATTCGACAACCTCGTCGGTGACCTGTTCTCCGTGATGGACGCCTACGCCGTCCAACGAGCCATCGTGGCTGCCGAGTCGGTCGGCGCCCTCACTGCCCTGGCGGCGGCTCTGGCGCGCCCCGACCGCATCTCACACCTGGTGATAGTCGATGGCCTCTACCACTCGGAACCGTCGTCTGAGGAAGGTCCGAGCGACTGGCAACGGTATCTCCTCACCTCGTACGAGGCCTGGGCGACCCAGTTCGTCGACGACTGTGTGCCGGAGCCGGATTCCGACCACATTCGGGCGTGGGGCTACAAGATCCTCGACCGCGTCACCCCCGAGGCGGCAGTCGCACTCTCGAATGCGGTCCCGGACCATGACATCCGCCCCCGGCTCGAAGAGATCGCTCAACCGACGCTGGTCCTGCACGGCCGCCTGGATGTGACGGTGCCCCTGCAGCATGCGGAGGAGCTCGTCGCAGCTCTCCCCGTCTCGGAGTTGCGGATCTTCGACGATGCCGGCCATGTACCGTCCTTGACGCGGCCATCGCAGGTCGCAGACGCCATCGCCGCCTTCCTGGCGAGCCACTGACGCCACGTCAACGATCGGCGCGGGTGATCTCCTCCGACGGAGCTCACGGCGGCAACAGACCGATACCGGTGCCATGTCGCTGATGTCTTCTGTGTACGTCGCGATCTGCGGTCCCGTGATGGCGCCGTCGAGGACGAGCGTCACGTAGCCGTGGAGGAGAGCCCACACGGCGACGCAGCGGCGCCACGAGTGCTTCGGGTCGTCGGCAGGGTGGGGGATCAGGTCCACCATGCTGCCCATGGCGCCGTATCGACACTCGGAGATCCGGCCGAGGCGGTCGTCGTCGAAGAAGCGGGAGGCGATCAGCCGGTACGGTCCCGGATTGTCGAGGGCGTAGCGAACTTCTGGTCTCTGGCGACGATTCCGCCTCGCAGTTGCTCCTCGAAGCCCTCGGATGCACCGCCTGACAGCTCGCACGACCGACCACAGGGCCGGGGCGTGGTTCGAACCGCTCACGACTGGCATGCTGGGAGCATCTGATGACGGCGACTCCGACGATCTATCCCGACCTCAACGCGTTCCTGGCCGAGTTCGTCGACGAGATCCGGTCGATCCTGGGACCGGATCTCGTCGGCGCATACCTCGTGGGCTCTTTCGCCCTGCGTGATGGCGACATGTCGAGCGACTGTGACTTCCTGGTCGTCACGCCCAGAGGGGTGGACGCAGATCAAGAGCGGGCGCTGCGGGCACTTCACGACGACATCCCCACCCGTCCGGGGTATTGGGCCATCAACTTCGAGGGCAGCTACGCACCGAGGGCGGATCTCGAATCCCTCGACCACCTCGGGCGGCCATGGCTATTCGTGAATCGCGGGCACCGGAAGATGGAATGGTCGACGCACTGCAACGTCGAGGACACACGGTGGGTGTTACGCGAGCGTGGCATCGCTCTGGCCGGTCCGCTGCCGTCGACCTTCGTCGCGGAGGTGCCGGGAAACCTGCTCCAAGACCGCATGCGACGGCTCATCCCCGGGTTCCTGGACGACCTCCGCACCTGGGCGAGCTTCGACCTGGTGTGGACGCAGCGCTACACGGTCGAGTCGATGTGCCGCATGCTCTACACGCTCGAGACCGGGGAGGTCACGTCGAAACGGAGAGCGCTCGAATGGGGAAGTCAGAACCTGGCAGCGGAGTGGACGTGGCTCATCGAAGGGGCACTCGCGGAGCGCTCGCTGCCATGGAACGACCCATCCGACCCCGACAAGGTCTCCGCCTCGATCGAGTTCGTCCGATTCGCCGTCGATCGAGCTGTGGAGGGCGCCGGGCCGGCCAGGTGACCCGCCGGAACACGGCGACCAGCCCGTGACTGTCGGATCGATTCGATCCCGCATCGGAGGAGAAGATCAGCCGCCCACGTCGAACGCCGGGGGATAGTCGACCCGGCCATGGACAGACGGGTCGTGGTTGGTGAGGAGGACGACCTGGGCGGCCTCGGCCGGTGCCCGGTCTGGAAGGTCGAAGCGGATGCCGTGGCGGACGGAGTGCTCGAACCCGAATCGTCGGTAGTAGGCCGGGCTTCCCTCCAGGAGCACCATCGGCAGGCCCAGATCTTCTGCGAGCTCGATGCCTCTGCGGATCAACGCGCTACCGATGCCCTGGCCTTGATGCTCGGGTGCCACGGCGACCGGGCCGTGCTGTGGGCCACGTTGCGGAGGTCACCTCTGACCGGCGTGCCCGGGGCCCGGCGTGGTGTCGAGCAACTGCGTCACAGGTCCACGACGAAGGTCTCGAAGTGGTCGGGGCCGCGAACCGCGTAGACCAGGCGCCGGTGGTTCACCGACCAATCGTCGCGAACAGCCGCCAGGAAGTAGAACGGCGGAACCACGTCGGCGGCGACTACCCGGGAGTCGCCCGCCGGGCCGGTGACGATCAGCTCAGGCGAGGGGCCGGTGCCGTGTCGCAGATAAGCGATGGCGCCGTCGGCAGACCAGGCCACGTCGGAGAGCCACGCCCCCGGCCACTCCGCCCGCGCCACGTGGTCGCCGTCGGTCGGCCCGACGCGCACGGCCGATCCTGACACGATGGCCAGTTCTCCACCCCAGGGGCTCATGGCGAACGTGTCTCCGGGGTAGCTCATGAGTTCGGTTCCCGAGCCATCGGTGACGTGGATCGCACTCCCGTCGCTCCACACGTAGCGGTCGCCGGCCTCCTTTCCGATCCCGGTGACGGGTCCGCTGACAACGACGAACGCGTCGCCTCCTTCGACGGCAACGACGTGGACGTCGACCCGATCCTCGCCGGCGACGACGCCGAGTAGGAGCTCGGCGCCCTCGGTCGCCCAGGTCACCAGCGGGACGGCGCCGGTGAAGGGGAGCGGGGTCCCCGGCGAGAGGTCGAACGGATCGGAGGACGGATACAGCGTGATTCCTGTGACGAAGCCATCACAGCGGCTGACGAAGACGGTTGAGCCGTTCCGATCGGCCAGGATCCTGCCCGAGGCGAGGTGGGTTCCATCTCCGGTGACCGCAACGCGCTCGCCCGTATCCGGGTCGACAGCCCACAGGTATTCCGGCGGAGCGCCTTCGCAACCGACCGCCGTGCTCTCGGGGTCGATCGACGCCACGTAGGCGAGTGCCCCATCCGCAGAGACACCGACCGGACGCCCCGCACCGAGACTGCGTGGGACTGCGTCACCGATGGCGGCCGCCGTGGTCGTGGGCTCCGGCTCGTCGGGTCCGCAGTCGACAGGCCCGTAGACGAGAGCACCGGTGGCGGCGGCGACTTCCTCGACGTCCGCGAGCTCGCCGATCCCGAACCAGTTCGCACCGATGATGAATGGCCCCCCTCCCCAGTGTTCACACGACTCCCCGGCTTGTTCGCCGATGAGGTCTGCGCCCATCTGTTCGGCGTCGCTGCGGCTGAAACGCGCCCCGGGATCGAGTTGGACCCAGAGGACGAACTCTCCGTCGCGGGTGCAGGTGAAGGTGGATTCGTATTCGTTGCTGCCCGACCAATCCAGCTCATCGCATCGGATGGGCAACGCGGCTGCCAGATCCTCGCCGCTGGAGTAGCGGGAGCCCCGGAAGTCGGACGCAGCGCCACCACAGGCGCTCAGCACGGCTGCGATCAGTCCCACCACAGCGAGGTTGGTGCGAACCCGGGGTGCCGCGGGCGACGAGAGCACACGCGGCGAGACATGTCGGATCGTCATTGCATCAGCCTGCTTCCTGTCGTGCCCGCTGCTGCACGGATGACGAACGTGCCGCGGGCAACACGTTGAGGAGAGGGTGTGGTCGGGTCGCGGTTCGGACGCTGCGATCGCTGTGTGGGCGCTGATCTACGGTCGGCGACGTTCACCGCCGGGGCGTCGCGGACCGCGGGCGCCCGATTGGAACCGTCTCCTACGCGAGACGTGGAAGGGCGCCGCGGCAGGGACGAGCATCCTCGTGGGGAAGCGGGGGCGACAGCGGCCCGTTGTGTTGCACCGAACCGAGAGCTCTCCGCGCAAGGGAGGCGGCTCTCGCTTTCGTTTCCCACGATCGCCTCACTCTCACCCAATACAACTCCGCAGAGGCGCTGTCTGTCGCAACTTTTTCCCGTCTTCCGTTGGCCAGATCGCACGGTCGTGACCGGCCAAGCGTTTGCACACGGACGAGGTGTCGATCAGTGACCGCTCGAGGCTTCAGTCGTCCAGGTGGAAGGCAGGTGGGTAGTCGACCTTGCCGCGCACGGCCGGGTTGTAGCGGCGCAGACGCATCACCTGGGCGGCCTCGGCCGGGGCCCAGTCGGGGAGATCGAAATGGATGCCATGGCGGCTCGAGTGCTCGAACCCGAACCGGCCGTAATAGGTGGGGCTGCCTTCGAGCAGCACCATTGGCAGACCGAGCTCCTCCGCGAGCGCAATGCCTCTGCGGATCATCGCTCCTCCGATTCCGCGGCCCTGATGGTCGGGAGCCACCGCAACCGGGGCCATGCTGTGTGCCACGTGGCGCGTTTCGCCATCGATGAGGGTCACGCGGCTGATCATGACGTGCCCGACGACGGCGCCGTCGATCACTGCGACCAGCGACAGCTCGGGTATGTAGTGCTCGGACGCCCGGATCCCGTCGATGAGGTCTGCTTCCGCTTCCGAGTCGAATGCGGCTTCGACGACCCGGCGGATCTCATCGAAGTCCTCGGGGCGCTCGGTGCGAATCAGTGGCTCGCTCATGGTGGACGACGCTAGCGAGGAGGGGATGTGGCCTGGTCGACGGCGTTCGTGCCATACACTCGATGCATGACCTGGGACGAGGAGTTCGCTGCGCGGTACGACGAGTGGTCGGCGCACATGATCGACGACGTGCCGTTCTACGTGCAGCTCGCCATGGAGGCGGGGGAGGGTTCCGTCGTCGAACTCGCCATCGGCAACGGCAGAGTTGCGATCCCAGTGGCGAAAGCGACGGGTCGCACGGTCATCGGCATCGACACTTCGCCTGCCATGCTCGAGCTCGCCGCAGCCACGGCACGCGACGCACGGGTGTCGCTCGAGCTGCGTCTCGGTGACATGCGCGACCTGAAGCTCGATGAATCTGCCGCGCTCATCTACTGCCCAGCCCGGGCGCTTCTCCACCTCCCGACGTGGGCGGACCGCAGACGTACGTTCGAGCGAGTGGCGGCCTCGCTCCGACCCGGCGGCAGGTTCGCCTGGAATGTCTTCGCGTTCGACCACCATGTCGCGGTGGATCTCGATGGAGTGCGCCAGGAGACTCCTGTCCCCCACACCAACATCTACGACGTGGCCGACAATCGTGTCGATCTCCGGCTCGACTCGGGTGCGACGAGCTCCTTGTGGTGGGCGACCAAGAACGAATGGCTCGGTCTGATCGACGTCGCCGGGTTGGAGCTCGAGGCGCTCTACGGAGATTTCGATCGCAGCCCGCTGAGCAGCGACAGCGGCGAGTACGTCTTCGTCACCAGGCGACCGTGACCGCCGACGTATCGGGGAGCGTCAGCGCTCTCGCATGCCCTTGCCCGCGAGGATCTTCTCGGCGTACTTCTCGACACGAGCCGCCCTGGTCTCCGGTTTCTTGGCGGCGGTGAAGTAGAGGTTGTATTCGCGTTGGCGCCCAGGGGTCAGCGCCTCGAACGCGGTCCGCAGGTCGGCATCGGTGTCGAGGCGGTCTCGGAGCTCTTCGGCGAGTTGCAGTGGAGGCGGGCCGTCGACCGTGAGACCGGCGTCCTCGACGTCCATCGCCTCCTGCAGATAGGCGGCCACGGCTTCCGAGAGGCGTGTCACGTCGGCCACCGAAGTGAACTCGATGCGGCGAGCCGAGCGTGAGTTCGGCCCTTGGTCGCGCAGGATCCCCTCGGGGTCCTCCAACAGCGCTCCCTTGAAGAACATGAGCGCCAGAAAGTCATTCATCTCCTGGACGATGGCGACGTTCTTACCGTTGTGGCTGTAACAGGGCTTGCGCCACTTGATGTCCTCGTCGAGGCCGGCTCCCAGCAGGATGGGCCGGAGCGCAGCGACCTCCGCCGGCCACAAGTCGCTGTTCTCGATATAGGCATCGACCGTTGCAGCAGCCATCGCAGTCGAGGGTAGTGACGCTCCACCTCCCGCTTCTCCTGCGACTCTGGTTCGGAGCTGGCGGGGTTTGCACCGCGATCTGTGCTGCCGGCCGACAACCCGGGTGAGCGATGGTGTGATCCGATCGACGACAATTGGTGCCTCGTGACGGTCGATGGAATGAGGAACGGCCATGGCGCCAGACGACGACGCACCGGTCTTGCTCTCCGGTGGCAACCCGCAGATACCCAAGGGCGATGGCGATGGCCCGGTCCAGGCGTACATCGCCGCGATGCCCGGATGGAAGCAGGACGTCGGGCGCCTGCTCGACGATCTCGTCGTGGCAGCCGTTCCGGAAGTGCGTAAGGCTGTGCGCTGGAACACGCCGTTCTACGGCGTGGACGGGAATGGCTGGTTTCTCGGGTTCCACTGCTTCACGGGCTACGTCAAGGTGTCGTTCCTCAACGGGGGCCGGCTCGATCCGCTGCCTCCGGTCGCCTCGAAGCAGGAGAGTGTGCGGTATCTCCACGTGGCCGAGACGGGCGGATTCGATGAGGACCAGTTCGTGTCATGGGTCCGCCAGGCCAGCCGGCTGCCGGGTGAGCCGTTGTTCTGAGATCCGGCCGCCGACCGACGTTCACGGAATGTTCCGACACATCCGTCGCGATCTGTGGTTGTCTCTTGAGAGCCCCGAGGACCAGGAGCACGTCTTCTCATGCGGAAATGGATTCGAGAACATCCGAGGCTGGCGCTGGCCGGTGGCATCGGAGCCGTTGCGTTCGTGATCTTCGTGCTCGTCTGGTTCGAGCCGCAGAAGCTGTTCATCGACGAACGGGTGGACGAGGAGCTCGAGGGGTTCTCTGCGGCTGTCGCCACTACGCAGGTGACGACCACCACAGCTGCACCGACCACGACGGCGCCGACGACGCTGCCGCCCGACGATGGTGCGACGACCACGACAGCGGCGCCGACGACGACACTCCCGCCCACCACCACGACGACCACTACGACCCAGCCTCCCGGTCCCGTCGTGTTGCACCAGTCGGAGCTGCAGTCGCCGGGCAAGGCGGGCAGCGGCGACGTCTTCCTCATCGAACTGGAAGACGGCTCACGGATCATCAGGTTCGAGAACCTGGACGTCTCGAACGGTCCGGATCTCCGGGTGATCCTCAGCCGGTCCGGGCTCGTCGACGATCGTGACGCCTACCACCTCGACGGGTTCTACGACCTCGGTGAGCTCAAGGGCAACCAGGGCAACCAGAACTACGAGGTCCCCGACGACGTCGATCTGTCCGAGTACCTGACCGTCGCCATCTTCTGTCTCCGGTTCAACTACACCTTCAACGCCGCCACGATCAGCTGACGGTCCAGCCGCCCGGACCAATCGGCCTCGAAGGAGCGCATACGACGATGCTCGCCGTCGGTTTGTCGTCCTTGTCGTCGGTCGTTCCGTAGAAGGAACGACCGACTCCTGAGAGGCCCTCACCGTATGCGTTGACCGGCGATCTCTTCTCCAATGGTTTCCGGTACATGAACTGGAGCATCGACGTGCCGGTGCTGCTCACGCAGCTTCTCATCGTCGCCGGCATCACGGGCGCCGCCTTCCGCAAGCGGTGGGCCGCATTCGTCATCGCCGGCCTCGCCATGATCTGGACCGGATACGTCGGCCAGTTCGACGAGATCAACGGTGGAGCACAGTTCTGGCTGTGGGGCGCCATCTCCACGGTGTTCTACATCTGGCTTCTCTACGTCGCCTGGCAGACGATCACCGACGCCAAGGCCAATGCGGCGACCCCGGTCATCCGCAAGCTCTTCCAGGCCGTGTGGATCCTGTTCCTCGTGTCCTGGACCATCTACCCGCTGGCGTATCTCATGCCGCAGATCAGCGCCAGCGCCACGGGCGTCGTCGCACGAAATCTGATCTACAGCTTCGCCGACATCGCCTCCAAGGCGGTCTACGGAGTGCTGCTGGCAGTCATCGCCCAGAAGGTGAGCGCAGCAGCCGGCTATGAGCCCGCCATCGAGGCTGAGGAAGCTTTCGCAGAGGCATCCTGACCCGTCCGGCCTGCGACATCAGGGGCCCGGCACGGTGCCGGGCCCCTGATCGCGTATTCGCGTCGACCAGCCCGGTCGAGGTTCGGTGACCGGCTAGCTTGCCGGTCCTGAGAGGAGGGGTTCGTGCTCGGTGTGGCTGCGGTCGTCGTGGGAGTCGCAATCCTGGCCTACGCGTCCGACCAGTTCGTCATCGGTGCGGCCCGCGTGGCGTCACTGCGCAACGTGTCGCCGCTCGTCGTCGGCGTGGTCATCATCGGGTTCGGGACCAGCAGTCCCGAGCTCATCGTGTCTGTGCTTGCAGGGCTCGACGGGGAGCAGGGCGTGGCCGTCGGCAACGTCATCGGCTCGAATCTGGCCAATCTCGGGCTGATCCTCGGCATCGGCGTGCTGATCCTCCCTCTGGGCGTCGACTCCAGGACGGTCCGGCGCGAAGCGCCGCTCGCACTGCTTGCGATGGCGACGTTCGCCATCCTGGTGCAGGGCGGACTCGGCGCAGCGGAAGGTGTCGGCCTCTTGATCGGGATGGTGGTGGTTGTTCTCATCGTGGTGGGGCCACGACCCGGCGATCCGCTCGCCGCAGAGACCAAGGACTTTGTGGCGGCCTCGACACACCGCCTTGGTCAGGAGTTGGGACGGACGGTGCTCGGGCTGATCGGCACCCTCGGGTCTGCGCAAGTCCTCTTGTGGGGTGCGCTCGAACTGGCCGACGCGGCCGGGCTCGACGACGGTCTCGTCGGAGCCTCTGTCGTCGCAATCGGGACGTCCCTTCCCGAGCTGGTCACAGTCGTTCAGTCGGCTCGCAGGGGAGAGGGTGATCTCGTGCTGGGCAACCTGCTCGGCTCCAATCTCTTCAATGTGCTCGTTGTCGGTGGTGTCGTCGGCCTGGTGGCCAGGGGAACACTGGACGCTCCCGGGCTCACCGGCGCCGGAGCCGTGGCGATGGTTGCGCAGGCGGTCGCGGTCTGGGTGATGATGCGAACCGGTCGCAAGCTGACGCGTGCCGAGGGCGTGGTCCTCGTGGCGTCATACGTGGCCGTGGTTCCATTCCTGGCCGGCTGAGTCTCGCTCCTCACGGCGTGATCCGACGCAAGGCCTCTTCCACGGCTGCGACGTCGTCGGGAACAAAGGTCGGCTTGATGATCGCTCCGGTGTCGACGGACACGGCGGTGGTCCGGTTGGTGCGGCTCTTGCCGAACGCAAACCAGCTGCGTGGCCGGCCGAATCCGATGCCCACCAACCGATACCTGCCCGACCACGGACCCATTCCGAATCGTTCGACGGCATCGATCGATCCTGCGGGAATGACCCGCCGGTCGCCCTTCCAGCGATAATTGTGCAACGTCAGGCCGTCTTCGCTCACCGTCACCGTGTCATCCTGATAGATGGTCATGTCGAAACCTCTCGTTCATCTGATTTCCTGCCACCGTATGGCGTGTGTCGGTCGGGGTCATCGGCCGGACGGTGGATCCAACGATCCTTCTTGAGAACGAGAGCCGCCGACGACGATCCGCTTCTCGAGCTCGTCGAGAGGTCGGCCGCCATCGCCAGGGGCTTGTGAACCCGAACGGCGAGATCACCCTTCCTCGATGCGCTCGATGATCCGCGTCAGGCCGGCCACATCGACGCCTGACTCGGTCAGCTCGTCGACGATGCCGGACAGCGACTGGGTGATGACCTGCACCACGACGGGATGGTCGCTGGCGGCGGCGATGATCTGGTCGTAGGCGAGTCTCGCCTGCTCGGCGGGTGTGGGTGTATGCGGTGTGACGAGGCGTGAGCCGTTCTCCGATGCGAAGACTCGCCTCGGCATACCTGCCATGTGCGCAGCACGGATCGGGCCTGCCATCAGACGGACGACGTCTGAGGCCGTGGTCGGATCGTTGATACCGGGGGACAGCGCACGAAGAGCGATGTCGACGAGCTGGCGGATTCCGAACCCCGGGTCCTGCTCGATGGTCCTGGCCTCGCCGATGGCGACCGCGGAGTTGATGTCGAAGTCGACGTCTGCACTCTCTTCGGTCCAGATCGTGGCCATCCGATTGCCCTGCGTGACGTGATGTCCCGGCCAGATGTCGAGCCGCACGACGGCACCGGCGGGCACCGCCCGGAGGATCGCATCGACGTCCACCGCCTGCACGAATCCGGTCGAGCGCGCCCTGACCGCACGCGACTCCGTCGAAGGGACCAGTTGCCAGGACGTGTCGTCATCGACGGCGGACGGTGGCCGGGATCGATCGAACGCTGCGATCGTCGCCTGGGCGAGGCGTTGCATCGTGTCGTCGACACGAAGACGTCGGGTCATGTGGTCGATGAAGGTCACGATCGCCACGGCCGAGGCCACGCCGAGTACCACGGCAACGGTGGCGGTCACGTCGACCCGGCTCGTCTCGGCTTCGTCCGATCCGAGGGCCGCGAGGCTCACGAGCGAGAACGCAAACGTGCCCATCACGAGCCCGACGACGCTCTGTTGGAAGCGATCGCGCAGGAAGTCCTGGATGACGCGAGGCGAGTACTGGCTACCGGCGAGCTGGACGGCGACTGCGCTGAACGAGAACACGAGTGCGGCGACCGTGATGATGGCGCCGGCGACGGTGGCCAGCAATGTGCGGGCTGCTCTCACCGTGGAAGGAATGACGAGCGGTGTGCCCGTCACGGAGTCGTCGAGCACCCCCGTGATCACGGCCAGCATCACCCCGACGGCGATGAACACCGAAGGGATGACGAACTGCCGGTCCTTCAGCCACTCGATCCATTCTCGGAACTGCACGGGGCGATTGTGCGGCGTGGCGATGCAAAGCGCCAGCCGTACGCTTCAGTGCCCGTTGCCGGAGCCGGCTCGGGCGTAGGCCTCGTCGATGATTCGCTGCGCCTCGTCGACGGATCGCCATCCGATGGCAGCGGTCTTCTTCTCCTCGAGGTCCTTGTAGACCTCGAAGAAGTGCTCGAGCTCCTGCAGGATGTGACGGGGCAGTTCGTCGAGACTCTCGGCGTCGCGCCACACGGGATCACCTGTCGGTACGCCGAGGATCTTGTGGTCGGGGTCGCCCTGGTCCTCCATGAGAAACACGCCGAGCGGTCGTATGCGAATCCGGCATCCCGGGAAGGTCGGCTCCGTCGTCAGGGCCAGGGCGTCGAGCGGGTCGCCATCCTCTGCGAGCGTGTCGGGGATGAAGCCGTACTCGGCGGGATACCTGGTGGCTGTGAAGAGCATTCGATCGAGATGGATCTCACCTGTGTCGTGATCCATCTCGTATTTGTTGCGACTCCCCTTGGGGATCTCGACGACCATCGTGACCAGCATGGCGCCACTGTACGCGATGGCGGGCGCCGGGGTTTCGGATCGTCGGCGGTGGGTATGACGTCGTCATAGGCCAAAGAAAGACGTGTATGACCTCGCATCCCCGAACCAAGGCAGCCTCCGATTCCACCTCCCCGAGTGTCGACGCCATCGGCCGTGCGCTCGCCGAGCTGGAGGAAGGACGACGAAGGCTCGCCGCCGCCCGCAACGAACTCGGCGACCCACGTCTGGTGATGGAGATGCAGCGGCTCGTCGCAGAACGTCAGGCAACACTCGATCGGGTCGTCCGGTCGATCCGGCGGTCCCCGGAGGTGCAACTCTCCGACGTGACGCCGACACACGCCACGGCTGCTCGGTCTGCTGTCGATCTCGGAGCGGCGACAGACGGTGACGCCGGTGTGGTGTCCTCGTTGATACGCGGTGAGACGGCCACGATCGGTGCGCTGCGGAGCACTCTGGATCGCCCACTTCCCGATCCGGTCGGTGATGCCGTGCGCAGCGCCCTCACCCAGGCCGGGCGCACTCGCGATCAACTCGAGCTGGTGACACGCTGAGCGGCGTGACGTGCGAGAGGACAGCCCAAAAGGTGCACCACGTCTGTCCCGCACGTTTGAGATCGCCCTGTCCGGGTATGTAGCCAACAACAAACGCAATGACGAGAGGAGCGCAACCATGATGACGACTCCACATGTCATCAACACCGAGAAGTGGTCGATGCCGATGCAGACCGAAGAGCTCGACGACGCAGTCCGGGCCCTGCAAGACGGTGTCCGCGGCTACATGACGGCCGCCGACGAGGTTTCCAACGCCATCCTCGCCACGAACCTCCGCAAGCTGGCCAAGTCGAGAGAGGCAGTGCTCGATCAGCTGATCGCCGTGGCCGCCGATGAGGCGAGAGACATCACCGAGGCCGAAGGTGGAACGATCACGGGCGCGCTGCATCGCGGATGGATGCGAGTGAAGTCCGCAGTCGGTGGGGACGATGCGGTGATCGAGGCCGCCAAGAACGGAGAGGCAGAGGCAGTCGACCGGCTCCAGAAGGTGCTGGACTCCCAGCTCGCCCCGAAGGTCGAAGAAGCGATCCGCAGAGCCATGCTCGACATCGAGACGGCCACCAAACAGCTCGACGGTATGACGAGCTGAGGCGATTGGCCTCGTGCGCTCCGGACCCGCAACAAGGGGGGGACCGGAGACACCAGGAGCATCACGCCCTCGCGAAGCGGGGGCGTGATGTCGCGCGTGCGGCATGAGGAGAAGCCTCTTCACCCGTTGTCGGGCAACAATACGTGCGATGGGTGAGAACGACGGTCGGCGTCAGGGCAATCTCGCAATGATGGTTGCGGCAACAACGCTCGGTCTTGCCGCTGCGGTGCTCCTCACCTTCCTGGCGGGTGCGCTCGGGTTCTTCGTCGCAGCGGGCCTGCTGATGGCGACCACGGCTGTCGCCAGGAGGGCCGCAGCCCGTCGACGGCGGTGATGCTCGCATCAGCCGCGATGTCGCCGCCGAGGTCGCCGACGCGATGACGCCCCCGGGGGAGACCCGGGGGCGTCGCTTTCGCCGATCTGTGTGTGGGTCAGCCGCAGACGATGAAGCCGATGTCGATGGTCTGCACCACCGCACCCGTCCGCGGGTTTCGGCTCACTGCGGTTCCCGTGTACAACCCGGGACCGCCGAGAGGTTCGATGAATCGAAGGACTGCGCCACGCTTGGCCTCGCGCTGCACCGTGAAGCCGGTTCCCTGGCCGACCACCGTGACCTCGATGTCGTTCTTCATCGATCCCCGTGAGTTGAGCGTGACGTCGATCGTCGCCACGCAGGACAACTGGTTGACGACCATCACGTCGGCGCCGAGGATCTGGTCCGGCTTTGCGGCCTCGGCTGTCGCGGCGACGGCACTCAGCAGGGCCAGCGCGGCCAGGAGTGCCACCACGAGGCTCAGTGAGCGACGTGTCGTCGATGGCATGCGTGTTGTCATCGGCTCCTCCGGTGATCATGTCTCTGTCACACGATGTGACTGACTCCGCCACTCTCTGTATCGGCACGAAACTCGCGAAAAACGAAAATATGGTCACCGAAATAGTCCTTTCGGCGCCGAAAGCCGGTGTGAGACATGAAGCCGTGAGCCCCTGACCCACGCATTCTCGGTGGATCGCGCTTCCATCGCGCCGGACGTCTACTAACTTGGAGGCTGTTCGAGTCCCGTTCACAACGGACTGTGGCTTCGTCGCCGGAGGCGATGCCTTGGGAATTCCCCTTCGCGGAGGGATTGGGTCGGGCGCAGTATCGGCCTCCGGCTTCAAGGAGCATCAATGAACATCTATGTCGGAAACCTTCCGTACTCATACGACAACGCCCAGCTGAGTCAGCTGTTCGAGGAGTACGGCGAAGTCACGTCGGCTCAGGTCATCAGCGATCGGGACACGGGGCGTTCCCGTGGCTTCGGGTTCGTCGAGATGGCGGACGACGACGCACGTCGAGCCATCGAAGAGCTTGCCGATACTGAGATCGGGGGCCGCCGGCTCACCGTCAACGAGGCGAGGCCCCGGTCCGGTGGAGGCGGTCGACCGCGCTACTGAGCGTCGGTTCGTTCCAGGACATCTCGTGCGCCCCGGTTTCGCCGGGGCGCACGACGCGTGGTGGCCGGGGTTGCGACTCAGGCGTGCATCAGGTTTCGCGGTGTCGATGCCGATGACTTCACATGGCCGACATCACCAAACGAACCCAGCGCAAGGTCGCCGACTACCTCGTCGACGGTGAAACGGTCGAGGTCGCCGTGCTCTGCGAACCGAGAGGGACCTACGGAGCCGGGATGTTTGCGATCGCGGTGGCGCCTCGCCCCGGCCAGGCCCTCATGGAGCGTCGCCAGGCGGAGTCGGTCGCACGCCAGGTCGGCATCGCGCAGCGCTTCCCGGCCGGGTCATGCGTCGTGGCGGTCTCCGCCCGTCACGTGTACGTCTTCCCGTCGAACGGGCTCCGGTTCGCCGACCCCACGCTCGTCGTCGAACGTTGCGACGTCTTCGTCGGTGACGTGTCGCGCCGGGGTCTCGGTCGTGGCGTGCAATTCGTGTTCGCCGACGGCAGCGCGGTGGACGTCGACCTCCAGCTCGCTCAACCGTTCAAGAAGCTCGTCGCGGCGCTGGGCACCGTTTCCGCGTCGCGCTGACGCCGTCGCCGGCGCCTGACAGGGGCGGCGTCTGTGCGCTCAGCCCGCAAACGGATCCGCGCCCACCGGCTTCGCCTCACCCTCGCTCACGATGTGTCCTGCGGTGTCCCCGTACATGACGACATCGATCTGGCGGCGGCGGCGTTGAACGACGAGCCAGAGCGCCCCGAGAAGGCCGAGGCCCCCGATGGCGGCGAGAAGCAGGAGCAGTGGGAATCCACCGGAGGAGCCGGACACCGCCGTGAGCGTGCGGTCGCTTCCATCCAATGGAACCTCCCATGTCAAGGTCGAACCGTCGATGCGATCGGCGTTGTGGCTGTCGACCGTCCCCGGCATGGTCACGACGAACCTGACCAGGAAGACCTCTGAGAGGAACTGGGTCGGGTCGATGCCGAAGTCGAAGCCGGCATCCTCCGTGATGGCCTCGTCGAGCTGGGCGATCGTCGCGTCGAAACGGAACGTGTCCCCGTCGCGCGTCACCGCGATGTTGTCGAAGAAGTTCGCGGTGGGGTCGTCCGATCCGCTGTCGATCTGCGCCAACTTCGACCGGAGGTCGTCGAGGCTGGTGAAATCCACGGCGAACCGCGTGCCGGCGAACTCGCCATCCACGAAGTCCTCGACGGTCCAGTCCCCGGGAACATCTCCTCCGAATCCGTCGAGATTCTCGACGGAGAACTCGCCGCCATCGCCCTCCGCGAGCTGACGGAACTCTTCATCGAATCCCAGTTCGAACGCAAGCGTCCCCGTTTCGTCGGCTGCGATGTCCAGCTTGATGTCGGTCCGGATCTGGCACGCAGACGCGGCGAGGGCGAGCAGTGTCAGGATGGCGATCAGTCGGCGCATGGTTCTCCTCATCAGTCGAGAGCATCATCGGCACCTCCGGGCCCTTGCTTCAGCACGCATTCATCCCGCACCCGCCCGTGAATGGGAACCCGGCCGAGCGTGCCCGCCGTCCCACCAACATGAGAGCTGCGTTTGCCGTGGCCTGCCTGGCCGTGATCGTCCTCGTCGCGTGTGGCGATGCCGACTCCGGGTCGGGCACGCCTGGTCCTCCCGTCGACGTTGCGATGGTCGGGCCGGTCGACGCCGGTGCGACCGTTTCCGACTGGCTCGTCCCGGGGTTCCAGCCCGGGTTCTGGACCGCATCGACGGAGGACGATGTCACGGTGTTGAGGATGTCGCGCGGCATCGGCGACGAGGACGGCGAGAGCTGGATCCTTCGGTTCCGTGACAACGACGACGGGCTGCCCGAGCTGCTCGACGGGACGCATCGTTGGACCTCGTGGGACGGTGAGACGAGTGTCTTCGAGGAGTACTTCGTTGCCGGCCGGGTCACGATCCAGTCGTGGGATCCGGACGGGGTCCTCGCCGGCCTGATCGAATGGGACGCACCGCCGGCGTACCGCAGACCTCAGCGCGAGTTCACGTTCCCCTTCTGGGTCGAGCCGGGGCTCGCAACCACCCAGGGTCGGCCGGGCGATCTCGTCTCGGTCGAGGCCGGGTCAGCCGTCGAGATCGGCGTTCCACTCGTGCAGTTCGTCGGTGTGGTCGAGGATTCCCGCTGTCCTGCGGACGTGACATGTGTCTGGGAGGGCAGGGTGGTGACTCGCTGGCAGGTCGTGGGCGAGACCGTCGTCACGATCGACGTGGAAGGTGTCATCGGTGGAGAAGGCATGGGTGTCGGCGTCGCTGCGCCGTCCGATTTCGAGTCGTACACCATCGAGGTACGAGAGGTCGATGCGACGACCGACCGTGCGGTCGCCCTGGTGACGATCGGGAGCTGACAGCACCGCCTGGACGGCTCGATCCGGCTCACACGATGTCGAACTCGTTGCCCTCGGGGTCGGACATCGCTTTGAAGTAGTGGTCGATCTCGGGGGAGTCCATCGTGAAGCGTTCCATGGCGCCGCGAGCGGTCAACCTCGCTGCCTCGGCGTCAACGCGGGCGCGGCGTTCTTCGAGGGGCACGGTGCGCCCACCGCCGACGAGGAGGTCGAAGTGCAGCCGGTTCTTGACCGTCTTCGCCTCTGGTACCCGCTGGAACCAGATCCGCGGTCCGCGGCCTGCCGGATCGAAGATGCAGTCGTAGCCGTCTTCGACCTCGGCCTCGGGAACTCCGACCGATACCCAGTACGCCGCCCACGACTCGAACTCGGCCGGTGGCTCCTGGAGATCGTAGGCCAGTGCTGCGGCCCAGAAGCGGGCCATTCGGTCGGGGTCCGAGCAATCGACGGTGATCTGGAATGTCATGACGCGACTGTACGGCTCCGTCGGAGCGCACGCCCGGTTCGTCGTCGATGGTCCTCTTGAATGCGACAATGTGGTCATGAAGCCTTCTGTTCTCTTCGCCTGTGTCCACAACGCCGGCCGCTCCCAGATGGCGGCCGGGTTCATGCGTGAGCTCTCCGGAGGATCCGTCGAGGTGTTCTCCGGCGGATCCAACCCCGGTGACGCAGTCAATCCGTCCGCCGTCGAGGCCATGGCCGAAGTGGGCATCGACATCGCCGACGCCGTCCCGCAGAAGTGGACAGACGAGGTGGTGAAGCAGGTCGACGTCGTGGTCACCATGGGTTGTGGTGACGAGTGCCCGTACTATCCGGGGACGCGGTACGAGGACTGGGTCGTCCCCGACCCCCACGGCCAGGGCGTCGAAGCGGTCCGCCCGATCCGAGACGACATCCGGGGGCGAGTCGAAGCACTGCTCGACGAACTCATGCCGTCCTGACGTCGACGCCGGGAAGGCGTACGCACGTCAGGCCGGCATAGTTTCCAGCATCCGGCGCCATGCCTCGTACGTCGCCACGTTTGCGGAGAGCTCGATGGCGGCCTCACAGACGGAGTGATCGCACTTCACCTGGCCCTCGCCGGCCGCGAAGTCGTACAAGCACAGCTCGCATGTCACCTTGAGTGATGCGGGGAGCCCTGGGCAGTCGTAGAAGCTGCAGGGACGTGCCGACGGCGCTGCGAGCGTCTCCGGGGTGCAGCCGGGGCAGCGCGGTCTGAACGAACGTACATCCGGCGGGAGGCTGGCGAAGTCGATGTCGGTCATTGCCACCGCCTTTCTCTGTCGCGATCGTGCGCTTCCGGCAGTGGGGAAACCAGGGACCTTTGACTCGAATGGGGCCAATCTCGTTGGCGTCACTCGTCGGTAACACAGCCCTCTGATGCCGACTTGACGGCCCTCAGGTACTTGTAGAGCGTCCCCCGTGTCGCCTTGAGTGGCGGTGCGGTCCAAGCCGTTCGGCGCCTGGCGAGTTCGTCGTCGGTGACATCGACCTGGATGGTTCTCGCGACGGCGTCGATGGTGATCGGATCCCCATCCTCGATGAGGGCGATCGGGCCACCTTCCTGGGCCTCGGGTGTCACGTGCCCCATGATGAAGCCGTGGGATCCTCCCGAGAAGCGGCCGTCGGTGATGAGGGCCACGTCGGCACCGAGCCCGGCACCCATGATCGCCGACGTCGGTGTCAGCATCTCGGGCATCCCCGGACCGCCCTTCGGCCCGACGTAGCGGATGATGATCACGTCACCGGGTCCGATCTCGTGGCGCTCGAGGGCGTGCAGCATGTCCTCCTCGGAGTCGAACACCTTGGCGTGGCCGGTGAAGCGCAGCCCCTCCTTGCCGGTGATCTTGGCGACGGCTCCGCCTGGAGCGACGTTGCCCCGCATGATCGTGATGTGGCCGTTCTCCTTGATCGGTGAGTCCCACGACGCCACGACCTGCTGTCCGTCGGCGAGGCCCGGGAGGTCGGCGAGGTTTTCGGCGAGCGTGGCACCGGTGACGGTGAGGCAGTCGCCGTGGATGACGCCGTGGTCGAGCAGCATCTCGAGCACGGCAGGCGTCCCGCCGACCGCGTGGAGATCCTCCATCACGAAGCGTCCACTCGGTTTGAGATCGGCGAGGAACGGGACGCGATCGCTCACCGATTGGAAATCGTCGATGGTGAGGTCGACGTCGGCCGACCGAGCCATGGCGATGAGGTGCAACACGGCATTCGTCGACCCACCGAGCGCCATCGTGATCACCATGGCGTTCTCGAAGGCCTCCCGGGTCATGATCTGGCGCGGGGTGATGTCGTGTTCCAGCAGGTTGCGGATCGCATGGCCCGCTGCGATGCACTCGTCGAGCTTCGCCGGATCGGTGGCCGGCGTGGACGACGAGTAGGGGAGTGACATGCCCAATGCCTCGATCGCCGATGCCATCGTGTTCGCCGTGTACATGCCCCCGCAGGCACCCGGTCCCGGGCAGGCGTTGCGAACGACGTCGAGGCGTTCGTCCTCGTCGATGCGATCGGCGATGAACTCGCCGTAGGACTGGAAAGCGGAGACGATGTCGAGCGGGGTGCCCTTGCTCGATTGTCCCGCCCGGATGGTTCCGCCGTAGACCATGATCGAGGGCCGGTCGAGGCGAGCCATCGCCATCACGGAACCCGGCATGTTCTTGTCGCATCCGGGGATCGAGATGTTGGCGTCGTACCATTGA
>CAYFYC010000044.1:21273-27925 GCA_964347305.1 uncultured Acidimicrobiaceae bacterium | reverse complement strand
CTCTGGTCAACATGGGTCAAGCAACCTTGGCTGTAACGGCCGCAACAATGGCTATGTCCTACCTCCTGCCCGATCCGATAACACCTCGTCAGCTTTGGCAGGTCGCGATCGCATCAATCGTCGGCGCAGTGGTCCACGGTGTTCTCAACTATCGATTCGTGCTGTACATAGTCAAGAAGGTGTGGGGCCGTACGGAGGTCCGGCCGTGGTCGAAGCTCGGCACAATCCTTCCCCAGCTGGTCGGGAATGGCTTTCTCGGGGGGCTGTTGGGCGCAGGGTACGTGCTTCTTGGTCCCGTAGCGCTGCCGCTGATGTTGGTCGTGTTCTTTGTCAGCCACATGACGTTTTCGAGTTACTCGCAGCTTCGCGAGGCTCAGGAGTCGACCCTTCGAGGCTTCATCAAGGCACTCGAGGCGAAGGACCTGTACACCAGAGGCCACACCGAGCGGGTCGCATACTTCGCCGAGCTCGTCGGTGACGAACTGGGGTTCAACGGCACCCAGCTCGAGCGCCTCCGATGGGCTGCACTCATCCACGACGTGGGCAAGCTGGCCGTCCCGCGCGATCTGATCCGGAAACGCGCTCGGCTGAGCGATGAGGAATACGAACAGATGCAGCAGCACGTCCACCTGGTGGAGGAACTGCTGTCAGAGGTCGAGTTCCTCCAACCGATGGTGGCGATCGCCGCCAGCCACCACGTGCATTACGACGGCTCCGGATACAGCCCTCACGAGCACGTCGATGGACATGAGCCCGACATGGAGTCGTGCATCCTCGCAGTTGCCGATTCGTTCGACGCAATGACGTCGACACGGTCGTATCGCGTTGCACTCACCCAGGAATACGCACTTCGGGAGCTGGAGAAGAACGCCGGAGGGCAATTCCACCCGGTCGCCGTCGCTGCCCTGACGACGGCTCTCGAGCGACGGGGGGAGCGCTACGGATCGCCGGATGTCGCGAGCGAGGTCGAGGCGCGGCGACTGGCTGAGGAGGCGCCGGCCAGTGGCTGAAGCGAGCTCGTTGGTGCGGACGCTGCTGCCTCTCCCATTGCTGCTGGTCGTGGCGAGCCTGTCGGTACCCCTGGCCGAATCGGTGCTGTCCGTCGTCCTCGGCGCCGCAGCCGTGCTGATCCTCGAGGCGGTGCGTGTCCCTGCCCCCAGTGGCGACAACCATCGTCTTGGCATAGCTGCGATCGTGGCCATGCCGCTGGTGCGGCACGACTGGTGGGCCATTATCGGATCGGCTGCCATCGGTATGTTCGTCTGGTTGCTCCTCGACCTCGTTCGTCGTCGCGGCGGTACCGCGCCCGACGCCTATGTCCCGGCTCAGTCTCTCGGCATCGCTGCGTTCATCGGCATCACCTGGTCGCTGGACGTCGTGGCGGGCTCGTTCGATGCGGGCGACCTCGAGGCGATGGCTGCCCTGCTCGCGGGCGCCTTCGCATGGTTCGTTCTGAGGGCGCTCGTCCGGGGCGTGCTCGATGGGGTCGGCCGGGACAATTCGCTTCGGTACGAGTGGCTGCTCGCTCTCGAGGACTGGCCGGTCGCCCTGTCGATGTTCACCGCCGGCGCTCTGTTCGGGTTCGGGTGGGCGGCCATGCGCTGGTGGGCCTTTCCCGTCGCTCTCTTGCCATATGCGTTCGGTCACCTCGCGTTCGTGCGCTATCACGGAACGCGAGTCACCTACGGCCAGACCATCCGTGCCCTCGCCCAGATCCCGGAGGTGGCTGGACTGGCGCCGGCGGGCCATGCAACTCGTACGGCCGAGCTCGCGGTGGCCATCGGTCGGGACATTGGAATGCACCCGGACGAGGTCTTCGACCTCGAGTACGGGGCGCTCATGCACGACATCGGACGGATCACGCTGAACGAGCCGGCGATTCTCAAAGCCGGGTACACGGACGACGATGTCGCTCGATGGGGTGCGCAGATCATTGCAGAGTCCCCGTATCTCACTGGAGTGGCCGAACTCGTCCGCAGACAGCATCGCAACTACCGCAGCCCCGGAGTGGTGCGCGACGACGACGTGCCGCTCATCTCGAGGATCATCAAGGTTGCCAGCGCCTACGACGAAGCACGAAACGAGATGCACCTGGATGCCGTCGATGCGATGGAGCGACTCCACCGTGGCAGTGCGTACGACTTCGACCCGGACATCGTCGCCGCCCTCCGCCGCGTCCTCAATCGCACCGGAGAGCTGATCGCTCAGTAGGCGGAGCCGGGCTCGGTTCGAGATGCCTTTCTGAAGAGGGGTCGTGGTCGGCGCATCTGGTACTCGATGAACACTCCGATTCCCACGCCCAAGAGCACGTCGCCGATGGAGATGACTTCACGGGGAAGCGGAATGACGTCTGCGAGGAACGGCAGACGGCTCTCGGCCGTCAGGAGGACGTGCTTGGCGTCGAGTGATGCACCGGCGGAGCCACCTGCGAGCACGATCGCTTCCTCGGAGACCGGCATGCCTCCGTTCACGGCGATCACCAGGAAGTTCATCGCAACGCCGATGCCTGCGAGCATCGCACCGGGGTGACGGCGGTTCAGCCACACTGCGAGGAGGAGGGCCACGTAGCTGACCAGGATGAGCGCTGTCGCCAGCCTTCCCGAGTCCGCCGAGAGCAGGGTGGCGACCCACTGCATGCCGAACGCGAGAAACAGCAGCACCCAACCGCGCGCGTAGATCTCGGACACGTTGGCCAGCTTGCCCCCACGTGCCACGCCGATCACCACCGACACCACGAGGACGGCAAGCAGCCAGGTCATAGAGCCGCGACGTTAGTGACCACGGATGTCCTCGACGGCGACGTCGGATAACCTCGGATGATGATCCGTTACGAGACCGACGCGCCCCGTGCGACGATCACGATCGATGACCCGGACCGGCACAACCCTCTCACCGTCCGGGCCATGCGAGACATCGTGGCGGCGCTCGAGAACGCTGCCGACGATCGCGAGGTCTCGGCAATCGTCCTGACGGGGTCGGGATCGAAGTCGTTCTCGGCAGGAGGTGACCTGGGTGGCGGGTTCGTCGATGAGCCGCTGCAGGGTCACGCCGGGCGTGCGGCTTTCGCCGACATGTTGCGTGCGATCCACCGCGCCGACAAGCCGGTGATAGCCCGCGTCAACGGGCATGCACTGGCGGGCGGTCTCGGTCTGGCCGCAGCGTGCGACATCGTGCTCGCCTCTGAGAATGCGACGTTCGGAGCGACGGAAGTGCTCGTGGGCCTGTGGCCGATGATGATCTCGGCGGTGCTGGTGAGAACGGTTCCGCGACGGATCGCATTCGATCTGGTGCTCACCGGCAGGCGGGTCGATGCGCTCGAGGCGCAGCGGATCGGGATCGTGTCCCGCGTGCTTCGTGACCATCCCGCGCTCGATGCGGCGGTGGACGACACCGTGACGGCGGTGGCAGGCCTGCCCTCAGGCGTCGTGTCGTTGGGTCGCGCTGCGTTCTACGGGTCGCAGGACATGCCGCTGGACGCTGCGCTCGATCTGCTCCACGCCGGTCTGACGGCTGTCGCCATGACAGACGACGCCAGGGAGGGCGTCGCCGCCTTCCTCGAGAAACGTCCTCCGCGCTGGACCGGCAGCTGACTGCTCAGCTCACATCGCTCAGCAGTCCGGCGATTCTGTCGGCCGTCAGTTCGCCGAAGAACCGGGCCCGGATGGTGCCATCGGCACCGATGATGTAGGTGACCGGCATGGCCGGCGCCGGGTAGGTGTCCGTGAGCGTGCCGGCTTCGTCGAATCCGATCGAGTAGCTGACGCCGATCTCCTCGACGAAGTCCTCGGCGCTCGGCCGCGTGTCGTTGACGGCGACACCGAGGAAGAGCACAGACGGGTAGGTCGGGGCAACGTCGTCGAGGAGTGGCATCTCGTTGCGACACGGGATGCACCATGAGGCCCACAGGTTGAGGAGCACGGGACGCCCGTCGCTCGCGAGATGCCGTTCGAGTGAGAACACCTCGCCGTTGCGCAGCGAGACCTCGAAGCCGGACGCTCGATCTCCCGCCGCCCCCGGGTTCTGCGAGTCGATCGCCTCCGTCGCCGTGGGCGCATCGGGACGCGGGTCACGAAGCTGCCAGGCGGCGACGCTCATCACGGCAAACGCGATGAGTGCGAGCGCCCAGAGCGGGCGGCGCCGCTTCGGAGTGGCGAACCGATCGGGGGCGCGCGTCAGGCGATCGTCGTCGAGCTCGGTCATCGCGATGGAAGGTTAACGGTGACCGGTACCATCGCCTCCATGAGCTTCTTCTCGCGCAACAAGGACGAACTGGCGGACCGTGGCATCGATCCTGCTCGCGTGCCGCCAGGTCAGTACGTGACGGATCGCTTCCCTGTTCTGCATGCGGGGACGGTTCCGGACGTCGACCTGGGAACCTGGTCGTTCTCTGTCACGGGTCTCGTCGGCACCGAGCTGACGTGGGGATGGGACGAATTCCAATCGCTCGACGAGGAGACGAAGACCTACGACATCCACTGCGTGACGAAATGGTCGAAGCTGGACACGACGTGGACCGGGGTGCCCGTGAAGACGATCTGGGACAGGCTCGATGTGGCGGAAGGCGCAACCCACGTCATGGTCACCGCGTACCACGGGTTCACCGCCAACCTGCCGATCGAGGACTTCCTGCGTGACGACAACCTGTTCGCTCACACCTACGAGGGAGAGCCTCTCGATGTGGAGCACGGCTGGCCGCTCCGCCTGGTGGTCCCGCACCTCTACTTCTGGAAGTCGGTGAAATGGGTCACGGGGTTCGTCGTCATGGACGGTGACAGGCCGGGGTTCTGGGAGCGCAATGGCTACCACATGTATGGCGACCCGTTCCGCGAACAACGGTTCTGGGGAGATTGACCCTCAGTAGGGTTTGCAGCTCCATTGCCACCAGCGGTCCTGGCCTTCTTCAACGCTGGCGAGCACGAGCCGGGCTGCGGTGGCGATGTTGGCCTCCGGATGGAAGACCGACTCACCTGCCCAGCCCTCGGTCTCAGGGTTCCAGCGGTCCCAGGTGCCATCGAGGAACTGGAAGAGCCCCGACGCAGTCGACCGCGGATTCTCGGCGAACGGCTCGCCGGCCGATTCGCATGCCATGACGATCATCGCCTCTGCCGCGAGATCGGGCGCCTCGATCGTCTCGGCGATGGCGCCGAAGTGGATCTCGACGAGGTCCGACCAGTCCTCGGGATCGTGGCCCCAACGCTTCTTCATCTCGCAGTTCCAGCGCGTCTCGGCCCCGCATGCGTCGGACCCTGTGCCGCCCCTGATGATGTCGGTCCCGAGATGGGCGTAGAGGCGGTCGTTCCCGGCGTTGCCACGGATGTCGTCGTCGCCGTCGTCGCCTCTGATCCAGTCGTCGCCCCAGCCGCCCACGAGCAGATCGTTGCCTTCCCCGCCGAAGATGTGATCGTCGCCCGCGCCTCCGCAGATGATGTCGTCCCCGGCGAGGCCGTAGATGACGTCGTCGCCCCCCAATGCCTGGATCACGTCAGGGCCGTCCGTGCCCTCGATGACATCATCACCTGGTGAACCGTCGAAGATCGTGACGGGGAAACCCTTGCAGAAGCCGTCGTGCGCCATGGCGGGCGCGGCCGGCAGCATCGCTGCTCCAATCGCCATCGCCACGAACACGCGGCGCAGCGCGAGCATGCTCCGAGGGGTGGAAACCATGGGGGGACGTTATCAAGGATCGCACCACTACCACCAGTCGAGCCGACGTGTCGCGCCCGCTGGGGGCGACGGGCGTGGCGGTAGGCTGGGCCCGCACGAGCAGTCCAGACCAAAGGCCCCAGATGAGTGACCATCACGACCCGTTCGGAGCCCTGACGACGATCACCACGCCGCTCGGTGAGCGCACGGTTCACCGTCTCGACGCGCTGCGAGACATCGGCGACATCGATTCGATCCCGTATTCGATCAAGGTCCTGCTCGAGTCGGCTCTGCGGTCCCACGACGGGCAGGTCGTCACCGACAACGACGTCGTGGCGCTGGCCCAGTACGACGCATCGAAGGTCGCCGAAACCGAGGTGGCCTTCAAGCCGGCGCGTGTCGTCCTCCAGGACTTCACAGGTGTGCCGGCCGTGGTCGACCTCGCTGCAATGCGGAGCGCCATCGTGCGCATGACCGGCGACGAGTCGGCCGCACAACTCGTGAACCCGCAGGTTCCGGTCGATCTCGTGATCGACCACTCCGTCCAGGTCGACGCCTTCAACAGCGCGCAGGCGCTGCTCATCAACGCCGAGCGTGAGTTCGAACGCAACCGGGAGCGTTACGAGTTCCTGAAGTGGGGTCAGTCGGCCTTCGACAACTTCAGAGTCGTGCCGCCGGCGACGGGCATCGTGCACCAGGTGAATCTCGAGTACCTGGCCAAGGTCGTCTGGGACGACGGAAGCACGCTGTATCCCGACAGCCTCGTCGGCACCGATTCGCACACGACGATGATCAACGGTCTCGGCGTCGTCGGATGGGGTGTCGGCGGCATCGAGGCCGAGGCGGCGATGGTCGGCCAGCCCATCTACATGCTCCTGCCCGAGGTGGTCGGCTTCAAGCTCACCGGCAAGCTCGCCGAAGGGGCGACGGCCACCGACCTCGTGCTGCGGGTGACCCAGATGCTGCGCGAACACGGTGTCGTCGGGAAGTTCGTGGAGTTCTACGGTCC
>CAYFYC010000044.1:20874-21215 GCA_964347305.1 uncultured Acidimicrobiaceae bacterium | reverse complement strand
TCGGGTTCTTCCCGGTCGATGAACAGGTGCTCACGTATCTGCGCCTGAGTGGGCGTGACGAGGACCACATCGCCACGGTCGAGCAGTACGCCAAGCTCCAGGGCCTCTGGCGCAACGACGACTACGAGATCGTCTACAGCTCCAACCTCGAGCTGGACATGTCGACCGTCACACCGTCGCTGGCGGGCCCGAAGCGACCCCAGGACCGGATCGAGCTGACGGACATGAAGCGCCAGTGGCAGGCAGATCTCTCGGGCGGGTTGCGCAAGGCGGGTGCGGCTGCCTCCGGGCCCGTGGCGACCGAGTTCGACGGCGCAACCTTCGACCTGAAGGATGGCGAC
>CAYFYC010000044.1:19274-20695 GCA_964347305.1 uncultured Acidimicrobiaceae bacterium | reverse complement strand
GGTGGGTCAAGACGTCGCTCGCCCCCGGGTCCAAGGTGGTGACCGACTATCTCGAGGCATCGGGCCTGCTCGACGATCTCGAGTCGGTCGGCTTCTACGTCGTGGGCTACGGATGCACGACCTGCATCGGCAACTCCGGGCCGCTCCCGGAGCCCATCAGCGCATCGATCAACGAGCACGACCTCGTGGCTGCATCCGTCCTGTCCGGGAACCGGAATTTCGAGGGCCGGATCTCACCCGATGTGCGCGCCAACTATCTGGCCAGCCCACCGCTCGTTGTCGCCTATGCCCTGGCGGGGACCGTCGACATCGATCTCGAGACCGAGCCGATCGGTACCGACGACGACGGCAACGAGGTGTTCCTGCGTGACATCTGGCCGACACAGCGGGAGATCGCCGAGCTCGTCGCCTCGTCGGTGAGCGCGGATCAGTTCCGCGCCAAGTACGCGGACGTGTTCACCGGCTCCGAGGAGTGGCGGGCCGTCGAGACCACGCGGTCGGCGCTCTACGACTGGGACGACGATTCGACCTACATCCAGGAACCACCCTTCTTCGTGGGGCTGGGGCCCGAGCCCGAGGCGATCGACGGCATCCGCGATGCCCGCGTCCTGCTCAAGCTCGGCGACTCCATCACCACCGACCACATCTCACCGGCCGGAGCGATCGCCACGAACTCGCCGGCGGGCCAGTATCTGCTGTCACGGGGAGTCGAGAAGCGGTTGTTCAACTCGTACGGGTCACGTCGGGGCAACGACCGCGTGATGACCCGAGGCACCTTTGCCAACATTCGCGTCAAGAACGAGCTGGCGCCCGGGACCGAGGGTGGCTACACCACGGACTTCAACGACGGCCAGGTCAAGACCGTCTACGAGGCCGCCCTGAGCTATCAGGAGACGAAGACCCCGCTCATCGTCCTCGGTGGCAAGGACTACGGCATGGGGAGCTCTCGGGACTGGGCGGCGAAGGGAACGTTCCTGCTCGGCGTTCGTGCCGTGATCGCAGAGTCCTTCGAGCGGATTCACCGCTCGAATCTCGTGATGATGGGAGTGCTCCCGCTCACGTTCCAGGAGGGCGAGTCGGCCGAGACGTTGGGCCTCGATGGCACCGAGACCTACGAGATCGACGTGGACGACACGCTGCAGCCGCGGCAACTCGTGAGGGTGGTGGCCAGGCGAGAGGACGACAGCGAGGTCGAGTTCATGACGGTCTGTCGCTGTGATACCCCGATCGAGGTGGACTATCTCCGCCACGGCGGGATTCTCCACATGGTCATTCGTCACATGGCCGTCTGAGCCGCCACTCCATCTGCGGCGTCGAGGACACGCAGGATGTTCTCACCGAGCAGTTTGCGGACGTCGCTCTCGGACCACCCCCGGCGCAACAGCTCGGCGGGCACGAGCAGGTTGGCGAGCCAGGCGAGC
>CAYFYC010000044.1:0-19264 GCA_964347305.1 uncultured Acidimicrobiaceae bacterium | reverse complement strand
GGCGCAACAGCTCGGCGGTGAGCACCGGATAGGAGGAGACGTCCGGCATGTCGTCGGGAACCAGCGACATCCCGTCGTAGTCCGACCCGATTCCGACACAGTCGATGCCTGCACGGTCGGCGATGTACTCGATGTGGTCGCACACGTCCGCAGCGGTGCCAGATTCGACGTCGAGCTCTCGGTCGATGCGATCGAGCTCGGCGGTGATGGCGCGCTCGTCGCCGGCGAGTCTCAGTCGGATGTCGCGCCACACGTCGTACAGCCCGGCCATCGCCCGTGCCGTGTCCGCGACCACGAAGCCGGGAAAGAAGACAGCCATCACGACGCCACCCGTCCGCCCGATCGACTCGAGCACGTCGTCCCGGATGTTGCGCGGGTGGGGCGCCAGTGTCCAGGCGTTGGAGTGTGAGGCGATCACGGGCGCAGCGCTGGTGGCGATGGCGTGACGCATGGACTCGTCGGACACGTGAGAGATGTCGACGAGCACGCCGATCCGGTTCATCTCGCGGACGACCGAGTGGCCGAACTCGGTGAGGCCGCCGTGGATGGGGTCATCGGTCGCCGAGTCCGCCCACGGTGTCGTGTCGGTGTGGGTCAGCGTCATGTAGCGCACACCGCGCTCTCGCAGCTCACGGAGCTTGTCGAGCGAGCCCTCGATCGAGTGGCCGCCCTCGGCGCCGAGCAGTGAAGCGATCTTCCCCGACGCCCTGATCCGACGGACATCGGACGCCGTGACGGCCCGCTCCAGCCGATCGCATCGCTCGATCATCGACATCGTCAACTCGATCTGTTGGATCGTCGTGGCGAAGGGCTCGGGATGGTCAGCGGGCACGTAGACCGACCAGAACTGCCCACCCACTCCGCCGCGCACGAGGCGCGGGATGTCGGTGTGGAATCCGGGCAGATGACCCGACGGGTCGGCGGCGTCCAGGTCTCCTCCGGCCTCCGTGCGGAGCGCCCAGGGGAGGTCGTTGTGCCCGTCGACGACCGGCAGCGTCTCGTGGATGCGCAACGCCCTTTCGAATGCTCCGGTCACTCGTCGATCCACGTCTCGAGGGCGACGCCGAGGCCGTCGGCGATCCGGTTGACGTACGCGTAGTAGGACACGACTTCACAGATGTCGAGGATGTCGCGGTCCGTGAAGCCCGCCGCCCGTAATTCATCGACGTCGGTCTCCGTCATCCGCCCCGGGGTCAGCGTCAACTTCTCTGCATAGCCGAGCATCGCGGTCCGGCGCCGATCGAGGCCGGCAGTCCGCCAGTCGACGTCGACGCGCCCGAGCAGGTCGTCGTCTTTCAGCAACCGGCGCAGACCGCGCCGATGATGGACCATTCAGTAGTGACACTCGTTGAGTGCGCTGACGACGTATGCGATCAGCTCCCGGTCGACCTTCCGCAGAGTTGCGGTGCCACGCATCGCCGACGTGTAGAGCGCGTTGTGTGCGGCGAGCGCTCTCGGGTTGAGGGAGTGGATCTGCATGATGTTGTCGACTCGCTCGTGCTGGGTGTCGACGACGGTGGCATACAGCTCGGCGAGATCGCCTCCCCACTCGTCCTCACGGATGGTCTCGATCCACGCCACGTCGCTGTCGTCTCCTCGTCGGCCCGGGCGAGGCTACCGCCTAGCCTGCGAGGCATGCGTGACGCCGCCCGTCTGCTGCTGATCGAACGTGACGCCATTCGACCGGTCCTCGCCGCTGCGGGTGCCGAGCAGTTCGACCTCCCCACCGTGTGCGACGGATGGTCGGTGCGGGACGTGCTCGCCCACTGCGCAGCTGCGCTCACCCGTGCGGCATCCGGGGATCTGCACGGTTTCACTCCGGCCGACAACCAGGCCGACGTCGATGAGCGGGCCGACTGGCCGATCCTCGACGTGGTCGCCGAGCTGGACGCCGGCTACGAGGCCGCCGCCGAAGCCATCGATCGGGCGAACGGGCGACTCGACGGCATCGGGCTCGGCGAGTGGATCCATGGCGGGGATGTGCGGGAGCCCCTGGGAGCAGCCGATCCCTACGCGTCTGCCGGTGTGCAGCTCGCCCGCCAACTCATCCTCGAGCGGTCGGTCGAGCTCCGTGCGCCCCGCATCGCCATCGACCTGGACGGGGAGCACCTCGACTTCGGTATCGGGGAACGGGTGGGCTCGGTGTTCACGGATCTGGAGACGTTCGTGCGTCTCGTCTCGGGCAGGAATCCCGATCCGGCGCGGTACACGAGCCATGGTGTGCCCGTCGAGTCGCTGCTCTTGTTCTCGTGATCGGCTCACGGATCTCTGTCGTCGGTGCCAGCGGCTCCGGCAAGACGACGGTGGCGGCGGAGCTCTCGGCGCGGCTCGGGCTCACCCACGTCGAGCTCGATGCGCTTCACTGGCAACCGGGATGGACGGGGACGAGCGCAGAGGACCTCCAGCAGGCACTCCGGCCGGTCCTCGAGGGCGACGAGTGGGTCGTCGACGGCAATTACGGAGGCAAGGCGCGGGATGTCGTCTGGAGTCACGCCGACACCGTCGTGTGGCTGGATCTGCCCCGACCCGTCGTCATGGCGGCGCTCGCACGTCGCACCGTCGGACGGATCGTCCTGCGTCGCGAGCTGTGGAACGGGAATCGGGAGCGATTCGGAAACCTGCTCAGCCTCGACGAACACGAGAACCTCCTCGTGTGGACGTGGCGGCATTTCGCCCGCTATCGATCCACCTACGAGGCGGCGATGACGGACCCCGGGCTCGCCCACCTGTCCTTCACGCGTCTGCGATCACGCCGGGCGATCGGCAGGTACCTCGAGGCGATCACACCTCGGTGATGCAGTCCTCTTCGAGGGTGGCGTGCGGCATGACGACCGCGGCCGTCGGTGCGTTCGCAGACTCCATGAGCCCGCGCACGATTCCCTGATCGAGCTTGCAGACGATCTCGGGATGATTGGCGGCGGTGGTACCGAATGGACAGAACGAGGTGACGAGGAGCCGTTCGTCGATGTGGGCCTGGGTGTCGAACCCGACTCCCATCATCGCCCTCGCCACGGCCTGTGCGGCGGCCTCGAATCCGGCATCGGTGGGGAGCCCGATCTCGGCGGCCAGCTCGCGACCGAACGAGCGGCCCACCCGCTCGGCCACCGCACCGGCGTCGTCGGGTTCGATCTCCTCGATGACGCGGACGAGCAGTTCGGAGAGCAGGTCGTAGCGGCGAGCCGGAAACTGGACCGACACCTCTTTCGAGGTGGCGCTGTAGTGCTTGGCCGGTCGACCGGCGCCGGGGCCGCTCCGTCCTTCGGGTCTGCGACTCGTGACCGACAGGTAGCCGTCGTCGACGAGCCGGTCGAGATGGTGGCGTGCGACGTTCGGGTGGATGTCGAACAGCTCGGCGATGTGGCTCGCAGTGACCGCCTCGGGCGACTCCCGGACCGTGATGTAGATGCCACGGCGGGTGGCGTCACCGAGGCTGGCGGCCAGATCGGCGATCTGGAGGTCGAGCGCTTGTCCGTCCATGTCGAAGTGGTCCCGTTCCGCTCGCAACGCGGATTTGGTGGTTCCTGTCCCGGGTATTCTATTCACTACGCGGATAGGAGAAGCCCGATTGATCGATGAAGCGGCAGTTCGGATGGCCATCGGACAGGTGGAGGACCCGGAGATCCACAAGTCCCTCGACGAGCTGAACATGATCCGCGAGCTCGAGATCGACGGAGGATCGGTCCGCACGCTCATCGCCCTCACGATTCCGGGATGCCCGCTGAAGGACAAGCTCGACGCCGACATCACCGCCGCGGCCATGTCGATCGAGGGGGTCTCGTCGGTGTCCGTCGAGTTCACCCACATGTCGGACGCAGAGCGGGCAGAGCTCGTCAAGCACGTGCGGGGCGGGGCAACGCGTGAGATCACCATCGGCAAGCCCGGCTCGAAGACGCGTGTGATCGCGGTGTCGTCGGGGAAGGGCGGCGTCGGAAAGTCCTCGATCACCGCCAACCTCGGCGTGTCGTTGGCCCGGCTCGGCAGGACCGTGGGCATCATCGATGCGGACGTCTGGGGGTTCTCCATTCCCAAGATGCTGGGCGTCGATCGCCAGCCAACCGTCATCGACGAGACCCTGCTCCCACCCGAGATCCACGGCGTGGCGGTCATGTCGATGGACTACTTCGTCAAGCCCGATCAGGCCGTGATCTGGCGAGGCCCCATGCTCCACAAGGCGATGGAGCAGTTCCTCGCCGACGTCCACTGGGGCGACCCGGACTACCTGCTCATCGACATGCCACCCGGGACCGGGGACATCGCCATCTCGATGTCGCAGTTCCTGCCGCGTGCCCAGGCCATCGTCGTGACCACGCCGCAGCTCACGGCGCAGCGTGTCGCCAAGCGGGCCGCGCTCATGGCCCGCAAGGTGAATCAGGAGATCCTCGGGGTCGTCGAGAACATGTCGTGGTTCTCCGGAGACGACGGCACCAGGTATGCCATCTTCGGCGAAGGCGGCGGTGAGGTGCTCGCCACCGAGCTCGGCGTGCCACTCCTCGGGCAGGTTCCGTTGGTGCCCGCACTTCGCGAGGGGGCCGATCAGGGTCTTCCCGCCACGATCGCCGACGCAGGCGGCGAGGCGGCAGCGGCTTTCGAGGCGCTCGCAGCAGAGGTCGAGGCACGCAAGCCTCGTTTGCGGACCCATCCCGAGTTGATCGTCCGCTGAACGCGATCCGGAGTGCAGAGGGGGCGGTTACAGTCGCGCCCACACCCGAGAAAGGCCATGGAACAGTGAGCGATACGGTGAAGGTGCGCATCGGACTGCAGTCGGCTCGCGAGCTCGAGCTCGACGTACCCGACGGCGACTCCGTGGTCGAACAGCTCGATGGCGCAACCGAGTGGATCGTGTGGGTCGAGGATGCGAAGGGCCGGCGCCACGGAGTGGTCGTCGACAAGATCGCCTTCGTCGAGGTGGATCCACGACCTCCCGGACCCGGGGTCGGCTTCGGCTCCTGAGCGACCTCGGACGGGAAGAAGCCCGGCACGTGAGCCGGGCTTCCGTTCGGTCGGTCAGCTCGCCTGACGCTGGCGCCGGCGCTCCGCCAGCCAACGCTTCCTGAGCCGGCGGCGGTCGTCCTCGGCGTATCCGCCCCAGACGCCCGACTCCTGGTTGGTCTCGAGGGCGTACTGCAGGCATTCCTCGCGTACCGAGCACGCACCACAGATGGCAACGGCCTTCTCGATCTGGTCCACGGCAGGTCCGGTGGAGCCGATGGGGAAGAAGAGTTCGGGATCGGAATCTCGGCAGGCAGACAGTTCTCGCCAATCAGTGAGTGTCAGCATGGGTTCGTGAGGCCTTTGTGGTCGTCGTTCTTGTGTGTGGGGGATCGGTACTTTGTGAATGTGATCTCTTTCACAAGCACCGATCGGAAGTGTATGCGCGCTGTAAGCGCTTTCGCAAGGGTTTTTTTCGACGTTTTTCCCGGGGTCGTCATGCGCAATGCGGTGGGCGGTACGATCTCTGCCGCATCCGATCCCGATTCGGGACGCGCTGTCCTGGAGAGTCGAACATGTCGATCAGAGACCAATTCGCCGACGAGCTGAAGGACGCGATGCGGCAGCGAGACAAGCCGCGCCTGAATGTGATCCGCCAGGTCCAGACCGAGGTGGCAGTCGCCACGTCTGCGGAGGGATTCAGCGGGGAGGCGGACGACGACCTCTACCGGTCGGTGATCGCGTCGTACGTGAAGAAGATGGACAAGGCGCGCAAGGAATTCGAGGCGGCCGGCGAGCGTGGCGCCGACCGTGCGGCAGCCCTCGCGTATGAGATCGAGTACCTGTCGCAGTGGCTTCCCCGCAGGCTCGGTGAGGACGAGACGCGCACCCTGGTTCGAGAAGCGATCGCAGAACTGGGCGTCGAGGGGCCGGCCGCTGTGGGCCGTGTCATCGGGACCATCATGAAGAGCGGCGCAGAGCTGGATGGTGCGCTCGTGGCGCAGCTCGTGCGTGAGGAGCTGGGCGCATAGCCGCCACGTTGCCGCGTTACGACCCGATGCATCCCGCGAGCGCCCGGGAGCCGTTCGCAGACGACGACTGGGTGTTCGAGATCAAGTGGGACGGCGTCCGGGCGCTCCTCTATCACGACGGTGCCGAGACCACGCTCGTCGGGCGGACCGGCAAGGACATCACCCATCGCTATCCCGAGCTGGCCTCGTTCTCGGCGTCCCGCCCCGTGGTCCTCGATGGCGAGATCGTCGCCCTCGACGCGGCCGGCCGCCCGTCGTTCGAGCTGCTCCAACAGCGGATGAACCTCAACGCTCCGGCCGCGATCGAAGAGGCGCGCAAGGCCGTGCCGGTCAATTACGCCGCCTTCGACGTCCTCTACCACGGAGGAGACATCACCAGACAGCCGTTCGACGATCGAAGAGCGGTCCTCGAGAGTCTCGACATGAGCAGCCCGTTCGTGCGGTCGGAGATCGTCGAGGGCGATCCGGCCGCCCTGTGGGAGTTCGTGAAGGTGAGGGAATTGGAAGGCATCGTCGCCAAACGTCGGTCCAGCGCATACCGGCCGGGCGCTCGTTCGCAGGACTGGAAGAAGATCCCCGTCGAGCGTCGGGTCCGGGCGATCGTGGGCGGCTTCACCGAGGGCGACGGAGGACGCTCCCGCAGTTTCGGTGCGCTGCTGCTGGGTCTCTGGTCCGAAGCCGGTCTGCGCTGGATCGGTTCTGTGGGGTCGGGCTTCGACGACTGGTCGCTCGGCGCCATCAGAACGGCGCTCGACCAGATGCGGATGGATCAGAGCCCCTTCATCCCCGGCAGCGACCTGCCGAAGCGGGCCGTCTGGGTCTATCCCCAGCTGGTGGCGCTCGTCGCCTACCGAGAGTGGACCCAGGTGGGGCGGCTTCGGGCACCGGTCTTCAAGGGGTTCACCGACGATCCGCCCGCCGAGGTCACATGGGAGGCCGAAGGCCCGGACGCCGACACCGGGTGAGCAGACCGCGAACAATCGGATTCAATCGACCGGTCATGGCTGCCGATGCCTCTGTATGACGTTCCTCGCCGGTGCCCTGTTCGTCGTCACGATCTGTCTCGTCGTGGTCGGCTCGCGAGCGATCGATGACATCGTTCGGTTCGAGGAGCGCGGCGGCTAGACCGCCTTCTTCTGCTTGGTGGCTTCGACGCTCGCCTTGAGCGCTTCCATCAGATCGACGACGCCCGGGGCGGGGGCGGCATCACCGGTCACGACGATCTCTTCGCCTTCCGCCTTCTTCTGAGCCGCCACCTCGACGAGTTCACGGCTCTCGTCGATCCACTCCGTCGGATCGAACGCTCGCGCCAGGTTGTCGATGATCATGCCCGCCATGGCGATTTCCTCGTCGCGTAACTCGACATCCTCCTCCAGGATCTCGAAGGTGGGCTCGCGGATCTCGTCCGGCCAGAACATGGTCTCCATGATCAGCACGCCCTCCTCCGCCCTGAGCACGGCCGGGTACTCGCGATCGCGAATGGCGACACGAGCCAGACCGACCATGTCCTTGTCTTCGAGCGCCCGCATGAGGATCCGGTAGGCCTTGGCCCCCGTCTTCTCGGGAGCGAGGTAGTAGGAGCTGCGGTAGTAGATCGGGTCGATCTCTTCCTGATGGACGAATTGGACGACGTCCACCGTGCCGGACCCGCCCTTCTTCATGATCTCCCCGACCTCTTCGGGGGTGAACACGACGTAGCGACCCTTGTCGATCTCATAGCCCTTCACGAGGTTCTCGTAGGGGACCTCCTGGCCATCCTTCTCGGCCACTCGCTTCTGCTTGATGGGGGAGTGGTCGCTGTCGCGCAGTTGGCGAAAGCGGGGCCGCTTGTCCTCGGTCGCCGAGTAGAGCCCAACAGGGATCGTGACCAGACCGAACGAAACGGCGCCTTTCCAGATGGGTCGCATGGGTGCACCTCCGAATGCGCGAAAAACGATAGTGCACGGCCGCCGTCGTGCCCACCGGTTTGTACACTCCGGCCGTGCTCCTCGACCGACTCGTTCCTCGCGTCGATCTCGCCATCGACCCCGAAGACCGCGAACCCATCATCGTGCTGTTGACGGCGACGGTGCTGCTCGTCGTCTTCTTCTACTGGGGAAGACCCGGGTTCTACTACGACGGTGACATCGTCGGCTGGGTGCGGGCGAACGCCAGCGGACTCGTCGGTGGCGACCCGACGGTCGGTGCGTACCTGTGGTGGGGGGCGACATCGTTGGTGCTGCGCGTGCTGGCGCCCCTGGCCGTGATCGTCGTGCTGCTGGGGCGAAGCCCGGGCGACTTCGGGTTCCGGGTGCGTGGCACCCTTCGCCATCTCCCGGCGTATGGCGGCCTGTATCTCGTGATGCTGCCCATCCTGGTGATCGTGTCAGGCACCGAGAGCTTCCTGGCGTACTACCCGTTCTACGACAACGCAGTTCGTGGCGGGTTCACGTTCTGGCTCTACGAGTTCGGGTACGCCCTGCAGTTCGTCGGTGTCGAGGCGTTCTTCCGGGGCTTTCTCACGTTCGGCCTGTACCGGCGTTTCGGGATCCTCGCCGTGGTGATCATGACGATTCCGTACACCATGATCCACTTCGCCAAGCCCGCTCCGGAGGCCTTCGCCGCCATCGTCGCCGGTCTCGTCCTCGGTGCCATGGCGCTGCGATCCAGGAGCTTCGTGCCAGGCATCGTGCTCCACGTCGCGGTGGCCATCACCATGGATCTGCTGGTCCTGTGGCGGGTCGGCGCGATCGGCAACATCATCTGATTCGTGGGCACCCAGGGGCGTAGGCTCGGGGCATGAGCGACACGGATCGCCTGCGCTCGCTGCCGGCCATCGGCGCCACCTTCGTCGTGCTGGGTCTGATCGGTTGGGCCTGGTTCGATCTCAGGGAGTTCGGGCAGGGCGCGCTCACCGGCCGGCGTCCTCATCGTGCTGGTCGCAGTCGCCGGCATGGCTCGACGGGGCCGGCGAGCTGACGACTCAACGCCCGAGGCGCGATGGGTCGCCGTCAGGCGTCGTTGCCGTTGACCGATCGCCAGACGTCGATGGCGAAGGCGGTGTTCATCACGAGCACAGAGGCGAACATCAGGTTGTAGAGGCCGGGCTCGGAGTCGCGGATGCCGAACTCGACGATCGTCAGGCCGATGACACCGACGAGCCAGAGCACGGCCAGCGTCCGCTTCATGCCCGCGATCAGATAGCCGAGGCCCGGTAGGAAGAAGTTGGCGACGGTGGGGATCCATGGGCTCACGCTCGTTCTCCTGTTCCTTCGAGTGCCTGTCCCTTGACGTGGCGTTGCAGGCACCGTAAGGTCGCGATGTGGACATTCCAATACCAGATCGTCCATATTTCATATTGAATCGTCCACCATGACGGACGCGCTCACGACGATCCTCGACTCGATCAGGCTTCGCGCCTCGGTCTTCTCGCGTGCCGCCCTCGCCGCCCCGTGGGGTGTCGAAGCCGGGGACATGTCGTCCGGCATCTTCCACGCCGTCGTCTCCGGCTCGGCCTGGGCGACGCTCGTCGACGGAGCGGATGCGGTCCGGCTCGGACCGGGCGACATGGTCCTGATGCCGTTCGGCCACAACCATCTGATGACCGACGTTCCACGTCGCCGAACGCGGCCCATCGCCGAGCTCACGACGGTCGACGCTCGCGGGATGGGGCAGCTCGTCGTCGACGGCGGAGGTGCGTCCACGTCGCTCATCTGCGGGACGATCGATTTCGACGAGGCCCTGGCCCACCCTGTGCTGTCCGCCATGGCTCCGCTCGTGGCCGTGCGCGATACCGACGGACGGACGGCCCGACTGCTTCACCAGATCATCACGCTCATCGCCGACGAGGTGGACGACCCGCGGCCCGGGGCGGTGACGATCGTCACGCGGCTGGCAGAGGTGCTCGTCGTTCATGCCTTGCGGTGTCACATCGAGGCGCTTCCCGGCGATACCGGCGGCTGGCTCGGCGGCCTCAAGGACCCGATCGTCGCCGATGCGCTGGGTGCCATCCACGGCGCACCGCATCGCCCGTGGACGACCGCCGAGCTCGCTGCGGTCGTGGGGAGCTCTCGTTCCGCGTTCCACAGGCGGTTCCGAGACATCGTGGGAGAGACGCCGGCGGAGTACCTCACCAGGTGGCGTATCCATCTCGCTACTCGCATTCTCCGCACGGAGGAGGCTTCGGTTGCGGCCACGGCGCGTCGGGTGGGTTATCGGACCGAGGCGGCGTTCAGCAACGCGTTCGTTCGAGTGATGGGCGTCCGCCCGGGCGCCTACAAGAAGGCGGCCTGAGCGGTCGCTGCGTTCCCGAGTCGATGCAGCCGACCTCGACTCTCGACGTGTCCCACCACCGGAGCTGTCGCCAAGCGAGTCGCGGGTGCGCGTGCGTCCGATGCTCTGTGCAAGGGAGAGGTGTCGTGCCCCAGGCAGGATTCGAACCTGCGCACCCGGCTCCGGAGGCCGGCGCTCTATCCCCTGAGCTACTGGGGCAGGGGACCACAGAGTCTACGCCAGTGCGCCATGACGAAACCCTCAACGGTGGTTCGGTGTGAGAGGATCGTCCGATGGCACCCGGTACCGTCGACCTCCCCCCGCCCGATCCGGCCGTGCCCGCGTTGCGGATCCTGCTCGGTCCCGAGGCACGTGAGGTCGTGAGTCCGGCGTTGGCGGAGGCGGGCCTGGGGGTCGAGTCGGTCGTGGCGCGTCAGGTGCGGTACGTTCCATCTCGATCGGTGACCGTGCACTTCCGCGTGGAGCTGACCCCGGCGCCGGACTCGCTTGGCGCCATCACGGTCGTGGCCACGTCGGGCATCGAGGTTCCCGAGCACGTGCCCAAGGTCGCGTCGGACGACATCGAGATCGCGCTGTGGCGGTATCCGTTTGATCCCTTGCTTCCCGGCCTGGCACTCGCATCCGACGCGGAGAAGGTGCGCCGGCTCCTCGTCGAGCTCGGCGGCAGCGACGAGCCATGCAGGGTCCGGTTGAGGGCATATCGGGCCATGCGTCGTGCGGTTGTCGAAGTCGATGGCGGGGCGCATCGGCTGTTCCTGAAGATCGTGCGGCCGAGTCGAGCGCGAGCAGTCCACGATCGGCACCTCGCGCTGGCCGGTGTGCTTCCTGTCCCCCGCAGCTTCGGATGGTCGGAGTCGCAGGGCATCGTCGCTCTCCAGGCCATGCCGGGTGTGACGCTTCGCGCTTCGCTGGCGGCGGGTGGAGACGAGGTGCCGTCGCCAGGGGCGATCGTCGAGCTCCTCGATCGATTCGACGAGGCTCGCGCTCCGACCCGCGAGGTGCAAGGCCCGCACGAGGTCGTCGAGCAACACGCCAGGCTCATCGGAACCGTCGCTCCCGAGCTCGGCGATCGTCTGCGAGCACTCGTGGCGGCCGTGGGGCGCCTCGAAAGGGAACCCGAGGCGACGGTGCACGGCGACTTCCACGCGTCCCAGGTGCTCGTCGACGGCGCTGCCGTCGTGGGCCTCGTCGACGTCGACACCGCAGGCCGCGGCGAGCGATCGAACGACTTCGCCTCGATGCTCGCGCAGCTCAGCACGCTCGCTCAGGCGAATGGCGGCGGCGCGTTCGATCGGTACGGAGCGCGTCTCGTCTCCAGGTTCGATCGGCGCGCTGATCCGGTTGCACTCAGACTCAAGACGGCGGCTGCCGTCGTCGGTCTCGCCACCGGACCGTTCAGAGTCCAAGAGCGAGACTGGCGTCGGAACACGTCCGCCCGGCTCGATCTGGCCGAGCGCTGGCTCGACAGCGCCTCACCCCGTCGCACGGGCGTGTAACGATCGTCGCCGACTCATCGGTTACGAACCGACAAGGCGAGTGGCAGGGCTGGTAGGACCCGTCACCCACATCGATCAGAGGGGTCACAGGATGCCGATAGCCAGAAGATGGAAACTCATCGCCGGATCCGTGTCGGCTGCGATCGCGGTCTCTGCAGCCGCAGCAGGGGCCCGACCCGGGTCCGACGACCAGATCCAGGTCCAGGATCCGGTACCGATCACGGAGGTCGTCGACATCCCCGTGGATGGCCTCGCCTCCGACTCTGACCCGGAGACGGCCGTCGACGACTCGTATGCGTCGCCGTTCGACTCGACCGACACCGATGACGACGGTCTCACCGACGTTGCCGAGGATGAGCTGGGAACCGATCCTGCCGATGCCGACACGGATGACGATGGTCTCGACGACGGTGACGAGGTCACCGTCTTCGGCACCGATCCGCTCGCCGCAGACAGCGATGGCGACGGGTTCGACGACGGTGAAGAGGTTCGAGCCGGTTCGGATCCCCTCGATGAGACGAGCGTTCCCGACGGCGACGATGTCGAGACGACAGACTCTGCGGACAGTGGCGACAGCGCCGACTCTGCGGACACCAGTGACTCCGCCGATTCCGCGGACAGCGGCGACAGCGCCGATTCCCCCGACTCCGTCGACACCCCCGACGACGAGTTCGAGACCCCGGACCTCGTAGACAGCGACGGTGACGGCCTCACCGACGTCGCCGAGGCGACGCTTGGGACGGACCCGGCGGATGCCGATAGCGATGACGATGGACTCTCGGACTACGCAGAGGTCGCCGTGTTCGGCACCGACCCGCTCGCACCGGACTCCGACGGTGACGGCTTCACCGACGGTGAAGAGGTCGGGGCCGGCTCCGACCCGCGGGACGCAGGGGATGTCCCGGATCCCGATTCGGCGGACTCCTTCGACACACCCTGAGTCGCGGCGACACAGTGACCACACGGCACCGGTCGTCGCCCATCGAGGCGGCGACCGGTGCCTCTTCGACACGTCGACGACCCCAACGGACTGACCGGATGGACTTCGAGGCGGCGATCGCCGCAGCCAGGTCTGGAGACGAGCGGGCGTGGCGAGTGCTCTATCACTCCGTGGCGCCACAGCTCCTCGGCTACCTGCGCGGACGCGGATCGCTTGACCCCGAAGGGCTGCTGGGAGAGACCCTGCTCCACGTGGCTCGTGGGATCGGGCGGTTCGACGGCACCGAGTCCGGATTCAGGTCGTGGGTGTTCACGATCGCCCACCACCGGCTCGTCGACGAACGGCGATCGGCGGCGCGGCGACCGACGATCAGGCCGATCGACGGTGTCGACCCTGCGGCCTCCGATGACATCGAGAGCGATGTGGTCGACGCACTGCACTCGACCGTGGAGTGGCTCGACGTCCTCGGCGACGAGCAGCGCGACATCGTGCTGCTGCGCAATGTCGCCGGTCTGTCGGCCGCCGAGGTCGGGGCACTCCTGGGGAAGTCCGCCGGTGCGGTCCGTGTCGCCCACCACCGGGCGCTGCGAGTCCTTCGCGACCGACTGTCCGATGAGACGTGTAACGAATCGACCGGGCGCAACGATCACCAGACGAGGGCACCGAGCAAGCGGAGTGGCCGTCATGACTGAGCAGCACAACCACCGTACCGAGGAACTGTTCGGCTTCGCCGAGGTCGTGGAGAGACTCGACGCGTTCGTCGTGTGTCCACCGGCATCACTCGAGACGGAGCTCGTGCCGGCACTCGCCGCCGCGTCGACGTCCTCGCGGGCCGGCTCGGTCAGCGGCATCCTCATGCGGGCCGCGGCGTTTGCTGCCGGCTTCGTGCTGGTGGGCGGCGGCCTCGCCGCAGCCGATGCCTTGCCCGCTCCCTTGCAGGAGGCTGCCGCATCGGTTCTACGAGCGGTCGGGGTGGAGGTGCCAGGTGACCCGGGCGGGGGCGGCACCGGCTCCGACGGGGTCGAGGATGAGGCCGAGGAGCGCGATGACGACGAGGCACCCGGCGACGACGACACTCGGCTGCCTGACGATGATGACGGCGAATCGGACGAGCCGGACGACGACGAGTCCGATGACGAGTCGGATGACGACGAGTCGGATGACGACGAGCTCGATGACGACGAGCTCGATGACGACGAGCTCGATGACGACGATGAGCCCGACGACGACGAGCCCGATGACGACGAGCCGGACGACGACTGACCCCGAGCGGCGCTCGAGGCGTTGCAGTCGGGCGACCTGATCCCGGTCGGTGCCGCGAGAACTACTCTCCTGCGTCGTTCCGGCGTCGGGAGCTCCGCATGTCTCTCCTCCGACAACTCAGCGAGATCGTCGGTGATGCGTTTGCCGCGCTCGACCTCGATCGTTCCTTCGGTGCGGTTGCGGTGTCGCAGCGCCCTGAGCTCGCTCAGTTCCAATGCAATGGCGCCCTCGCCGCTGCGAAGACGGCCGGGAAGGCGCCGCGGGATCTCGCAGCCGAGGTCGTCGACCGCCTCCGGGACGTCGAAGTCTTCGCTGCGGTCGACATCGCCGGACCGGGCTTCATCAACCTGACGCTCACCGATCATGCGCTCGGCCACCACCTTCAGATCGTCGATGGCGATCCGCGGCTCGGTCTGCCGGCGATCCGGGCGAGGAAGATCCTCGTCGACTACGGCGGACCCAACGTGGCCAAAGAGCTCCACGTCGGTCATCTCCGGCCGGCGATCATCGGCGAGTCGCTGAAGCGCATCCTGGCGTTCGCCGGTCACGACGTGACCGGGGACGTGCACCTCGGCGACTGGGGGACCCCGATGGGTCAGCTCATCGTCGAGTTGCGGCGGCGTCGGCCCGATCTCTCGTATTTCGACGAGAACGACGCGGGCCCCTACCCGGAGACGTCACCCGTCGACGTCGAGGAGCTGAACGAGATGTACCCCGTCGCCTCGGCGCGTGCGTCCGACGACGAGGAGGTCGCGCGCGCCGCCCGCGAGGCCACCTTCGAGCTCCAGAACGGGCGACCCGGCTACCGGGCGCTCTGGGAGCACTTCCGGCGTGTGTCGGTCGATGCGATGGAGGTCGTCTACGACGAGCTCGGCGTCTCATTCGAGCGGTGGTACGGCGAGTCCACCGTGCACGATCGCATCGCTCCGCTCGTGGCCCGGCTGTTCGAAGACGGTGTCGCCTTCGAGCACGAGGGCGCGATCGTCGTCGACGTCGAGCGTCCCGAGGACACGAAGGAGTTCCCTCTGTTCGTGCTCGTGAAGTCCGATGGCGCCTACCTGTACACGACCACGGACCTGGCCACACTCGAGGATCGAGCCGAGGACGGGTTCGACGAGGTGCTGTACATCGTCGACGTGCGGCAGGGCGATCACTTCGAATCGCTGTTTCGCACCGCTCGCAAGGGCGGTGTCGTCCCCGAGGACATGATTCTCGAGCACCCCGGGAACGGGACCGTCAACGGGCGCGATGGCAAGCCGTTGCGAACCCGGTCGGGCAATCTCCCTCTGCTGCGTGATCTCGTGACCGAGTCGGTTGCGCTGGCGAAGGAGCGCATGGACGAACGGGATCTGGCTGCCGGCTTTCCGGAGGACGAGCGTGCCGCCATCGCCCGCACCGTGGGTCTGGCCGCTCTCAAGTACGGCGACCTGTCGAATCACCGTTCTTCCGACTACGTCTTCGATCTCGAGCGGTTCACCTCGTTCGACGGCAAGACCGGGCCCTACCTCCTCTACGGTGCCGTGCGGATGCAGTCCATCCTCCGTGAGACGTCGAGCCGCAACATCGAATCCGGCCCGATCGGGCCGCCCGTGAAGGACCAGGATCGGAACCTGATGCTCCGTCTGGCACGGTTCCCCGAGGTGGTGGACCGAGCCATCGAACATCGGGCACCGAACGGAATCGCCGAGCACGCCTACGAGCTGGTCGCCGACTTCAACCGCTTCTATGACGCCTGCCGGATCATCGACGAGACCGATCCGGTCGTGCAGCGCTCGTGGCTCGCCCTCGTCGAGCTGTCGTTGCGGCAACTTCGAACGCTGCTCGACCTGCTGCTCATCGAGGTACCGGAGCGGATGTGAGCGTCCTTCCGCGGTCGCTCTTGCCCGACACCGCCACCATCGACGGGGGTGGCGCCCTGTCGGTGGGAGGCGTGTCGGTCATCGATCTCGCCGAGGAGCACGGCACGCCCCTCTTCGTCTACGACGAGGCGCACGTGCGAGCGCGATGCCGTGAGGCGGTTGCTGCGTTTCCCGACGGCGTCGCCTACGCGACGAAGGCGTTCCTGTGCGTGGCCATGGCACGGCTCGCCCTCGAGGAGGGCATGGACCTCGATGTGGCGACGGGTGGGGAGCTCCACGTGGCGATGGCCGCGGGAGCCGACCCCGATCGTCTCGTGCTCCATGGAAACAACAAGTCGCGGGCCGAGCTCGAGATGGCGCTCGATCTCGGGGTCGGACGCATCGTCGTCGACTCGTTCGACGAGATCGATCGGATCGAAGCCCTCGTCGCCGGGACGTCGAGGCGGCCTGACGTCCTCCTGCGGGTGAATCCGGGGGTGCAGGCACACACGCACCAGTATCTGTCGACGGGAATCACCGATTCCAAGTTCGGCCTCGGGATCGTTTCCGGCGATGCGGGGCGCGCCGTCGATCGGCTCAGGGCTTCGGACTCGGTCCGTCTCGTGGGCATCCACGCTCACATCGGATCGCAGGTGTTCACCAGTGACTCGTTCGGCCACGCCGTCGGAGCGCTGGCGCCCTTCTTCAACGACTCGGGTCTCGAAGAGCTGTCCATCGGCGGCGGCCTCGGCGTCGCCTACGTCGAGGGAGAGGCAGCGCCCAGCATCACCGAGTGGGCTCGATCCGTGCACGATGCCTGCCGGGCGCACGGTGTGGACGCCAGGGTCACAGCCGAGCCGGGCCGCGCCATCGTGGCACGCAGCGCGATGACCCTGTACCGGGTGGGGACGATCAAAGAGATCCCCGGAGTCCGCACGTACCTCGCCGTCGACGGCGGCATGAGCGACAACCCGCGCCCCGTGTTGTACGGAAGCGGGTACGAGGCCTTCCTCCCACGGGCCACCGACGTCGAGCGGACGCACCGGTTCCGGATCGTGGGCAAGCACTGCGAATCGGGTGATCTGATCGTCGCCGATGCCGCCTTGCCGGACGACGTGGTCGTCGGCGACGTCGTCGCCACACCTGTCACAGGGGCCTACGGGCATTCGATGGGTTCCAACTACAACATGGTGCTGCGGCCACCCGTCGTGTTCGTGGCGGAGGGGGAGGCGCGCCTGGTCGTGCGCAGGGAGCGCTACGACGATCTGCTCCGTCGCGATCTCGAGGCGTAGCGGACCTCGCTCCGTCCGCAACTACGCTCCCGCCGATGGACACCACGGTTGGCATAGGCCTGCTCGGAGCAGGCACCGTTGGCGGGAGCCTCGTCGAGCGTCTCGTCGCGGAACGCGAGTTGATCCGCTCGAAGACGGGCCTCGACCTCGAGGTGCGTCGCGTCGCGGTTCGGGATCTCGATCGGCGACGCGGCTTCGCCGTGCCCGACGGAGTGCTCACCGACGATCCGAGCGATGTCGTCGGCGACGACTCGGTCGAGCTCGTCGTCGAGGTGATGGGCGGCATCGATCCGACCGGCGATCTCGTGCTCGCTGCCCTGCAGGCCGGCAAGCCCGTGGTCACGGCGAACAAAGCGCTCATCGCCGAGCGGGGGCCGGAGCTCATCGCGGCAGCCGAGGCTTCGAAGGTGCCGTTCCTGTTCGAGGCCGCGGTCGGGGGTGGCATCCCCATCATCCGGCCGCTGTCGGAGACGCTCGCAGGCGAGCAGGTGAATCGGGTCATCGGCATCATCAACGGAACGACCAACTACATCCTCACCCAGATGGCCGAAGCAGGTCAGTCGTACGAGGACGCGCTGGCAGATGCTCAGGCATTGGGGTATGCAGAAGCGGATCCGACGGCCGATGTGTCCGGTGCCGACGCCGCGGCGAAGGCCGGCATCCTCGGTTCCCTCGCCTTCGGGACGTGGGTCGGTATCGACTCGGTGTTCTGTGAGGGCATCGACGGGCTGTCGACGATCGACCTCGAGTTCGCCGCCGACCTCGGCTACGTCGTGAAGCTCATCGGCATCGCCGAGCGCGTCGACGATGGTGTTTCGGTGCGGGTTCATCCGGCGATGCTGCCGGTGGATCACCCGCTGGCCGCCATCCGAGGCGCCACCAACGCGATCTACATCGAGGGGCCGTCGGTCGGTGAGCTGCTCTTCTCGGGTCCGGGTGCGGGCGGTGCTCCGACGGCGACCGCCGTGCTGGGAGATGTCATCGACGCAGCGAGGGAGATCCTCGCCTCGGCCCAGGTGGCACCCCGTATCAAGTTCTCACCGGGGGCCCTGGTGTCGTTCGAGGAGATCGAGACCAAGTGGTACATGCGGCTCGAAGTCGCAGACGAACCGGGCGTGCTCGCCCAGATCGCCGGCGCCTTCGGGCGCGCCGACGTCTCGATCAAGTCGGTGTGGCAGGAAGGGCAGGGGAGCGAGGCGACGCTGCTCATCGTGACCCACCGCGCCACCGAGCGTGCGCAGCACGAGGCGCTGTCGTCACTGGGTGATCTCGATGCAGTGCGGAACATCGGCGCAGTCGTTCGCGTTGTGACCGACGAAGACTGACATCAAGCACGCGGCACCGTGTGCCGATGCAAGTGTTGCGATCGTCGCACGAGCGGGTACAATGACCGCCGTCGGGCCGTCGCCCGACCTTCCCAACCACCTGCCGGGGACGGCGCGTGTGTTTCGGGAAACCGTCCCGCTCCGGTGCACACCCTTGTGCGCACGAGACGGATCAGGCTCGGCCGCTCGGGCGAGCCGCATGGCAGCTACACGGTCGACACCTTGCACAGCACCCCCGCAGGTGCGATGCCGAAAGGGGCACCAACCACATGACGACACGGGCCAAACTCCAGGAGCTCGGTCTCGATGACCTGCGCGACATGGCCTCGAAGGTCGATGTCGACCCCAAGGGTCTGCAGAAGTCGAAACTCATCGCCGCCATCGTGGGCGCCGACAAGTTCGACGACTCGATGATCCCCGAGGACGTCAAGGTCGCCGAAGAAGCCGTGGCCGTCGATGAGTCCGGCTCGAACGACGGTGGCAACAGCGACCGCAGCGACCGCAGCGATCGAGGCGGCCAGCGCGACGGCGGCAAGGGCGGTGGCAACCGCAGCCGTAGCCGCAACCGCAATCGCAACCGGCGGGATCGTGAGCCGATCGACGAGTCCGAGCTCGAGGTGCGCGAGGGGATCCTGGACATCCTCCCTGAGGGTTACGGATTCATGCGGTGCAGCGGATACCTCCCCGGCGAGAAGGACGTCTACGTCTCGGCGAACATCATCCGCCGCACCCGTCTGCGGAAGGGCGACATCGTCACCGGCCCGATCAGGCCCGCCCGGGCGCAGGAGAAGTTCCCGGCGCTGACTCGGATCAACCTGGTCAACGGCATGTCTCCCGAGGACGCCCGCAAGCGGGCCAGATTCGGCGATCTGACCCCG
>CAYFYC010000043.1:0-27983 GCA_964347305.1 uncultured Acidimicrobiaceae bacterium | reverse complement strand
CTGGCGGGTTCGATTCCCGTCCGCCTCCGCCAATTCTCTCTGTAACTCGCGGTCCTCACGCTGAGTTGCTCAGCCCCCATCGAAGCGACCCCGGCGACGCCTCCGCACCGCCCACGGATGGGCACTTTGCGCTTGCAACAGAGGAGGGAGCGGCGGCTCGCGATCGGGTCGTTGCGCGAGGTGTCAACAGGTCGTTGCGTCCCGCAGCGTCCGGCAGGCTTCTGCCATGCGGGCGGGTCCGAGTTGGGTGACCCGCCGTCTGAAAGAGTCCCTCGGCAGCGTGTGCAGGTTGTCGAAGTTGGCAACGCAGGCGGTGGGTACACCGTCGAGTTCAGGAGTCAGTTCGAGCTCTGACACGAGCCCGCGGGTCACGCGGGTCAGGGCGGCGACAACCACGGCACCGATCCGATCGGCAACCGGGTCCCGCGTGAGGATCAACACAGGCCGGTCGCCGCCAGGAGTCGCTGCGAACCAGATCTCACCCCGTTGCATCGGCCCAATCCGACCAGTCCTCGGCGGGACCCCAGTCGGCGATCTCGGTGAACGCCGCCTCGTCTGCGGTGAGCGGCAATTCGGTCCACGCCTCGACGTCATCCTCGGCGCGGAGTCGTACCAGGTGGCGATGGAGCGCTTCGCGCAGAAGTTCAGAGCGGTCGACACCGAGCCGTTCAGCCCACCGCTGGGCGTCGGCGGCCTCATCCTCGTCGACCCGAAAGCTGAGCATTGTCATACGGAGAGGATACCTTGTATGACGCTCAGATCAACCACCCTGTTGCAGGCAACGCTCTCGACCCAGAACCCGCCGGTCGGCACCGATCCGCTCGTCGTTGGAGGCGTGTCACTCGCCACCGCGACGACCGTAGAGCAGGTCGCACGCATCGTCGGCGAGACCCTGACCGGCCTCTTCCAGGAGATTGCGGGCCACGTCGACCCCTGCGTCGTGGAGCTCGACCACCTGGTCGGCGTAGGTGGCAGCGGCGGCGATCTGCACCCCGGGGACGTACCGCTTCACCCGACGCACGGCCTCGAGGTTGGCACTGTGATCGTTCATGGCGAGCACCACGAGTTCCAACCCCAGATCGAGACAGACCCGCTCCCAGAAATCGGCATCGAGGGCATCGCCCAGCACGCACCTGCGCCCGGCGGCGACGTTGCCACGGACCACGGCGTCGGACCGATCGACACCGAGGACGACGTCGCCCTCGCGCCTGATGAACTCGTCGTATGCACCGGTGCCGACGCGACCCATGCCGAAGACGATGATGCGGGCCTCCCCCGGGTCAACCGTGGCCTCCTCGGCCACGAGCGGGTGTCGTTCCAGCGGATCGAGCCGGTGGTCGAACGTGGCGTAGATCCTGTAGCGAGCTGCGTTTGCCGGTGCCGCCAGCGCAAAGGACACGGCGACGGCAACTGCGAGCGCGGCCGCCCAGTCGCCATCGAGCAGCCCCTCTTCGATGCCCGCTGTCACGACGATGAGACCGAACTCGCTGAAGGTGCCCAGCGTGATCGCCGAATGGAGCGCGGTCCGGGCGCGGATCCCGAAACGCGGGATCAGCGCGACGAAGCCGGCCACCTTGAGGGGCAGGACGAGCAGCGCGACGACGGCGATGGTGACCGATGCCACATCGGGAGTCCCATCGAGGCCGATCGCCAGGAAGAAGCCGATGAGCAGCAGGTCCTTGTAACCGAGAAGTCGATCTGCCAGTTCCCGCGCCCGCTCGTGGGACGCCAGGCTGAGCCCGACCAGCAGCGCACCCAGATCCGGCTTGAGCCCGACGAGCTCGAAGCTCCCCGCACCGACACCGATGGCGAGCACGAACCCGAACAGGACGAGCAACTCCCCGTGGCCGGCGCGCTCCAGCACCCAGCTGTAGACCGGGCGGGCGGCGAGAACGGCGAGCACCACCACGGGCGCCCAGGGCGAGGGAGTCTCGGAGGCCGAGAACACGAGGAAGCCCACGGCGAAGAGGTCCTGGACGATGAGGATGCCGACGGCGATCCGTCCCGGGAGCGACGTCGACTCACCACGCTCCTCGAGCGCCTTCACCGCATACACGGTGCTCGAGAACGAGAACGCAAACCCGATGATGAGCGCCCCGCCGACGCCGAGGTCCGAGGCCAGGGGCACGCCGGACGCGCCGAGCGCCAGAAACAGCAGCCCCATGACGCCGGTCGTCACCGCAACGTGAATCGAACCACCCGCCCACACCTCACCGCGAGCCAGGGTCGACAGTTTGAGCTTCAGACCGATGCCGAAGAGAAGCAGCAGCACACCGAAGTCGGCGAGAAGGTCGATGACCGGCGTCGACTCATAGCCGAAGCCATGGAGCACGAATCCGGCCGCGAGGTAGCCGACGAGCGGCGGCAGACCGGCGCGAGCCACAGCGAAGCCGAGGGCAAATGCCGCGACGATGAAGCTGAGACCCACTGTGGTCGTCCCTCTGCAGCGAGCGGCAATGGTACCGGCGTGCGTTCCCGCCGCCGTGCCGTCGTCGCGACCGCGGCCGATGCGTCGCACCCACCCGGTAGCGTGGCCCCGTGTCAGACGTCAGCACGACCATCGATCGCGTCGCGCAGTCCATCGACGAGGGTGAGCTCGCCGCCGCCCAGCGACTCCTCGATGCACTGCGTCGCCGGTGGCGGGACCAACCCGGAGCCTTCGGCGAGGGCGACGTCGTCACCCTCCAGGACCACGCCCGGACGCTGGTCGAGGCGCGCCTTGCGCTGGTCGACGACGAGCTGAAGAACACGTTCGGGTACACGGCCTTTCGGCCCGGGCAGCGTGAGATCGTCGAAGCCGCGGTGGCCGGGCAGGACTGCATCGGCATCATGCCGACCGGTGCGGGCAAGTCGCTGACGTACCAGCTGGCTGCCAAGGTGCTCGGGGGCACATCTCTGGTCATCTCACCGCTGATCGCACTCATGAAGGACCAGGTGGACGCCCTCGACGAGATGGGCATGCGGGCGACGTTCCTCAACTCGAGCCTCGACCCCCAGGAGCGCTCACAGCGGGTCACCGCGATGCGGGCCGGGGAGTACGAACTCGTCTACGCGGCACCCGAAGGTCTCGAGGCTTCGGTCGGATCGGCGCTGGGCGGAATGGACCTGAGCCTCATCGCCGTCGACGAGGCACACTGCATCTCGCAGTGGGGTCACGACTTCCGCCCCGCTTACCGCAATCTCCAGGGGCTGAAGAGCCGGTTCGGCGTGCCCGTGCTCGCCCTCACCGCCACGGCGACACCGGAGGTCACCAGAGACATCACGACGCAGCTCGGGTTGCGAGATCCCCTCCGCTTCCGTGGCTCGTTCTTCCGACCCAACCTGAAGATCCACGTCTTCAAGAAGGGCGAGCACGACGGCCGCCGCATCAAGGTCCGCGAGTCGATCGGCAAGCTCTGTCTCGCTCGCCGCGGGGAGGCCGGCATCGTCTACACCTTGTCACGAGCTTCCGCCGAGTCGACGGCCGAGTACCTCACGACGCTCGGGATCAAGGCGCTGCCCTATCACGCCGGCCTCGGTGCAGAAGATCGCACCATCACCCAGGACGCCTTCATCCGCGACGACGTCGAGGTCGTGTGCGCCACCGTGGCCTTCGGCATGGGCATCGACAAGTCGAACGTGCGGTACGTCATCCATCGCGACATGCCCAAGTCCATCGAGGGCTATTACCAGGAGATCGGCAGGGCCGGCCGCGACGGCGTCGACAGCGACTGCATCCTCTTCTACAGCTGGGCGGACGTGATGAGCCTGGAGCGCATGATCGGCGACGGCGACGCCGCCGGCATCCACCAGAACCAGATCCGGGCGATGTTCGAGTTCGCAGACAGGAACCGATGCAGACACCAGGGCGTGGCCGCCCACTTCGGTGAGGACATCGAGCGCTGCGGAACGTCGTGCGATGTCTGCACCGGGGCGGATCTGCTCGCCGGCCTCACCCCGGCGAAGCAGCAGCGGATCGTCGCCGCCACCTCGTCGGACGACCGCCGTGGTTCGCCGCTGTTCGAGGAGCTGCGCGCAGTGCGCCGACGACTCGCCGACGAGCGCAACGTCCCGCCGTACGTGGTCTTCAGCGACGCCACGTTGCTGGCGATGGCCGCAGCCCGGCCGACGACGGAGGCAGAGATGCTGGCGATCTCCGGAGTCGGCCCCAAGAAGCTCACCACCTATGGCGACGACTTCCTCGAGGTCATCCGCAGCTGGTCCTGAACCGGCGCACGGCGACCCGGCCTCGGGCTGCGCCACCGCGATTCGCACAAACCCGCAGTGCGCGTAGCATCGCGTCGCCTCGACCTCATCTCACCTCCTCGACCCGATCCAGGATTCGCCGCCATGCACCACGACACCTCACGCCGCCGCGTTCGCAGAATCGGTCTCGCCATCGTCCTGTGGGCCTTCGGCCTCGCCACCACGACGTTGCTGGTGGGACTGTGGGGACGCGCCGTCACCAACGACCGAGCCACCCTCGAGGCCGGGGCGCAAGCAGCGCTCGGCACCGAGGTCGTCGCCTCCCGAATCGAGGAGTGGCTGGGAGAGGCCATCGCCGTCGGATCCGCTTCTCTCGACCAGGAGCTCCGCGTCGTGGTGCGCACGATCACTGCATCTCCCGAGGCCGATCAGGTCGTGGAGGCCGTGGCGTCCGACCTCGTGGCCGCCGCCCTCGCCCCGCCCGGTAGCGAGGCGCGTCTCGATGTTGCCGCCCGCCTCGACCCGATCGTTCCGGTGGTCGTCGCCGAGTTGTCCTCGCACGGCATCGAGCTGGACACCGACGAACTGCGCTCATCACTCGCCGACGCTCCGTCGATCACCCTCAGCACCGGCGAGGAACAGGCCGGCGGTGGCGTCGCTCATCGCACCAGCTCCGCGCTCACCACCGTCTTCGTCGCCGGGCTCGCCGCACTCGCCCTGTTCGGCGGTCTCGCCCTGGTGATGGCCGATGAGGCCGTCACGATGGTCCGGTCTCTGGCGATCCGCCTCGCCGTGTCGGCGGTGACGTTCGTGATCTTCCTCCGCCTCGGAGCATGGGCGATCGACCCCAGCAAGGGCCGGTCGCCTCTCGCAGTCGGCGGCTCCGTCCTGCTCGGGAGCAACCACCTCGTGCTGTTCGTCGTTGCCGCCGCAGCTTGCGGCGTCGCACTCACCGCGGGGGTGGTCATCCGACGGCGTCGGAGGGACGGCACCACCGACGCGCATGACAGCGCCGACACATCGGAGCGGGAGCGGCACCTGGTCTCGGTCTGACCGTCTCGGGGCGGCCTGCGCCGTCCGCGCAGAACTCGGATCAGCCCACGACGCTGCGCAGACGCCCGACGGCATCGACCACCCGCCGGCGAGACGTGGCGATGTTGAGCCGCACGAATCCGCTGCCCTCCTCGCCGAACCCGAGGCCCGGCTCGACGATGAGACCGGCCCTCGCCAGGGCGGTCTGCAGCACATCGTCGGAGAGCCCGGCGGCGCGGCAGTCGATCCACACCAGGAACATCGCCTCGGGTCGGACCAGGGAGGCCCCGCTCCCTTCCAGCGCGTCGGCCACGGCCTCGACGTTCCCTGCGAGATGGACGATCAGGGCATCGAGCCACGGAGCACCGTGGCGATACGCCGCTTCGAGCGCGGTGACACCGAGCGCGTTGACGCCGAAGTCCTCGTTGATGCGATGCCGCTCCGCATCGAATGCCCGGCGCGTCGCCCCATCGGAGACGATCGTCACCGACGTCTTCAACCCCGGCAGATTGAAGGCCTTGCTCGGACCGGTCATCACGGCATGGTGCAAGTCCGGGGGTGCAACCCGGCCGAACGACACGAAATCGGCCCAGGCATACGTGAGATCGCCATGGATCTCGTCGGACAGGACCAGGACGTCGTTGACAGCGCAGAGCTCGCCGATGTGCCGCAGTTCCGCAGCGGTCCACACCCGACCGACCGGATTGTGAGGGCTGCACAACACGAACGCCTCGACATCGGGTTCGGCGAGCAGGATCGCGAGCCGGTCCATGTCCATCTCGTACCTCCCCCGGTCGAGGACGAGTGCGTTCTCGATCACTCGAAAGCCGTTGGCGGCCACGACGTCGGGGATCGGAGCGAACGCCGGCGTCTGGACGATCACACCGGCGCCGGGTCGGAGATTCCCGCGGAGGAGGAGTGCCAAGGACGGCATCACACCCGGCGACACGACGATCGTCTCGGGCAGCACCTCGAGACCCTGCCGGTCTCTGAGCCATCCGACGACCGCCTCGATCGCCGAATCCGGTGGCGCCGTGTATCCGAACGCACCGTGATCGACCCGCCGCCGCAGCGCCTCCACCACCGGCGGCGCCGTGGGGAAGTCCATGTCGGCGAGACCCATGGGCAGGGCGTCGCTCGGCTCACCCACGCCGGACCACTTGATGGACGCCGTGTCGGTGCGATCGAGCGCCACGTCGAAGTCGTGCATGCCGTCACGCTAGGCCCTGCGCCGCACGCCATGCCCACGGCACGCCATACTCCTCACATGACGGCACGCAACGTCCTCGGAGAGCCCCTGGAATCCTGCGGCGTCGACCCGGTCACGGGTTTCTACCGGGACGGATCGTGCGCCACCGGGCCCGAGGATCTGGGTAGCCACACGATCTGCGCCGTGATGACCCGGGAGTTCCTCGACCACCAGCGGTCGATCGGGAACGACCTCACGACTCCTGTGCCGCGGTTTCGCTTCCCCGGCCTCGAAGCCGGCGATCGCTGGTGTGTGACCGCCCGCAACTGGCTCCGGGCCCACCAGGACGGTCGAGCCGCACCGGTGGTTCTCGCCGCCACCCACGAAGCCGTGCTCGCCATCGTCCCCCTCGACATCCTGACGGGCCACGCCGTCGACGTCCCCGACGATCCGGCATCGTTGACGACGTGAACCGCGTCCCCGAGCACGACAACGGAATGCGTCACGGGCGCTACTACAGTCATGCCCATGGCTGAGACTCAACTCATGGTGTGGATCGACCAGGACCTCTGCACCGGTGACGGCATCTGCGAGGAGATCGCCCCAGACGTCTTCATCGGTCGCGACGACGGGCTCTGGGTCGTCCGAGAGACCGCAAGCAACTTCGGCAAGGACATCGTCTTCGACGGTGCCGAGGGCGACGGGCACGGACCCGAGGGATCGCGTGGCGTGGCCCGGGTTCCGGACAGTCAGATCGACATCGTCGTGGAGTCCGCCGAGGAGTGCCCCGGCGAGTGCATCATGATCGAGCCCTTCGATCAGGCGGTCTTCTCCCAGCGGGGCGTCTGACCTAACTCGTGACCGCGACATCCTCGAGGATGTTGCCGAACCTGTGCATCGTGCGACTGATCGCTTGCTCGCGCACGTAGCGCGGCAGCTCGACTCTGCCCACAGCCGTGACGGGTGACGTGTCGACGTCCACCTCGGCGCGCCACGCAGCACGCAACAGCGCCTCGCTCGCAGCACCGATGACTCGGACTCTTCCAAACCGCCGGGACGGGAGACGCGAGATCAGCTCGTCCTCGGACTCCGTGACGACGTGATCGAGCGGTGCCAGCGCGTCGATCTGCTGCCCGACACTGAGCTCGTACCCGGCCCCGGCTCGCACGGCCGCGAGCACACAGCGGAGACCCTCCACGAGACGTCCGTCATCGGGGACGCGGATCACCACGTTCGGGCGCGGGACGTACCGGAGGATGTTCGCCTCGTACCCGAGGGCGGATGGATCGTGCTGTCTGCCGATTTCGCGCTGCCACCAGGCCTCGTCGGAGCGGGCCGCGGTTCGCAGCCAGCCCGCGGCGCGCTCGCCGATGGCTGGAGCGACCAGGTCGAGTGTCCGCCGCACGTCGGCGGTCGGAACCTCCGCATCGTCGGGTTCGCCGTCCGGATGCCACGTCCCGAGCTGCGCCACGTAGTTGGGCCCTCCCGCCTTGGCGCCGGGCCCCACGGCCGACCGCTTCCAACCGCCGAACGGCTGGCGACGGACGACGGCCCCGGTGATCTTGCGATTGACGTAGGCGTTGCCGACCTCGACCGAATCGAGCCACTGCTCGATCTCGTCGGACTCGAGTGTGTGGATGCCTCCGGTCAGTCCGTAATCGGAGGCGTTCTGCAGTTCGATGGCGTGGTCGAGGTCGCGAGCACGCATGAGACCGAGGACCGGCCCAAAGCATTCGGTGGCGTGGAACCAGGAGTCCGGCGCCACGTCGAGTCGAATCCCCGGCGACCAGAGCCGGTCGTCGATGCGCCGAGGCTCCAAGAGCCACGACTCTCCCTCTTCGAGCGTGGTGAGGGCGCGCTCCAGCGGGCCCTCGGGTGGCCGGATCACGGGCCCGTACACGGTCGCCGGCTCCGATGTCTGGCCCATGTGGAGGCTGTTCGCCGCATCGACGAGCTGACGACGGAACCGATCCGAGTCGTACACGTCGCCGACGAGGATCCCGAGGCTGGACGCCGAGCACTTCTGCCCGCTGTGGCCGAAGGCAGAGGCGACGAGGTCGGCGGCGGCGAAGTCGAGATCGGCGTGGGGCGTGACGATGAGCGCGTTCTTGCCGGAGGTCTCGGCGAAGAGACGCAGGTCGGGCTTCCAGCCCTTGAAGAGCCCGGCCGTTTCCCACGACCCCGTGAGGATGACTCCACCGACGCCGTCGTTGGTGATCAGGTGTCGCCCGACGTCGTTGTCGGGCACCCGGAGATACTGGAGGACGTCGCGGGGAATCCCGGCCTCCCAGCAGATCTCGGCGACCAGTTCCGCACACCGTGGCGTCTCGGGTGCCGGCTTGAAGATGACGGAGTTGCCGGCGGCCAGCGCAGCCAGCACCCCACCGGCAGGGATCGCCACGGGGAAGTTCCAGGGCGGTACGACCGCAACCACGCCGAGGGGTTCGAAGCGAGCGCCCGGCACGTCGTCGAGTCCGACCACGTGATCTGCGTACCAGCGGGCGAAGTCGATGGCTTCGGAGATCTCGGGATCGGCCTCACCCGGGGTCTTCGATCCCTCGTGGATCATCGTCGTGAGCAGTTCGCCGCGGCGCCGGACGAGGCCATCGGCGACGCGGTGCAGCAACTCCCTCCGCTCGCGGGCCGACCGAGCCCACCACGACTCGTAACCACCGCGGGCCGTCGCCACCACCCGGTCGACCTCGGTCGTATCGGTGACGAGCGGGGCCCGCAACGGCTCGGGGGAGGCCGAGATTCGCTCCTCGAGCCACATGCGGTTGGCCGGGAGGGCCGGATCGGTGTCGGGCTCGTTGTGGAAGGGCGGGATGGCACCGGACGGATCCTCGGATCTGCGGTCCTGGCTCCTGTTGGGCCCCGCAGACACCGACCAGCGCCGCTCCAGTGATCGGCGAAAGCGCCGCTCCTGCTCGGTGAACGCCGCCGATCCCGGTGCCAGCTTGAAGATCGAGTGGATGAAGTTCTCCGGCGAGGCGTTCTCCTCGAGCCGCCGGAAGAGGTAGCTGATGGCCGTGTCGAAGTCCTGCCGTCGCACCACCGGCGTGTAGAGCCGCATCCCCGTCGACGCTTCGCGCACCGTCCGGGCGTGATCGGGCGCCATGCCCTTCAGCATCTCGAAATCGACACGGGGTGCGACGCCACGCCGCTCGGCCAGCAGCAACGACCACGCCATGTCGAACAGGTTGTGGCTGGCGACACCGATCCGCACTCCGCTCGTCCGCTCCGGGGTCAGCACCCAGTCGAGGCACCGCTTGTAGTTGGCGTCGCTCTCCTCCTTGGTGCGATAGGGCGCCTGCTCCCAGCCGTGCAGCGTTGCTTCGGCCTCCTCCATGGCGAGGTTGGCACCTTTCACGAGACGGATCTTCACCTCGGCTCCGGTGCGGGCCCAACGATCGTTGGCCCATCCCGTGAGCCGCTGGAGGTAGGGAAACGAGTCGGGCAGATATGCCTGCAGCACGATGCCGGAGGTGAGCGCCTCGAACTCCGGTTCGTCCAGGACTTCCGTGAACGCCTCCACGGTGAGTTCGAGGTCCCGGTACTCCTCCATGTCCAGGTTCACGAACTTCGGAGGCGTGGTCTGCATCGCGGTGCGATAGAGCACCCGCAGCCGATCCTTGACCCGATCCAGCGTGTGATCGAAGGCCCAGAGATTGAGCTGGCTGGCGATGGCCGAGATCTTGATGGAGACGTAGTCCACGTCGGGCCGTTCGAGGATGGCGCGGGTGGCGGCGAACCTCCGCTCTGCCTCCTCTTCTCCGAGCACCGCCTCACCCAGCAGATTGACGTTGAGCTCGAAGCCGGCCTCGTGCTCCTTGGCGAGATGCCTGCCCAGTTTGCCGGGCTCGGCATCCGCGATGAGATGGCCGACCAGCGCGCGCATCCGCCGTTTGGCGAGCGGCATCACGATGTCGGGGAACGTGGTGGCGAGACGCGCCCCCAGCTGCATGAGCACGCGGTCGACGAGCCCGAGGAAGTCGGGCGAACCCGACTCGGCGACGACGTCGGCGAACTGGGCGGCGGCTACCTGGTTGTCCTCGGGGCGGATCACCCGATCGACGAACCGCATCGCAAAGACCACGCCGTCGGGATCATCGAGCAGATCGGCGAGACGTTTCGCCTCTGCGGCCGTTCGCGACGACTCGGCCACAGCGACCCAGTCGGCGACGAGCGCCACTGCCGCCTCGGCGACCTCGTCGCCGGCTGCATCGATGCCCTGCTCGACGAACGGACGATCAGCCATTCACGCCTCCGCGTTCGATGGGTGGTCCCTGACGCGCATCGTAACGAATGGCCGTCATGCCGGCTCGATCCGAAAGACCCTTCTCACACGGCTGAACGGCGTGCGAGCCGGGCCGGTGTCACATCGTGTAGATGATCTTGTCCTGTGGCGGCGTCGCGAAGAGACCCACTGCCTCGCTCATCTGTTTGCGCGTCTCTTCGTTCACCATCGAGGCCTGCATCACCGTCTCCATGGCGGCGAGGCTCTCGTAGTCGGTGATCCAGTACACCGTGCCGACATCGCCGCCGACCTCGAGACCCCACATGACGTTCGTTCCGTACGTCTCGTTCCAGTGGTCGGTGATGTCGGCTGCGAAGGCCAGTGCCTCGTCTCGCTTGCCGTCGGCGACCCGGGCCTTGCGCATGAAATGCACACCCATTGCTGCTCCCTTCCGTGTCCGCCCTCGGGTTGGTCCAAACGTACGCGCCGGGAGAGCCGTTCGGGACGGCTTTTCCGATTCATCCGGCTGGACGCTGTGCCACACCCCGCGGCGACCGTGGTTCTGTGACTAGTTCCTGCGAGCACGCCGAGAATGACCCCTGTACCGAGCTGTCGCCTTGCCGATTACTTAGGAGGTGGTCCTGGACGGACGCCACGGATGAACAAGGAGCTCACGTGCCGGTTGAGGGCGACACGCCGATCGCCGCCGTGGCCGAGGAGCGCTCCCATCTGCCGCGCCACGACCGCTGGGAACGCCTCGGTCTCGCACTCCCGCGCAGCCAGAGAATCGTCCTCGTGCGCGGTTGGATGCTGGCACGCCTTCTCGCATCGCTCTTGTTCGTGCTGACGAGTCTGGGCCTGGGCCTGCTGTGGAATTGGCCTGCAGGGTTCGTGGTGTCGTGCTTGGCGTCACTGAGCGCAGCCGACGCCGCGCTTCGGCTGGGCGATCGGGAGACGAGTCCGACCATGTCGATCTTCATCGACGTCACGGTCACCTTTCTCTGCATGGCGGTTGCAGATGTGCCGGACTCGGCGCTCGGAATCCCCTATCTCTACCACGTGCTCTCCGCCATGCTGCTGCTCAGCACACGCGCGGCCATTCCGGCGGTTGTCTACGCATCCGGGTGGTTCGTGGTCGCGGTCCGTGGCTGGCTGTCGCCAGGGGTGCTGATGGACGAGGTGCGCGCCGTGGTCGTGGGCGTCGTGGCGGACTTCGTGTTCGTGGCGGGGTTCATCGCCCTTCTCGCCGTGATGATCAGGATCACCAACCGGGATGGCCTCCGCCGCACGCACGACGTGCGGATGCAGCGTGCGATTGCCCGAGCGTCACAGGTGCTGCTCACAGGTCGCAGCGACGACCCGCTGCGGGATGCGATCACGGCATTGGCCGAAGCGACGGACGCCAGCGCCGTCTTCCTCGAAATGAACACGGACGATCCCGAGCTCGGGCTGTGCTCGTCGATGCTCATCGAAGTCACGAGCGGCGATTCGGAGCCGGACCCCGCAGCCCTCTGGCAGCTCATCCCATGGAGCGCGATGACAGGTCGGGAGGCCCTGGAGCGCGGCGAGAGCCATGCGATCGTCGTGTCGGAGCTCGAGGGAACCGAGCGAGACCTCTACGACCTCTCGACCACACGCAGCGAGCTCGACATCCCGATCTTCGTCGACGGCCGGTGGTGGGGCATCCTCGGCTTCACCGATGTCTACGAGGAGCGACCCTGGGCTCGACGGGACGAGGCCCTGCTGTTCACGGCGGCCGAGATGATCGGTGCATATCTCGAACGAGCCGACGGTCGTGAGCGCATCCAGAACGCGCTCGACGACCTGGATCAACAGGTCACCTACCACCAAGCGCTCGCCGTGTGCGCAGAGGCCCTCCAGGCGAGAGAGGAGGGCGCGCTGGACACTGCGCTCGCCGCACTCCTCGATGCAACCGAGGCCGACTACGCCTTCATCGACGAGAACTACCAGGATCCGGAGTTCGGACTGTCGGCACGCGTCACCCACGACGTCACGCAGGTCGGGACAGAGCACATCTCCGGGGACCAGCCCTGGATGGCCGGCCCGTACGCAGAGCTCCCGACATCCCTCCTAGCGCTGAGGATCGGACGACCGAGTCTCATCCTCGCGTCTCAGCTCGAGGGCAGAGAACGCGAGATCTACGAAGCAGACGGCATCCGATCCGAACTCTGTCTTCCCATCACCGTTCGCGGCGAGTGGCGGGGCTCCGTCGGGTTCGCCGACTACATGACGGAGCGGACGTGGAGCGACCATGAGGTCGACATCCTGCAGACGGCGGCCAGGATGATCGGGTCGTACTGGGAGCGCGAGGAGGCGGATGCGAACCGGGAGCGGATGCTGACAGCACAAGAACGGCGGCTCCGCTTCGAGACTGCGATCGCCGAGTGCTCGCGCCTGCTGCTCATGTCCGGCGACTCGTCGGCCATCGACGCAGCGATCGGACACCTGATGCACGCAACCGGCACCCATGACGTCTTCGTGGACCGCAACGTCGAGGATCCGGAAATGGGTCTCGTCGCCGAGGTCGTCCACGAGGCGATTCGCCCGGGGTACGAGGACGTGGTCGACGAGGAGATCTGGGTCGACGCCGAGACCGGAGAGCGACGGCACGCCCGCGTCGCCTACTCCCACCTGCCCACGCTTCGCAGCTCACTGGAAGCAGGTCGTCCGTACATCGTGATCCCTGACGAGCTTCCCGCTGCGGAGCGAGAGATCTACGACGAGGACGGGTGCCGGTCGGAGCTGAACATCCCGATCTTCGTCGATGGCCGGTGGCTCGGGGCGATCGGGTTCGCCGACTACATCGAGGCGAGGATGTGGGACGCCGAGGACGTCACGCTGCTCCAGACCGTTGCCGAGATGATCGGAGCGTTCTGGGAACGCAACGACGCGCGCGAACGGCTCGAGAAGCTCGTCCGGTCCAAAGACGAGTTCGTGGCGGCCGTCAGCCACGAGCTGCGCACTCCGTTGACGTCGGTGGTCGGTCTCTCGTCGGAGCTGGCTCAACGCGGAGCCTCGATCGACGAGGCCGAGACCGATGAGCTGCTCGGAATCATCGCCGACCAGAGCGCCGAGGTGGCCGAGATCGTCGACGATCTGCTCGTCGCGGCCCGGGCAGACATCGGGACACTCGTCGTCGATCCCAAGCCGGTTCGGGTGGCAACGGTCCTCGACTCTCTCGAGAGGAATGGCAGCTTCGATCTGTTCGACGACATCGAGTTCGACATCACCGACGTCGAGGTACTCGCCGATGCGACGCGCCTGCGGCAGATCCTCCGCAACCTGCTGGTGAACGCGTCGCGCTACGGGGGCGAGCGACTGAGGGTGCGCGTGTCACGAGACGGCGCCATCGCCGCCGTGACGGTGGCCGATGACGGGTCGGGGGTGGACGAGAACCTCACCGACGTGATCTTCGAGCCATACGGCCGGGCCCACGAGGCACTGACGCAGCCGGCGTCGGTCGGGCTCGGGCTCGCCGTGTCGCGCAACCTGGCGAGGCTGATGGGCGGTGATGTCACATACTCCAGAATGGGTGACTGGACCGAGTTCAATCTCACGCTGCCGGTGGCCGGTCCCACGAAGGTCGGCACCGGGCTCGAGAGCCCGGCTGCCCGTGTGGCGTCTGACGAAACCGCCCTCGGAGCTCGCGACTCCGGGCATCACGCAGCCGCAGCCGACTCGTCATCCGAGGCTCAGCTGCCGAACTGACCGTCGACGCCGCCGACTCGCAGTGGCGCAACCGCCGGCCCCGGGAAGAGCCATACTGGAGCCGATGACCGGGTTCGACGACACCGCCGACTATCACGTCAGGCGTCAGGGCAAACGACTCACCGCAACGGTCACCGATCTCGAGGTCGATCGGCAGCGAGCGTTCCTCGTCGGCGTTGCCGTGGGTGGCGACGACATGGCCGCAGCAGAGACGAGCCTGGACGAACTGGCGTTGCTCACCGACACGGCAGGGTCTGATCCGATCGAGGTCGTGCTGCTGCGCCGGGGACGACCCGACCCGGCGACATTCGTCGGCAAGGGACAGGCGGCTCGGATCGCCGGGGACATCGCAGCGGGTGACTTCGACGTCGCCGTCTTCGACAACGAGTTGACACCTGCCCAGCAGCGCAACCTCCAGAAGCTGTTCCACGTCGACGTGGTCGACCGCACGGCCCTCATCCTCGACATCTTCGCCCAGCACGCCACCAGCCGAGAGGGCATGCTCCAGGTCGAGCTCGCCCAACACCGCTACCGGCTGCCCCGTCTGCGCGGAAGGGGTACGGAACTCTCCCGGCTCGGCGGCGGCATCGGCACCCGGGGCCCCGGTGAGACACAGCTCGAGACCGATCGACGCCGCATCCTGGAGCGCGTGCGCAAGCTGGAGAAGGAGCTGCGCGAAGTGCGGCGCTCCCGCGACACCAGGTCGAAGGCCCGACGTCGGACCGCGCTCCCCCTCATCGCCATCGCCGGGTACACCAATGCAGGGAAGTCCACCCTGTTCAACCGACTCACCGATGCAGGGGTGCTCGTCGAAGACCGACTGTTTGCGACGCTGGACTCGACCGTTCGCAAACTGCAGTTCCCCGGCGGAACCGAAGCCCTCGTCTCCGACACCGTCGGCTTCGTCCGCAGGCTTCCCACCGAGCTCGTCGAAGCGTTCCGCTCGACCCTCGAAGAGGTGAACGACGCAGATCTCGTGGTGCATCTCGTCGACGGCGCCGACCCGGATGCGGATGGCCAGATCATGACGGTGCGCCAGATCATGGCCGAGATCGGTGCAGGCGAGTTGCCCGAAGTATTGGTCGTCAACAAGACGGACATCGCCGAGCCCGCAGCCGTGGATCGCCTGCTCGCCCTCCATCCCGACGCAGTCGCGATCTCTGCTGCAACGGGGGACGGCATCGACACGCTGCTCGAGCGGGTCCAGGCCATGCTCGCGGCCGGCACGGTCGAGATGGCGCTCGTCATCCCATACGACCGCGGCGATGCGCTCTCCGAGCTGCACCGCTCTGCCGAGATCCTCGAACAGGACCACAACGACGCCGGAACTGCGGCCGTCGCCCGGGTTCCTCAGGAGCTGGCCCACCGTTTCGACGAATTCCGCACCGCTGCGGACTGAAACCGGGCTCCAACCCCTCAACTTCACCATGGCACCGGCCGATCACTCTCAGTGGTGGTCAAAGGAGTGACAGGTGCCTGACGAAGTGTCCCACGACATCGCAGCTCGCGAGCGAGAGCTCCAAGAGTTGAAGGAAGAGATCGAGCGACTCAAGACGCTGCATCGAGATGCCGCGGACGTCGCCGATGCCCGCAACGCGTTTCTGGCCCACGTGAGCCACGAGCTGCGAACCCCGATGAACTCGATCCTGGGCATGACTCGTCTCGCCCTCGGCACCGAACTGTCGAGTGAGCAGCGCGGCTACCTCGAGGTCATCGACGGCTCCGTCGAACAGGTCGTGACGCTCGTCAACGATCTCCTCGACCAGGCGAAGATCGATGCAGGCCGACTCGAGTTGGAGTCGATTCCATTCCGCCTCGATCAGCTCTGCGAGACCGTCACCCAGACGCTGGAAGGCGCCGCCGTCCACAAGGATGTCGCCGTGCGCCTCCACTGGGACGCATCCGTTCCGCGAACCGTGGTCGGCGATCCGACGCGACTCCGTCAGGTGCTCGTCAACCTGATCGGGAACGCCGTCAAGTTCACCGACGAGGGCAGCGTGACGCTGAGCGTCACCAGCGGCGCCGACACCGACTCGGTGCGGTTCAGCGTCGAGGACACCGGGATCGGCATTCCCGAGGACCGCCAGCAAGCCATCTTCAACCAGTTCGAGCAGGCCGACATCTCCACGACACGCGAATACGGCGGATCGGGACTCGGTTTGTCCATCTCCCAATCGCTCGTCGAGATGATGGGGGGCGCCATCACCGTCGCCTCCACCGTCGGTCAGGGCAGCACCTTCTCGTTCAGCTCCCAACTGCCCGAAGCCGAGGATGTCGATCGCACCGTGACGACAGGGGCGGCACGCGGCGGATCCGTGCTGCTGCTCACGGATCAGCGGCTGGCACGAACCGAGCTCGTGTCGACACTCGCCGACGCCGGGCTCACCGTGGACGTCGTCGTGACGACGGACGCCGCTCTCGAGCGGCTCCGCAACGGCGAGTCATCCGGGGCTGCCTTCTCGGCGATCATCGTCGACGCACAGCGCCACGGCTTGGAGATCGCATGGGAGCTCGGACGTGAGCGCAGGGGCATACCCGTGCTGTTGGTCACGCCCGGCGGCAACCGCGGTGACGCCGCCAGATGCCGCGAGATCGGGATCGCCGCCTACCTGACCGGACCTGTCGTCGCCGGCGACATCGTCGATGCGGTCGAGGCGATCGTGGCCGGCGCCGACGAGCTCGTCACCAGGCACTGGCTCAAGGAGCGTCGTCGCACCCTCTATGTCCTCATGGCAGACGACTCCGCAGCCAATCGCACGCTGGTCGGCGAGATCCTGGAACAGCGCGGCCACCATGTCGTGACCGCCAGCAACGGTCTCGAGGCCGTCGAGGCATTCGAGAGCCAGGTGTTCGACATCGTGCTGCTCGACCTCCACATGCCCGACTCCGACGGCTACGCCGCCTCCAGGCTGATCCGCAGGCTCGGGACGCATGGCGCATCGGTGCCGATCGTCGCGGTCTCGGGATCAGTCTCGGACACCGGGCGACGCCGCGCCAACGACGCCGGAATGAACGAATTCCTCGCCAAGCCCTACGTGCCGGAAGCGCTCGTCGAGGTCGTGGAGGCGCTCGCCAGGGTGCGGCAGCCTGCCGCCTGAGGCGCCGAGCCCGCATCGACTCGACGCCACTCACATGATGTCGAGCACGGTCGACTCCGTGGTCTCTGCGCGGCGTCGTCTTCCTGCAACCGCTGGGACGAGCACTGCCGAGATGTAGACCACCTGCAGGAAGAGCGCGACCAATCCCGCGATCGTCAGACCGAACGCCGGGCTCATCTTGATCACGACCGGGATGAGGGCCCCGAGCACCCAGGTGGTCTGGAAGAAGGTCTCGGCGTTGGTGAACGACCGACCCCGGAGCTCGACAGGGACCGTCGCCTGGAGCAAGCCGTCGAACCCGAACTTGGCCGTGCCCCATGCGAGACCGGCGGCGGCGGCGAGAGCGGCGGCGGCCGGCACTCCGAAGACCTGCGCCGAGATGAAGGCGGCTCCCGCTTCGATGGCGAGACCGGCGACGACCATCGGCTCCTCGCCCATGTAGCGCTCGATCATCGGTGTCAGCACTGCGGCGAGGAAGAAGCCGACGCCGGCGGCGACCAGCACCGTTCCCAGATCGAAGGCCGACGAATCCGCCGACTCCCGCAGCGAGAACGCCACGAGTAGCAGCAGGAAGCCGTTGAGGAAGCGAACACCGGCCGTGGCGAAGCGGGCGAGCCGCACCGAACGCGGCACGCGGATCGGCGCCGCAGACGGAGCCACCCCCTTCTCGAGCCGGAGAGTGGGCAGACCGACCGCCGACGCAGCCGACCAGGCGAAGACGCCGGCGCTCAGGACCAACACGCCGACGGGACCGAACAGCCACAGCACGAGCCCGCCGACCGGCAGGACGATCGCCGAACCGAGCACTCCCAGCCTGGCCAGATGTGCGTTGGCCGAGATCAGCTCGTGCGGACCGTCGACGACGACCGGGAGCACGCTCCCCCTGGCAATCCCATGAAAACGCGAGAGAACCAACGACAAGAACGCAAGCGGGAGCAACACGAGCAGCGAGTCGAGCCAGATGGCCAGCCCGATCGAGGCGAACACCCGCAACCCGGCCGAGACGATGAGCGACGCCCGGTATGCAGTGGGGAGCCTGGCGAAGACGCGGCCCAGGAACGGGCCGATGACGGCGAAGGGAGCCAGGGTGATGAGGAGATAGAGCGCCACGTTCTCGCGTGCCTCGGCCGAGGGCACCGAGAAGAAGAGGGTGTTGGCGAGCGCCAGTGCCACCAGGGTGTCGCCCGCCACGCTCCCCGCATGGGTCTGGGCGAGGTGCCGGAATCCACGGCCCCGCGACATGAAGGTGGCGCGCACGCTCGCCACGACCATCGCCCCGCCGGTACGCATGGTGGAGGTGACAGATCGGGTGGCGGTACGCCCGTGGGGATCGTGGCTCATACCACTCGAATGTACCGGCTCTCCGCGCCCGTCAGTGGCACTCCGGGATCAGATGGCGCCAAAGGTGTCGACGGTTCCGGGCAGCGTCTCGCCACACATCTGGCAGGTGGCGCGTCCCGAGGGTGAGGACGACCCACATTTCGCGCAACGCATCGGAGGTCGGCTGACTTTCCCGTCCGTCCGGCCGTCCCGGGCGTCGATCTCTTCGACCTTCGCCTGCAGCGCTTCCTCGGCGTAGCCGGACTCCTCCAGGAGCTCCCACATCGCCTCGACGATGAGCGACAACCGGTCGACACGCTCGTCCACGGACAGCACCCTCGACTCGGCCACGCCAGGTGCCGGCATGGAGGCGGCGGCTGCTGCGGCCCTGCTCGCCGTGCGCGAGCCCATCAGATAGCCCATCAGGAATCCACTCATGGAGGGGATATCGGCGCAGAGCCGCCGCGACGTGAGCCGGATCGTGCGAAGATCGGCGGATGTCACGCACGACCATGGCCATGATCGGGGCAGGCTCCTGGGGCACCGCCGCGTCGGGTCTCGCAGCCCACACCTGCGACATCCGCCTCTGGGCACGTCGTGCCGATCTCGCCGCCGCCATCAACGAGACCCGGAGCAATCCCGACTATCTGCCCGGAGTCGAACTGCCGCCGGCGATCGCGGCAACCACCGATCTCGAAGAAGCGGTCGACGGCGCCGACGTCATCGTGATGGCCGTGCCCTCCCACGGCTACCGCGGCGTGCTCCAACAGATCGCGGGGACGGTGCCCGCTTCCGTGCCCATCGTCAGTCTCGCCAAGGGCATCGAACAGAACACGCTCATGCGCATGACCGAAGTCACCCACGACGTGCTTCCCGACCACGATCCCGGGGCCATCGGGGTGCTCACCGGGCCGAACCTCGCTCGAGAGATCGCAGCGGGACAGCCTGCGGCATCCGTGGTGGCGATGGGATCCGATGACGTCGCCCTCGAGATGCAGCGTCTGTTCATGTCGGGGCGCTTCCGGGTCTATACGAATCCCGACGTCGTCGGCTGCGAGGCGGCCGGTGCGCTCAAGAACGTCATGGCCATCGCCTCCGGCATGGCGCACGGTCTCGGCTTCGGCGAGAACACGACGGCGACACTCATCACGCGAGCGCTCAACGAGTTGTCGCGCCTCGGTGTGGCCATGGGTGGCGAGGCGATCACGTTCGCCGGGCTCGCCGGAATGGGCGACCTCATCGCCACCTGCGTCAGCTCGAAGAGCCGCAACCACACCGTCGGCTTCGGACTGGGCCAGGGAAGGGAGCTCGACGACGTCACCGCCGAGATGAACATGGTTGCCGAGGGCGTCAAGTCGACCCGCGGCGTGCTGGCGCTGGCCGAGCGACATGGGGTGGAGATGCCCATCGCCGAGCAGGTGGGCAGGGTCCTCTACGAAGGCGCCACGGCCGCCGACGCGCTGATGACGCTCATGACGAGAGCACCGTCCGCGGAGTGGTAGTCGTCAGCGCGGCCCGGCCCGAGGACCATCACCGGACGCTTCTTGACTGCCCGATCCACGCTCGTGATCGCGTTCTTCCATGACGTGGTGCATCGCCGGGTTGTAGATCTCCTCGAGATAGCCGAGTGTCGACCCGCGGATTGGTGGCCGCCTCTGGTAGTAGATCCAGCCCCTCCGCTCGGCATGCAGGGCGAGTCGATGTATCGCAACGCCGAGAGCGATCACGCCACCTGCAATGACGCAAATCAATACGATGGGCACAGTATGAAGTATGTCACGACACCGGATCTGCGGTGTCTGGAAGGAGACGCACGATGACCACGGTTCGCCGCCTCACCCACAGCTGCCTGCTCGTGACCGGAGACGATGGGACCGTGCTCATCGACCCCGACTCGTTCACCTGGACATCCGATGTCATCGACCTCCGCGACATCGGGGATGTGCAACGGGTCCTGATCACCCACGAGCACTCGGATCACGTGAACATCGAGTTCGTCCGCTGGCTGCGTGATCGCGGCACCGACGTGACCGTCCACTCGAACACCAGGGTCCAGGAGCTCCTCGCCGAACACGACATCGAGGTGAGCGTCGACGACCCGCCGGGGGTGACGTCGGAGGACCTGCTCCACGGTGTGCTCCCCAACGGCGCACAGCCGCCGAACCGTGCCTTCACCTACTCCGGTGTGACCTCCCCCGGTGACACGTTCGACCTGACATCGTGCGGGGACGTGCTGTACCTGCCGATCTTCGTGCCGTGGGGACTCTCCCGGGACGCCATCCTCACCTCGGAACGTCTCAAGCCGAAGCAGGTCATCCCCGCGCACGACTTCTATCTGAGCAAGGGCGGTCGCGAGTTCATCTACGACTTCGTGGGCGGCCTGCTCAACACCGACGACACCGAGTTCGTGCCCCTGGGGTACGGCGAGAGCTATAGCTTCTGAGCCGATGGAGGTCGTGCTCGCTGACGACGGGCGACCTCGCTGCTGGTGGGGTGTGTCCGACCCCGACTACGTGGTGTACCACGACACCGAGTGGGGCTTCCCGGTCGACGACGACCACAAGCTGTTCGAGAAGCTCTCGCTCGAGGGGTTCCAGTCGGGTCTGTCCTGGCTGACGATCCTGCGAAAGCGGCCTCGTTTCCGTGAGGTGTTCCACGGCTTCGACCACCGGAGGGTGGCCGAGATGGGTGAGGCCGACGTCGAGCGCTTGCTCCAGGACGCGGGGATCATCCGGCACCGGGGCAAGATCGAGGCGACGATCTCCAACGCGAACCGGGCGATCGACCTGGTCGACGAGTTCGGGTCGCTCGGAGCCTTCTTCTGGCGGTTCGAGCCCGACGGGATGGGCGCCGTCACGGACATCCCGGCGGTCACCGCCGAGTCGACGGCCATGGCGAAGGAGCTGAAGGGGCGAGGGTTCCGCTTCGTCGGACCGACCACCGCCTATGCGTTCATGCAGGCGATGGGGATCGTCAACGACCACCTCGACGGATGCTTCGTGCACGACGAGGCGGCGGAGGCGCGGCGAACGTTCCGCCGTCCCGGAACCTGATCGTCAGCCCCCGTCGACTGCGGTGCGCTGCGCAGCTCTGCTGTGCTCGAGGATGACCTCGAAGAGCTCCTGGACGTAGTCGGGATCGACGCCCATGGTCTCGGCGTCCGCCCGTGCCTCCTCGATGAGCTCGTGCTCGCGCATCGGGGAGCGCATCGCCAGACCCTTGGCCGCCTTGATCCTGCCGATCTCGATCGACGAACGGAGGCGATTGGCCACGAGACGCACCAGCGCCCTGTCGATGCGGTCGATCTCGTCACGCATCGACGGGATCCCGAGACCCTCCATCAAACGCCCGAACTCGGGAAGGGCGAGTTGGCTCCCGTTGCCGACCTGAGAGGCGGCGGGATCGGGGTGGATGTTGACCATCAGCCCGTCGGCGCCTGCAGACCTCCCGGCCAGCGCCAGCGGCTGCACCAGCTCGGCGGAGCCTTTCGAGGGCGCGGGATGGATGATCACCGGCAGGTGCGAGAGCCGTTGCACGACCGGGATCGCCGAGATGTCGAGCGTGTCCGTGGTGCGCGGGTCGAAGCCACGAGACCCGCGCTCGCAGAGAATCACGTCGTCGTTGCCCTCGGCCAGCACGTACTCGGCCGACATGAGCCACTCGTCGACCGTCGCCGACGGGCCCCGGTGCAGGATCACCGGGAGCTGTGACGCACCTGCCGCCTTCACCAGGGCGAAGTTCTGCATGTTGTCCGGGCCCACTTCGACGATGTCGACGTGCTCCATGACCGAGGCCACGTGTCCCGGATCGAGGACCTCGGTCGCAACCGGCAGGTTCGCCTCCTTGCCGGCGTGTTCGAGCATCCACACCCCCTCCTGACCGAGTCCCCGGAACCCGTACGGTGATTGGGTCGCCCGGAACGTTCCGGCACGGAGCACCGAGGCACCCGACTCGGCCGCAGCCAACCCGGCGCTGAGAATCTGCTCCTCGGACTCGACCGCCACGGGGCCGGCGATGACGGGATACGAACCGTCGCCGAATCGCACGTCGGCGACCGCCACGACGGTCGTGTCGACGTCCGGTCTGCGTCTGCTCTTGAGGATCGGTTCGTTCATGGTGCTGCTCCAGATCGGGGGAGCTCAGGCCCTGGACAAACGAAAAGCCCGGAGCCTGCATGCTCCGGGCCGGTGGCTTCTCGGTGACCGCTGGTGGTCACGCACCCCTTGCCCGGGCATGCCGGGTAAAGAAGTACGCGAAGAAATAGCGGTTGGTCATTGCCGGAGAATGTACCCCGCGCTCCGAGATCGCGCAATACCGGGCGTCAGGAGCCCGGTCCGCGACGCCGAACCTCCTCGACCGACTCGAGCGCTTCGCGGAGCTCCTCGAGCCACTCGTCGGCATTGCGCCCCACCAGCCGCACACACCAGGCAAGCGCATCGCTCCTGCTGCGGGCGACACCTGCACCCACGAGCGTGTCGAGCACGGCGCGCTCCTTGAGCCGCAGCCGTGTCATCGCCGGGACCGAGAGATGGGTGAACACCATCGTCGTGTCTCCGCAGCGGACGCCCCAGGCGACCTTGCGGAGCCATCGCTCTTCGGCCCGAGCGGCGATGCGAATCCGTTCGTTGCGGGTGTGCTCCCTGAAGTCGCCGACCAGCTCCTCGCACGCATCGCCGTCGCCGAGCTGATCACCTGGAACGGGCAGGGCACCGACGACCATCACCTCGACATCGTCGAACGTGATGTCGACCGGTCCGACGAACCAGCCGTCGGGGATCGCCTCGTCGAAGAACTCCTGGTAGTCGGACTGTGTGACCGCCGGTGGCGTGCGACTCTTCATCGTGATTACAACATTACACCATCGTCGGCATCAGAGATACGACCACACGAGCGTCACGAGCGCCAGCAGACCGGCGATGGGGAGCACGACCTCGATGGTGTCCCTCACGGTCCCCACGCGACGGCGACCGGGCGCCGTCAGCTCGCGGTAGAGCACGAACGCGCCGCCACCGACGACGGCAAAGGTGGCGACGACGAGCACCGCGACTTCGAGGGCATCCATGGCGCAAGCGTATCCGGCGTGGCGGAGGCCCGAGTCGACGCACTCACGCGCTCCGGATGACGCCGGCTCAGAGCACCAACCGGTCGACCGCCATCGCCACGAAGATGCCACCGAGATAGAGGTTCGAGTAGCCGAAGAACCGCATCGTCGACCGGGGCGTCAAGCGGACGGCCAGCACGGTGATCCAGGCGCCGAGACCGATCGCGGACACGAGGTAGACCCACCCCACCACACCGGTCGGATACAACAGCAGCGAGACGCCGACGAGCACGGCGGTGTAGGGCGTGATGTGCTCAAGCGTCCTGCGCTCCCCCACCACCACCGGGAGCATGGGGACGCCGGCGGCGGCGTAGTCGTCCCGGTACCTGATGGCGAGCGCCCAGAAGTGGGGCGGCGTCCAGAAGAAGATGATGGCGAACATGATCCACGGCGCAACGGAGAGATCGTCCGTCACCGCCGCCCAACCGACGAGTGCGGGCACGGCCCCGGCGGCTCCCCCGATGACGATGTTCTGGGCGCTGGAGCGCTTCAACCACAGTGTGTAGACGAACACGTAGAAGAGCAGCCCGAGCGTCGACAGCGTGGCGGCGAGCGCGTTGCTCGACGCTGCGAGCACCACGAACCCCGACACACCGAGCAGGATGCCGAACGTGAGCGCCCTCCCCGGTTCCACCCGATCGGTGGGGATGGGGCGCCGGTTGGTGCGGTCCATGATCCGGTCGATGTCGCGGTCGGCGACCTGGTTGATGGTGTTGGCACCACCGGCCGACAGGGTGCCGCCCACCATGGTGAAGATCACGAGACCCCACCCAGGCCAGCCATCGGCGGCGACGATCATGGCGGGCACCGTCGTGATGAGGAGCAGCTCGATGATGCGCGGCTTGGTCAGCTCGATGTAGGCGCGGAGGGTCGCCACCGGTGCGGCGGCAGCGGTCACGCTACGAGCTCGCGATCGTCCGCAGGGTGACGGGACACGTCGAGCGCACCGAGCACCACGAGGATCCACAGCACGTCGGCGACGAACAGGTGGAGAACCTGGATCTCGATCGGGGTGAGCAGGACCACATTGAGGATCCCTATGGCGAACTGGATGAACACGATCCAGGTGACGCCGAGGCGGGTGCGACGGGCCCGGCCGCCGGGGTCATACGCCGGGTGCCGCACGAGCCACACGAGGGCCAGCCCACCGATGATGGCCGCCGCAGGATGCAGGATCCGCAACTGGACGAGGGCGGGCGAGCCTGCCTCGAAGTTCGCAGCCGTCGTGGCATCGGGATAGAGCGTGTCGGCGAGCGCATTCAGTGCCCCCATCGCCCCGATGACGACAACGACGACGAGAGCTGCCAGGTGCAGCGGCTTGGTCGACCGGTCCGGCCACCGCACCGGGACTGAGCCGCGACCGGCGTGGAATGCGGCTCCGACGAGCGCGCCGAGCAGGAAGAACGTGTTCACGAGGTGGAGCGGCACCACGATCATGCGACCGAGCGAATCGTCGTCGTCGACCCACCCGAAGAGCACGAGCACGGCACCGATGATCACCTCACCGAAGAAGAAGATGGCCGCCCACTTGAGCCACAGGCGGGTCGGTGCGCCCTTCGGCTCGCGTCGCACGGTCCAGATGGCGAATCCGGCGAGCACGAGGCCGAGGATCACGGTGAGGCCGCGGTGGGCGAACTCGATCATCGTCTCCGTGTCACCGCCGAGTGGAATGAGTGAGCCTTCGCAGCGGGGCCACGACTCGCCGCACCCGTCACCGGATCCGGACGCCCGCACGACGGCGCCACCCAGGATCACCGCGACGGTGAACCAGAGCGACGCCCATCCCGCCCTGCGGTACCAGCGATCCGTCATGCCGGGAACGTTACCCCGTGGCGTGTGCGCCAGATCTGGCGGCACACACGCCGAGCGGCGATAGCCTGGGGACATGGCCACATTCCTGAAACGACTCGTCCTCCTCGCCGTCCTCGCCGCGGTGGCGTGGAAGGTCAACGAGGTGATGACCGTGAAGCGCGAGACCCGCACCCCGGAGCTCCCCCAGACCTGACCAACCGGCGTTTGGCGCCCGTTTGGCGGTGCCCCGTAGAACGTCTCCCAGAAGGGAGACGACCATGACACGCCGTTCGACGACCATCCTGCTGGCACTGGCCCTGATTGCTGCGTCCTGCGGAGGCGGCGACTCGACCCGGCGTCGGCGGCTCGGCCACCAAGAACGGGAGCACGGTCTCGGGCACGGCCACGTTCTACGAGGACCGTTCCCTCACCGAGACCTTGCAGACAGGCGAGCACTACGGGACGGGCCTGCGCACCGGCACCTTCACGGCGACCTGCCCGGAGGCGTGAGGCGAACGCCTGGCGTCAGCGGGCCGCCAACTCGCGGATCGCCTCGACGTAGCGCTCGGGTTGGGCGAGCACCGATTCGTGACCTGCGTCGGGCAGCTCGACGATGCGGGCATCGGGGAGGAGGGCGGCCAGCTCGCGCTGGCGGGCGGCGATGACCACGGTGTCCCGCCCGTTGACGACGACGGTCGTGGGGATGCCGATGCCGGCGACCCACGACCGTGAGTCGAACCGCCATGCCGCGTGCCCTGCCTCGTAGAAGAGCGACGCATCCCGGCGCAGGAGCGACGTCCACATCCACCGGTGGTACTCGGGCTCGAGACCGGCCGTGCGTTCCACGACCTTGAGCGACAGATAGGCCAGCTCCACGGTGCTGATGCGGGCGACGCCCCGACCCAGGTAGAACGCGAGCTTGGACGCACCCCGAACCAGCGGACCGTCGATGGGGTGGGCAGCGGTGGCGCCCAACACGACCCTGCCGACGAGGTTGGGATGCCGCCGCACGAGCTCCTGCGCCACCATGCCGCCGAGCGAGTAGCCGAACACCGTCGCCCCCTCTGCGCCCACGGCACGCATCAGGTGCGCGATGTCGTCGGCGAGATCCTCGACCTCGAACGTGCCCCGCACCCACTCGCTCCGCCCGTGGTTGCGGTGGTCGGGAACGATCACGCGGAAGTCCTTCGCCAGCTCGGGGATGATCCGGAAGAAGGTCATCTCCCCGTCGAAACTCCAGCCATGGATGAGCACCAGTGGCGGTGCGTTTTCGGGCCCCACCTCACGTACGAACAGCTCCCGGTCACCGGCGAACAAGGTGCGACCCGGGATGCGCAGCGGCCGGCTTTGGCCGGGTGCAAACCGCGGCGCCGGCTCCGGCCCGAACACACGCCACAGCAGCCAGCCGAGCCCGGTCCAGCGAAGCAGTCGCAGCACCATCACGCCGACCGCACGACACGGATGGTGCCGATCGGGCCATCGGCGAACGACCGGGCCGTGACGGTGCCGACCCGCACCCCGTCGACGCCCTCTTCCGACAGCGCCTGCACGAAAGCTGCGGCCAGCGGCGGATCGACGGAGGCGAGGATCCCACCCGACGTCTGGGCGTCGGCGATCACATGACGCTCGGCGTCGTCGAGGTCACCGAAGTCGGTGAAGCGGGCCACGGCATCGAGGTTGCGCTTCGTGCCCCCTGGCACGACACCTGCCCTGGCCAGGTCTTCGATTCCGTCGAGCACCGGCACCGCAGACCAGTCGACCTCGGCACTGACCCCGGACGCCCTGATCATCTCGCCGAGGTGACCGAGCAGACCGAACCCCGTGACGTCGGTCGCCGCCTCCACGCCCACACGCCGCATCGCAGCGGCGGCACCCCGGTTCAGTGTCGTCATCACGGCGACGACCGCATCGCGGAGCTCCGGGCTCGCCTTGTCGTGCTTGATGGCCGTGGCAGCGATCCCAGAACCGAGCGGTTTCGTGAGGACGAGCACGTCGCCGGCCTTTGCGGCTGCGTTCGTGATGATCTCGTCCGGTGGCACGATCCCGGTCACGGCGAGACCGAACTTCGGCTCGGCGTCGTCGATCGAGTGACCCCCGACGATCGTGCAACCGGCGTCGGCGAGCACCTCGGCGGCACCGGTGAGCACGTCGCCCAGCAGCTCCATGGGCAGCGTGTCACGCGGCCACCCGACGATCTGCAGCGCCGTGAGCGGGGTACCGCCCATGGCATAGACGTCCGACAGCGCGTTGGCCGCGGCGATCCGGCCCCAGTCGTACGCCTCGTCGACGATGGGGGTGAAG
>CAYFYC010000042.1:8800-28709 GCA_964347305.1 uncultured Acidimicrobiaceae bacterium | reverse complement strand
GGACACCGTCGTCATCTCGGCGACCCCGCTCCCGGGGAACGAGACGCGGGTGTCACGGGTCATCAACAACCTCGTCCGGCATGGCGTCGTCGTCCATCACGGGCGCAACGCCGATGTGCACGTCTCCGGCCACGCCGCCCAGGACGAGCTGCGCACGTTCTACAACGTCGTTCGCCCCACCGCCCTCGTGCCGGTGCACGGCGAGTACCGGCACCTCCAATGCGGCCATCGGCCGCCAGGTGGGCATCGAGGAGATCGAGGTGCTCGAGGACGGCGACACGGTGCGGCTCACCGACGGCAAGCTCACGGTGGAGCGAGGAGCTGTTCCTGCGCCCTATGTCTATCTGGATGGGGAGGGGATCGGGGACGTCGAGGACGTTCTCCGGGATCGACGTCACCTGGCCGACGACGGCGTCGTGATCGTGACGGTCGGCGTCGACCTCGCCAAGGGCGAGTGTGTCGTCGGGCCAGATGTCGACAGCCACGGAGTCACCGACGAGCCCGACGAGATCCACGCCGACATCAGGGGGCGCGTGGTGAATGCGGTGCGCGAGATGGAGAAGCCGCTCGAGATCGACAGTCTGCGACGCAAGGTGCGCAGTGTCACCGGCCGGGCCGTTCGAGCCCAGCTGGCACGACGGCCCGTGGTCATCCCCGTGGTGATCGAGGTCTGAAGCGGCGCCCGCGCCGGATCAGTACTGCTGCTCCACGAAGGTCTGCTCGCCGATCGGTGGCCGCACGTACGCGATCTCTTTTCGATCCGGCAGCATCACCGGCTCGGGTGTCACATCCGCGTAGTCGAACTGCGACAGGATGTGCGCGATGCAGTTGAGCCGCGCCGATCGTTTGTCGTCGGACGGCACCACGTACCAGGGCGCCTGCTTGATGTCGGTGTACTGGAACGTGGCGTCCTTGGCCTCGGAGTACTTGACGTAGAGGCGGTGCTCTTCGAGATCCATGTCGGAGAGCTTCCAGCGCTTCAGCGGCTCCTTGTTACGGGACTGGAACCGGCGCCGCTGCTCCTCCCAGCTCACGGAGAACCAGTACTTGAGCACGCGGATCCCCGATCGCACGAGCATCCGCTCGAACTCGGGGCAGCTGCGCAGGAACTCGCGGTACTGATCCTCGGTGCAGAAGCCCATCACCCACTCGACGTTGGAGCGGTTGTACCAGCTGCGGTCGAACAGGACCATCTCGCCCGCTGCCGGGAGATGAGCGACATACCGCTGGAAGTACCACTGGGTCTGCTCGCGCTCGGTCGGCTTCGGCAGCGCGACGACCTTGACGTGGCGGGGGCTGGTGCGCTCTGTGATCCGCTTGATCACGCCACCCTTCCCGGCCGATCCGCGTCCCTCGAAGATGATGAGCACTCGCATGCCGTTCTGCGCGATCCAGTACTGGAGCTTGACGAGTTCCTCCTGGAGTCGGGCCAGCTCGTCTTCGTAGTACCTCTTCTTGAGGCGCCCGTTCGCCGTGTAGTTCTCGACTCCGGCGGGCATCCCGTCATGCCTGGGGTCGTCTGCGCCCTCTGGGATCGTCTGCATGTGACACTCGCGTTCTCTCGGCTCGCGTCGAGCATAGGGCGCGAGGTGCCCCGCACGCCGGGCGACGTCGGTGCGACCCGATCGTGCACTGCTGTTCCGACCGCGACGAGCGATCCTGCGACCCGCCCCGCACCGCTTCGCGTGGTCAATCGCGCGGAGCGCGGTCGCCTCCGCGCCCTCAGTGATTGGCGCACCTCGGGGCGACGTGTAGGGTGAACATCCCATGGCAACACGGTCCAAGAACCGTGGGGCGAAGGGGCGGAGGACGGCACAATCGAAGCGTCCTGCACCGGGAAGGCTGGTCCGGGTGCGGATGGCACTGCAGACCAGGCTCGGTCGCCAGAGCGACGACGTCTGGGGTCTCGTTCTCCTCGTGTTCTCGGTGCTTCTCGTCCTCGCCTTCTTCGATCTCGCCGGTCCGGTGGGACGTGGCGTCGCCGGTGGACTCCGGTTCGTCTTCGGTGCCTGGGCCTACCTCGTGGCACCTGCGATGGCGCTCATCGGCGCCATCCTGCTCGGTTCCCTGCCCCGTCGCGATCACACCCGGATCGCCATCGGCGTGGCCGTGCTCTACATCGGATCGCTCACCCTGTTCCACCTCTTCACCGGAACGGTCTCGCTCGCCGAGAGCTTCGATCTCGTGCTCGAGCGCGGGGGAGTCGTCGGCTCGCTCATCGCCTTCCCGTTGCGGCGCATGCTCGGGTTCTGGGGAGCGTTCCTCGTGCTCTTCTCCCTCACGGGCGCCGGTGCGCTCATCGTGACCCGTGCCAGCGTGCGAGACGTCGTTCGGACCGTCTGGTCGTGGCTCCGCCGGGGGGCCCGCTTCCTCGCCAAGGCGAGGCCCGTGGAGATCGTCGACGATCGCGCTCAGGCGCCGGTGCAGAAGCCCGTGATGCGTGTCGTCGAGAGCAAGCCGAAGCCTGCGAAGTCGGCACCGCCGAAGCCGCAGGTGCAGAAGACGCGTCCCAAGCCTTCCCCCATGCCCGCGTCTGGTGGCAGGTCGATCGACGGCTACACCCTGCCGCCGCTTTCGCTGCTCGATCGGTCCGAGGGCACCGCCCACAATCGCAAGGCACTCGAGCAGATGGCGGTGGAGCTGGAGGAGACCCTCCATCAGCACGGCGTGGACGCCCGTCTCACGAGGATCGTGCCGGGACCCACCGTCACCCGCTACGAGATCGAGCTGGCACCGGGTGTCAAGGTCTCCAGGGTCACCGGCATGGCACACGACATCGCCTACGCCCTGGCTTCGCCCGATGTCCGCATCCTCGCTCCGATCCCCGGCAAGAGCGCCATCGGCATCGAGGTGCCGAACCGGCGGCGGGAGCTCGTCACCGTCGGTGACATCCTGGGGAGCCCCGAGGCGGTGGCCGACCCCGATCCGATGAAGGTCGCCCTCGGCAAGGACATCAACGGCGAGGCGTACATGCTCAAGCTCGACGAGCTGCCGCACGTGCTGCTCGCAGGAGCGACCGGCGCCGTCAAGTCGACGTGCGGCACGATGGTGCGGTTGATTTCCCGGGCGCGCTCCTTATTGGGCTCGACCTTGGAGCGGTAATTCAAATCGAAGGAGCGACCGGCGCCGGCTAGTCGTCGTGCATCAACGTCCTCGTGACGTCGTTGATGATGCGCGCCACGCCGGATGAGGTCCGGTTGATCCTCGTCGACCCGAAGCGTGTCGAGCTCGGCCAGTACAACGACGTGCCGCACCTGCTCACCCGTGTGATCACGAACCCGAAGAAGGCCGCCGAGGCGTTGCAGTGGGCCGTTGCCGAGATGGATCGCCGCTACGAGCTGCTCGCCGACGCCGGGGTCCGGGACATCATCTCGTATCGGGAGAAGTACGACGCAGGTGGTCTCGAGCCGGACAAGTTCGATCGCTTCCCGTACATCGTGGCGATCGTCGACGAGCTCAACGATCTGATGATGGTGGCCGGCCGCACGGTGGAGGAGTCGGTCGTTCGCATCGCCCAGATGGCGCGTGCCGTGGGCATCCACCTCGTGCTCGCCACACAGCGCCCCAGCGTCAATGTCATCACCGGTGTCATCAAGGCCAACGTCCCGTCACGTCTCGCCTTCTCCGTCGCCTCCCAGACCGACTCGAGGGTCATCATCGACTCGGCGGGCGCCGAGAAGCTCGTCGGGCTGGGCGACATGCTCGTGATCACGGCCCGTGAGCCGCGCCCTGAGCGGATCCAGGGAGCCTTCGTGTCCGAGCGCGAGGTCCACGCGGTGGTGCAGTGGGCTCGCGAGCAGCGCAACACGCAGTACGAGGATCGAGCGGTGTTCGAGGTCGCCGCCAAGAAGGCAGAGGTGGACGAAGAGTTCGACGGTGAGGACCCGGAGATCGTCCAGGCCGCCATCGAGCTCGTCGTGCGGTCACAGCTCGGCTCGACATCGATGCTGCAGCGCAAGCTGCGCATCGGCTTCGCTCGCGCCGGACGAGTGATGGACATCCTCGAGATGAAGGGGATCGTGGGACCTTCCGAGGGTTCCAAGGCTCGCGAGGTGCTGATCCAGCCCGAGGAGCTCGACTCGCTCCTCACGACGACGAGCGGGTGACGCGGGCGCGGGCCGGCTCGACCCCCCACGGTGAAAAACGCGTCGGTAGGGTTGATCGCATGGTCCCCAGCGCCCGTTTCGACGACCTCGGCCAGGGCAGAGAGCACTCGTTCGAGCTGTATGGGCACCGGGAAACGATCGTCGCCCACGCGGTGGAGGACGTCGTGCCCGCACTCCAGGCAGTCGTCGACGCCAGCCGGGCGGGTCGATGGTCGGCTGGATTCGTCGCCTACGAGGCAGCCCCCGCATTCGACGCCGGCCTCGCGGTGCGGCATCGCCGCCTCGGTGAGCCTCTGCCGGATCTGCCGCTCGTGTGGTTCGCCACCTTCGAGGAGCGGCGCGCCGTCGCACCGTTCCAGCCGAGAGCCCGGTTCCCGGCCGGGTACACGGTGTCCGGGTGGACGCCCGAGGTCGACGCCGCGGCATGGCACGACGCGATTGCTCGAATTCGCGAGTACATCGCGGCCGGAGACACGTACCAGGTCAATCACACCATCCGTCTCCACGCTGCTTTCGCCGGTGCATCCTGGGACCTGTATCGGGATCTCGCGCTCGGTCAGCGGGGTGCGTTCGCGGTATGGCTCGACACGGGCCGCTATCAGGTGGCCAGCGCCTCACCCGAGCTCTTCTTTCACCTCGACGGAACCAGGATCACGACCAGGCCGATGAAGGGCACAGTTGCCCGGGGCCGCTGGCCGACCGAGGACATGGAGCTCGCCGAATGGCTCGTAGCCTCCGAGAAGGACCAGGCCGAGAACCTCATGATCGTCGATCTGCTCAGGAACGACCTGGGTCGAATCGGCGAGTTCGGGAGCGTTCGGGCCGAGCGACTCCTCGACCTCGAACGCTACGAGACGCTGTGGACCCTCACCTCCGAGGTGTCTGCCGAACTGGGCGACGACGTCGGCCTGGTCGAGATCTTCCGCGCCCTCTTCCCCTCTGGATCCATCACCGGCGCTCCCAAGGCGAGGACGACGGAGATCATCGCCGATCTGGAGCGCTCGGCTCGCGGTGTGTACTGCGGTGCGATCGGCTACGTCGCGCCCGAGGCGGAAGGCACCGACACGCAATTCAACGTTGCCATCCGCACGGTCGTCGTCGACGCCGAGGAGGGAATCGCCGAGTACGGCGTGGGCGGCGGCATCACGTGGGATTCCGACGCCTCGAAGGAGTACGAGGAGGCACGCACGAAGGCCCGGCTGCTCGTGGAACGTCGGCCCGAGTTCGACCTCTTCGAGACGATGCGATGGGAACCCGACCGGGGTTTCGTGCTGCTCGACGGTCACATGTCGCGGCTCGCCGCGTCGGCCGGCTATTTCGGCTTCCTCTTCGATCGAGACCACGTCATCGAACTGCTCGAGAAGAGCGTGAGCACCCTGGATCGGGCCATGCGAATCCGTGTCGGGCTGAGTCGCCACGGCGCCGTCAACGTCGAGATCGACGAGCAGCTCCTCGACCCGTTCCGCGAGACGCCGGACGGGCCCCTCGTCCGTGTCGCCGTCGGCCCTCCCGTCATGGATCCGGACGACGTCTTCCTCTTTCACAAGTCGACGCAGCGCCTGGTGTACGAGATGCAGCGCGAGGCCTATCCCTACGTCGAGGACGTGCTCCTCGTGAACCGGCGGGGTGAGCTCACCGAGTCGACCATCGCAAACGTCGCCCTCCGCTTCGGGGACCGGTGGCACACGCCCCATCTCGACTCCGGGCTGCTGCCCGGCGTGTACCGCGAAGCCCTTCTCGATGCAGGCGTGTTGACCGCAAGAGCAATCGCGCGGGACGAGTTGTTCGACGCCGATGCCGTCGCCGTCATCAACAGCGTGCGTGGCTGGCGGCCGGTGCGCATCGTCCCCGACGAAGGCTGAGATGCCGGGCGGGGAGACCACTAGCCTCCCGCCGATGCCACCCGAGCCCTTCACCTTGCTCACGCCTGCAGGCGATCTCGTCGGCGAGTCGCCCGTCGATCTCGAGGGCCTCCGCGAGCTCTATGGGAAGATGGTCAAGGCCCGGGCGTACGATCGCAAGGCCTCGGCGATGCAGCGCCAGGGGAGGCTCGCCACCTATGCGCCGTTCGAAGGTCAGGAGGCGGCTCAGGTCGGGGCGGCGGCTCAGATGGAGGCCAGGGACTGGCTCGTCGCCTCGTATCGGGACGCCGCAGCCATGGAGCTGCACGGCTATCCCTTTGCCAACTTGATCCTCGGGCGTGCGGGCGATGAACGCGGTGGCCACGCCCCGGCCGGTGTCAACGTCCTTCCTCCCTCGATCACGGTGGGCGGCCACATGATCCATGCCGTCGGGATCGCCTGGGCCCAGGTGCTCCGGGAGACGGGAGGCGTGGCCGTCACGATGTTCGGCGACGGAGCGACCTCGGAGGGCGACTTCCACGAGGCCGCCAACTTCGCCGGCGTCTACAGGCTCCCTGTGGTGTTCTTCTGTCAGAACAACGGCTGGGCGATATCGATGCCGCGCGAGCGGCAGACCGCATCGGAGACGATCGCCGCAAAGGCGCCGGCGTACGGGATCGCAGGCGAATACGTCGACGGCAACGACGTGCTGGCCGTGGTCACCGTCATGCGGCGGGCGCTGGAGCTGGCGAGGACCGGCGGCGGAGCGACGCTCATCGAGGCGGTCACCTATCGGGTGGGCCCGCACACGACGGCAGACGACCCGGGTCGGTATCGGGACGACGAGACGGCGGTGTGGGCGGAGCGCGACCCGTTGCTGCGCGTGCGCCGCCACCTCGAGCGGGCCGGGGCGTGGGACGCCGGTTGGCAGACCCAGATCGAGGAAGCGGCTGCCGCGGAGGTCGAGAACGCCGTGGTTGCGGCGGAACGACTCGAGCCGTTCAGCGCCGCAGAGGTCTTCGAAGGGATGTTCGCGGAGCCCACACCGCAGCTCGCGGAGCAACGGCGCCTTCTCGAGGAGCGGGGCTGATGACGGAGATGACGATGGCCCAGGCCATCAAGTCGGCGCTCGAAGTGGCGCTGGCCGACGACGACGTCGTGGTCCTGGGCGAGGACGTGGGCCGGACCGGCGGTGTCTTCCGCGTCACCGACGGGCTCCAGCAGCGCTTCGGCGAAGCGCGGGTGATCGACACGCCGGTCGCCGAGTCCGGCATCGTCGGCGCGGCGTTCGGGATGGCGGTGGCCGGGCTGCGTCCGATCGCAGAGATCCAGTTCATGGGCTTCAGCTACCCGGCATTCGACCAGGTGATCTCGCACGTCTCGCGAATCCGCAACCGCTCGCGACACCGCTTCACCGCACCCATGGTCATCCGCATCCCGTTCGGTGCCGGGATCGGGGCCGCCGAGCACCACAGCGAGTCGGCCGAGGTCATCTATGCGCACACGCCCGGTCTCAAGGTCGTCGTTCCGGCCACTCCGGCGGATGCCAGAGGGCTGCTGCTCGAGGCCGTGGCGGACCCCGATCCGGTGATCTTCTGCGAACCGATCCGTCTCTACCGCGCCGCCCGGGGTGACGTCCCCGAGGGGCATCACCGCACACCGTTCGGCGTCGCCCGCTTCGGTGCCACCGGCGGCGACGTCACGATCGTCGGTTGGGGGGCCATGATGCGCGACATCGATGCCGCGGCCGCGTCGCTGGAGGCACGTGGGATCGGGGCGACCACGATCGATCTGCGCACCCTCGTTCCGCTCGACATCGATGCCGTCGTCGACTCGGTGCGAGAGACGGGCAGGCTGGTCGTGGTCCAGGAGGCACCGCGCACGGCAGGCTTCGCCTCCGAGGTGGTGGCCCAGGTGCAGGAGAGAGCCCTCTATTCGCTGCTGGCGCCCATCGAGCGCGTCACCGGCTGGGACATCGTCGTCCCGCTCCGCAAGGCAGAACACCACTACATGCCGTCGGAACGCCGCATCGTTGCCGCGGTTCATCGCACTCTGGAGGGTTGAACGTCACATGGCGCACGAATTCCACCTGCCCGACATCGGAGAAGGGCTTACGGAGGCGGTCATCGTCCACTGGCACGTCGGCATCGGTGACGAGGTCGGCATGGACGAGCCGCTCGTCGAGGTCGAGACCGACAAGGCAGTGGTCGACATCCCCGCCCCGGTCGCAGGCGTGGTGCTCCACCACGGTGCCGGCCCCGGCGACAGCCTCGAGGTCGAGGAGCTGCTGGCTGTCATCGGGGAGCCAGGGGAGTCGTGGTCACCCACAAAGGTCCCGCCGCCGGTCACCGAGGCCGCGCCGATCGTCGGCACACTCGGCGATGCTCCCGAGCTGCGACCTGCTGCGGCCGGGCCGCAGGCGCTGCCGAAGGTGCGGAAGCTCGCAGGCGAGCTCGGCGTCGATCTCGACGAGGTCGAGGGGACCGGTCCGGGCGGGCGGATCACGGAGGACGATGTCCTGGCGGCTCGCCGGCCGGCCACCTACCGGGGACCCGTCGAACGCCGCCAGATGAGCCCGACGCGCAGGTCGATCGCCGATCACCTCGCCAGGGCGTGGCGCGAGATCCCTCACGTGACGACCTACGGAGAGGCGGACGCCGCAGGACTGCTGAGGTGGCGAGCGGAACTCGACCGTCCCACCCTCGAGGCACTGCTCGTCCAGATCGTCATCCCGGTGTTGCGTCGCCACCCGGCGTTCAACGCAACACTCGACGGCACCGAAGTCGTGGAGAAGCAGTACTACGACATCGGCGTGGCCATCGACGCACCCGATGGCCTGATGGTGGGTGTGCTGCGGGACGCCGGCGACCGCTCGATCCCTGATCTCGACGTCGCGATCAGATCGCTCGCGGAGCGCGTCAAGAGTCGCAGTGCGGCCGCCGAGGAGCTGCGCGGGCAGACGTTCACGGTGTCGAACATCGGTGCCGTCGGCGGCGGCTACGGAACCCCGATCATCCCGCTCGGCACGACCGCCATCGTCTCGTTCGGGCGGGCGACAGAGCGGCCGGTCGTTCGCAACGGCGCCGTCGCCGTTGCCCCGATGCTCCCGATCAGCCTGTCCTACGACCACCGCGTCATCGACGGGGGCAGGGGTCGGGCGTTCATGGCCGACCTGGTCTCTGCCATCGAGGCGTTGTGAGCCTGGAGCCGCTGGAGATCCTCCTCCTCGCCGGAGGCGGTCTGGCGGCGGGGTTCATCAACACGCTGGCCGGTGGCGGTTCGGCGATCACGATCCCGATCCTGACCGAGATCGTCGGCATCTCGACGGCCAACGGCACGAATCGCATCGCCATCCTCGCCGCGAACCTGACCGCTGTCGGGGGCTTCCAACGAGGCAGCGCTGTGCCGTGGTCACGGGTGCTCGGGTTGCTTCCGCCGACCGTCGTCGGCGCGGCGCTCGGGGCGTGGGTCGCCACGGGCATCGACGAGGGCGTGCTCCGCAGGGTGTTCGCCGTGGTGCTGCTCATGGTGGCCGGCTCGGTGCTGGCACGGCCCAATCGGTGGATCGAGGAGCGGGAGAACCGGCTCGCCCAACCGTGGCGCACGGTGATCTTCTTCGGGATCGGCTTCTACGGAGGCTTCGTGCAGGCCGGTGTCGGGTTTCTGCTCCTCGCCGGGCTCGTCCTCGGTGGCGGACTCGATCTGGTCAAGGGAAACGCCGCCAAAGTCGTCCTGGTGGCGGCCTACACGCCTGTCGCCATCGTGTTCTTCGCGTCGGCGTCGCAGATCGCCCTGGCGGTGGGGGTGGTGCTCGCAGCCGGACAGATGACCGGTGCGTGGATCGCAGCCCGTCTCGCCCTGCGCCGTGGGGCGGCGTGGGTGCGGTGGGTGCTGGTTGCCGCCGCGGTGGTCGCTGCGATCAGGCTGGCCTTCTTCTGAGGTCAGTGACCGTTCTGCGAGAAGTGCATCCAGTCGTCCATGGAGGTCCAGTTGCCTCCCCACTTCCAACCGATGGCGGCGAAGGCTGCGACGACCGGTGATCTCGGTCCGATCATCCCCGGCTCGTCGAGGGTCCGGTCGAGGTAGTACGAAGCGAGCTCCGGGACCACCACGTCCCCCTTGCGGTAGGGGTTGTGGAAGGGGTTGAGATCGATGGCGAGCCCGTAGGCATGCTGTGACCAGCCAGACGATCGGCCGGTCACTGGTCGGCAGCCGAAGGCGCCGGAGCCGTTGCCGTCGCCCGTGGGCGGGGCGTCGAGATCGGCCATCGTGGTGACGCGCATCTGTTCGATCGGGAACGCCGCTTCGAAGAGCCGGCCGAACACCCATGCGATGTCCTCCGCGACGGAGACGTGGACGATGAGCTCTCCGGTGTGGAGCTCTCCGTCGAATCCGTGGTGGACCACCGTCAGGTAGCGGAGATCCTCCAGCCCGACCGGGCACTCCTCACGCCACGTCGATCGGGCGGCGACGTCCGCCGGTACCGGCTCGATGGTCGACACGTATGTGTCGCCCTCAGGTGGGGGCAGGTGATCGACGGTGGCGAAGCGTCGCTGCTGCAACTCGGGTGGCGTGGGCAGGATCTCGCCGAACCCGTCTTCTCGCAGCGGCAGGACGCGGGTCCCGAGCCATTCCGGCGGCGCAAACGGCGAGAGTGTCGTCGTCGTGGTGGCGAGGGTAGTGGTCGTCGTGGAGGTCGCCGGTCGGGTGGACGTCGTGGTAGACGGCGTGGTGGACGACGTCGGCGCGCTCTCCGGCGTCGTCGACTCGGTGGCGGCGATCGGCGCCGGGGGGGAGGTCGTCGAGGGTGGTGCGGTCTGTCCCGAGCAGGAGGCGGTCGAGACCGCAACGACGATGAGCCAGGAGAGCCCCTTGCGCATGTGGCCGAGGCTACTGGGAAGCCGTGGCTGCGCACGGCTCGTATGCTCCGGTCGTGGAGTTCGACGGGAAGAAGCAGCGCAACGCGCTGACCGCGGCGGAGAACGCGGTTCGAGCGCTCGCTTCCGCCGACGCCGATCGCGCGGCGGCGAACGCCCGTCGTGCCGCCGAGCTCGATCAGATAGGCGTCTATGCCGGCTTTGCCGAGGCCGTCGTCGCCGCGGCGTCGGACCTCGCCGATGCGGGCCCCACCTCGGCCCAGTGGGACGGCGTGTCTGCACAGCTCGAGCCCGGTCCGCTGGCGTTTCTCGTCGAGGAGCTGCGCAACTGACATGGCCGACTACCACGTCCACCTCCACCCGCACGGGCCGTGGAACGGTTCCGGCCCGGCGCCGGGGCGGTATCCGGCGGGTCATCTCGAGGCCTACGTCGAGCGAGCCGCGGGTCGGGGCGCCGAAGAGGTGGGTTTCACGGAGCACCTCTTCCGTTGTGTCGAGTCGGTCGACGTGCTGGGCCCGTTCTGGGACGATCCGTCCGCACCCATCGCCGCCGCCGAGACCCGTTCCTGGGTGCCCGGTGATGTCTGGATGTCGCTCGATGCGTACGTGGAGCAGGTCGTCGCCGCCAAGGACCGGGGGCTCCCCGTGAAGCTCGGGCTCGAGGTCGACTTCTTCCCGCAGACCATCGGTGCGGTCCTCGACCTGCTCGCCCCCTATCCGTGGGACTTCCTCATCGGCTCGGTTCACTGGGTCGGCGGTTGGTCCATCGACCACGAGATCTCCGTCGCCGAGTTCGATCGGCGGGGGGTGCGACGGTCGTACGAGGACTACTTCGCCATCGTCGTCGAGCTCGCCCGCTCGGGTCACCTCGACGTGCTCGGGCACGTCGACGTGGTCAAGAAGTTCGGGCACCTCCTCGACGCGGCGCCCATCGATCTCTACGACGCCGTCGTGGAGGCCGCCGTAGAGGGAGGCACGGCCGTCGAGGTGTCGACCTCTGGCCTGCACGAGCAAGTGAGGGAGATCTATCCGGCGGCCCCGTTCCTCGAGCGCTTCAATCGAGCCGGCGTGCCGATCACGCTCGCCAGCGACGCCCACGTCGCAGAGCACGCCGCACGCGACTTCGACGCGGCCGTCGTCTGGGCCAGGGACGCCGGCTACACGACGCGGACTCTCTTCTCGGAGCGCACCGGTCGCCAGGTCCCCCTCGAGCTCGCCGACGTCCGCTCGCCGGGTCCGGACGCCGCCGCCCGCTCGACGGGCCCGGACGCCGCCGCCCGCTCCTAACCTCACCCGTCGTGACGTCCGACACCGCCGCCCCCACCGTGTATCTCGAGACCCTGGGTTGCTCGAAGAACCAGGTCGACTCCGAGAAGCTCGACGCCGTGCTCGGGGGATCGGGATACCGCCACGTCGCCGATCCGGCGGTCGCCGACGTCGTGATGGTGAACACCTGTGCCTTCATCGAGGCGGCGCGCCAGGAGTCGATCGACACGATCCTCGCGATGGCCGAGACCAAGCGTGCCGACGCCCGTCTCGTCGTTCTGGGATGCATGGCGCAGCGTTACGAAACCGAGCTCGTGGAGGCGCTGCCCGAGGCGGACGCCGTCATCGGACTCGACCGCTACGGCGAGCTCGTCCCGACGCTCGATGCCATGACGGGCTGGCAGCCGTTGCGGATCCGGTCGGCGCCCGTGTCGAAGATGGACATCCTCTACGAGGTGGCGCGGCCCACCCCGACCACCCCGTACGCCTACGTGAAGGTCGCAGAGGGGTGCGACAAGCTCTGCACCTTCTGTGCCATTCCCCAGTTCCGCGGCAAACAGCGATCCCGCCCGCCGGTGAACATCAGGGACGAGATCGCAGCGCTGACCGCGGCCGGCGTCGGCGAGATCGTGCTCGTCGCCCAGGACCTCGCTGCATACGGACGCGACATCGACGCTCCCGGCGGTCTGGAGGCGCTGCTCGACTTCGTCGCCGACGTCGAGGGATTGCGCCGGCTGCGGCTCTATTACTTGTACCCGAAGGAGATCCGGCCGCGTCTCATCGAGCGCATGGCGAGTCTGGGCGTCGTCGCCGACTACTTCGACCTGTCGCTGCAACACACGTCGCCCCGGTTGCTGAGGGCCATGAAGCGACCCGGTTCGGGCGAGCGTCACCTCGGGCTCATCGGCGACATCCGCCGTGCCAGTCCCGCAGCCGCGCTGCGATCGAGCTTCATCGTCGGCTTCCCCGGCGAGACCGAGGACGACGTCGATGAGCTCGTGGAGTTCCTCGAAGCGGCGAGGCTCGACTGGGGCGGGTTCTTCCCCTTCTCGCCCGAGCACGGGACGCCGGCCGCCGACATGCCGGATCAGGTTCCTTCCGGCCTCGCCATGGAGCGACTCCGCCACGTCCAGGCCATCCAGGAGGAGATCACGGCGCAACGCAACGCCGACCAGGTGGGATCGACCGTCCACGTGCTCGTCGACCAGGTGGAAGACGGCCGCTCGGTCGGGCGCTCGTACCGGCAGGCCCCCGAGATCGACGGTGTGATCGTCCTCGACGACGCCACAGCACGTCCCGGCGAGTGGGTCGACGTGGTCGTTCAAGGTTCCTATGGCACCGATCTCGTCGGAGTGGTGAGCGCGTGATCGTCGAGATCCTGGCGGTGGGCACCGAGCTGCTGCTCGGGCAGATCGTGAACTCGAACGCCGCCACGATCGGAGCCCGGCTCGCCGATGCCGGTCTCGACCATCACCACCAGGGCGTCGTCGGCGACAACCTCGATCGCATCGTCGCCGCGCTGCGCACTGCGATCGAACGATCGGACGCCGTCATCATCACGGGCGGGATCGGGCCGACGCAGGACGACGTCACCCGGGAAGCCATCGCCGAGGCCATCGGCGCCCCGTTGGTCCACTCCGCCGACTACGAGGCGGAGCTACGGGCGGCCTGGGACCGCCGCGGGCGAGTCATGCCGGAGAGCAACCTGCGGCAGGCGAGCTATCCGAGCGGTGGTCGGCTCGTTCCCAATCCCAAGGGCTCGGCACCCGGTGTCGAGGTGAGGGCAGGCGACACCTGGATCTTCGCCGTGCCCGGTGTGCCCGCCGAGATGTCGACCATGATCGACGATCACGTCATCCCGACGCTGCGACGATCGGCGGGTCTCGGTGACGACATCGTCGTGTCGAGGGTGCTCAGGACCTGGGGCGAGAGCGAGTCGAAGGTGGGGGAGATGCTCGGCGACCTCTACGAGTCGCTGCGCAACCCGACCGTCGCCTTCCTCGCCTCGTCCGGAGAGATCAAGGTGCGCCTCACCGCCAAGGCACCCACCGAGGCCGCCGCCAGAGCGCTCATCGCACCCGTTGAGGCCGACGTCCGCCGACGCATGGGCTCGCTGGTCTTCGGCGCCGATGCGGCCACCATCGAGCAGATCCTGCTCGACGAGCTGCGGGAGCGCTCGTGGAGCCTGGCGACGGCGGAATCGGCCACGGGCGGGCTGATCGCCTCCCGGCTGACGTCCACCCCCGGCGCTTCGGATGTCTTTGCCGGTGCGATCGTGGCGTACCGGACCTCGCTCAAACACCAGCTGCTCGACGTGCCGAGAGAACTCGTGGCCGAGCACGGAGTGGTGTCGGAGCCGGTTGGCAGGGCCATGGCCGAGGGCTGCCGCCGGCGACTCGGCGTGGAGGTCGCCGTCGCCACGACGGGGTCCGCCGGACCCGATGAGCTCGAGCGTCCCGTCGGGACGATGGTGATCGCAGTCGCCACTCCGGATGCCACCGTTGCCCGCACGTTGCGTCTGCCCGGTGATCGCGAGCGGGTTCGCGCCTACAGCACCACCGCGGCGCTGCATCACGTTCGTCTGGCCCTCGTCGGCAGCGAGCCGTCCGGGTTCTGGGCGGGGCGGAGCGAGACGTGACGAGACGGCTGTTCCTCGCCGTCGGTCTGGACGACGACACCAGACACGCCCTCGCCGCCCACCTGGATGCCCACCTCGACGAGCTGCTTCCTGGATCGAAGGTGCCGCCGGAGAACTGGCACGTGACGCTGCGGTTCCTCGGCAAGGTGGACGACGTCCAGCACGATCGCCTGGTGACGTATCTCGACGAACGAATCGATGTCGCGCCCTTCCGCCTGCGGTTCGGTGGCCTCGGTGCGTTCCCCCGGCCCCGCAAGGCGACCGTGGCGTGGATCGCCGTGGACGCTCCCGAGCTGGAACCGCTGGCGGCGCTCGCCGAGGAGGCCGCCATCGCGGTCGGGTGCATGCCGGAGGAGCGGCCGTTCCATCCCCACCTGACCCTCTCGCGGATCCGGCCGCCGGCAGATGTCTCGAATGTCGTCGACGATCTGCCGCCGTTCCCGCGGTCGATGTCGGTGCGCTCCGTCGGGTGCTTCGAGTCGACGCTGCGTGGTGGCAGGCCCGCCCGCTACACGGAGATCGACACGTTCGAGCTCAGGTGAACCAGCCGTCGAAGCGCTCTCGCAGGACGTGCTTCTCGACCTTGCCCATCGCATTGCGGGGGAGTTCGTCCACCACGATCCAGGCCTTGGGCCGCTTGAACGAAGCGACCCGCTCGAGGTCGGTGTCGACCCATCCGGCCGCGGTCACGACGGCGACCACCGCCTCCCCGAGATCGGGATGGGGAAGCCCGATCACGGCGACCTCAGGGCAGCCGGTTTCCAGGATGGCGCCTTCCACCTCGAGCGGATGGACGTTGAGCCCGCCGCTGATGACGATGTCCTTGCTCCGCCCCAGCAGCCGCAGCCTGCCGTCCTCGTCGAGCTCGCCGACATCACCGGTGCGGAACCACCCGTCCTCCGAGAAGGCGTCGCGATTGGCCTCGGGGGAGTGCCAGTAGCCGTGGGTGACGGACGGGCCGCGGGCTTCGACCTCGCCGCGCTCCGGTGCGTCTGGGCCGGAGATCCGGACTTCGACATGAGCCAGCGATGTTCCCACCGAGCCTGCGACCTCGGTCCCGATGTGGTTCGATGTCAGGATCCCCGTCTCGGTGAGGCCGTACCGCTCCACGATGCGGTGTCCGGTCCGCTGCGTGAACTCGTCGTGCACCGAGACAGGAAGCGGTGCTGAGCCCGAGGTGAAGAGACGCATCCCTGTCGTCGCGTCCCTGTCGAGCATCCCCGTCCCGAGCATCCTCGTGTACATCGTGGGAACGCCCATGAAGACGGTCGACGAGGAAAACGACGCAACGGCGCGGGCGGCATCGAATCCGTCGTGGAAGACCACGCGACAACCGGCGATGAGCGCGGTGTGGAGCGCGACGAACAACCCGTGGACGTGGAAGATCGGCAGGACGTGGACGAGCACGTCATCGCTCGTCATCTGCCAGCGAGCGACGAGATCCCTGGCGTTCGCCACGAGGCCATGCGACGACGCCGGTGCACCCTTGGGGCGACCCGTGGTCCCTGACGTGTAGAGCATCGTCGCCGTGTCGTCCCCGATCGCCGACTGGTCGGGCGGCACATCTGCCGCCGCCTCGGCTCGGGCGAGCAGGTCGGCGAGTTCGACCGAGGTGGACTCCGGCGCCCGATCACCGATGTAGAGGGCCGGATCGGCATCCGCGACGACGTGCGCGACCTCGATGCGCGTGTAGGCGGGGTTGAGCGGGACGTAGATCGCGCCTATCCGCAAGGCAGCCATGTAGAGCGTCAGGGCATCGACGCTCTTCGGCACCTGGACGACGAGACGGTCACCCCGGCGCACGCCCATCTCCGACAGCGCGGCAGCGAGCGCATCGCTGCGCCGGTGGAACGCGCCGAACCCGAGCTTCGACCCGTCCGGGGTCTCGAGGAAGGTGTCGGTGCGGCCCCGGCCGGGATCGGTGAGGACGTGATACAACGAATGGTCGGACACGCCGCCAGTATGGAGCACGCCGGCACCGGGCATCGGTAGGTCACCGCCCGCCGGTCGGGTATTGGCATAAGTGCGGAGGACCGGGAACATGTCGACCGGGTCGCCGGTTGTCTGCGGTGGCCCATGTGCGAGAGCCAGGAGTGAACGCGTGGAGAGCCCGACTCTGATAGCAGCGGTGTTCGCCGGTGCCGCGTCGTTCATCTCGCCGTGTGTGCTGCCGCTGCTGCCGGGCTACCTGTCCTTGATGTCCGGGTACTCGCTGTCGGAGTTGTCGAGCGGTGAGGCATCCACACGTCGCGTCGTCATCGGAACCCTCGGGTTCGTCGCCGGCTTCACCGCCGTCTTCGTCGCCCTCGGTGCCTTTGCGACGTCGTTGTCGCAATGGCTGCTCTCGGAGACGAGCTTGTTCCGGTCGATCGCCGGCTGGCTCGTCATCATCATGGGGCTGTTCATCGCCGTGACCGCCGTCTGGAACCCCCGGTTCATGCTGCCGCTGATGAGGGAGCGCCGGATCGAGGTGCGGCCGTCGAAGTTCGGCAGCTTCGCCCCACCGGTCATGGGAGGCGCCTTCGCCTTCGGCTGGACCCCGTGCGTCGGGCCGTTCCTCACGGCGGCATTCGCCCTCGCCGGCAGCGAGGCCACCGTCGGCAGAGGCATGGTCGTGCTCCTCTTCTATTCGCTCGGCCTCGGCATCCCCTTCCTCGCGTCGGCGCTGCTGCTGACCCGCGCCTTCACCGCTTTCGACTGGCTGAAGCGCAGGCTCGTCCCGATCAACGTGGCGAGCGGCCTGTTGCTGGCGGGCTTCGGATTCCTCCTCCTCACGAACCGCGTCACGGAGCTGTCGGGCTTCTTCACCGATCTGCTGGTGCAGCTCGGTCTCGACGGGCTCGCCGAGGTCTGACACCGCCGCATCCCGGGTGCTTTAGCCTGAGAGACCGCGACCGGTCGGAGCCGATGCGACCTTCCATCACGAAGCAGGAATTCGTCGCCCTCGCCGAGGGCTATTCGGTTGTTCCCATCAGCTTCGAGATCCTCGGTGATCGCGAAACCCCGGTGTCGGTGTTCGAGAAGCTCGTCGGGTCGGCAGACGGGTTCCTGCTGGAGTCGCTCGAGGGAGGCGAGCGCTGGGCGCGGTGGTCGTTCGTGGGCTGGCGGCCCGAGTTCACGCTCGTGTCGCGCGACGGTGTCACGACATCCGAGCCCGATGGTGAGGTCCTCCCCGGCGACCCGCTCACGGCACTCGAAGCAGCGATCGTTCGGCATCAACATCCGCCCGTGGAGTCGCTCGGATTCGACGGAGACGTGCCTCCGCTCTTCGCCGGGGCCGTGGGCTACCTCGCCTACGACGCCGTGCGGTACATCGAATCGATCCCGACCCGGCCCGAGGACGATCGCGGTCTCCCCGAGATGGTCTGGCAGTTCGTCGGATCGCTCGCCGTGTTCGACCACTACCGCCAGACCGTACGCCTCATCCGCACCGTCTTCGTGGGCGACGACCCGGCCCAGCAGTACGACGCCGCCGTCCGTGATCTCGAGGCGGCCGTGGTGCGTCTGGGGGAGTTCAACCACTACGACGCCAGGCCGCGCCCGTCGTTCGAGCACCGACCGGCCGCGCGCTCGAACGTGAGCCAGGAGCGATTCGAGGAGATGGTCTTGCAGGCCAAGGAGCACATCCTGGCCGGAGACGCCTTCCAGATCGTGCCCTCGTTGCGGCTGGAAGTGAACTTCGACGGTGATCCGTTCGAGGTCTATCGGTCGCTGCGACTCGTGAATCCCTCGCCGTTCCTCTTCTACGTGCGCCACGGTGGCCTCACCGTGTGCGGCTCGTCGCCAGAGGTGATGACCCGTGCCCGCGACGGCGTGGCCACCAGCCGGCCCATCGCCGGTACCCGTCCCCGCGGCCGCACCCCTGCCGAGGACGAGGCGAATGCAGAGGACCTGTTGGCCGACGCCAAGGAGCGAGCCGAGCACGTGATGCTCGTCGACCTCTCCCGGAACGACCTCGGACGAGTGTGTGATTACGGCTCGGTGCACGTCGACGAGCTGATGGTGATCGAGCGCTACTCCCACGTCATGCACATCGTGTCCGGTGTGACCGGCACACTGTCGGACGGGGTCGGTCCCGTCGATCTCATCAGGGCCACCTTCCCTCATGGCACGGTCTCCGGCGCACCCAAGGTCCGTGCCATCGAGATCATCGACGAGCTGGAGCCGACGGCTCGGGGGCCCTACGCCGGCGCCGTCGGGTACATCGACTTCTCGGGGAACGTCGACACCTGCATCGCCATCCGCACCCTCATCGCCGCCGATGGCAAGGCGTGGGTGCAGGCGGGAGCCGGCATCGTGGCCGACTCCGATCCCACCACCGAGTACGAGGAGGGCATGAACAAGGCCGCGGCGGTGTTGGCTGCCGTCGAAGGGGCCCGTCATGTCTGACGGTCTCGACGTGCCGATGGCCACCGACGTGCACGATGTCGTGTGGGTGCGCGGTCCCGACACCGTGCGCTTCCTCGACGGGCTCATCAGCCAGGACGTGGCGGGAATGGCAGAGGGCACGGTGGCACACGCGTATCTCCTGGCGCCGAACGGGAAGCTCCGCGCGCCGCTCGTCGTGTGGCGTGGAGCGGAGGAGGTGGCGCTGGTGACGAGTGCCGGGGCCGGTGAGGTGGTCGCCGGCGACCTCACGCGCTTCAAGATCAGGGTCGACGTCGAGATCGGGCGCGACCCACGGCCCGTGGTCACGCTGGTGGGCGATGGCGCACGTGACGTGGTGTCGGCCGCGGGTCACGAGGCACCGATGGATGAGGGCTGGACGGCCGGGGATGGGGCTGTCGGTGCCGTTCCGTTTGCCAGGGGAGGGCCGGAACGGATAGTCACCGTGGGGATCGATCCCGAGCAGTTGGCTGCCGCCGGTGCCCGACCCGGCGCGGTCGATGAGCTCGAGGTCCTGCGCATCGAGCGTGGCGAGCCGATCGTCGGCCGTGACGTCGACGACGGCACGATTCCCCAGGAGATGGGTGATGTCGGTCACGCCGTGTCGTTCACCAAGGGGTGCTACCTGGGTCAAGAGCTGGTGGCCAGGATCGACTCGCGCGGTCACGTCAATCGGCATCTCCGTGCCGTGGTCATGGCAGGCGACGACTTGCCGCCGGTGGGCGCCGAGCTGGTCGCGGCGGACAAGGTGGTGGGGAGTCTCTCGTCGGTGTCCCGGTCCGATCGGCTCGGGTC
>CAYFYC010000042.1:556-8790 GCA_964347305.1 uncultured Acidimicrobiaceae bacterium | reverse complement strand
CGGCCGCGACGCCGGTCGTGAAGGCGGCGTTGGGGTCGATCGGGCTCAAGACCTCGAGGTTGATGCTGAGACCCGGGATCGGCATGGCACTCGTCCGCCGCGAAGTCGCTCCAGGCGACGCCGTCGAGATCTCGTGGGCCGGAGGGTCGGCGCAGGGCGAGGTCCGGGAGTTCCCGCTCGACTGAGGCAGCCGTGCCGCACCGGATCCGCACGCTTCCCTTACAGTCCTCGAACAGGTCGAACCGATACTCCACCTGAGTCGAAGCGGAGCACGATGAGCGGAACCGTCCTGTTGATCGAAGACGAGTCGGACATCGCAGATCTCCTGCGCATGTACATCGAGGGGGAGGGATACACGCTCGTCCATGCCACCTCGGGGGAAGAGGGCCTGGATCGGTTCACGGACCGCGAGCCCCGTCTCGTTCTGCTCGACATCGGGCTCCCTGGAATCGACGGCCTCGAGGTCTGTCGCCGGATCCGGGCGGGCAGCGAGGTGCCGATCATCATGCTCACGGCACGGGACACGGAGGTCGACACCGTGGTCGGGCTCGAGCTGGGAGCCGACGACTACATCACCAAGCCGTTCTCCCCGCGTGAACTCACGGCACGGGTGAAGGCGGTGCTGCGGCGCAACCAGGAACGGCCACGTACGACGCAGACCATCGAGGTCGGTGGGTTCGTCGTGGATGCCGGTCGTCGTCAGGTCACCACTCCGGACGGCGAGGTCGTCCGGCCGACGGCACGCGAATTCGACCTGCTCTGGTTTCTCGCCGAGCACGCCGGTCTCGTGATGTCGCGACGCCAGATCCTGGAGCACGTCTGGGGGTACGACTACTTCGGCGAGACCCGCACCGTGGACGTCCACGTCCGCCAGTTGCGGAAGAAACTGCCGGACGTCCCCATCGCCACCGAGTGGGGCGTCGGCTACCGCATGGAGGCCTGATGCAGCGACGGATCTTCTGGTCGATGCTCGCCGTCATGGGCGTGGCGCTCTTCATCGCCCTCGCCACCACGTCCGTGCTGCGGCAACGGGCCATCGACGACCGGGCGAGGGAACTCACCCGTCAGGCCACCGTCACGGCCTCGTTGTTGGACGAGCAACTCACCAACCGCATCGGAGCCGATGAGCGCGGTGCGATTCCCCGGATCCGGGTCCTGCTGGAGCAGGTGCGACGGATCGGGGGTCACGACTTCCTCGAGGCGGCGATCGTCACGGGTCCGGGAACGGTGGAGCCTTTGCTCCCGGATTCGCCGCTGCTGGGCGCGGTGGCCGGCGAAGCGAGCCGGCTGACTCGATCCGATGCCACCCAGAGGACGCTGGAGACCGAGGTGAGAGGTGCTCCGATCATCGCCACGCTGCAACTCGTGCGGCTCGGAGAGGATGACGGGGCGACCGTGCTCATCGCCATCGGTCGGGAGGAGCCGCTGCTGCGAGGTGGGGAGTTCGGTCTACGTGCGTGGATCGCTTTCGCCGTGGGCGCAGCACTCGCCGCGGTGCTCGCCGCCGTGTTGTCCCGGAGGATCGGACGGCGGCTCGATCGTGTCAGGGTCGCAGCCAGCCGTGTCGCCGACGGCGACTTCACCGCCCGCGCCGACGTCGACGGCGACGACGACGTCGCGACGCTCGCGACCGCCTTCAACGAGATGGCAGCGGATCTGGAGGCGTCACGTCGCCGCGAGCGCGAATTCCTCCTCTCGGTCGGCCACGATCTCCGCACTCCGCTCACCACGATTCGCGGGTACGCCGAGGGTCTCCACAGTGGCGTGATCGACGGCGACGACCTCCCCAGGGTCGCCCGCGTGCTCGACACGCAGACGACGCGTCTCAGCAGGCTCATCGAGGACCTCATGCTGCTCGCCCGGCTCGAGGCCCGCGAGTTCTCGATCCACACCGAACCCGTGGATCTGGCTGGACTCGTCCAGGGACTCGTCGAGGCGGACCAGCCGCGAGCCGACCGACTCGGCATCTCGCTCACCGCCGATCTCGAACCGATCGGGACGATCGCCGTGGACCCCGATCGATTCGGTCAGGCTCTCGGCAACCTCCTCGACAACGCGTTCCGGTACTCACCCGAGGGCTCCGAGGTGCTGATCACCCTGCGTGAGGACGGTCGGGCGGCGGAGCTGCGTGTCTCGGACAACGGGCCCGGCATCGAGGAGTCGGACCTCGGCCGCGTCTTCGATCGACTCTTCGTCGCCCAGCGCTACCAACCGTTGCGTCCGGAGGGCAGCGGGCTCGGTCTGAGCATCGTCCGCGAGCTCGTCAGGGCCCACGGTGGGACGGTCGAAGCCGAGTCCGTCGTAGGGCGCGGGACCACGCTCGTCGTGCGGCTGCCGATGCGGGACAACGCGGCCTGATTGCCTAGCCTTCGCGCCATGCGGCGGCTCACTCTGCTCATCACCGCGGTCGCTTTCGCTGCGATCTCGTGCGCCGGCTCGCCGAGCGCGGAGACCCTCGGTGCCGATCTCTACAACGTCTCCTGCGCACGTTGTCACGGAGGGAACCTCGAAGGCGGCATCGGCCCCGCGGTCGACGCAAACTCCAACACGGCCCTGGCTCTCACCGACGAGCAGATCGCAAACGTCATTCTCGTCGGACCGGGTGCCATGCCGGCGTTCGGTCAGCTGTCGGACGACCAGATCCAGAGCCTCGTGGACTACCTCCGCCGGCGTCACGCCGACGGTTGACCGGGGATCCCCGGTTTGCACCGGGTCTACGATTCCTCGCATGCTCGACACCATCCTGGAGGCCACGCGCCGTCGCATCGAGCCCGTCGTCGCCGGGATCGACCAGCTGATCGCATCCGCCGCCGCACAGCCGCCTGCCCGCGGGTTCGGATCGGCGCTCGGCGTGGAAGGGCTGCAGGTCATCGCCGAGATCAAACGCAGATCGCCGTCGGCGGGGGATTTGGCGCCGGGTATCGATCCCGTCGACCAGGCGGTTCGCTATGTGGAAGGTGGGGCGGCTGCCATCTCGGTCCTCACCGAGCCCGACTTCTTCGCAGGCTCCCTCGACGATCTGCGAGCGGTGAGAGATGCCGTCGACGTGCCGATTCTGCGCAAGGACTTCACGCTCCACCCCGCCCAGATCTGGGAGGCCAGGGCCGCTGGCGCCGATGCCGTGCTGCTCATCGTGGCCGCGATCGACGACGACGAGCTGCGGCACCTTCTCGGTGTAGCCGCCGCCGCAGGTGTGGATGCGCTCGTCGAAGCCCACACGCTCGCCGAGGCGCGTCGCGCAGAAGACGCCGGCGCCCGCATCATCGGAGTGAACAACCGTGATCTCACGACGTTCGTCACCGACCTGGCGACCGCCGAGGCCATCGGAGGTGAGATCCAGGCCGAGGTGCTCATCGCCGAGAGCGGGGTGTCCGACGTCGCCGGTGCCACCCGGATGGCGGCAGCCGGCTACCACGCCATCCTCGTCGGCGAAGCCCTGGTCAGATCGACCGATCCGGCCGGTCTCGTGGCGTCGCTGAAAGCCGTCTCGTGATCACCGACGTCGGATCGACCTGGGTGAAGGTGTGCGGCATCACGCGCGAGGACGATGCCGTCATGGCCGGTGCCGCCGGTGCCGACGCCATCGGGATCAACCTCCTCGCGCAGTCGCCCCGCCGGGTGGACGAACCGACCGCCCGGGCCATCGCCGCGGCGTCATCGATTCCCGCCATCGTGCTCGCGGAGCACGTGCCTGCTGCGCACGTCGCGGTCTATCTGGACGACCTCGGCGTCGACGGGGTGCAGGCATATGGCCCCGACGCACGATCGCTTGCGGGCGCGGCAGCAGAGGCGGGTTTCCTCGCGCTGCTGCCGACTTCGGCCGCCGATGTCCTGGACCTGCCGATCGGTGTCATTCCGCTCTTCGACACACCCGATCCGGAGCTGCTCGGAGGCACGGGCCGGACGTTCGACTGGACGAGCATCGACAGAGACGTCGGGCGATTCGTGCTCGCAGGCGGGTTGGGACCGGACAACGTGGCGAAGGCGATCCGCACGACCGGTGCCTGGGGAGTGGACGCGTCGAGCCGCCTCGAGTCAGAAGTCGGCGTCAAGGACCTGGGTAAGGTGACGGCCTTCGTGAGAGAGGCCAAGCAGGCATGACGCTCACCCGTCCCGACATCAGAGGCCGCTTCGGCGATTACGGAGGCCGATTCGCTCCGGAGACGCTGATGCCCGCCCTTCTCGAGCTGGAAAAGGCCTTCGAGGATGCTTGGAACGACGAGTCGTTCGTCGCCGAGTACCGCAGGCTGCTGACGTCCTATGTCGGTCGTCCCACACCGGTGCATCGGGCCGAGCGTCTGTCCGACATGCTCGGTCTCGAACTGTGGCTCAAGCGGGAAGACCTCGCCCACACCGGTGCCCACAAGATCAACAACACCATCGGGCAGGGGCTGCTCGCCAAGCGGATGGGCAAGCCCCGGATCATCGCCGAGACCGGTGCCGGTCAGCACGGCGTGGCGACGGCGACTGCGTGTGCGCTGCTCGGCATCGAGTGCGCCGTCTACATGGGGGAGAAGGACATCGAGCGTCAGGCGCTCAACGTTTACCGGATGCGGCTCATGGGCGCCGAGGTCGTTCCGGTCACGAAGGGCGCCGGCACCCTGAAGGACGCCGTGTCCGAGGCGATGCGGGACTGGGTCGCCACCGTCGAGACCACTCATTACATCATCGGTTCCGTGGTCGGACCCCATCCGTTCCCCTACATGGTCCGGGAGTTCCAGAAGGTCATCGGAGAGGAGCTGCGCAATCAGCTCGACGGATCGTCACCCGATGCCCCCGAGCCTGACGCCATCGTCGCCTGTGTGGGTGGCGGCTCCAACGCCATGGGGATCTTCTATCCGTACGCCGGTTCCGGAGTCGACCTGATCGGTGTCGAGGCGGCGGGGTTCGGTCTGGCCAGTGGCAAGCACGGGGCCTCACTCGTCGCCGGGACGCCGGGCGTTCTGCACGGTGCCCACACCTACATGCTCCAGGACGATCTGGGTCAGGTCGAGGAGGCCCACAGCATCTCCGCCGGCCTCGACTATCCCGGAGTCGGGCCTGAGCACTCCTACTTCCAGGACGAGGGCATCGCCCGCTACGAAGCCGTGACCGACGAGGAGGCCCTCGCCGCCTTCCGGCTGATGTCACAGATGGAGGGGATCATTCCCGCCCTCGAGTCTGCGCATGCGCTCGCCTGGATCATGCGTGAGGCCGCCTCGCTCCAGGGCAAGCGAGTCGTCTTGAACCTCTCGGGACGCGGCGACAAGGACGTCCAGCAGGTGGCTGCGCTCGATGAGTGAGGGACGGGCCAGGCTGCAGGCGATGTTCGCCGCAGCAGCCGACGAGGATCGTGCCGTCCTCCTTCCCTTCATGACCGCTGGTCTGCCCGATCTCGAGAGCTCGGTGTCGATGTTCCAGGCCATGGCCGATGCCGGCGCCGACGGCTTCGAGGTGGGCATTCCCTACTCGGACCCGCTGATGGACGGTCCCGTGATCCACGAGGCGGGTATCACCGCGCTGCGGCGCGGCGCAGACGTGACGAGATCGCTCGACATCATCGCCGGTGTCGTCGAGGCGACCGGGAAGCCGGTTGTCGCCATGACCTACGTCAACCCCGTGCTCAAGGTGGGCCCCGAGCGGTTCGCCGAGCAACTCGCGAAGACCGGTGCCTGCGGCGCGATCCTCGCCGACCTGCCTGCAGACGAATCCGATCGCTTCGTCGAGGCCTTTGCAACTGCCGGGCTCGGTGTCGTGCTCTTCGTGGCGCCAACCACCGACGAAGCGCGCCTCGGCGACGTGGTGGGTCACGATCCGGTCTTCCTGTACGGCATCGCCGAACTCGGTGTCACCGGTGAACGGGAGCAGGGTTCCTCCCATGCGGCCGACCTGGCCCGCCGGGTCCGGGCCGTGTCCGATGCCCCGCTCGTGATGGGCGTCGGCATCTCGACTCCGGAACAAGCCGCCGCCGCCGCACGGGTCGCCGATGGCGTCATCGTCGGATCCGCCCTGGTGCGGAGAGTGCTCGAGGCGACCTCGAGCGCGGCCGCCGCCGAGGCGCTGGGCAGCGCCGTTCGGGACCTCACTGCGGCGGTGCGAGCCGCCCGACGCGTCTGACCTCGTCGCTCTCCCGGCCGTCCTTCAGGTCGAGGTGTCTAGTCACTCCGGGGGTGCTCGATTTGTCTCTGGTGCCGCGGTCGGCCATCACGGATCCTGGGTGCGAGCCTCGGTGCGTCCCCTTCAGCGCCGGAGCTCTCGATCACGGGGGGCCGTCGAACCGACCGGTACGAACGCACCACACCCAAGGCCCGGCGGCTCCCCGTACTAAATACATGGTCGGCTGGCTCGCCTCGCCCTCTGTTTCGTCGGCTTCTGGCGCCCAGCCGACAGCTGCCGCTCCGTGGTGTCACGCCGTTCGTGGCTCGGCCTGGCGGCCTCGCCGTGATTCCACCCCGTTGACGCGGCGGTGGTGGTCGCGCAGTGGGCTCGCTCGCGTTGCTCGCATTGCGGGTTGGGGTGGTGTTCTGTTTCTTTCGGGCCTCTTCATCTCCGCCCAGCCGACAGCTGCCGCTCCGTGGTGTCACGCCGTGGCCTGGGCCTGGCGGCCTGGCCGTGATTCCACCCCGTTGACGCGGCGGTGGTGGTTGCGCGGTGGGCTCGCTCGCGTTGCTCGCATTGCGGGTTGGGGTGGTGTTCTGTTTCTTTCGGGCCTCTTCATCTTCCCTCCGCTGGCAGAGGGGTAGGGCGGGGGAGGTGGGCTCGCGGTGGTGGCGTACCCGTTGACGGGCACGCGGGGCGGTTGGTCGGCTCGCATCGGAGGGGTGGCGGTGTGGGAGGATCCGGGGAGTCGAGGCGAGGAACGTCGGTGCGGGCAGTCATCATCGGGGCGGGCAACATCGGGCGAGGTCTCGTCGGTGAGGTGTTGCACGACAGCGGGTATCGCCTGACGTTCGTGGACGTGTCGGCGGACGTCGTCGAATTCCTCGCCCGTGAGCGTGGCTATGCGATCGAGTCGGCGACGAGCCGGCGCCGGATTCCCGTCGAGGCTGCGATCGTGGCGGGTGACACCGCTGCGGTCGACGGTGCACTGGCGGAGGCGGATGTCATCGCGACGTCTGTGGGAGCTTCGGCGCTCGAATCGGTGGCGGGGCCCATCGCGTCCGGGCTTCGTCACAGTTCGATGCCGTCCGTCAACGTCGTCGCTTGCGAGAACCTGCATCCCAACTCGGCTGCGCTCCGCGACCACGTGGAGCGGCATGTGGAGGTCGGTGCGCTCGGTGGGGTCGCATTTCCCAACTGCGTGGTCGATCGGATCGCTCCCGGGGATCCCGGGGCGCACACGGTCAGGGTCGAGGCCGGCTTCGAGTTCGTGGTGGATGCCGGCGCCTGGGTCGGCGACCTCCCCGACCCGAGCCCGATCGTGTTCAGCCATCGCCTCGACGACTACAAGCTGCGCAAGCTGTGGATGGTCAACGGCCTGCATGCGCTGGTGGCGTGGCTGGCGGTCGACGGCGGGTACGAGTTCGTTCACGAAGCGATGGTGGATCCTGCAATCCGGCAGCTTGTCGAGTCGGCGAGCCAAGGTGTGGCGGCAGCGATCGAAGACCGATGCGAGGAGTTCGATGCAGCTGCACTCGAGGAGTACCGGACGCGGACGCTGGCGCGCTTCGGCAACGACGAGTTGCCCGACCTCGCCGTCCGTGTCTCACGGAATCCGCTCGTCAAGCTGGGCCCGGCGGACCGGATCGTTCCTGCAGCGCTCGCGGCCGAGGAACTCGGCTGTGACGTCTCGGGGTTCGCCGCAGGAATCGCCGCAGCTCTCGGCCTGGGCGGAGCCCCGGTTGCCGGCATGGCCGATCTCGACGAGGTGGTTCGGAGTGCCGGGGTCGGGGCGTTTCTCGAAGAGCGGGGCATGGAGAGCGAAGGCCCGCTGCACCGCGCCATCCTCGCACGACTGGCGCCATCAGCCGGGTGAGCCCGATCCGACACGATGTCGGCGCACGAATGGCAATAGGCTTCGGGGTGATGGTTCAACAGCTCACACATCTCGGCTTCGAAGAACGGCGTACCGTGCTGCTCGACGCCACCAAGCTGTCGAGGTTCCGCACTTTGCGCGGGGTCTACCTGCTCGCCGCGGTGCTCCTCATCGGCCTCGGCGTGGCGGGTATCTCGATTCCGGGGTTCCCCGGCACCATCTTCCTCATCATCGCGCTCTGGTTCGCCGGGAGGTCGAACGAGCGCCTGTACCGCTGGAT
>CAYFYC010000042.1:0-546 GCA_964347305.1 uncultured Acidimicrobiaceae bacterium | reverse complement strand
CCTGCAGAGGGTCTTCTCTTTGCCGGGATTGGCGCTCACCAACCGGTTGTTCGGACGGCAGCTCGTCGACTACGAGTCGGGCTTCGGGATCCCGCGGAGGATCAAATACCTCATCGTGTTCGTGATCGCCGGGTTCACGGTCCTCGCCCTCGTGAGCGTCGACACCGCCTGGGTGCTCGTGCTCGACGTGGCGCTTGCGGTGTACGGCATCTGGTACGTGTGGACCCGCCCGACCCGAGAGGACGTGGTCGCGGGGCTCGCCGCATCGACGTGACCCGCACACAACTAATCTCACGACTCCCGCCGGGATGGCGAAATTGGTAGACGCGACGGACTCAAAATCCGTTGTCCGCAAGGACGTGGGGGTTCGAGTCCCCCTCCCGGTACCGACTACGGCGGCGGCGCCGCCGGCATTCGCCGGCTCAGCCTCCGCGGACTGCGGCGGCCAGTTCGGTGACGGCCGCTTGCAGCGACCGGGCCGCCGCAGACGGATCATCGGCTTCCAGCACCCGCCGCACGAGCGCCGAGCCGACGATCACCCCGTCG
>CAYFYC010000041.1:0-28816 GCA_964347305.1 uncultured Acidimicrobiaceae bacterium | reverse complement strand
GGTTGGTGATGGCGGCCCCGTCGACGAGCCAGCCGATGGCGCCCATGTCGGCCCAGCTCAGCGTGGGGTAGTTGAAGATCGACGAGTACTTGTGCCGTTCGGTGTGGAGGGCGTCGACCATGTCCTGGCGGGTGACTCCGAGTGTCTCGGCGGCCGAGTACAGGTAGAGACCGTGTCCGGCCTCGTCCTGGACCTTGGCCATCAGGATCGCCTTGCGCTCGAGCGTGGGGGCGCGACCGATCCAGTTGCCCTCGGGCTGCATGCCGATGATCTCCGAGTGGGCGTGCTGGGCGATCTGGCGGATCAGTGTCGCCCGGTAGGCATCCGGCATCCAGTCGGTCGACTCGATCTTCTCGTCGGCTGCGATCAGATCGTCGAAGTGTCGTTGTGGATCCACGCACGCATCCTAACGAACGATCGTTCGTCCGAGGTGGGGGATCTGTGCCGGCCCACAACGAAACATGGGCCCCGAAGGGCCCACATTTCGATGCACGTCGCCTCTGGCGACTCAGCCAGTATTCCCCCTACTTGCTGTGACCTTTTCCTTTGCCGTTGCCGCGGTTGCCGCGCTCCAGCGTGTTCGCGTCCGCCTCGGGCTCGCCTTCACCATCGTCATCCGACTTCTCGGCCTTGACCTTGGTGATGTCGCTCACTTTGGCGACCTCACGCATCACGTGACCCTTGGGGATGTCGAGATCATGCGGTGACAGGTTCTTGGCGACGCTCGACACGACGGTGCCCTTGTTCACCTTGCCGTCCTTGCCCTCGCCGTCGAAGACGAGGCATCCGTCCGGAAGTGGGTTGGTGTCGCTGACTTCCTCGTCGTTGACCTTCACCACGAGCTCGCCCTCGTCGTTGCGTTCGAACGTCACGTTCTCGCAGGCGTCGTCGTCGAGCGTGATCACGAGCACGTGATCGTCGTCGTTCCAGTCGGTCGTGACCTCGGTCTCGGTGTCCTCGGTCGGCGTCTCGTCGAACTCGTCGGCGACGGCGGCACCGATCGCGCTGAGTGCAAAGACTCCTGCGACCATGGCGATCGTCGTTCGTCTCCTGGTCATCATCGTGTCGGTATCCCCTTGTCGGCATCTGCCTGCTTGCCCCTACGGCTGGGTAACCGACGCGTCGCAGGGTTGTCGTATGGCCTGTTTTGTGTGAGTTTCGCGTTCTATGGCGTTCGAGCCCTCTTGACGGCGTGCCAGATCTGTCATATCATTCGATATATATCGAACGCAATGAGATAGACCGAACAGGGCGACGATCATGACCATCAAGGGAACCAATGTCCGAGACTTCACCGCCGGGGCACGGCGGCTCGAGGTCGAGGTGATGCACGGCGAGGTCTTCGAGACGCTGGCCGCGTTGTATGCCATCCCGGACTGCGCCGACGACGGAGTCGACTACGACGACGAAGGTCTGATCGCCCGCATCACGCAGCGACTCGACGAGGATCTCGCAGCTCGTGTCGTCGAGCTCGAAGACTCCTGGAGCCTCTACCTCGGACTCATGGGCATCGCCTACGACCGCGAGCTCGGGGACTCCATGGACCGTTTCATCGACTTGCTCAGGCGGCTCGATCCCATCGAGCTCCGGCGCAGCGTGCTCGCAGCCGCCCATCCCGTGACCGACGACGCCGATCTGCTCGAGGCGGCGGTCCGTGGAGAGGCCGAGGCGGTCGAGTCGGTGCTCGGTGATCATCACGCCGGGCTACGCGAGTTCCTTCTCGAAGAACCACACGTCTCCACCGATCGACTGATCGGCGTGATCGAGCGCTTTCACGACCAGGGCATGCGGCCGGAGCTCGTGACGATCGCGCCCCTCCTCGCCAGAGATGCCGATGAGAAGCGGGCCCTCGCCAAGACCCTGCCGGCCGAACTGTTCGTGGAGAAGGCGACGAAGGGCGTGACCTTCGAGCCCGGGCCTGGCGTTCGTGGCGTCGTTCTGGTGCCGAGCGTGGTGCTCCGGCCCTGGACCTTGATGGTCGAGCACCGGTCGATCCGGATCTTCGTCTACTCCGTCGACGAGCAGACCATCAACGCCGATCCGACTGCACCGCCTTCGTATCTCGTCGAGCTCTACAAGGCGCTCGGTGACGAACGGCGGTTGCGGCTCCTCGCCGAACTCTGGGTCGGCGAGCAGGACCTGAAGTCGCTCGCCATGAAGCTGGATCTGGCCAAATCCACCATCCATCACCATCTGCGGACGCTGCGCACTGCCGGGCTCGTCAGGGTGATCGTCCGTGACGAGGACAAGGTCTTCGGCATCCGCAAGGAGGCGCTCGTGGATGCCGGACCGCTCCTCGAAGGCTTCCTGAACCGTCTTCAAACGAAGGAATGAACCTCATGCTGCACAACTACGACCTCGCTCGAGTCATCGACGCCGAACGCGTGCTCGCCACCATCGACGGTGAGACCACTGCCACCCATCGCACCACACTGGAGTGGCTCGGCGTCGGTCTGATCCGGACCGGCATGCGAATGCTCGGCAGCCGGACCATCGCAACCGATCTCTGACGAGGCCCCTCGACAGCGTTCGGTGCCCCCGACCGAAGACCCCGTTCTCCCAGCCGGAACGGGGTCTTCGTCTGTGTGAGCGGCGTCCGCGATCGATTGCGCACTGGTCACATGCAGGGGCGTCTGCGTACTCTCCCCCGGGGGTATGTGAACCCGGAGTGGGGGAAACCGTGTCGCCGGACGACGCAACCAGCCCATCGGAGCACGACGGTCACGAGTCGACGGGACACCGAAGCGCGGCGGCCGTGCGGCGAGCGATTCCGCGACTGGCGCCGGCCGTCGCCGTGGTTGCCCTGCTGTCGAGCATGATGATCCCGGCGCTGTGGTATCTCGGCGCTGCGGCTCCGCTGCCGTTTCGAACACCCCTCTTCTGGCTGATGACGGGCTTCGTGGCCTGCTTCGGCCTGGCCATCGTGATCTTCTTACGACTCGTCGGTCGCGAATGGGCCTCTTCGCTCGTGCTGGCGGCGCTCGTCCTCCTCGTCACGTTCTCGTGGCCTGCGCTGACGTCGGTCGGCGCAGAGGTCGCAGGGAGCCTGGGCGTCGGGATCGTCGGTGACGTGCTGCCGGTTGCGCTCGCCGTGGTCGCGTTCTGGCTCGGCGGCCGTCTCGCCGGTGACGCGGCGTTCGGCATCGTCATCGGCGGAGCCGTCATTGCGTATGCCGTCGTGTTGGCGACGATCGCCGTGCCGCTCGTGACTCCTGGTCCCGGTGCATTTGCGGCGCGAGAGGCGGGCCCCGAGGCACCGGACGTGGTCCTGCTCGTCCTGGACGGCTACGCGCGCTCCGACGTCCTCGCCGAGAACTTCGAGGCCGACATCTCGGGTTTTCTCGGGGCGCTGGAGGGTCGTGGCTTCTTCGTGGCCACAGACGCTGCGACGAACTACCCGTTCACGTATGCGGCGGTGTCGACGATGCTCGCCGGCGAGTACACGCTCGACGACGGACCGATCGACGACGACGAGCTCGACAACATCCGCAGCGTGTTGACCGGGAACTCGGGCATGCTTCGCGACTTTGCGGCGGCCGGATACGAGACGCGCTATCTGTTGAATGCCTGGGCAGGCTCCCACTGCGGTGGTCTCGTCGACGTCTGCGTCTCCGGGGGAATCGTCGGGCGAAGCCTCTGGAACCTGGCTCGGATGACCATCCTGTCGCCTCTCGTCGACGAGATCTGGCGGAACCCGTTGAACAACCAGTCGGTCGACCAGCTCATTGCGCTCGACGAGATCCTGCTCGCTCCATCGGGCGACAACCGGCCCGTGTTCACCTTCGCCCACGTCATCCTGCCGCACGTTCCTCTCCGGCTCGCCGCGGACTGCACCCGCACCGACGGTGGCGCGGCCTCGGAATGGGGGTCGCAACCGGAGCTGCGCGCCGAGCGCTCCATGCGATATCGCGACCAGGTGACCTGCGTGAACACGCTCGTCATTGACGCACTCGACCGGTACCTGGACCAGCGACCGCATGCGATCGTGATGATCACCGCCGATCACGGTCCCGGTGCGTCGCTGAATCCGAATCACTCGGTGCAGACGGTCCCCGACGGTGCACTGGCCGAGCGCATGCCGATCCTCAGCGCGTATCGGATCCCGGGCTGCGAGGACCGCTACCGCTCGGATCTCACTCCGGTCAACGGGGCCCGGGCGCTGCTCGCGTGCGCGCTCGGGGCAGACATGCCTCCAATCGAGGACATCATGCGCTGGGTCGACTTCGATGCGGGCGGCGTCGCCACCGACATCACCGCACGCATCGGGTCCAGCCCCGGATGAGTCATGTGGACGCACCACTCCGTGGAGGCGCGGTGGACACGGAGAGTGGCGCGCCCATAGGATCCGAGACAGGGCATAGGGCTGCCGCCGGGCAGAGGGGACAACATGGTGAGGGCACTACTCGGGTACGTCGACCCAGGCGTCGGCGCGACATTGGCGCAGCTCGCGTTGGCAGGCACGGCCGGGATCGTCGCCGCGAGCAGGCTCCGTCTCAAGCGGCTTCGTCGCAAGACCGGATCCACCGAGCAGGCCGATGAGGGCCGCCAGGACGTCGACGAGGTGGCAGCGCCGCCCGGATGATCGACCCGGGCTCATTCCGTGATCCGGACTCACGCGTCTTCCATTTGGATGGTCGGGTGTTTCGCGGGCTGACGGCTCGAGCAGCACAGGTGTACGACGGCGCATCGGCGTTGCGAGGCGACCTCGAGGCCGCCGGGCTCTTCGTGGAGAGTTGGAAGGTGGAGGACGCCGCGCCGCCGGAGGGCGTCCCCGGCGATGTCGTCGTCGAGTCGAGGCGGCTCCCGGTCATCAGCTACCCGTCCGAGTGGTCGTTCGGCATGCTGCAGGACGCGGCATTGGCGACGGTCGATGCCAACCGCATGGCGATCGATCGCGGCTTCATCCTGAAGGACGCATCGGCCTTCAACGTCGCCTTCGACGGCGCGCGGCCCCTGATCCTGGACGTGGCATCGCTGGAGCCGTTCGGCGAGAAGGGGATGTGGGGTGCGTACGGCCAGTTCTGCGATCACTTCCTGTCGCCGCTCATGGCCGAGGCCTACGTCGGGCTCGCTGCCGGTGATCTCCTGCGTGGAAGGATCGCCGGCTTCCCGGTGGGTGAGCTCGACGTGCTGGCGACCGGTCGGACGGTGTTACGGAAGGGCGTGCCGTCCCATGTGAAGCTGCGCGCCGCTCTGGAGCGACGGGCCGATTCGATGAGTGCCGGGTCCCGTCGTACCGTCGGCAAGGCCGAGTTGCCGCGTGCCGCGGTGGCGAGGTCCCTCGACAAGATGCGAGAGCTCGTCGCCGGTCTGACGTCCCAGCGCCCCAGTCGCTGGAGCGGATACGAGGAGGCGACCCCGTACGCCACCGAGGAGGCCGAAGCGAAGTCGGCGTTCGTGGCGCGCGCAGCGGCCGAGTCGCGTGGTCACGACATGGCGCTGGACGTCGGAGCGAACGAGGGCAGATACACGAGAGCCCTCGCCGGCCATTTCGGAACGGTTGTCGCCATCGACAACGACGCCGGTGTCGTCGACGCGATGTATCGATCGGCCCGCGCCGATGGCTTCGATGTCGTCTCGCTCGTCGTCGACGTGACGAATCCGACGCCGGCGTTCGGGTGGCGGGGGCGAGAGCGTCCTGCCTTCGTCGATCGGGTGCGTCCCGACTTCGCGACCTGGTTGGCGGTCGTGCACCATCTGGCGCTCACGGGCGGGATTCCGCTGGACCAGCTCGCCGCGCTCGTCGTCGACCTCAGCGAGGAAGCCGTGGTGGAGTTCGTGAGCCCTGAGGATCCGATGGTCCGCCGCATCGCCGCGACCCGCACCAGCGATGCGCCCTACTCGCAAGAGGCGTTCGAGAGTGCCTTACGGACACGAGCGGCGATCCTGGCCACCGAGCCCGTCACGCCGCATCGAACTCTGTATCACGTGGCTCGGACAGCGAGCTGACGCCCGAGGTCGTCAGCTCTCGTCGCGGCGGGCAGGTATGCGCCCGAGCCGGCCCGCCTGGAAGTCCTCGAAGGCGGTGATGAGCTCGGCCCGCGTGTTCATCACGAATGGCCCGTGCCAGGCCACCGGCTCCCTGATCGGAGCACCACCGAGGATCAGCACGTCGAGCTCCGGCGCCCGTGTCTCCTGCTGTTCGTCCGCTGTGATGGTCATCACGTCACCTGGCCCGAACACGCCGAGCCGGCCCATGTGCACCGGCCGCCTCTCGGTGCCGAAGCTGCCCTTGCCGCCGAGCACGTAGGCGAGGGCATTGAAATCCCGTCGCCAGGGCAGTCTCAACCGAGCACCCGCGCTGAGCGTGGCGTGGATCATCGTGATCGGGGTGTGGGTCTGACCGGGGCCGCGGTGTGTTCCGAGGTCGCCCGCGATGAGGCGGAGGAGGCCACCACCGTCCGGGGTCGTCAGCAACTCGACCTCGGAGCCACGCAGATCCTGATACCGCGGATCGATGAACTTGTCCGCTGCAGGCAGATTCACCCAGAGCTGGAAGCCGTGGAACAACCCGCCCGACATCACGAGGTGCTCAGGTGGTGTCTCGATGTGGAGGAGGCCGGATCCCGCCGTCATCCACTGGGTGTCACCATTGGAGATCACACCGCCGCCACCCTCGGAGTCCTGATGCTCCATGATGCCGTCGATCATGTAGGTGACGGTCTCGAAGCCGCGGTGAGGATGCCACGGGGTGCCTTTGGGCTCACCCGGGGCATATTCCACCTCGCCCATCTGGTCGAGGTGGATGAAGGGGTCGAGGTCGGCGAGGTCGACGCCGGCGAAGGCGCGGCGCACCGGAAAACCCTCACCCTCGTAGCCCTGCGGGGCCGTGGTGACCGACTTCACGGGGCGATCGATTGCCGTCGGAGCGGGAGGGTCGATGCGAGGGAGGACGAGCGGGTCGTCCACGGTCACGGCAGGCATGGTGCTGATCTCCGGGTTCGAAGTGGCGGTGTTGCTGATTACAACGGAATCATATCCGGGTCCATTCCGATAATTTCAATTGAAACCAGTTCTGGTACGATCCGGGCGTGGCTCGAGTTCCCGTGATCGAACCCGATGTGATGGCTGCCTGGCATGCCCTCCTCGTCGTCCACCATCGCCTGACGGGTGTCATGGATCAGGAGCTGCGTGACGCCGACGGCCTGCGCCTCGACTGGTACGACGTCCTCGTTCAGCTGAGTGAGGCCGGGGGGCGGCTGCGCATGTCAGAGCTCGCAGACGCCACGCTGTTCTCGCGCACGGACTGCACGCGCATCGTGGACCGAATGCAGAACGCCGGGTACGTCGAACGCCGCCCCGCCGAGGAGGATGGCCGGGGCGTCTATGCGGTGCTGACTCCGAGCGGTCGCTCGATGTTGCGCAGGGCATCTGCCACTCACATGGCGAGCATTCGGCGTCGCTTTGCAGAGCACCTCGACCGTCGCGAGGCGGAGTCGATGGCCGCAGCGCTCGAGCGGGTGATCCTCGCCAATCCGAACTGACCGCAACCCTGGTCAGCAAGCCCTACCCGCGTCGAAGTAGGGGGTTTCCCCCATGGTCGCATGACCCCGTTCAACCGATCCTGAGCGTATGGTTGAACGAGGAGCCCTCCATGACCGGTCGCAACGGACCGTCGGACCGTGGCGCAGCTGCATCGTTCGCTGGCTGCAGGCTCCTCCTCTGCGCCCGGACCTGCCCATGAGGCTGCGCGTCCCGACCACCTGGTGGATCTCGTGGAGGTGATGCTCGCTCTGATCGCTGTGGGCGTCTACGGGTATGCGCTCTATGTGTGCTTTCTGAAGGGTAAGCACGGCTTCTTCTGGCTCGGCATCGTGGGTCTCTTCCCCCTCCTCACGGTCTTCCTGGGGTGGTTCCCCGTCGTCGGTGCGCTGCGGCCCGCCAAGGAGGGGTCTCCGTGGACGAGGAGGCAAGGGTCTCCGTCGGCGAAGGGGGAGGCTGCCGATCCGGACTTCGAGCCGCCGTGGAAGCCGCCGCCTCCGCCACCCACTCCCGATGAGCTGAGCCGAAGCCAGGAGATTGCGGTGATCGGCCGTTTCCTGGAGCGGGCGGCACGTGCCTGGATCATCTCGGCGGACGTGAAGTCTCGACTCCTGTTGTTCCGCGACGATCCCGAGCGTGCGGTCGCCGAGGCGACGCAGCGGCGCGCCGAAGCGACATGGGGTGACCTCGACTCGAGCACGACGAAGCCCGACACGACGAAGCCCGACATCGCGACGCCAGCGCCGGCACCTCCTCCCCTCGTCGAGCCTCAGCCTCCTGTTCCGTCACCGCGGCCTCCCGTGGCCCCACCCCAGCCCGCGGCGAAGCAGCCGCAACCTCCGTCGGTGCCTCCGCGTCCGGCGCCGTTCCGGACCGGACCCACACAGCCGGCGCGCACACCCGCCTCGTCACCGACACCCACCGCTCGCCCCAAGCCGGCGACACCCGTCTCCCCGATGGCTCGTCCCGCTGCGCCGCCGGTCGAGCCCCCCGCGCCACGCGAACCATCCGTGCTGGCACTTCGCATTCGCGAGATGCGCGAGGCGGTCTCCGCCGACGTCGCCCTCCACGGGTTCGCCTACCTCGGCGTGCTGCTCACCTTCGTCGGCGTGCTCGGGTTCCTGCTCTTCGCATTCGTCGATCTGCCCGATGCCGTGCAGCCTGTCGTCGAGCTCTTCATCGCCAGTGTCTTCTTCGGCTGGGCATTCGTGCTGCGCCGTCAGGAGGCGTACAACGTCGCCAAGGCGCTCGAGCTCCTCGGTGGGGCCATCCTCCCGCTGATTCTCTTCGCCGGTCTCGTGGACGGGGCTCCGATACCTCCCGACGTCACCGGCACGCCCCTCGTCATCGTCATGCCGCTCGTCGCACTCGCCGTCGCCTACGCCTATGCCCGTATCGCCCGGCGCCGCCCGGAGACCATGCTGCGTCACCTCGTGCTGCCTCTCGTGTGGTTGGCGGCGCTCGCAGCCGGGTTCGCCTTCAAGACCGATGAACCGCTGGTCTCCGATGCCATCACCCGGCTCGTCGCACCGCAGCCCGCCATGGCTGCGATTGCGATCGCAGTGACATTGCTGCCGGCCGTGCGATCCCGGTTCGAGGCTGCAGATCTGCCAGTGATGCTCCCGGCGGTCGTGGCTGCGCCCCTCGTCTACGCGCTGGCGCTCGGTCTGAGCGCAGGCGTGGCGGGCCCTCTGGCGCTGTCGGCGACGGTCGCCGGTGTCGCCACCCTCGTCTCCGTGCGGATCGTGTCGCTCCACCACGACCAGGAACGGCCCGCCCTCCTGGCCATCCCCGTCCTTCTCGCCATTTCGGTGATACCGGTCGTTCCTCGGGTGGGTCTCGCCGCAGCTGGCGCAGTCGGCGCCATCGCCTTTCTCGGGCTCGCAGCATGGTTCGTCCGCGAGGAGATCGACGATCGTGAGACGTGGCTGCTCGCAGCTCTCGGGCTCCTGGCGGGTCTCGGCATGTCGCTCGACCACCCGGCTGCGGCGCTCGTCGCCTTTGGAGCAGCCTCGTTGTGGATCGGCCGGCGGCGCATCGCCGGCGTACCGGTCGCCGATTCAGGGCCGGCGCTCACGGCGGCGGCTGCAGCGTTTCCGGTGGGCGTCGGATGGGGGCTGTGGCAGTTGGTCGATCCGGCCGGTGCGGCGCTGGCGCTGTCCGCCGTCCTAGCCGCCGTCGTCCTGTTGGCGAGGAGATCGGGCACAGACGACGAGTACTGGGCGTGGTGGCCGCCGGCGGCGTCGGTCATCGTCGCCGCGGCCGCGATCGCGCACGTGGGACTGGCTCCCGTGGCGAGCCTCACGGCTTCGGGCGCCGCCATCCTCGTCGCCCTGGCTCTGCTGGCGCTCGCCATCGGAGCCGGGCCCCGATACCTCGAGCTGCGTCTCGAAGCCGCCGTCGCCCTCGCCGTGTTCGCCATGATGCCGTACGTCGGGGTCGGATGGGCGGGGGCCATCGGAGTGGCGGGTGCCGTGGTCGTGCTCGAACGGCTGGTGCGGGTTGCCACCGCGGACCCGCTGTCATGGCTCGTCGGCATCCTGATCACGATCGCAGGTCTGTTGGCGACATTTGCCGATCCGCCGGCAGCGGTGGCCGCGTTCGGCGCTGCGAGCATCTGGATCCACTGGAAGCGAAGCACCGGCCTGCCACTCGAGGACGTCGACGAGCTCCTCGCCTTCGCCGCAGGTGTCTTGCCCTTCGGATTCGGATGGGGCGTCTGGTTCGTCCTTCCACCCGAAGCGGCGGTGATCGTCTTGTCGAGCCTCGTCACGGTCCTGGCAACGGTCGTGCGACTGCGCCGGGTGGAAGATCCGTTCTGGCAGTGGTGGCCCATCGCTCCAGCCGTGGCCCTCGTCCTTCTGGCGACGGCCCCGGTCGGGCTCGCCCGCTTCGAAACGATCACGGCTCCGATCGTCGTGTCCACCCTCTCGTCTGCTCTCGCTGCCATCACCGTCATGCTCGGCCGAGGCCTCGAGGAGCTGCGGCGGGCGATGGCCGCTGCACTCGTGGTGATCGCCACAGCTCCCTACGTCGGTGTCGGCTGGGCCGGAGCGTTCGGGACTTTCGTCTTCATAGCGCTCGTCGAGGTCATCATCAGGTCGCCGGAACGCGATGAGCTCGGATCGGTGGTGTCGAGCGTCGCGATCGTCGCTTCGCTGGTTCCGACTCTCGCCGATCCTGCCGCTGCGCTGGCGGCGTTTCTCGCCGCATCGATCTGGGTGCATTGGCACCGGAGCGCCGGCATTCCCGTCGAGGGGGTCGATGACCTCCTCCTGCTCGCGGCTGCAGCCTTCCCGGTTGGTCTCGGTTGGTCGCTCTGGCAGGTGCTCGATCCAGCCCTGGCGGCGCTCACGATGGCTGCGGTGCCGGCAGCCGCAGCCGGCGTCGCCCGATGGCGAGGTGACGACGACGTGTTCTGGCAGTGGTGGCCGGGTGCGGCTGCCGCCGTGGTGCTGGTGCTCTCCCTGGGTGTGATCGGTCTGCCGGCATCGCCCCCGCTCGATGCGGACACGTGGTACGTGGTTGCGAGCCTCGCCCTGATCGCTGCGACGGCGGCGCTGGGAACCGGCTTCCTCGTGGTTCGATCCTGGGCGTTCGCGGCGATCCTGCTGCTCGATCTCCAGCTGCTGCTCGACGCAGCGGCGACGACGCCGACGGCTCGGGCCGTCCTCTGGTCGCTCCTCGGGCTCGGGTTCGTGGCCGCGGCCACCGCCCGGACGACTCCAGGCTTCGATCACGTCGCCGCGATCGGTCACCTCCTGGCGGTCGGCGCCGTCGTTCTCGCCCTTGGCCCGGTGGGGAGGGCCGTGGCCATGGCCGCCTGGTCCGTCGGCCTGATGATTGCGCTGATCGCCGACCAGACCGGGCGAGGGTCGGCACCACGTCTCGTGGCCAGGCTCGTTGCGACGACACCGGCCCGGTCCGTCGTGGGCTGGGTCGTGCCCGTGCTGCTCGTCGTCAGCGTCCCCATCGCACTGCTCATGTCGCTCAACCTCTGGGACACGTTCGCGGACAATCGCTCATGGAGCGGTCTCATCACCGGCGGCACGGCAGTGTTCTTTGCAGTCGTGGCCCGCACTGCATCGTGGCCCCGCGAGGTGCGACGCCCGTTGACGATCTCGGCAGCGGTCTACGTGGTGGTCGGCGTCGCGGTGGCGGCACCGGTGCCGTGGCCCTCGATCATCGCTGCGGCGATGTCGATCGCAGTGGCCGTGTTGGTCGCCCCGAACATCCGGAGCACCGCCCTCTCCTGGTTCGCCTGGCTGATGTCCGGCGTCATGTTCGGTCTGCTCGGCGAGCGAGCCGGTCTCGACGCAGATGGACTGCGACTCCTCGTCCTCGCCATCTCCGTCGTGTACTTCGTCGGAGGTCTCACGGTCGACGATCGCATCGCCGGCCGGCGGGTCGCCGGTGACGGGCTTCGCGTGGCCTGGCTCCGCTTCCCCGTGTTGCTCGGTGCCCTCGCCGTTCCGGGCACGCTGGGGTCGATCATGGCGCTGGAGCCGGAGTTGGCTCCCTTTGCCGCGTTCGCAGCGGCTGCCGGTTACTTCGGTGTGGCCTGGCTGCTGAGGAGCTCGCTCATCACCGTTCCGGCATTCGCTCTGGCGGCGTTTGCGGTGGCGGCACTCGCTCCCGAGGGACCGGCCGATGCTCCGTTGCTGCTTCCCGGTGTCGCCGCGGCGCTGCTCGCCGTGTCGCTCGCCGTGTGGATGGCGGGCAGCCGGCGCGACCCGGTGTGGGATGCGTGGGACACACCGCCGCTGATCGTTGCGCATGGGGTGGCGCTGCTGGCGCTCGGCTTGTCGGCACTCGACACCGCGCCGCTGCCGTGGATCGTCATCGGTGGGTTGAGTGCCGCGGTCGGCGTCTGGCGGCGCGTCCGGTATTGGATCGATGCCGGACATTTGCTCGTGGTCGTCGGAGCAGCCTTCGTCGGCGTGGGCGCCGTGGCCGCCGTGCTCGGGCTGACCAGCCTCCGTGCCATGCACGAAGCGAGAGTTCTCGCCGGCTGGCGCAGGCTCGTCGCTCATGGCGTGGCGACGCTCTCGGCCGCAGTTGCATGGGTCCTGACCGTGGAGTGGGCGGGCTGGGCCGTCGATACGGCGACGGCATCGACCGCGCTCGTGTTCGGGCTCTCAGGGCTGGCCGTGGCCGTCGTCGCTTCTCGATCCTGGATCCGCCAGGACACGGTGGCATCGTGGATGTTCCTCACCGGGCTTGGTGTCGGGTACTCGACGCTGGCGGTGTTCATCACGGGTCCTGGTGAGGGGTCGGCACTGCTGCTCACCGCGCCGGCCGTCGGTGTCGCGCTGTTTGCTGTGGCCACGCAGGTGGCCAGGAGCGCCCTCGAGGAGATCCCCGGGTACGTCCCCGTCGTCATCGCGAGCGTGGGCTGGCCCGTGCTCGCCGTCTTTGCCGGCTTCGAACTCGGTGCAGCGGTTCTGGTGTCTGCCTGGCTCGGTGGTGGCCTCGCCCTCCTCGCCGCTGAAGCAGTGCGGCGTGGCACGCTGATCGAGCGGTCGACCGCGTATGTCTGGGGTCTCGTCGGCTTCTCCTACCTGGTGGGCGCAGTCGTCGCCCTCGCCGACACACCGCAGCGCTCGCTCTGGGCAACTGCCATTGCGGGCGGTACTGCGCTCGTGGCCGGGGCCTTGGCGCGAGTTGCGAACTCCGAGGACCAGGTCGTCCTGCGGGTGTCGGCGCTGGGCGCGCTCGAACTGGCCATCCTCGCTCTGCTGTACGGCGTCGGCGGGGGGCCAGGCGCCCTCGTTGTCGCCCACCTCATCGTCTCGACCGCCGGCTCGCTCGTTCTCCTCGTGCTCGGTCGGCGTCGCGAAGACGTGTCTCGATGGGCCCTGCCCATCGGGGGCCTCGTCGCCGTGTCGTCGGTCGCGGCTGCAACGGCGGCGCTGCAGCTGCTCGATGACCTGCGCCCCATCACTGCAGTGCTGCTGGTGGTGGGGATCCAGGCGGCGCTTATCGGCATCGTGTGGCGACGTGGCGAGATCCTCACGGTGGCGCCTGCCGCGGTCGGTGCTGCCACGCTCCTGCTCGTGGCCGAGAGCGCCACCGGCATAGTTCAGTGGTACACGTTGCCGGTTGCGCTCGTGTTGCTCGCCGAGATCGAGCTGATCGGTCGATATCCCATCGGTCGCCGCGAGGATGCGGCTGCCCCGGACCTCGTGTGGGCCGAATGGCTGGCCATCGGGCTCGGCGTGCTTCCCGGCGTCGTCGACATGTTCGTGAGGTCTCTCGCCTCGAGTTTCCTGGTGTTCGGCTTTGCGGCTCTGCTTCTCCTGTGGGCCGTGCTCACCCGGGTGCGGAGGAGGGCCGTGGCGGCGGCCGCGGTCGCCGTTGCCGCTGCCGTGCTGGTGATCACTGCGGCGCTGGCCGGCGCTGCGCCGGAGTCTTCGATCTTCTGGATCCTCGCCGTCGGTCTCGGCTTCACCGTCATGTCCGTGGCCGGCGTCGTGGAGGCGATGCGCTCCCATCGGGGCTTCGTGGTACGCCGGTTCGATGAGCTGATGGGAGATTGGCGATGAACATCTGGTATCGGTGGTCACTGATGTCGCTTGCACTCGCGGCGGCAACCGTCGCATGGATCATTGGCAGCCCGAGCACGGCCTTTCCTGTCGCCCTGCTGCTCGCCGCAGCCAGCGTTCCGGTTGCGGTGCTCTTCGCCGTGGCAGGCCGGGTGGACGAGACGCCCGCCCTCCGATCGGTCATCGGTGGTGGGGGCATCGGGGCTGCGGTGGCCATCGCCAGCCATGCCCTGGTGACGGCATTCGCCTACTTCTTCTTCCTCGGGTTCGCCGAGGCGGCCACCGAGGCGCTCGATGCGCTGCGGGTCGACCCCGAGTTCACGTCTGTCCTGTCCTCCCCCTGGACGTTGTTCTATCTCATCGAGGTCGCCCTCGTGGCACCGATCACCGAGGAGACGGGGAAAGCGATCGGAGCGTTCCAGGGCCGCCCGCAGACCCGTCGCGACGCGTTGCTGGCAGGGGTGGCTGCGGGGGTCGGCTTCGCCGTCATCGAGAACGTGCTCTACGGCCTGGGCGGTCTGTTCTATGCCTGGGAACCCGTGGTGCTCGGCCGGATGTTGGGCGCCGCCGTGCACCCGCTGGCCACCGGGCTGGTTGCCGTCGGGTGGTGGGAGCTGCGCAACGGGCACGATCGCTCTGCAGCGTTCCGACGCATCCTCGCCGGGGTGGGCACGCATGCCGCCTGGAACGGTTCGCTGGTCATCACGACGGTCGCCGGCATCGCCTATGACAACGGCGGCGGCTCGGGGGTGGCTGCGGCGCTCTCGCTCGTCTACATGGCGATGATGGGTGTGCTGGCCGCCGCCGGGTTGTGGCGGTTCACGACCCGGGTCGTCGCCGACGAGGATCTCCCGGATCTGACACCCACGAATGGCAGAGTGCTGACCGCGTGGGCGGTGCTCGCTTCGTCGCTGCTGGTGCCGGTCGCAGTTCTCGTCATCGCCTTCCCCGACTTCATGTGACGCCGCGACGTGCCTGCGTCGTCAGCTCGTACACACGGAGGAAGGGATATGTCGCAACGAGGGGGGCGAGCAGCCAGAGCGGCCGCGTCAGCCACCACTCGGCCGTCGGCTCGGCCGGCGGGAGGTACCCGACAGCGACGAAGAGCACGGCGACCACGATCGCCATGCCGGTACTGTGGAAGAGGTACAGCGGGAGCGAGTGCTCGGTCACCCAACGCGACGTCCATTGCCAACGGGCGTCGGTGGTGAGCTTGTCGAGCACCCAGGGCCTGATGAGGATCACGAGCCCCACCTGGAGCAGGATCAGGGCGACGATGGCCAGCGTCGGCGGCCCCATGTTTGAGAACCGTTCCCCCGGCACCCCGACGACCGACCGCGGGTAGAACCCCATGTTGGTCAGGGCGATGAGTGCGAAGAGGCCGCCCCAGAAGAACATCCAGCCCACTCGGGCCGGGGCGGCGATGAGCCGGTCGTAGAAGAACCCGAGCTGGTGGGCGAGACCCCAGATGACGAGGAAGTTCACCCACGCCGCCCAGCCCTGGCCGTTCGAGAAGCGCATGACGTCGAGCACGCCCGCCAACCCGACGAGCCACACGATGACGAGCTCACCCCAACGCCAGTGGGCACGAATGGCGAGCGGGGCGAGCAGCACCAGCACCAGGTAGACGACGATGAACCACAGGGGCGAGAGGATCAGGATGACCGCATCCCAGGTCCACGCCGCATCGATGATCGCCTGAATGATGAAACCGCCCACCACCCACACCGCGATGAGACCGAGCGACGGTCCGAGCAGCCGCCGTACCCGTCGCCGCAGGAAGCGTCGCGAGTCGCCCTTGCGATAGTTGTCGAAACTCAGTCGGTGGCCGTACCCACCGACGAAGAAGAAGACCGGCATGACCTGGAGGATCCATGTTGCCGCCCACAACCCCCTCGTGAACCCGATCGGGTTGCTCGGCTCCACGGTCTCGGGTGTGATGAGCAGGATCGTGAAGCCCCAGTGCCACACGACGACGACGACGAGCGACAGCGCACGAAGGAAGTCGACATAGACGTCGCGCTCTCGGGTCGGTGCCGTCGTCGCCATGTGCGTAGCAAGTCTCGCAGCGTCGCCCCTGACCCGGGCGGCAATACGATGCCGTGATGCGGCACCCCCTTCTCGACGAGCTCGAGGCGCTCGAGCTTCCGCCCCAAGACTGGGCGCTCTTCGGTAGCGGCCCACTGCTCGCCAGGGGATGGATCGAGGACGCCGGCGATCTGGACGTGATCGCACGCGGCACGGCCTGGGATGCCGCACTTCGACAGGTGAGCTGGTCCACCTCGACGAGCACGACGTGGACGTGGTCCGCATCGGTGACAGCATCACGGTGGGTCGGCGCTGGGCGATCGGCTCCGTCGATGTCGACGTGTTCATCGACACCGCCGAGATGATCGAAGGCATCCCGTGCGTCCGGCTCGAGCACGTGATCGCCTACAAGCGCATCGCCGGGCGACCCAAGGACGTCCGGCACCTGGAGATCATCGCGCGGCACGGGGGCTGACGGTTGCGCCCAGAGCGCAGATCATCTGGATCACGTCGACTTCCGGGGTCTCCCCACAGGAGTGATGAGCGGTCGCGCTCTTCGTCACGGAACGGCACTCTGCGGTGTCTTGACGAGTGAACCACACGGGAGATCCCCGAGCCGAGCCCGTCGATGCTCGGATGTGCGGATGACCTCGTGACGACCCCGGCCGCCCGGGTCGGGCAGAGAGGAAAGGACCATGAAACGAATCGTTGCGAGCCTGGGGCTGGCCGCATTGATGATCGCGGCGCTGGCACCGGCGGCTCTCGCCGACCGGCCGACGCTGTTCACGGATTCGGACACGTTCACCGATGTGAATCCGTGCACCGGGGAGGAGCACGAGATCACGATCAACTTCGAGTTCTACGACCACGACCACGAGAACGGGGCATTCGTGAGCCCAGCGGTCCGTTCAGGTACGACGGACGACGGGTACGTCATGCAGAACGGGCGCGACATCCTCGTGTTCACAGGGAACATCGTCGTGGCACCGTTCATGGATCAGTGGCGGCATCCGGATGGGTCGAAGTTCGTCGCTCGGGGCGTGTTCGTCGGTGACTTCCGAGATTTCCAGGTGCGCGTCGACAACTTCAGCCTCGAATGCATCGGCTGACGCTCGGGCGTGCGGTCGGTGAGTGACCGCCCCACGCCGCCAGCTGCCGTCCGATCGGCGCGTTCGGCACGGGACTCACGTTCCTGTGCCGGCGCGCCAGGCCGTCATGTCGACGGTCGTACCGGTGACCCGGGCGTGCTCTGCTGCAAAGGCGAGGCGGTGACTCTCCAGGCTCACCTGCGGTGATGTGGGCACCACCGAGCCCGTCCGCACCGCGTCGACGAAGGTGTGGACGAGCCCGGGGTCGCCCCCGCCATGACCGCCTGAAGCGACCGGAATCGGGATCTCCTCCGTGCTCGCAATGTGGTGGTCGATGACTTCGATGCGCTGCCTTCGTCCGAAGACGGCGCGCAGCGTCGCCCTGGTCCCGTCGTAGCGCATGGTGCGCTGTTCCTCGTGTGAATGGCCGTGGGAGACGAGGACGGCCGACGCTCCGGACTCGAGCTCCATGGTGACGACCTGGTGGTCGACGACATCGGAGCCGACCGTGTACACGCAGCGTCCGTACGGCCCGTCACGCAGCGCCCGTTCCCGACCCTCCATCGAATAGTCGTCGGTGATGACGTGGATGGGCCAGCCACCAACCTGATCGGTGAGATAGACCCGTCGCGCATCGAAGGCGCAGTCGCTCACCGGACAGCCGTCGGTGCACCGGTCGGTTGCGTCGATCGGTCGACGATCCGGGCGGAAGTTGAAGAGCGACCCGACGGAACCGAGCCGTGCGACCGGCGAGTCCAGGTTCCAAGCGAGGATGTCGAAGTCGTGGCTGCACTTCTGGACGATCATCGGGGTCGACGTCGCTGCGTTCGCCCAGTTGCCTCGCACGAAACTGTGCGCCATGTGCCATGCCGCCACGTTCTCACGGTGCTCCACGGTCACCAGATCGCCGATCCGCCCCGAGGCCAGCACCTCGTTGAGCGTGCGGAAGAAGGGCGTGTAGCGCAGCACGTGGGCGACCTGGACGACGCAATCGCTCTCCGTGGCGAGGCGAACCAGCTCTTCGGTCTCGTCGAGCGTCGCCGCCATCGGCTTCTCCAGGAGGACGTGGTACCCGGCGGCGAGGGCTCCAGAGGCTCCTGCGAAGTGTGCCCGGTCGGGTGAGGCGACGACGACCGCATCGGCGAGTCGCTCCATGGCGAACAGATCGTCGACGGTTGCGAGCCGCATCGCATCCGGGATTCCGTGTGGCCCCCCGAACCGGCTCCGTCGTGCCGGGTCCGGATCGACCACTGCCACGAATCGGAGCTCGTCGGGGTGGTCGAGCGCCCATCTCCCAAAGGTGTGATGGCCGCGCTCGCCGGCGCCGATGGCGATTGCGGTGACGGGTGCCATGTCGGCGAGGGTACCGCTCGGAACGCTCGATCTACGCTTCAGCCGTGTTCGTCGACATCGATGGGATCTCCGTCAACACCGCATCGCTCGGGTCCGGTGAGCCCGCAATCGTGTTCATCCCCGGCTCGATCGCCCCGTGGCAGATCTGGCAGCGTCCAATGGAGCTTCTGTCAGGACGCAACCGCGTGGTCTCGTTCGATCACCTCGGGGCCGGGCTCACGCACGCGCCGAGGGATCTCGTCACATTCGAAGGTCAGGTCGAGTTGACGAGGAAGCTGGTCGACCGGTGCGAGCTCGACCGGTTCGTGCTCGTCGGCGATTCCAGCAATGTCGCCGTCGCCGTCGCTGTCGCCCTCGACATCCCGGAGCGAATCCAGGCGCTCTGCCTCGTGGCCGGCGGCGTGAGGCACCACGGAGAAGACGGATCGGCCCGATTTGCGACGGGGCTCCGTCACGACTTCGAAGCAACGCTCGCATGGTTCGTCCGGTTCTGCCTGCCCGAAGCGACGACCGACGATCCACTCCGGGCGCTCGCCGACCTCATCAGGGTGACCGGGTCGGAGCGAGCCGCCACGTTGATCGAGTCGTACCACGGTGTCGATCTGTCTGGTCGGCTCGAAGAGCTGTCGATGCCGGTCGTCGTGGTGAGCGGAGAGCTCGACCGTACCCCGGGCGGCAACCCGGCAGCCGCGGCCGAGATGGTCGGAGCGATCCCCTCGGCTCGACATGTCGTTTTCGAGGGCATCGGGCACGTCCCGATGATCACGGCTCCGGAAGAGCTCGCGGACGTCATCGCCTCGGTGCTTGCTTAGCCGGAGGCGATGGCCCTCAGCTTCGCCTCGACCTGCTCGATCCTGCTCTGGCCGAGAGTGCCCCCGGCCTCGTCCCTGACCAGAAATGTGTCCACGGCCTCGTTGGCACGGGTGTCGATGCGGGCGAGATCGAGATCGAGACCGAGCTCATGAACGGCTCTGAGGAGGTCGTGCAACAGACCGATCCGATCGCGAGTCTTGATCTCGATCGCAGTCCGCCGGCCGTCGTCCGAGACCCGCACCCGAGCCCGACCCGCGCCGGCCGACACGGGCTCGTACCGCTGTGCCTTGGCCCGCAGCCGACTCTCCAGATCCAGGTCTCCGGAGAGGGCAGCCGAGAGCTCCTCGGAGACTCGGGTCCACCGCTCCTGGGTCACGCCCGGTGTTCGCAGGGCGTCGACGACGTCGAAGGTGTCGATGGCCACCCCGTCGTCGCGTGTGTTGAACCTGGCGTGCACGACCGAGAGATTGTTCAGGGCGAGCACACCCGTCACGACGGATGCGAACCCGGGTATGTCCCGTCCAACGATTGTCACGCGGTCGGCTGCTCCGCCGGTCACGTCGAGTCGCGTCTCTCCCCCCAGCGGCACCGGCGTAGCGAGCGATGCGTGCGCCACGATCTCGTCGTCGGTGTACGCGCCCAGGTAGTCGTCGGGCATCGCCGCCACGTGCTCCTTGAGGTCGATGTCGTCGAGCCCGTCCGGAGCGCCGGCGACGAGACCGGCGATCCTGGCCTCGTCGGACAGCGGATCGATCTCCGCGCCCAGCAGCGTGCTGACGCGAGCGAAGAGGCGCCGCAGCATGCCGACACGCCACGGTGTCGCCATCCCGGGCCCCGTTGCCCGGAGGTCTGCAACCGTCAGCAGATACAGCACCTGGAGCGACCGCAGGTCATCCATCCGCTGCGCGACCTCCTGCTGCACGCTCGGATCGTCGATGTCGCGGCGTGAGGCCACGTTGGCGAGGTAGAGATGGTCCCGCACTCCCTTTGTGAGCACGCCCGTCGTCGCGGGCCCGAACCCGACCCGGCGGCAGAACGCCTCGGTCAGCTCGGCGCCTGCGATCGAGTGGTCGGCGGCGCCGAGACCCTTTCCGACGTCGTGGAAGAAGGCGGTGAGCAGGAGCTGGTCGGTTCCGCCCAGTTCCTCGGCGATGGTCGCCGCCCACGGATCATCCGTCGCGCCACGGACGAGTCCGAGCATCTCGTCGGCGGCTCGCCACAGATGGGTGTCGGCGGGATGGGCGTGGAATGGCGCCGCCTGGGGGAGCGCCCGGAGGTGGCGCAGCTCCGGCAACGCCTCATCGACCCAGCCGAGGTGGGCCAGGGTCTCGAAGACATCGCGACCGCGCTGCCCCGCGCCCAGGATCTCGACGAGGACTTCTCGATCGTGCCGGGTCCAGGGTCGTGCCGGGGTGGTGAGAACCACCCGCCGCTCCTCCTCCGTGACGATCGGCCCTGCGTTGCGCCGCAGTGCCGAGGCCGCGATCTGGAGTGCGGGCTGCGCCTCCGACGTCAGCTGTGATGGCGGCCCGAAGCGGCGACGGATCGCCTGGAGCACCCTCCGTCCCGTTGCGCTCACCCGATCGCTCGGATCGTGTGCGATCTCGGGCCACTCCTCCAGTGCGAGCCGGTCGGCGATCCGGAGTGCTTGATACACCGAACGGGCCATTTCCTCCGCGTCTCGATCGAGCCATCTCGCCACCGGCGGCTGGAGCTCCCGATCGAGCACGTCGAGCTTCTTGCCGCGGACGGCGTGGAGACCGTTCCTGACACCCAGCAGCGTGCGCCGGGCGGTCAGTTCCTCTTCGGTGGGAGTCGGGAAGCGGCCGCCCGCGATGCGCTGCCAGTCGAGTGCCTGGAACGTGCGCAGCCCGCCCCGGCCGGTCTTGAGGTCGGGATCGAGCACGTGGTAGGGCTCGGCCGCCCGGCGCTCGCGGAGCTCGTCGATCAGGCCAGCGCGTATCGGACGGGAGCGGTGGAGATCGGCGAGAGACGCCCACGTCGACGAGTACAGCTCGTAGGGTCCGGCGACGAGCCGTCCCGACAGCAGCGCGCACCGGGTGACGAGGGCATCGCGGGCCGCGGCCACGGTCTGCGACGGGGTGCGTACCGAGTGTCCCACGACGAGCCCTGCATCCCAGAGGGGATAGAGCACGTCACGGGTCAGGGAGTCGGGGAGGGTGCCTTCGTGAATGAGCGTGAGATCGACGTCGGAGAAGAAGGCCTGCTCGCGGCGTCCGTAGCCACCGACTGCGACCACCGCAACGTCGTCGGCGTAGGGCGCTGCCAGCTCGATGATCGCCGTGTCCAGGGCGTCCGACAGTACGCGACAGAGCCCGGCGGCATCGCCGCCGGGCCCGTCCGTGATCAGCTCCTTGCGAAGCGCCAGAAAGCGCTCCAACGCCGTGGTCACACGGCGTCCTCTCCGCGTTCGCCGGTGCGGATGCGCACGACGTCGTCGATCGACACGACGATGATCTTGCCCGCTCCGATCTCCTCGGTGTGGGCGGTGGCGGCGATGGTGTCGACGACACCGGCTGCCTCGTCGTCGGCGACGATCACTTCGATGCGCACCTTCGGTACGAAGTCGACCGTGTACTCGGCGCCGCGATAGACCTCGGTCTGGCCCGACTGGCGACCGAACCCGGACACCTCGCCGATGGTCATGCCGGAGACGCCGGCGTCCTTCAGCGCCGACTTCACGTCGTCGAGTTTGAAGGGCTTGATGTAGGCAATGACGAGTTTCATCCGAACCCTCCTCAGCTCGCGTCCGTCAGAACGTAGCCGCGTTCTTCGTGCAGCGTGATGTCGAGACCCTCGAGCTCCTCACGCTCGTCGGCACGCAGCCCGATGGTGGCGTCGACCACCTTGGCGATGGCGTAGCTCACGATGCCCGAGAAGGCAATGGTCACGAGGATGGCGATGATCTGTGCGAAGAAGAAGTCGCCGCCTCCGTAGATCAGACCCTTCACACCTTCACCCAGGAAGAGCTCCTCGCCGAGGATGCCCAACAAGAGCGAACCCACGATGCCGCCGACCATGTGCACGCCGACCACGTCGAGCGAGTCGTCGTAGCCGTAGCGGTACTTCAAAGACACGGCGAGGTAGCACACGACCCCGGCCGCGAGCCCGAAGGCCATCGCGGCGAGCGGTCCGACATATCCGGCAGCGGGGGTGATGGCCACGAGCCCGGCCACTGCGCCCGACGCGGCACCGAGCGTCGTCGGCTGGCCCGTCTTGCGCCATTCGGCGGCGACCCACCCGAGCGCTCCCAGCGAGGCGCCGATCTGGGTGGTCATCCACGCGTTGATGGCGAGACCGTCGGCGGCAAACGCCGATCCGGCGTTGAAGCCGAACCAGCCGAACCACAGGATCCCGGTCCCCAGGAGGGTCAGCGGCAGCGAGTGCGGCCGGATCGCTTCCTTGCCGAAACCCTTGCGGACCCCGAGCACCATCACGAGGACGAGGGCGGCGACACCGGCATTGATGTGCACGACGAGCCCGCCGGCGAAGTCGGCGGCTCCCACACCCATGAGGTTCTCGAACCAGCCGCCGTCGCCCCATGTCCAGTGACCGACGAACGGATAGACGAGCACGGCCCACAGCGCGGCGAACGCCACCCATGCCGAGAACTTCATCCGTTCGGCGACCGCGCCGGTGATGAGCGCCGGCGTGATGATCGCAAACGTCAGCTGGAAGCCGGCGTTGAGCAGATCTTCGCCGGCGACGTCGTTCAAGCCGAAGTGCTTGAAGTCGCCGATGATGCCGCCGAGCGACTCGCCGAAGATCAGCGTGTAGCCGACGAACACCCAGAGCACGGTCACGATCGAGATCGTGAAGAAGTTCATCATCAACATGTTGAGCACGTTCTTGGCGCGCACCATGCCGCCATAGAACAGTGCGAGACCCGGGGTCATGAACAACACGAGAGCGCTCGACGCGAGCACCCACGCAATGTCGCCTGGTGACATACGGTTCCTCCTCCTCCTGCCGGACCCCATGACAGAGCCTCATTGTTTCGGGCGTGTTGCCGCCGCGTTTCGGTTCCGCGTTCCTGATGGTGCACCGGCCTATCGTCACGGGCGATGAGCGACCTCCAGTTGCGCGCTCCCGGTCGGGTGAACCTCATCGGGGAGCACACCGACTACATGCACCTGCCGGTGCTGCCGATGGCGATTCAGCGGGGCATCACGATCCGCGGGTCGGTGGTGGACGTGCCCGGTCTTGTCGCTTCGTCCTCGACCCAGAGCGTGCCCGTGACGCTCGACCCCGACTCGCCGTTGCCCGAGGGCTGGGGTCGCTACCTGCTCGGTGCACTGCGCCAACTCGGGGATGCCGCGCACGGCAAGGGCGCCGAGCTGTACGTCGATGGCGATCTCCCCGAGACCGGTGGACTCAGTTCGTCCTCGGCGCTGACGACCGGCGTGCTGAAGGCGCTCGTCGTGCTCTGGGACCTCGATCTCGACGACGGCGAGATCGTGCGGCGCGCCATCGCCGCGGAGCGGATCGTCGGGGTCGAGTCGGGCGGGATGGACCAAACGGTCATCATGTTCGCCACCGCCGGGGCGGCTCTCCGGATCGACTGGGATCCCCCGCTGCGCACCCCGGTCCCGATCCCCGACGGGTTCGCATTCGTGATCGGGTACTCGGGCGAGGAGGCGCCCAAAGGTGGCTCGGCCAGGGACGAGTACAACGAGCGGGTCGTGTCCTGTCGGGCCGCAGCGTCGCTGCTGGAGGCCGCCACGGGCATCGATCCCGGGACACCGCCCGTGCTTCGCCCGTTCGTCGACGCCGACCTCGGATCGACACCGCTTCCCGGGCAGGCGACGGCGGCAGAGGTCGCCGGACATCTCGGCGCAGATGTGGACACGATCGTCCGTCTCACCGCAGGCCGGTTCGATCCGGACCGGCCGCTGCGTGTGGAACGTGCGGCCCTCCACGTCATCGAGGAGGCGCGCCGTGTCGATGCGGCCCAGGAGGCGTTGCTGGCCACCGACATGGCGACACTGGGCCGGCTGTTCGATGCGTCCCACGCCAGCCTCCAGTCGTACGGCGTGTCGACACCGGGCCTCGATGCCGTCACGACAGCGGCGCGGGAGGCGGGAGCCTCGGGTGCGCGTCTCACCGGGGCCGGATTCGGTGGCTGGGCCGTTGCGGTCTGTGGCCCGGATCGGGTCGACGCCGTGACATCCGCCATGGCGAGCGCCGGATCCGGTCTCGCCTTCGAGGTGGCACCGTCGTCGGGGATCCGATGATCGATCACGGTGTCGTCCTGGCCGCAGGTCGCGGAACCCGCCTGGGTTCGCTCGTCGACGAGATACCCAAGCCCCTGCTGGAGGTTGGTGGCCGGCCGCTCATCGACCGCATCATCGGGGCACTCATGCACAACGGCGTGTCCCGTCTCACGATCGTGACCGGCTATCTGGCCGCGACACTCGAACACCACGTGGCGGCGAAGTGGGGTGGCGACGTCGGCTTCGTCCGGCAGGAGGAGCGACGGGGGACCGCCCACGCCCTCTCGCTGACCCGGGACGAGTGCGGTGACCGTCCCTTCGTCCTGGCATGGGCCGACATCGCGCTGTCCGGCAAGGGCTACGGCGCAGTCATCAGAGGCGGTCGTCCAGGTGATGACGTCGTGCTCGGCGTGAACTGGATGGACGACCCGTCCGAGGGAGCGGCTGTCGTGTTCGACGACGACGGCCTGGTCTCGTCGATCATCGAGAAGCCGGGGTCGCCGTCGCCGTCGCATTGGAACAATGCCGGGATCATGGTGTGTGCGCCTTCGATCTGGGCCCATGTCGATGCCGTCGATCCGTCCGATCGCGGCGAGTTGGAGTTGACCGACGCGATCCAGACGCTGATCGCAGCCGGGGGACGCGTGAGGGCCGTGCGACTCGGTGGTCCCTGGTTCGACATCGGCACGCGACACGGATTGGACGCAGCCCGGCTCGCATTCGAGTGAGGCCGGCGCCACTCCGGCGCCGCACCGCCCCACGTGCACCAGTCCGGGCGTGGCATCGTCCCCGGCCCTTGGTGCGGGCTGCGGCTACGCTTGGAGTGCCGATGACATCCGGTGGGAGAGCGCAGAGTCGCTGCCGCCGAAGGAGCAACCGCCCGGGAAACTCTCAGGCACACGGACCGTCGGATCGAGGCACCTCTGGAGAGCGGGTGTGTGCACCCCACCCACGGGGAAAGCCGGCGTGCCGGTCAATCTCTCTGGTGCGAGGACAGAGCGGGCAGCGGCACTGCCGCTCGCCCTGCCGACGCACGAGAGGACCGAGATGATGGACGCCAACCCCACCGGATCATTCGTCACACGTCACAACGGCCTCCGGCACGATGACGTTGCAGCGATGCTCGAGACGGTCGGCGTCGGGACACTCGACGACCTCATCGTCGAGGCGGTGCCCACGTCGATCCACGACGAGTCGTCCGTCGGTCTCCCCGCAGCCGCGACCGAGTCCGAGGTACTCGGCCGGCTGCGTCGCCTCGCCTCCGAGAACACCGTCTACACGTCGATGATCGGCACCGGCTACTCGGACACGATCACGCCGGGGGTCATCCAGCGCAACATCCTCGAAGCGCCCGGCTGGTACACGGCCTACACGCCGTATCAGGCCGAGATCTCGCAGGGGAGGCTCGAGGCGCTCCTCAACTTCCAGACCATGGTGATGGACCTCACCGGGATGGAGATCGCCAATGCCTCCCTCCTCGACGAGGCCACGGCGGCAGCCGAGGCGATGGCGATGCTCGCCAGAGTCGACAAGCAGGATCGCGCCGGGTTCTTCGTCGATGCGGCATGTCACCCTCAGACCATCGAAGTCGTGCACACGCGTGCAGAGCCGCTCGGCATCAAGGTGACCGTCGGCGACCCGGTCGCCGACCTGATCGAGGACGACACGTTTGGAGTCCTCCTCCAGTATCCGGGCACACACGGTCAGGTGCGGGACGACCGCAGCCTCATCGCCGGGTTGGCGTCCCGCGACATATTGATCGCCGTCGCCGCCGATCCGCTCGCCCTGACGCTGCTGACGCCGCCGGGGGAGATGGGTGTCGACGTCGTGATCGGCAGCACGCAACGTTTCGGCGTCCCGCTCTTCTACGGCGGCCCGCATGCGGCCTACATGGCGACGCGTGACGCCTACAAGCGATCGATGCCCGGCAGGCTCGTCGGTGTCTCGAAGGACGCGCATGATCGGGTGGCGCTTCGTCTCGCCCTGACCACGCGCGAACAGCACATTCGTCGTGAGAAGGCGACGTCGAACATCTGCACCGCACAGGTCCTGCTCGCGGTCATCGCCGGGATGTATGCGGTGTACCACGGGCCCGAGGGGCTGCGGGACATCGCTGCGCGCGTCCATCGGCACACGTCGGCTCTGGCCGCGGCTCTCCGAGCGGCTGGTCTGGAGGTCGCCAACGACACCTGGTTCGACACGATCACCGTGCGGGTGCCCGGACGAGCCGACGAAGTCGTGGCGGCTGCAGAGGATCGCCGAATCAACCTACGGCACGTGAGCCAGGATGTCGTCGGGATCTCGGTCGACGAGGTGACGACACCGGCGATCCTGGACGCCGTGCTCGAGGCCTTTCTCGTCGACCAGCGCATCGCCGATCACCTCGACGCCCCGTCCGGCATCCCGCAGAGCCTCGAGCGGACCAGCGAATACCTCACGCATCCCGTCTTCCATCGGCATCGTTCGGAGACGGAGATGCTCCGTTACATCCGGCGGCTCCGCGACAAAGACATCGCCTTGGACCGCTCGATGATCCCGCTCGGCTCGTGCACGATGAAGCTCAACGCGACCACCGAGATGGTCCCGGTCAGTTGGCCCGAGTTCGCCCGCATCCATCCGTTCGCTCCGCTCGAACAGGCAGCCGGCTACATCGAGCTGTTCCGCGAGTTGGAGGACTGGCTGGCGCGACTCACGGGATACGATGCCGTCTCGCTCCAACCCAACGCAGGCTCGCAGGGTGAGTACTCGGGTCTGCTCGCCATCCGCAACTACCACGCCAGCAGGGGAGAGGCGTTCCGTGACATCTGCCTCATCCCGGCGTCGGCGCACGGCACCAACCCGGCGTCGGCGGTGATGGCAGGGCTCCAGGTCGTGGTGGTCGGCACCGATGACGACGGCAATATCGATGTCGACGACCTCAGAGCGAAGGTCGAGCAGCACGGCGATCGGTTGGCAGCGCTGATGATCACGTATCCGTCGACGCACGGAGTGTTCGAATCGACGGTCCGCGAAGTCACGGATCTCGTCCATGCGGCGGGCGGCCAGGTCTACATCGACGGTGCCAATCTCAACGCCCTGGTCGGCGTGGCGCGCTTCGGCGATTTCGGTGGCGACGTTTCCCATCTGAACCTGCACAAGACGTTCACGATCCCGCACGGGGGTGGTGGCCCGGGAGTCGGCCCCATCGGGGTCAAGGCACACCTCGAGCCGTTCCTGCCAGGGCATCCGCTGGTCCACGATCAGGACGGCCACCGCGACGGGATCGGTGCGGTGTCGGCCGCCCCCTGGGGCAGCGCAGGCATCCTCCCGATCTCATACGCCTACATCGCGATGATGGGAGAGGACGGGCTGCGGGAGGCGACCAAACTCGCAGTGCTGAGCGCCAACTACATCGCGGCTCGTCTCGAGGGCCACTACGAGGTGTTGTACCGCGGCGAGAACGGCCGGGTCGCCCACGAGTGCATCATCGATCTCCGTCCCTTCAAGAAGGACGCCGGTGTGACGGCCGACGACGTGGCGAAGCGCCTCATCGACTACGGATTCCACGCCCCGACGATGTCGTTCCCGGTGGCCGGCACGCTGATGATCGAGCCGACCGAGTCGGAGTCGCTGGCCGAATTGGATCGCTTCTGCGAGGCGATGATCGCCATCAAGGGCGAGATCGATGCCGTCGCTCGCGGCGACATCGACATCAAGGACTCTCCGTTGCGGCATGCCCCGCACACCGCCCACGACGTCGTCGTCGGCGAGTGGGATCGGCCGTATACCCGCGAAGAGGCGGCCTATCCGGCCCCCGGTCTCGCCGCCGACAAGTACTGGCCGCCGGTGAGCCGGGTCGACAACCAATACGGCGACCGCAACGTGGTCTGCGCCTGCCCACCCATGGAGGCGTATACGTAACACGGTCGTCTGGCTCGCCGCGGCCTCTGTTTACGTCGGCCTCTGGCGCCCAGCCGACTGCTGCCGCTCCGTGGTGTCGCGCCGTTCGTGGCTCGCTCTGGCGAGCTCGCCTTGAATCCACCCCGCTACATGGTCGGCTGCCTCGCTGCGACCATCTCCTTTGTAGGCCTCTGGCGCCCAGCCGACGGCTGCCGCTCCGTGGTGTCGCGTCGTTCATGTCTCGCCCTGGCGGGCTCGACTTGACTCCACCCCGTTGACGCGTCGGGCGTGACTGCGCGGTCTTGGCGACATCGCCCCGGGAGGTTCGTCACTGGCGCAGAATGAATCTCGTATGGATGTCAAGGGGGTTTCTCTCGGGTGTGTTGGGGGCGCG
>CAYFYC010000040.1:24893-29595 GCA_964347305.1 uncultured Acidimicrobiaceae bacterium | reverse complement strand
ACGAGGGCGTGCCCGTCATCGTGTTCTTCGACGAGATGGACTCGTTGTTCCGCACTCGCGGCACCGGGGTGTCCTCCGACGTCGAGTCGACGATCGTGCCGCAGCTGCTGTCCGAGCTCGACGGTGTCGAGACTCTCAAGAACGTCATCGTGATCGGCGCCTCCAACCGGGAGGATCTCATCGACCCGGCCATCCTCCGCCCGGGCCGTCTCGACGTGAAGGTGAAGATCGAGCGCCCGACCGAGACGGCGGCGCGTCAGATCTTCAGGATCTACCTGAAGAGCGAGCTCCCGTTCGCCGAGACGGCGCTGCAGGAGTTCGGCGGCGACCGCAGCGAGCTCGCAGACGCCTGGATCGAGGACGTCGTGGCCCACATGTACGACACGTCCGAAGAGAATCGTTTCCTCGAGGTCACCTATGCGAACGGCGACAGGGAAGTGCTCTACTTCAAGGACTTCTCGTCGGGCGCGATGATCGAGAACGTGGTGCGACGCGCCAAGAAGGAAGCGATCAAGCGGGAGATCGAGACCGGCGTGAACGGTCTCGTCAAGGACGATCTCATCCGCTCGATCACACAGGAGTTCCGTGAGCACGAGGACCTGCCCAACACCACCAACCCGGACGACTGGGCGAAGATCTCCGGGAAGAAGGGTGAACGGATCGTGTACGTGCGCACGCTCATCGAGGGTTCCAACGAGAACCGCACGATCGAGGCCGTGACGCCGGGGCAGTACCTGTGACACCGGCTGTGGTGTGAAGGTGGCCCTCCCCAAGATCCTCGGTACGGAGACAGAGTTCGGGATCACGATCCAGAACCAGCAGGACTTCAACCCTGTCCTCGCCTCTTCGCTGGTCATCAACTCCTATGCAGGGAAGCGGGCCAGGATCCAGTGGTCCTTCGACGAGGAGTCGCCGGGGAGGGACGCCCGCGGCTTCGGGTTCGAGGATGCGATGCCCACGGATCTCGAGACGGGACTCGTCAACGTCGTCCTCACCAACGGTGCCCGGTTCTACGTCGACCATGCCCATCCGGAGTACTCCACGCCGGAATCCACGACCGCGCTGCAAGCCGCGAAGTACGACAAGGCCGGTGAGGTCGTGATGGCGAGAGCGGTCAAGGCGGCTCGCTCGATGCTCGGTCCTGACGAGCGGATGATCGTCCACAAGAACAACAGCGACGGCAAGGGCAACTCGTACGGCTTTCACGAGAACTACCTGGTCGCCCGTGACGTCCCCTTCGGTGAGATCGTGCGCCACATGACGTCCTTCTTCGTCACGAGACAGATCTTCACCGGCTCCGGCAAGATCGGAAGCGAGAACGGGCGTCCCGCCGTCGACTTCCAGATCACCCAGCGTGCCGACTTCTTCGAAGAGGAGGTGGGTCTCGAGACCACGTTGAAGCGCCCGATCGTCAACACCCGTGACGAGCCTCACGCCGACTCGACGAAGTACCGCAGACTCCACGTGATCATCGGCGATGCGACCTGCTCCGAGTATCAGACCTACCTCAAGCTCGGCGCGACGGCTCTCGTGCTGGATGCGCTGGAAGACGGTCTGCTCGGCGAGCCACTGACGCTGCGGGAACCGGTGAAGGCGACCTGGGGCGTCAGCCACGACCCCACGCTGCAAGCGACGTTCGAGATGGTCGACGGCACCTCGATGACGGCGCTCGATGCTCAGTGGCACTACCTCGAGCTCGTCAAGAAGTACGTCGATCAGGGTGACGGCGACGACGACTCGCGAGCCGTCGTCGACGTCTGGGAGGAGATCCTCGTCGATCTCGAGCGCGACCCGTTGTCGACGGCGGACCGCCTGGATTGGACTGCCAAGCTCCGCCTGCTCGACGGATTCCGCAGCCGGGACGGGTTGGACTGGGACGATCCGAAGCTGCGCCTCCTGTCGCTCCAGTACCACGACGTCGACCCCGACCGGGGTCTCTATCACCGTCTCGTGAAGAGCGGGCGGATGCGCCGGCTCTTCACGGACGACGAGGTCGCCGAGGCCGCACTGCATCCGCCGGAGACGACTCGCGCCTATTTCAGAGGTATCAGCGTCCGCAAATTCGCCGATGCCCTGGTGGCCGCCAACTGGGACTCGCTGGTCTTCGATGTCGGGGAGGACTCCCTCAAGCGGGTGCCTATGATGGAGCCGCTTCGAGGGTCGAAGGAGCTCGTCGGCGAACTGCTGGCGCGATCCGACACCCCGGCTGCGCTCATCCGGGCGCTTGGAGGTGAGTGATGGCTGATCAGGAACGCAAACAGACGTCCGGCGACAAGGAAGAAGTCGTCGAGGAAGTCGAAATCCCAGAAGGGCAGGGAGAGGAGCTCACCGAGCGCATCGACGATCTGCTCGAGGAGATCGACAGCGTCCTCGAAGAGAATGCCGAGGAGTTCGTCAAGAACTACGTCCAGAAGGGCGGCGAGTGATCGAGCGATCGGTTGACTCGCAGCAACCTGGAGCGCTTCCTCTGGAGATGCCCAGTGACGGCAGCTTCACGTCTCTGCTGCACCGGCGCGGTGAGCTTCCCCGCTGGGAGACGAGTGCGACGGTCCATGGTGACGTGGAGATCCCTGAAGGCACCACGATCCTCGCCCTGCGCTACGACGACGGTGTCGTCATGGCAGGCGACCGGCGGGCGACGGCGGGGAACATCATCGCTCACCGCCGGATGCGCAAGGTCTTCCCGGCCGACTCGCACTCGGCCGTCGCCATCTCGGGTACGGCCGGCATGGCCGTCGAGCTGATCAAGCTCTTCCAAACGGAGCTGGAGCACTACGAGAAGATCGAGGGCGAGCGACTCAGCCTCGAAGGCAAGGCCAACTATCTCGCCAGGATGGTGCGGGGCAACCTCCCCCTCGCCTTCCAGGGTCTCGTCGTCGTGCCGCTGTTCGCCGGTTACGACGACGTCTCGAGCTCGGGTCGTCTCTACACCTTCGACGTCGTCGGTGGCCGTTACGAGGAGCAGGACTATGCGGCCACCGGCTCCGGTGGCATGGAGGCCCGGGCGTTCCTCAAGGGTGCGTTCCGGGAGGGCCTGGACAGGCGCGAGGCCATCGCGGTGGCCGTCGAGGCGCTGGTGGCAGCCGCCGAGGAGGACGCCGCCACCGGTGGGCCCGATCTACGTCGCGGCATCTTCCCGAACGTGATCACGGTCACGGCGGACGGCTTCGGCGAGTCCGACGTCGAAGAGGTTGCGGAGATCGCCGCCGGGGTGATGGAGGGCCGGCCATGAGCATGCCGATGTACGTCCCCCCGGAACAGCTGATCAAGGACAGGGCCGACTTCGCCCGCAAGGGCATCGCGAGGGGACGCTCGATCGCAGTGGTCGAGTATGCGACCGGCATCCTCCTCATGGGAGGCAATCCGTCGGCGTCGCTCCACAAACTGTCGGAGATCTACGACAACATCGCATTCGCCGGCGTGGGCCGCTTCAACGAGTTCGAGATGTTGCGGGTGGCAGGCATCCGGTATGCGGATCTCAAGGGCTTCTCCTACGGACGTGACGATGTCACCGCCAAGGGTCTCGCCAACGCGTACAGCCAGACGCTGGGTCAGATCTTCACCCATGAGGTCAAGCCGTACGAGGTCGAGGTCATGGTGGCGGAGCTCACGGCCGACGGGGAGCCGAACAACCTGTTCCGCATCGGATTCGACGGGACGCTGTCAGGCTTCGCCGAGTACGGCGCAATGGGGGGCCAGGAGGAGCAGCTCCTGGACAAGCTGGCGTCGGCGTACGAGGCCGGAGCGGACCTGCAGACGGTGGTCCGTGCCACGGCGACGGCCATCGAGGAGGTCGAGGAGACCGAGATCGAGCCGGGGGGCTTCGAGGCCGCCGTGCTCGACAGCCACAACGGGCGGCGCCGCTTCCGCCGTCTCACGCCTGACGAGATCGCCGCAGCCCGCAGCTGAGCCGCCTCAGAACATCGAGAGCAGGCGGAGCACGAAGAGCACGGCGACGATGGCGGCCACGAGCGCCGCAACCGTGCGGATCTCGACTGGCGGTGAGGGACGCCCCACCGGCGTGTACTCCTCGTCGAATCCGACCACGTTCTTCGCCTCGATGTCGAGCAGGACACGGGAGGCGTCGTCGATCCGATCCTCCAACACCCAGATCTCGGACAGCGCCATGTCGCCGACCGTGACCGGATAGGGCCCGAGCGACGGACTGTGGACGCGAGCCTCGATGCCTTCGGCCCGTAGCCGCGCTGCGACGATGTTGGCGCTGGCGAGGTCTCCGACCTTCGTCAGCATCTTGAAGCCCACACCTGTCGAATCGAGCATGGTCCCATTCTGGTCCGATTGTGGATCCAACATCGGCAGGTCTTTCGTGTGTCTCGGCCCGAACCGCGGTTAGCCTGCGAATTGTGAAGCGCCGCATCTTCGGTATCGAGAACGAATACGGGGTCACCTGCACCCTGCGGGGACAGCGCCGCCTGTCGCCGGACGAGGTGGCGCGATATCTGTTCCGCCGGGTCGTCTCCTGGGGTAGATCCTCGAACGTGTTCCTCGAGAACGGCGCCAGGCTCTACCTGGATGTCGGTTCGCATCCCGAGTACGCCACCCCTGAATGCGACAGCCTCTATGACGTCGTGCGGCACGACAAGGCGGGGGAGCGGATCCTGGAGGGACTGCTGCGCGCCGCAGAGCAGCGACTCGACGAAGAGGGGATCCGGGGCCAGATCTACCTCTTCAAGAACAACAC
>CAYFYC010000040.1:24664-24883 GCA_964347305.1 uncultured Acidimicrobiaceae bacterium | reverse complement strand
CGGCCGGCAACTCGTACGGGTGTCACGAGAACTACCTCGTCGGGCGTCAGGGTGACTTCCAGCGGATCATCGACACGCTCATCCCCTTTTTCGTGACCCGTCAGATCTACTCGGGAGCGGGCAAGCTGTTGCAGACGGCGCGGGGCACGGTGTTCTGTCTCGCTCAGCGGGCCGAGCACATCTGGGAGGGGGTCTCGTCGGCGACCACCCGAAGCCGCC
>CAYFYC010000040.1:12524-24515 GCA_964347305.1 uncultured Acidimicrobiaceae bacterium | reverse complement strand
GTCTCCACGTGATCGCAGGCGACTCAAACATGTCCGAGTACATGACCTACGTGAAGGTCGGCTCGACGGCGGCATTGCTGCAGATGCTCGAGGACGACGTCGTCTTCCGCGACCTCACCCTGGAGAACCCGATACGGGCCATCCGCGAGATCTCGCACGACATGACGTGCCGGCGGCGGGTGCGTCTCGCCAACGGTCGCGAGCTGTCGGCGCTCGACATCCAGTGGGAGTACCTGGAACGGGCCATGCGCTATGCCCGCACCGCCGGCTTCCCGCCCGAGGTGGAGCGCGCCGTGGCGATGTGGGAGTACCTCCTCACCGGGCTCGAGAAGGACCCGATGTCGCTGTATCGCGAGGTCGACTGGGTGACGAAGTACCGGCTGCTCGAGGACTATCGCGAGAAGCACGGTCTGCCGATGTCGTCACCCCGGCTGGCCCTCGTCGACCTGACCTATCACGACGTGTCCCGCGACCGGGGCCTCTACTACTTGCTGCAGCGGCGGGGCATGGTCGAGCGAATCGTCACCGACGAGGACATCCGCACCGCCATGACCGAGCCCCCGGCCACCACGCGGGCGCGCCTGCGCGGCGACTTCATCAAGGCCGCCAAGGCTCGCAAGCGGGACTTCACGGTGGACTGGGTCCACCTCAAGCTGAATGATCAGGCGCAGAGAACGGTTCTGTGCAAGGACCCCTTCAAGGCGGTCGACGAGCGCGTCGAGAAGCTGATCGCCAGCCTCTGACTCACGCGACCGTCTCGCCCCCCACGATCGTGTGGTGAACCGGGGGCATCCCCGGCCGGTAGACGAGGTGGCCGTAGTGGGGCGCCTCCAGCACGGTGAGGTCGGCTCGTGAGCCGGGTCCGAGCCGACCGATGTCGTCGCGACGCAACGCCGTGGCGCCTCCCAGCGTGGCGGCCGAGAGCGCCTCGGTCGCCGTCATCCCCATGTCGCGGACGGCGAGTGCGATGCAGAACGCCATGGACGACGTGTAGCTGGAGCCGGGGTTGGTGTTCGTGGCCAGGGCAACCGTGACGCCGGCGTCGATGGCGCGGCGGGCATCGGGATACGGCTGCCGGGTCGAGAAGTCGGCCGCAGGGAGAAACGTCGCGACCGTCTCGCTTCCGGCCAGGGCGTCGATGTCATCGTCCGTCAGATGGGTGCAGTGATCTGCCGAGGCGGCGCCGGCGGCCACCGCCACCTGTACACCGGGGCCCGGACCGAGCTGATTGGCGTGCACCCGGGCGCCGAGACCGCGCCCGGTGCCTGCGGCGAGGATCGCCGCCGTCTGGTCGGCGTCGAAGGCCCCTTGCTCGCAGAACACGTCGATCCATCGGGGGTGTTCGGCGAGGGCGGCCTCGAGCATCGGGCCGGTCACCAGGTCGACGTAGTCGTCGCTGCGCGCCCGATACTCCTCCGGCACGACGTGCGCACCCAGGAAGGTCGTCTCCGGTGACAGCCAGCGGGCCACCCGCAGCAGCCGCGCCTCGCCCTCGACGCTCAAGCCGTAGCCCGACTTGATCTCGACGGTCGTGATCCCCTGACGGTGCGCCTCCGCGAGCCTGATCCTGGCGAGACGGAGGAGCTCCTCCTCGGTCGCGGCTCGGGTCGCCGTCGTGGTCACGTTGATGCCACCCGCCGCATACGGCTCGCCCGCCATCCGTGCGGTGAACTCGGTCGATCGGTCGCCGGCGAACACGAGGTGGGTGTGGCTGTCGACGAAACCCGGAATGACACATCGTCCGCCGACGTCGAGATGCGTGTCGGCGCTCGGTGGCGCCCCGGTCCCCACCGCCTCGATCACCCCGTGTTCGTGGACCAGCCAGGCGCCGCTCAGCTCACCGAGCTCGGTGTTGGTCACGAGCAACCCGATGTCGGAGACGAGTGTGGCCGTCACAGATCCTCCAACACGCCGCGCAACTCGGCGGCCGTGTCGATGCGGACGTGCGCGCCGCCATCGACGATCGTCTCGCCTGCCACGACGACCGTCTTCACGTCGCTCGCCGTGGCGGCGAAGACCACGGCATCCAGCGCGTTCCCCAGATCCGTTCCGGCCATCCGCACCGAGCCGAGACCCACCGTCACGAAGTCGGCGGCGCTTCCTTCGGCGAGACGTCCCACTTCGTGCCACCCGAGGCTCTTCGCTCCGCCCCGAGTGCCCATGTCGAGGAGGTCGACCGGCTCGTGGGTTCCGCGCCGTCCCGTGGCGAGGCGCTGGTGGAGTTCGACGGCCCGCATCTCCTCGTGCATGTCGACGATGGCGTTCGAGTCCGAGCCGAGACAGAGCCCGACACCCGCCATGGCCAGGCTGCCGGTGTCACCGATCCCATCGGCGAGCTCGCGTTCTGTCGTCGGGCAGATGCACGCCATCGCTCCGGCGTTGGCGAGCAGCTCGACGTCGGCGTCGTCCAGATGTGTGGCATGGACGGCGGTGAAGCGATCGTCGAGTGCGCCGGCGTCGTCGAAGACATGGGTGGGGGAGCGGCCGTATTCGGCGAGGGAGGCCGCATTCTCGGCAGGCTGCTCCGACACGTGAGCGTGGAGCGGCGCACCACGGGCATGGGCCCAGTCGATCACCTGTGCCATGTCGTCCTTCGTCACCGCCCGGGTCGAGTGGATGGCGGCACCATGCCTCACCAGAGTCCCGCCGTGGTGGGCGCCGACCCGCTCCGCCCAGGCCTCGGGTGAACCGTCGCTGAACCGTTGTTGCACCGGCGACAGCTCCTCGTCGTGACCGCCGCGGAGATAGAGCGTGTCGAGCAGCGTGAGCCGGATCCCGGCGTCACCAGCTGCTGCGATCACGGCTGCGGACATCGCATTGGGATCGGCATACCGCTCCCCGCCGGGACCGTGGTGCAGATAGTGGAACTCGCCGACGGTGGTGATGCCGGCGAGGGCCATCTCGGCATAGCTGGCCCTGGCCAGGGCGTACATGGTGTCGGGATCGAGCGAGGAGGCCACGTCGTACATCGCATCGCGCCACCCCCAGAAGTCCTCGGTGGCGGCGTGCGTCCGCGCTCGCAGCGCCCGGTGGAACACGTGGCTGTGCGCGTTCACGAAACCGGGAATGGTGATGCCCGAGAGTGTCGTGGCGTCGCCCGGGGGCATGATGACGCCGTCGGAGACGGCGGTGATGGTCCCGTCGGTGACGTCGAGCACCACACCGGGAACGGCACCCTCGCCCCCGAGCCACGCCAGCTGGCACCAGAACCTGGTCACGATCCGATTCTCGCGGCAAAGTCCGTGATCCGGGTGACGAAGGCGTCCCGGTGGAAGCGTTTGTACATCTCCCAGGTCATGAACGTCGCAGGATCGATGCGGTCGACGATCATCCGTCCGTCGAGATGATCGACTTCGTGCTGGAAGGTGCCCGCCGTGAGGCCTCGCTTCACCTCCGTGTGCGGCCGGCCCTCGCGGTCGAGATAGCTCACCTCCACGGCGACGTGTCGCTGGAGGACGCCCCGCAGGCCGGGGACCGACAGGCACCCCTCGTTGATCGCCACCATCTCGTCGCCGACGGCGCGCAGCACGGGGTTGACGATGACCGTGAGGGGGATCGGCGGCTTGTACGGGTATCGCGGATTCCTCGTGACCTCGATCGTGGCGATGCGCAGCTCGGCGCCGATCTGATTGGCGGCGATGCCCGCTCCGTTCTCGTGGCGCATCGTGTCGATGAGGTCGTCGATGAGGTCCTGCACGTCGGGGCTGTCGATGGTCCTCGGATCGACCTCGCGGGTCGGCTGTCGCAGCACCGGATGACCGACGTGGACGACCGGGCGAACCGCCATCAGGCCGGCTCGGTCATCGGGATTCGGACGCCACGTTCCCTGGCGACCTCCGCGGCGCGCTCGTAGCCGGCGTCGGCGTGCCGCATCACACCCGTCCCCGGGTCGGCGGTCAGCACCCGCTCCAACTTCTCGGCGGCCAGATCGGTGCCATCGGCGACGACGACCATCCCGGCGTGGATCGAGCGCCCGATGCCGACTCCTCCTCCGTGGTGGATCGACACCCAGGTGGCACCCGAGCTCGTGTTGAGGAGGGCGTTGAGGAGGGGCCAGTCGGCGATCGCATCGGAGCCGTCCGCCATGGCCTCGGTCTCCCGGTACGGCGATGCCACGGATCCCGAGTCGAGGTGGTCGCGTCCGATCACGATCGGCGCCGACACCTCGCCGGAGCGCACCATCTCGTTGAATCGGAGCCCGAGCCGGGCCCGCTCGCCGTAGCCGAGCCAGCAGATCCGGGCGGGCAACCCCTGGAACTCCACCCGCTCGGCAGCGAGGCGGATCCAGCGGTGGAGTGCCTCGTCGTCGGGGAACTCCTCGAGCACCGCCCGATCGGTCGCTGCGATGTCGGCGGGATCTCCGGACAGCGCCACCCAGCGGAACGGGCCCTTGCCTTCACAGAAGAGAGGTCGGATGTAGGCGGGGAGGAATCCCGGATAGTCGAACGCCCGATCGAAGCCGCCGAGCTGGGCCTCGGTGCGCAGCGAATTGCCATAGTCGAACACCTCGGCCCCACGGTCGAGAAAGCCGACCATCGCGGCGACGTGGGTCGCCATCGAGTTACGCGCGCGCCTGATCAGCTCGTCGGGATCACGCTCCAGCAGTTCGGCGTGAGCCTCGGGGGAGACGTCCACCGGCATGTAGCTGAGAGGGTCGTGGGCGCTGGTCTGGTCGGTGACGATGTCCGCCGGGAAGTCCATCTCGAGCAGCCGGGGCACGATGTCCGCCGCGTTGCCCACCACCCCGACGGACAGCGGCCTGCGCTCGTCCCGGGCTGCGATACAGCGAGCCACGGCGTCCTCCGGCGAGGCGGCGCGCACGTCGAGATAGCGGGTCTCGAGGCGTCGCTGCAGACGGTGTTCGTCCACCTCGACGCAGAGCGCCACGCCGTCGTTCATGGTGATGGCGAGGGGCTGCGCGCCTCCCATGCCGCCGAGTCCGGCGGTAAGCGTGATGGTGCCGGCCAGCGAGCCATCGAATCGGCGGCGGGCGATCTCGGCGAAGCACTCGTAGGTGCCCTGGAGGATCCCCTGGGTGCCGATGTAGATCCACGAGCCGGCCGTCATCTGGCCGTACATGGTCAGGCCCATCGCCTCGAGACGGCGGAACTCGTCCCAGGTGCCCCATTCCGGCACGAGATTGGAGTTGGCGATGAGCACCCGTGGTGCCCACTCGTGGGTTCGGAAGACGCCGACGGGCTTTCCGGACTGAACGAGCATCGTCTCGTCGTCGGCCAGCGTGCGCAGCGTGGCGAGCATGGCATCGAGCGCCTCCCACGACCGGGCGGCGCGACCGGTGCCGCCGTACACGACGAGCTCCTCCGGCTTCTCCGCGACGTCCGGGTCCAGGTTGTTCATGAGCATGCGCATGGCCGCTTCCTGCTGCCAGCCCCTGCAGGTCAGCTCGGTGCCGTGCGGGGCGCGTAGGGTGCGCGGACCGGTCTCGTTCATGCGGGTTCCTCCGTTGCGGAATCGGGTGGGATGTCGGTGACGAGGGCGCCGGATGCGACGAGGTCCTCCACGGCGGCGAGTTCGGGAGCCAGGAATCGGTCGGGTCCCACGGGGCCGGCCACGTCGAGGATCGTCTCCATCGCCGCCGCGGTGGTGGCCGCGGGGTGAAGCGGTGCCCGCAGCGCCAGAGCCCTGGCGGCACACACGAGCTCCACGGCCAGGATGCGCTGGTAGTTGGCGATGGCGTCGCGCAGCTTTCGACACGCATGCCAGCCCAGCGAGACGTGGTCCTCCTGCATGGCGGACGTCGGAATGGAGTCGACGCTGGCCGGGGCGGCGAGCCGCCGGTTCTCGGCGACGAGTGCCGCCTGGGTGTAGTGGGCGATCATCATGCCCGAGTTCACCCCGGGGTCGGGCGTGAGGAAGGCGGGGAGGCCATTGCTCCGGGCGGGGTCGAGCATGCGATCGGTGCGTCGCTCTGACAATGCGCCGGCATCGGCGACGGCGATGGCGAGGAAGTCGGCAGCATGGGCGAGCGGGGCCCCGTGGAAGTTGCCGCACGACTCGACCCGGCCGTCGGGCATCACGAGCGGGTTGTCGATGGCGCTCACGAGCTCGCGGTCGGCGACGGCGGCGGAGTGCGTCATCGCATCGAGCAATGCGCCGTGGACCTGCGGGGTGCATCGCAGCGAGTAGGCGTCCTGGACGCGGTCGTCGCCGTGACGGTGGCTGGCGACGATGGGAGATCCGGCGAGAAAGGCCCGGAGGCGGCCGGCGCTGGTGATCTGCCCGGGGTGAGGCCGCATCGCGACGAGGTCGGCGGCGAAGGCCCGGTCGGTTCCAAGCAGGGCCTCCGTGCTCATCGCACCGGCGAGATCCGACGTGGCCGCCAGTCGGTCGAGGTCGTCGAGCGCGAGACACAGCATGCCGAGCATTCCGTCGGTGCCGTTGATGAGTGCGAGCCCTTCCTTGGGGCCGAGCACGACCGGGGGCAGACCGAGCGCGTCGAGGGCCTCGGCTGCCGGTACGGGATCGCCGTTGCGGTCGCGAAGGGTTCCCTCACCGATGAGAGCCAGCGCGGCGTGCGCCATGGGTGCGAGGTCACCCGATGCGCCGAGCGAGCCGAACACGGGCACGATCGGCGTGTAGCCGGCATTCAGGAGCTCGGTGATCGTCTCGACCACCACCGGACGCACCCCCGAGAACCCCATCGCCAGGCTGCGGGCCCGGAGCAGCATCATCGCCCGGACCGTCTCCCGATCGGTCTCGGGCCCCATCCCGGCGGCGTGCGAGCGAATCAGGGCAACCTGGAGCTCGGCAGAGCGCCCGTCGGGGATGACGGTGTTCGCCAGAGAGCCGAAACCGGTGGACACGCCGTACACCGGCTCGTCCTGATGGGCGAGCCCGGCGACGACCGAGGCGGCGCGTTCCAGCGCAGCCACGGCCGTGGGAGACACCTCGATGCGGGCGCCGTGGCGCGCCACAGCCACGACTTCGCCACGGGTCAGACCTTGATCGGTCAGCGCGATCGGAGGTACAGTTGCCACGATGCAAAATGTAGCACCGCAGAGTGAAAGCCGACAACCGCTGACGGCACGGTCCTCGGACCGGGTCCTGGCGGTGCTCAAGACCGTCGCCGCCACGGAGCGGGGGCTGTCGTTGACGGAGGTGGCCTCCCGGCTCGATCTGGCTCCGAGCACCGCCCTGCGCCAGTTGCGATCCCTCGAGGCGGCAGAGCTGCTGGTGAGGGGTGAGGACCAGGCGTACCGCCCGGGACCCGACCTCATCCGCATCGCACATCAGGTTCTCGGTGGGTCGTCGATGGCGGAGCTGGCGCTGCCGCTGCTCGAGCAGGTGGCGGCCGCGAGCGGAGAGTCCGCCTATCTGGCGGTTCCGGACACCGCCGGCTTCTGCGTGTATGTCGCCACGGTGGAGGGTCCGCGACAGCTCCGCCATGCCGGGTGGCTGGGCCGACAGATACCGACGGGCGACACCGCCGTCGGTGCGGCATTGCGAGGCGATGTCGACGGTGACGGGGCTGCATACCGCGCCGATGGCCACGAGGAGGGTGTGTCCGCCGTGTCGGCGCCGGTGTACGACGCACGCGGATCGATCGTGGGTGCAGTCTCCGCCGTCGGTCCGACCTTCAGGCTGGTCGGGGATGCCCGCGCCACCGCCAGAGCCGCCGTCGTGGCGGCCGCGGCCTCGCTGTCACGCACGCTGGGAAGCTGACCGGCCCGATCGCACCGGTGCTTCCCAGGCGAACCGGTGTTCGATACGCTGCGCGCCACATGCAAAACGTCATCGAGCGCATCCTCAATCTGCTCGCGTTCTTGCTGACCGTCGACCGCCCGGTGACCGCGGACGAGATCCGGCACACCGTGGCCGGCTACGGCCAGGAGAGCGACGAGGCGTGGCGGCGCATGTTCGAGCGCGACAAGGATCTGTTGCGAACCCTCGGTATCCCGTTGGAGATGCGGCCCACCGATGCCTGGGAGGTCGAGCACGGCTACGTCATCCCGCGTGAGGACTACTCGCTGCCCGATCCCGGGCTCACGGACGAGGAACGAGCTGCGTTGTGGCTTGCCGCCCAGGTGGTGCGGATGGGCGGCAGGGCGTCGGGACCCGAGGCCCTCTTCAAGCTCGGCGGCGCCACCAACGTGCCGGGCGGCGAGCCCCTGGCCGCCGATCTCGGCGCAGAGGCGACGATCCTCGGAGACGTGTTCGCCGCGGTCGCCGAGCGCCGGACGCTGGGCCTGCGGTACCGGGACCGGCGACGGCTCCTCCACCCCTACGGGCTCGTGCACCGGCGAGGCCACTGGTACCTGGTCGCCGCCGAGCAGCCCGAGGACGTCGTGAAGGTCTACCGGCTCGATCGGGCGGCGGAGCTCGAGACCGGCGAGGTCGACGGCGCCTTCCAGCGTCCCGAGGGTTTCGATGCGGCCGCCTACATCGCCGACGCACCATGGGAGGCGGGTCCCGCAGACATCGAAGCCGTGGTTCGATTCGACGAGTCTCTGGCGTGGTGGGCGCGTCGCCAGCTCGTGGGTCGGAACGAGGTCCGTGAGCTGCCGGACGGGTCACTGCGGGTGAAGCTGCGCGTCGCCAACCCGGATGCGTTCGTCGGCTGGGTGCTCGGCTTCGGCGACACCGCGGTCATCGAGTCGCCGCCGGAGCTGGTGGATCGCCTCGTCGGCCGTGTCGAGGCCGCACTGTGAGCTCCTCACGCACCGCCAAGCGGCTCAACCGCATCCTCGCCATGCTGCCCTGGGTGATCGCGAACAGCGGCGCAACGGTCGACGAGGTCTGCGAGCGTTTCGACTACACGCAACAGCAACTGATCGCCGACCTCAACCTGGTCTTCGTGTGCGGGCTTCCCGGATACGGTCCCGGAGATCTCATGGATGCCTACATCGATGGCGACGAGGTCGTCGTGGAGTTGGCGGACTACTTCGCCGCTCCGCTCCGGCTGACGCCGCCGGAGGCGCTCGGCCTCCTCGCCAGCGGTCTCGCCCTCGTGTCGACGGGCCAGGCGCCCCCGGCTCTCGATCGGGCGGTGGCGAAGCTCCAGGAGGTCGTGTTCCCAGAGGGCGACGGAGGGATCGTCGTCGACCTGCGTGAACCGGAGTTCGTCGGACAGCTCCGCACGGCGGCCGCCGAAGGCGTGGTGACTTCGATCGTGTACACCAAGATCTCCTCGGGGGAGACCAGGGAACGGCTCATCGAGCCGTGGGTCGTGTTCTCGACGATGGGCAACTGGTATGTGACAGCCTTCTGTCGCACCGCCGGTGGAGAGCGGGTGTTCCGCGTGGATCGCATCCAGGAGCTCGAGCTCACCGACGAGCTGTTCACCCCGCCGCCCGAGCTGCCCACGCCGGCCGTCGACTACGTGCCGGGAGAGGAGGACGCCTACGCGGTGATCGAGCTCGGGCCGGATGCAGCATGGGTCGCGGATTACTACCCGAGCGAGGTCGTCGCCGACGGTCCGGACGGCGGGACGACGATCCGGATGGCGGTGTCGGACCCCGGAGTCGCGGGCCGGCTGCTGCTTCGGCTCGGCGCCTCGGGCCGGCTGCTCGAAGGAGACGAGGTCGCTGCCTCCCGTGACGCACTGGGAAGGGCGATCCTGGCCCGCTACGACGTCGCCGATGGTGACTGACCACTTCGGGTCAGTGCGTCATAGCACGAACGGACTAATCGAGGAATAGTCATTCAGAGGACATCAGGCGTGCCGAAGAAATTCATGCAACGGGCAAGAGTTTCTTGGAGAGCCTCAGATGACAACCATTCGCACCACGTGCGCTCGATGTGGGGATGTCGAGCTGACGACCGGAGATATCGGTCTCGAGCTCAGCGCATCTGGTTCGACCGGCAATTATCGCTTTGCGTGCCCCTTCTGCGGCGACACGCAGCGCCGACCCGCCAACCACCGGGTCGTGAGCATTCTGCTGGCGACGGGCGTCTCCTACGAGATCATGAGCCCGGCGGGACCGATCACCGAGGACGAGATCGAGCGTTTCGCCTCGGCGCTGGATTCAGACAACTGGTTCAGCCACATCGAAACCGCCTGACCCCGGGCGACGAGCGTCGAATCGGGCCACGAGGCAAGCCTCGTGGCCCTTTTCCGTGGCAAGGTGTGAGCGGCGACCCGGCAGCCCTCGCCTAGCATCGGCCTGCACATGTTCAACAGTTTCTCGTTCTCCGAGCTCCTGACGATTCTGCTCGTGATCGTCATCGTGTTCGGACCCAACCGTCTCCCCGAGATGGCGCGTCGTCTGGGGCAGTGGACGAGCAAGGCTCGCCAGTCTCTCGAGACACTGCGCACCGAGATCGGGTCCGAGTACAAGGACGTCATCGATCCGCTGCGCGACGCCCGAGAGGACATCCGGGGGCTGCGCAAGGAGCTGGGCGACTCGGCACGAGCCGTCGTCTCCGACATCGATGACGCCGCAGCCGGCGTACGGAAGGCGGTCGAGCCCGAGAAGAAACGCCTCACTGCGGAGGACATCGCCAGGGGCAACGCCGCCGAGCCGACTCCGGCCCGGTCCAGTCTCGATGAAGTGTCCGAGGAAGCCTCGACCGACGTCGAGGACGAGGACGGTGCATCGTGACGAACGAGGCGACGATGACCTTCTGGGATCACTTCGCAGAGCTCAGACAGCGAATCATCAAAGCAGTGATCGCCCTCGTCGTCGGAGCCATCGTCGCCTTCATCTTCCGGGAGTGGCTGCTCGACCTCTTGATCCAGCCGTTCTGCGAAACGCTTCCGCCGGGCGAGAAGTGCGAGCTCTTCTTCACCCGTGCGACCGGGGCCTTCACCGTGTTCATGCGGTTGGCGTTCTTCGGCGGCTTCGTGCTGGCCAGCCCGGTGATCATCTTCCAGGTCTGGCGCTTCGTCAGCCCGGCGCTCACGTCTCAGGAGAAGCGCTACGCCATCCCGATCACCGCGCTCATGACGACGCTGTTCCTGTCGGGCGTCGCACTGGGATACTGGTCGTTGCGTCGGGGCCTCGAGTTCCTGCTCGGATTCGGAGGCGAGAATCTCCAGGAGCTCCTCAACGCCGACGACTATCTGTCGTTCACGATCCGGTTCATCGCTGTCTTCGGTGTCGCCTTTCTGTTCCCGGTGTTCCTGTTCGCAGCCGCCGCCGTTGGTGTCGTCGACTCCGCCCGGCTCCGCGCCGGTCGGCGGTGGGCCATCACGTCGATCGTGGTGATCGGAGCCGTGGTCACTCCTTCCGGCGACCCACTCACGCTGATGCTGCTCTCCACTCCGCTCTACATCCTCTACGAGCTGACGATCCTCGCCATTCGATTCGTGCTCAGGAAGTGACCACTCAGCCGACACGAGCGGAGCGAGTCGCTGCGTTCTACAGCGACCTGCCCTTCACGCCGGATCCGTTCCAGCGCGATGCGGTGGAGGCCTTCCTTCGCGACAGCTCGGTCGTCGTGACCGCGCCGACGGGCGCAGGCAAGACGCTCATCGCCGACGCAGCCGTCCACGCGGTGATCGGGAGCGGCTCCCGTGCGTTCTACACGACACCCATCAAGGCGCTGTCGAATCAGAAGTTCGGGGACTTCCGTGGTCGATACGGCCCGGATGCGGTGGGCCTGCTGACCGGCGACAACGTCGTGAACGGCGATGCCCCCGTCGTCGTGATGACCACGGAAGTGCTTCGCAACATGATCTACGCCGAATCGGCCGCCCTCGACGACGTCGCCCTGGTGGTGTTGGACGAGGTCCACTATCTGCAGGATCGCTACCGCGGGCCCGTCTGGGAAGAAGTGATCATCCACCTCCCCATGCGTATCCCGATCGTCGCCCTGTCGGCCACGATCGCCAACGCCGAGGAGTTGACCGGCTGGATCGGGGCGCGGCGCGGTGCGACCGAGTTGATCGTGGAGACGACCCGCCCGGTGCCGCTCGAATCCCAGTACCTCGTCAAGGACCGTCACCGCGACGGGGCGCTGGAGCTCAGGGGCCAGATCGCCGTGGCCAACTCGCGACGCGCCTACCACCGCTTCCGCGAGATCTTCGGC
>CAYFYC010000040.1:0-12514 GCA_964347305.1 uncultured Acidimicrobiaceae bacterium | reverse complement strand
ACCCCGGTGTTCGACCGTGGCGGCCGACCCAATGCCTCCATCATTCGCATGTTGCGCAAGGGGCGGGGTCGACGGCAGCGTTTCGCCGGTCCGCGGCGTCTCGAGGTCGCCGCCAAACTGCAGACCGAGCGATTGCTCCCCGCCATCTACTTCATCTTCTCGCGTGCCGGATGCGACCAGGCCGCGAACCTCGTCGCCAATGCCGGTCTCGGGCTCACCGACCACGCCGAGCGGGAGCGGATCCGGGCCATCGTCGAAGGGATGACGGCCCACATCGGCGACGCCGATCTCGACGTCCTGGGGTTTGCAGGATTCATGGCGAATCTCGAGATGGGCGTCGCCGCTCATCACGCCGGGATGGTGCCCGCCTTCAAGGAGACGGTGGAAGAGTTGTTCTCTCGGGGTCTCGTGAAGCTCGTCTTCGCCACCGAGACGTTGTCGCTCGGCATCAACATGCCGGCGCGTACGGTGGTCCTGGAGCGGCTCACGAAGTTCGACGGTGAGGGACATGTCCCGCTTCAGGCCGGGGACTACACGCAGCTCACGGGCCGCGCCGGAAGACGCGGCATCGACACCCGGGGCACCGCCGTCGTGCTCCACGATCGGACGATGCCCTTCGAGAAGGTCGCCGCGATCGCGGGACAGGGAAGCCACCCGCTGCGTTCCAGTTTCCAGCCGAACTACAACATGGCGGTCAATCTCGTCGCCAACTACGAGCAGGATCGGGCCGAGGAGCTGCTCAACGCGTCGTTCGCTCAATACCGTGAGGAGTCGCGGCGGAGGAGCCTCGAGGACCGGATCGCCACTCGAGAGAAGGACGCCGCACAATTCCGGGAGGCTGCTCGGTGCGAGCGAGGTGATCTCGACGAGTATCTCGCACTGGCGGGGAATCCGAAGGACACCGGGCAGTTGTTGCGGGACTTCGTGCAGAAGACGTTGGAGGGTGACGTCATCCAACTGAGCATCGAGCCTCACGACAACTGGACGATCCTCGCCAGAGGCTACGGGGCGAGCCCCCGCATGCTGCTGCTGTCGGCCGACGGCGAGACGAGGCGGCTCCGTCCCGACCAGCTGTCGCCGGCGGCGCGCCGGGTGGGGCATCTCACGCTGCCCGTGCCCATCCGATCGCGAGAGACGGGCTATCGGCGCAAGGTGGCCCGGCTGCTCCGCGAGTGGAAGCCGGAGGGAGGATCCGTCGGCGTCGACGCACCCGGCGGAGAGCACGCGGTCGCATCGTGCCCGGATCTGAACGACCATCTGGAGTGGCTCCGGAGGGCCGAGTCTGCAGAGAAGGAGATTCGCCGGCTGCAGCGGCGCCTCGGTAGGTCTTCGGACGGGCTCGTGAGTCGCTTTCGCACGATCCTGCGGCTGCTCGAGCGGTTCGGATACGTTCGGGGGTGGAGTCTCACCGAGAAAGGCGAGCGGCTTCGGTTCGTCTACAACGAACTCGACCTCCTGCTCGCCGAGGCCGCCGAGCGGAGGCACTTCGCCGATCTGACGCCGGCGCAGCTCGCCGCAACGGTCTCGCTCTTCACCTACGAACCTCGCCGTGACAGCCCGGGGGGTGGCCTGCCCGACGATGTCACGAGCGACGTGGCCGATCTGGTCTGGGACCTCTCGGACGAGCTGGCTGTGATGGAGCAGGAGCTCGGGCTCCCTCAATCGAGAGAGCCGGAAGCCGGGTTCGCCCGACTCGCGCACGACTGGACGCTCGGGGGAGAGCTGGACGATCTCTTCGGCGACGATGACGCAGCTGCAGGTGATTTCGTGCGCAACTGCCGTCAGCTGCTCGACCTCCTCCGTCAGTTGCGCGATGCGTATCCACACCTGCGCAGCGCCGCCTCGGAGGCGGTGAAGGCCATCGACAGGGGCGTGGTCGCCGCCGGGGGCCAGGCATGACCGACACGCCGTGGATCGTCATCGTGAATCCGGCCGCCGGCACCCCGGGCACCGTGGAGCAGAGGGTGCGTGATGCGCTGCGGACGCTGGAGATCCCGGCTTCCATCGTGGTCTCGGAGTCCGCAGGTCACATCGATCGAGTCGTCGCCGACGCTGCGGCTCGAGGCAGCACCAGGTTCGCCGCCGTCGGGGGAGACGGGACGGCCCACCTGGTCGTGAATGCCCTCATGGAGCTCGACTGGGCCGAAGGACGCCCGACGCTGGCGATCCTCCCTGCGGGCTCTGGTTCGGACTTCATACGGACGTTCGCCCTGCCGCGACGTCTCGAGGACGCCGCGCGACATCTCACGACACCGGACGTCTACCCGGTCGACGTGGGGCGGCTGGAAGGCGACTTCGGGGTGCGGTGGTTCCTCAACGCCGCCAACCTCGGGGTCGGTGCCGGATCGGTCGAGGCCGCCGCCCGTCTGCCGCGGTTCCTGGGCAGACAGCGCTACAACGTCGGCTTCTGGCTGGCGCTGTGGCGACACCGCAGTCGCCCCGTGGAAGTGACGGTGGACGGTCGAGCCTGGTCGGGTCAGGCGATCACCGTCGTGCTCGCCAACGGCCAGTTCTTCGGCGGCGGCATGAACATCGCACCGAAGGCTCTGCTCGGCGATGGTGAGCTCGATGTCCAGATCTTCTCCGGGCCACGGCGGATGGCGTTCACCGTGATGCCTCGTGTCAAGCGAGGGCTGCACCTCCGTCATCCGGCGGTGCGCAGGAGATCGGGGGCGCACATCGAGGTCACCGGACCGGCCGAGTGGCCGGTCGAGGCCGACGGTGAGATCGTGGGCCGGGGGCCGGTGGTCGTGACGACGATCCCTGCTGCAATTGACTTCAAGATCTGAGCCGATTGCGCCGAGGGAATACCTGCGGTTTTCCCATCGTTGTCGGGACGCCGGGCGGGATATACACTCCCGCGCCGCACCCCGGACCGCCGCCTATGACATAGGATCTGACCATGGCTACGAGATCAGAAGACGAGCTTCTCACCGACGACGAGTGGTCGGACGACGCGCCCGAGGACATCGACGCGGATTTCGATGGAGACATCGACGACGAGCTCGAAGACGATCTGGATGACGACATCGACGCCGATGATGACGACGATCTGGATGACGACGACGACGGTGACGACGAGGAGGAGGGGGAGGACGCCCTCGACGAGCTCGAGAGCGAGGAGCTCGAGATGCTCACGGAGGACGAGGCCAACGAGACCCTCGCCGTCGACGAAGCCGCCGAGATGAGAGCGTTGCGGCGCGCAGAGCTGGCCATGAGCTTCGAGACTCCCGGCGAGGCGCGTTCCGACGAGTTCGTGTGCCAGTCGTGCTTCCTCGTGAAGCGTGCGACCCAGCTGGCCGACAAACGCAGGAAGTGGTGCGCCGACTGTGCCGGGTGATGTTCTCGTCGTCGTGCCGACCTACAACGAGGCCGAAAACCTCGCTGCCATGGTCGACGCGCTTCGAAGGCACGGTGTCGACATCCTCATCGTCGACGACGCCTCGCCCGATGGCACGGGCGCGATAGCCGATCAGCTCGCTCACCTCCATGAGGAGGTCGGAGTCCTGCACAGGACGGAACGCGCCGGCCTCGGACCGGCGTACGCTGCGGGCTTCGCCCGGGCCATGGACGCCGGCTATCGCATCATCTGCCAGATGGACTGTGACTTCTCTCACGATCCTTCGGACCTGCCTCGACTCGTGGATGCGATCGAGCGCGGCGCCGATGTGGCCATCGGATCGCGCTATGTCGACGGTGGAGGTGTCGAGAACTGGCCCTGGCATCGTCGCTGGCTGTCCGCCGGTGGGAACCTGTATGCGAGGACGATGCTGAGGTCCTCGGTGCGGGACATGACCGCCGGATACCGGGCGTTCCGGGCCGATGCCCTGAAGCTCCTCGACCCGGGTACCTGTGAGGCCTCGGGGTACGGCTTCCAGGTCGAGACGGCCTGGCGGGCGGGGCTCGCAGGTCTCGTCATCGAGGAGATCCCGATCGTGTTCCGCGACCGGATCGCCGGTACCTCGAAGATGGACACGAAGATCGCCGTGGAGGCGATGTGGCTGGTCACACGGTGGGGACTGCGTTCGCGATCGAGAGGGCTAGCCTGGCTGGGCGCATGATCGTCACCGCCAGACCCGCCACCTCGGACGACCTCCCACACCTCATCGATTTCTATCGAGCCCTGGAGAAGGAGCAGCTCGCGCTGCGACCCCTCTGGGACATCGCGGAGGGTCTCGCCGAACCGATCGCCGACTCCTTCGCCGCGCTCCTCGATCGCGACGACGTGCGCCTGGTCATCGGCGAGCTCGACGGGGTGCCGCTGGGATTCGCCATGTCGACCCTCGACACGATGCTGCCCCAGGCAGGCGGAGCCGAGGTGGCCACCATCCGCCTCATCTTCACGGAGCCGGAGGCACGCGGGGTGGGAATCGGACACGAGATGGCGTCCGACTGTCTCGAGCACTTCACCGCTCGCGGTGTCCGGTACTTCGATGCCCGGGTCAGCCCCGGTCATCGCAACGCAAAGAACTTCTTCGAAGCACACGGCTTCTCGGCACGGCTCATCGTGATGCATCACGATGCCACCGAAGCGTGACCGAGCGCTCCTCGCTTCCCGTCCACCAGCGGCCGTTCACGGACGTGCTGTTCACGACCGAGGAGCTTCCCGACACTCCGCAGCCGGATCACCGGATCCCGGCGACGGGATGGGTCGACGCTCCCGACGAGCTGTTGACCCTCGGCCAATCGATCGACGAGCCGGTCGAGTACAAGCGACGCATCCACGGATGGCTGCTGTGGCGGGCCGGCCCTCCGGTGGGCGAGGCCCGCTATCTCGCCATCGATCCGTGGTCGGGAGCCATGGTTCGCTTCGACCTCCATGGAAAGCGTGGTCGGGGGACGGGCCCCGACGGGTCGGCACATGAGCGTTTCCGGACCTGGAAGGAATCGCTCCGGGACAATCCGGTCGAGCGACGATGACCGTGTCGACGACCGCGTCGGATCGCACCATCGAGGTGCTTCGCGAACTCGTGGGTTTCGACACGACCAGCCGGAACTCGAATCTCGACCTGATCGCCTATGCCGAGTCGATGCTCGTCGATGCCGGCTTCGACACGACCCGGGTGCGCTCCGCCGACGGCTCCAAGGCGAATCTCTTCGGTTCCGTGGGTCCCGATCGCCCCGACGGGCTCATCCTCAGCGGTCACACCGATTGCGTGCCGGTCGACGGCCAGAGGTGGGCGACCCCGCCCTTCGAGCTGACACCCGGAGACGATGGACGTTGGTACGGGCGGGGAACCGCCGACATGAAGGGCTTCATCGCTTCGATGCTGGCAGCCGTCGCCGAGTCGGATCTGTCGGCCCTGCGCCGTCCCCTCCACATCGCTCTCTCCCATGACGAAGAGACCGGCGGTGACGGCGCCCGCCGCATGGTCCCGGAGTTGCGAGAGGCGGGAATCGTCGCCACGGCGTGCATCGTCGGTGAACCGACCTCCATGCGGGTCGTGACCGAGCACAAGGGGATCTATGCGTTCGAGGTGTCGGTCCAAGGGACACCCGCTCACTCGTCGCTGGCGCCCCGGGCGGTCAACGCCATCGACCAGGCTGCTCGTCTGATCGAATACCTCAGGGGGCTGGCGTTGCGTCGAGCCGAGGACGGCCCGTTCGTCGTCGGGTACGACGTGGAACACACGACGATCCACGTCGGCAGGATCAGCGGTGGGACGGCACTCAACATCGTGCCGAAGCACTGCGAGTTCGAGTTCGAGTTCCGTCATCTCCCCGGAGACGACCCCGAGCGCCTGATCGATGCGATCTCGGCGTGTGTCCAGGAGCTTCGCGACGAGATGCGGCTGGTGTCCGACGAAGCCGACATCTCGATCGATCAGGTGGCGATGCTCCCGCACCTCTCCACTCCCGAGGACCACGAGGTCGTGTCGTGGCTTCGGGGCCACACGAACACCGGGACCGGCAAGGTCGCCTACGGCACGGAAGCAGGGCTGTTCGCCGAGGAGCTCGGCGTGCCGACCGTGGTGTGCGGACCGGGTGCGATCGCCCAGGCGCATGCGAGGGACGAATACGTCGACGATGCGCAGCTCGCAGCGTGTGATCGGCTCATGGTGGGCCTCATCGGAGAGCTGTCGGCCTGATCAGCCGTCTTCGCGATCGGCGGCCTCGACGTCCTCACGACGGATGCCGAGCATGAAGAGGATCGCATCGAGGTACGGGACCCGCAGCTTGGTGTCGGCAGCCGCTTCGACGACCGGCTTGGCGTTGAACGCGATGCCGAGCCCGGCCACGGACAACATGTCCAGATCGTTGGCCCCGTCACCGATGGCGACGGTCTGCTCGATCGAAACCCCCTGTGCCTCGGCGGTGGCGATGAGACGCTGGGCCTTCGCCGGTCCATCGAGGATGTCGCCGACCACCCGACCGGTCACGACCCCGTCGACGACCTCCAGCGTGTTGGCGTAGGCGTGATCGACGCCGAGCCGCGTCGCGAGACGATGGGTGAAGTAGGTGAAGCCACCGCTGACGATGGCGATCGTGTACCCGAGCCGCTTCAAGGTGCGGATGAAGGTGGACGCACCGGGGGTGAGACGGAGCCTGTCCCACACGTCGTCGAGTTGAGACTCCGTGAGACCGGCCAGCAGCGAGACCCGCGTGCGCAACGCTTCGGAGAAGTCCGCCCCGCCGGACATGGCGGCAGTCGTGATGGCGGTCACCTCCGGGCCCACGCCCGCCTCTGCGGCGAGCAGATCGATCACTTCGTCCTGGATGAGTGTCGAATCCATGTCGATGACGACGAGCCGCTTCGCCCTGCGCAGGAGGCCCTCCGGCTGGACGGCGACGTCGACGCCGTGACCGCTCGAAGCGACGAGCAATTCGGTGCGCAGACGATCGAGATCGCCGCCGACGACCACGAGCTCGAAGCTCGTCACGGGGTAGGTCGACAGACGCGTGATCCGCTCGATGTTGCCTCCGCCGGTCACGATGGCGTCGGTCACGGCACCCAACGCTCGCGGGGTGAGCTCGTGGCCGAGCACGGTGACGGCGAAGCGACGTGGCGGCGCGCTCGGTGTCCCGGCATCCTCCACGATCTCGAAGTCGACGTCGATCTCGCGCTCCCAACCGAGGAGCAGCAGCTCCTTGAGAGGGGACTTGTCCGGGTTGATGCGAATCATCAACCCGAGGCTGAGTCGATCGTGGAGGACGACCTGTTCGATGTCGACCACTTCGGCGTCGGCATCATCGAGCACGTGGAGGATTCCTGCCGTGATACCGGGGCGATCGCGACCGCTCACACGAACGAGCAGCGTCTGGGTGGGAGATGACGAGTCGTTCATGAGTGCTGGTACCGTGCGCGGCCGTTGTCGCTCAGATGTGCCTCGGGGGTCGATGTTGTGGGAGTTGTAGCCGGGGAGCTGCCGCCAGGCAAGATCCGCACCGTCGTCGTCGACCTCGACGGTGTCGTGTACCTCGACCGCCAGGGTGTTCCGGGCGCTGCCGAGGCCTTGCGGACGCTCGCGGGGGCCGGTCTCCGCATCCTCTTTGCGACGAACAATTCGACGAAGACGCCCGAGACGGGCGCGGCCCACATTGCCGAGCGCACCGGCTTCGACGCCACCCCGGAGTCGCTGGTCATCTCCACCCAGGCGGCTGCCGACCATCTCGCCGGGCGCTGTCAGGCCGCCTATGTGGTCGGGTCGGAGGCGATCCGGGACGCGCTGGCGCGGCGCGGCGTCGCAACGGTGGACGCGTGGCAGACCGCAGACGCCGTCGTCGTGGGGCTCGATCGCAATCTGTCGTACGACTCGCTCGTTGCGGCCACGCATGCGATACGGCGTGGAGGCGCGGAGTTCGTTGCGACGAACGCCGACGCCACGTACCCGACCCCGGACGGCCTGATGCCCGGGGCCGGAACCGTGGTCGCGGCGCTCGAGACGGCCACGGGTGTGAAGGCCGTGGTGACGGGCAAGCCACATCCGCCCATGCGGCGGCTCATCCGCGACCTCGCCGGCGACGAGGCGATCCTGGTCGTCGGCGACCGCTTGGAGACGGACGTGGCCATGGCAGAGGCCGAGGGGTGGTGGAGTGCGCTCGTGCTCACCGGGGTGGCGGACACGGTGCCGGCCCTGGATACGGCGGTCCAGCCCTCGATCGTCCTCGACTCGATCGCCGATCTACCGGCGGCGCTCGGGCTGGAACCTATCTGAACGTGTATCTGCCGATGGCGTGAAGCCGGTCGAGGCGGGACAGGATGGCCTCCCGCAGCGGAAGCGTGATGGCGAGCCCGGCGAGGAATCCACCGACATGTGCCTGCCAGGCCACGTTCATGTCCGCGATGGCGAACTGGGACAAGAACCAGATGCCGAGGAAGAACATCGCCGGGACCGGCACGAAGAACAGAAAGACGAGGCTGAGGACCCGGTGGCGCGGGAACAACACGAGATAGGCCCCGAGCACGCCTGCGATCGCGCCGGACGCGCCGACGAGCGGGGTCGTCTCCGTGGTGTTCGTGGCGACGAAGGCCGCTGTCGCCACCAGGCCGGTGAAGAGATAGAAGACGATGAAGCCGATGGTGCCGTACGCCTCCTCGACGTTGTTGCCGAAGATCCACATGAACCACATGTTTCCGAAGAGATGAAGACCCCCACCGTGGAGGAACATCGACACGAGGGCGGCGAGATAGACGTTCTTGTCCGGGAACGCGAGCGCTCCGCCTGCGCCGCAGTCATTTCGGTCCCTCTCGGCGATCGTGAGCGGCTCTCCCTCCGTCAGCTCGCATGCGATGGCTGCGTTCTCGTAGAGGAACTCTGCCTCGTCGGCGAGGCTCGACTGCGGCTGCCAGGCGAAGAACACGAGGAGGTTGATCGCGATGATGACGACGGTGACGATCGGCGCCGTGCGGGTCGGGTTGATGTCACGGATCGGGAACAATCCGCCGCTCCCTCGGGTCGGTCGGGGATAATGACGCCATGGATACTACGGCACCCCAGGGGTTCGATCCGGCTGTCGACGCCGCCGAGATGCTCGAGCGGCTCTCCGGCGTCGATCCCGCAGATGCCCCGCCCATCGCAGATGAGCTGGCTCGTCTTCTCTCCGGGGGCCTCGACGACGCGGCTTCCCCTCGACAGCTCGCCGCCGAGTTCGGCAATGAGGAACGCCGCTGAAGCGCCGTAGGCTCGACGCCGAACTGGTTCGCCGTCACCTCTTCGATTCGAGATCGGCGGCACAACGTGCCATCGCCGACGGTGTCGTCGAGCTGGACGGGGTGCCCGCCACCAAGGCGGCGACACTGGTCGCGCCGGACGTCTCGATCAGGGTCGTCGGGGCCGGCCCCCGGTTCGTGAGTCGAGCAGGGGGCAAGCTGCACCACGCCCTCGAGGCCTTCGGCATCGATGTCGCCGGCCGCCGCGCCATCGACGTCGGTGCCTCCACGGGCGGCTTCACCGATTGTCTGCTCCAGGCCGGTGCCGGCTTCGTGTGTGCCGTCGATGTCGGATACGGGCAACTGCACTGGAGCCTGCGGACGGACGAGCGCGTCGAGGTGGTGGAGCGCACGAACATCAGAACCGCCGATGCGGTCGAGCTCGGTGCGCCGTTCGACGTGGTCGTGGCCGACCTCTCGTTCATCTCGCTCGGGACGATCGCTGCTCAGCTCGCTGCACTCGGTGGAGCCGGGAGCGACTGGGTGGTCCTGGTGAAGCCGCAATTCGAGGTCGGCAAGGACGACGTCGGGTCCGGAGGAATCGTGCGTGATCCATCGTTGTGGTCACACGCCTTGTCTACTGTGATCGAGGCGCTCGGTGCCCATGGCCTCCATGTCCACGGCATCGACGTGTCACCGGTCGTCGGAACGAAGGGAAACCGAGAGTTCGTGGTCTGGTCTCGCATGGATCCATCCGGTCTCGACGCCACGCGTGTGATCGGCGACGCCGTGGCGGCGGCACGAGAGGGAGCGGACTGATGGCAGATGTCACGTCGATCGCCGTCCACGTGCACGAGTCGAAGCCCGGGGCCGAGACGGCAGCGCGTCAGATCGAGGAGGGGGCGGCGGCCCGCGGTATCAGGGCCGTCCGGATCGATGCGGAAGGGCCGCTGCCAGACGACACGGATCTCGTGATCGGAGTCGGCGGGGACGGCACGTTGCTGGAGGCCTCCCGGCTCGCCAGACCGCACGACGTTCCCGTCATCGGTGTCGATCTGGGGACCGTGGGGTACCTCACGACGGTTCCGCCGGACGCCATCGATCGGATGCTGGACGCCCTCGCGTCCGACGCCCTGGGTACCGAGCATCGGATGGCGCTGGCGGCGAGGACGTCCCACGGCGACACGTTCACTGCGATCAACGAGATCGTCCTCGAGAAGGTCATGACGCAGCGAGTCGTGGAGGTCGAGGTCACCATCAACGATCACTACTTCACCCGCTACCGCGCCGACGGCCTCATCATCGCCACGCCACTCGGGTCGACGGCCTATTCGCTGTCGGCCGGTGGACCGGTGCTCGACCCCGACCTCCACGCGATGATCCTCACACCTCTCGCCCCGCACAGCCTCCTGTCGCGATCCATCGTGCTGGCCGGTGATGCCACCGTGCAGTTCCGGATCTCGGCCGACCGCGACGTGCGCTGCAACGCAGACGGGCGGGAGGCCACGATCCTGCACCACGGTGACGTGGTGACCATCGGCGCCGGGGCGAGCCCGGCACGGTTCCTGACGATGGGCTCGGATCCCTTCCCGCAGGCGGTCCGTCGTCAATTCGGCCTCGACCATGCTTGACGAGCTCGCCGTCTCCAACCTCGGCGTGCTGGAAGACGCCCGGCTCGAGCCGGGGCCGGGGCTCGTCGTCGTCACCGGGGAGACCGGTGCCGGCAAGACGCTGCTGCTGGGAGCGCTTCGGCTGTTGCTCGGCAACGCCGCTCGCAAGGATCAGATCGGTCCTCATGGAGACGAGGTCTCGGTGGAAGGCCGGTTTCTGCTCCTCGGCGACGAGGTGGCGGTGGCTCGGCGCATCACGGAGACCCGCAGCCGCGCCTACGTGGACGGCTCGATGCTCCCGGCACGAGTGCTCGGTGAGCGGCTGGCGCCACATGTCGAGATCGTCGGGCAGCACGATGCCCTCTCCCTCACGGAGAGCGCGGTCTTGCGCGATCTCATCGACTCGACCCTGTCACCTCCGGCACGGATTGCACTCGACGCCTACCGAGCGGCCCACGAGGAACATACGCGACTGGTGGCCCGTGCGGCCCGGCTCGGTGGCGACGTGCGTTCGCTCGAGCGTGAGATCGAGATGCTCGAATACCAGTCGGCCGAGATCGACGGTGCCGGCTTCGAGTCGGGTGACGATCGGGACCTGATGGTGCGAGCGGCCCGGCTGCGCAATGCCGGCGCCATCGCCGAGGCGATGGGGGCCGCCTCACTGTCGCTGGACGACGACGGGGGAGCGGTGGACCGGCTCGGCGAGACGGCAGATCTGCTGCTGCGTGCGGCGCGGCTCGATCCATCTCTGGGTCCGCTCGCAGAGCAGGGGTCGCAGCTCGTCGAAGCGGCGGCCGCTCTCGGTGGTGAGCTACGTCGTGTCGCCGAAGACCTCGATCACGATGACGGCGACCTCGGCCACGTCGAGCAGCGGCTCGGCCTGCTCGGTGATCTGCGCAGGAAGTACGGCGATTCGCTGGACGCCATCCTGGAATTCGGTGAGGCCGCCCGGTCACGTGCGAGTGAGCTGCGGGCCCTGGTCGAGGACGCAACAGGGCTCGAAGAGGAGACGGCAAAGGCACGCTCCGTCCTCGACGACGCCGCAGCCGTGCTCACGGCGGCGCGTGTCGAGGCGGCAGAGGTCATCGCATCGAAGGCGACGTCGCACTTGCGCGATCTCGGCTTCTCCGATCCGCAGGTGGTGTTCGAGTTCTCGACGCTGGATCCCGGCCCGGGTGGAGCAGATCGCATCGCGCTGCGGTTCGCCTCCGACAGCGCCCTCCCGGCTCTCCCGGTGAACCGGGTCGCCTCGGGTGGCGAGTTGAGCCGGCTCGTCCTCTCGATCCGGCTCGCCGCTGCCGCCGACGACGTCGCGGTGCTCGCGTTCGACGAGATCGATGCCGGGCTCGGCGGCGCCACGGCCGTCGCCATGGGGGCGAAGCTCGCCGCACTCGCGAAGGGGCGACAAGTCCTCTGCGTCACGCATCTCCCGCAGATCGCGGCGTTTGCGGGAACGCACTTCGTGGTGGACCGAGAAGGGGCGAGTGCGTCGGTGCGGCGCGTGGCCGAGGACGAGAGAACCGACGAGATCACGCGCATGCTCGCCGGGCTCTCGGACTCCGCAACGGGTCGTGAGCACGCAGCCGAGTTGCTGGAACGGGCTCACGCGCTCGCCGAGGGGTGATTGGAGCGATGGGCACCGGTGGTATCATCCACGCTTCCTAGGTGGAGAAGAGCTTGACGAAGTACGTCTTCGTGACCGGCGGCGTCACATCGAGCCTTGGCAAGGGCATCACCGCCGCATCCCTGGGACGACTCCTCAAGGCGAGAGGGCTTCGCGTCGTCACACAGAAGCTCGACCCCTACATCAACG
>CAYFYC010000039.1:20637-29693 GCA_964347305.1 uncultured Acidimicrobiaceae bacterium | reverse complement strand
GTGTTCGACGGGGAGATCATCACGTATCCGGCATCGCTGAGCAGCGGCATGGCGCCACCGGCGGCACCGGAACACGAGGTCCCGATCACACCGACGATCTGCGGGTCGGCGACGATCGCCTGCGCAGCCGCCTGACCACCGTCTGCCGAGCACAGGTCGTCGAGACCGGTGCCGATGGAGACGTCGTGATCGGCGATCTGGCCGTAGTCGGCCACGGCGAGCTCGACACCACGCTGGTTGGGAATGCCGAGGAACGACACGTCACCGGTGATGGCGTTCAGCGAGCGGATCTGGATGGCTTCGCCGGCGGGGACGACGACCTGCCCGAGCGGGCCCGCCTCCGGCGGCTCCGAGGCCGACTGGACACCGTCGTCGCCACAAGCGGCGGCGACGAGCGCCAGGGCCAGCAGCAGCCCGAATATCTTCTTGGTTCGCATTTCACTCTCCTCTTGACGGTCCGGCCATACCGGACCGAGGTGGGCGAAATGATACGCAGAATGTCGTGGTGCGGGCCAATGCGCGGGGCCGGATGCGAGCCCACCGACTACGACATCTCTGCCGATCGGTAGGCGTCGCGCAGCTTGAGACGCCCGCCGAAGTGCAGCAGACCCCCCGCATACACCCTGCCCGCGAAGCGCACGAGTGCCGCGATCGACGCGACACAGACGACGATCGACAGGAGGTACTGCCAGACGGGGATCGCCTGGAACGCCACCCTGATGGGAACGACGAACGCGGCGGTGAAGGGCACGAACGACCCGACGACGGCGAGCAGCCCGTCCGGATCGTCGAGAACCCGGAAGCTGACGATGAAGCCGGCGAGCGCCATCATCGACATGGGAAAGGCGGCCGTCTGGGCATCCTCGATCCGTGAGATCAGCGCCCCTGCCGCGCCGAACGACACGCTGAAGACGGCGTAGCCGAGGACGAACCAGACGATCAGCGTGAGCGCCGAATCGACGGGAACCGCAGGGAGCTCGATGGTGTCGGTGACCCGGATCAGGCCGAGCGCGATCACCACCGTCGCCAGGAACTGCCCGAGCCCGAGCACCCCGATGCCGAGGATCTTGCCGGCGAGGAGCTGCCACGGCTTTGCGGCCGACAGCAACACCTCGACCACTCGGCTCGCTTTCTCCTCGGTGATCCCGGTGAGCGTCCACGCCCCGAACGAGAGGATGGCGAAGTACATCAGCATCAGACCCCCGTATGCGATCAGGCTCCGGGGCTCGTCCTCTCCTGAGTCGGGGCCTTCGATCGTGGTGATGGCGAGGGGGCGGGCGGTGAACAGCTCGGTGATGTCGTCGACGCTGCCACGAGCTCCCTCGAGCGCTTCGGCCAAACCCGCGCTGGCGGCGGCACGTTGGAGGAAGTCCTCCAGGTCCGAACCGCCGAACCCCGCCGAGCTCTGCCGCAGGAGGGTGGCGTCGTCGAGCAGGACGATCTCCACATCACCGGCCTCGAGGGCCACCTCGGCATCGGCGCGGTTCGAGTACCGGACCACGTCGAACGTGAGTTCGCGGTCGCCGGCATCCTCGACGGCGAGGTCGCGAGCGACGCCGATGATCCCGTCGCCGCCCTCGCCGACGACACCGAGGTCGTAGGAGATGGCGCGTGACGAGAGGAGCGATGGAACGACGATGAGACCCCCGATCAGGAGGATCGAGAAGCCGAGCGAGAACAGAAACGCCTTCGATCTGATGCGCTCCGAGATCTCTCGTCTCGTGACGAGTGCGACGACGTTCCAGGGATTCATGCCACTGCCTCTCTGAAGAGCTGGGAGAGCGACGGGGTCGTGTAGACGAAATGCGAGAACCCGTTGGTGGTCGCATCGGCGATGAGATTGCGCACCTCTGCGTCTCGCTCGACGACGATGCGATGCCGCCGCCCGTCGAACGATGCTGCGACGACGCCGTCGAGTGCCGACAGCGCAGCATCTCGATCGGAGCCGAGCTCCACCTCGACCACCCGGTGGGGGGATTGCTCCTTGAGCCGCTGCACATCGCCTTCGAGCACGATGCGCCCGCGGTCGATGATGGCCACGTCCTCACACAGATCTTCGACGACGTCGAGCTGATGACTCGAGAAGACGACTGCGGCGCCCTCGGCGGCGCGCCTGCGGAGCACCCCGGCCATGGTCTCGGCACCGATCGGGTCGAGCCCGCTGAACGGCTCGTCGAGCACGAGGAGCTCCGGATCGTGGACGAGGGCCGCGGCGAGCTGCACCCGCTGCTGGTTGCCATGGGACAGGTTCTCGAGCGGATCGCCCGCCCGATCGGCGAGGCCGAGTTCCTCGAGCCAGCGATCGGTCGCCGCCTGGGCATCCCCGCTCGTCATGCCGTGGAGCCGGCCGTAGTACACCAGCTGTTCGGCGACCTTCATCTTGGGATAGAGGCCTCGCTGCTCGGGCATGTACCCGAAACGAAGCCGGTCGGCGTTCGAGATCGGCTCGCCACGCCAGCGGACCGTCCCCGAGTCCGGCGCCACCAGACCGAAGATGGCTCGCATCGTGGTGGTCTTGCCGGCCCCGTTCGGACCGAGGAACCCGAGCATCCGACCGGGCTGTACCCCGAATGTGCAGCCGTCCAGGGCGACGACGTCCCCGTATCGCTTCATGAGATCGATCACTTCGAGCATTGGTGCGTTCCTTTCATGGCCTCACGCTATTTCGCGCTGCAGCGGCGGTCATCGGTCCCGGGCGGGATCGAGGTCTCCCCCTGGCGGGGGATGTGGTCATCGGGTGCACTCCGTAGGCTGACGGCGTGAGCGACGACCATTCCACGACGGTGCGGCGAAGCGACGTCCTGCTGACGCTGGCGATGCTGGCGGTGGCGTTCTTCACGGTCTTCGTGATCCGAGATCGACTCGGCACCGAAGTCGAATCGCTGTTGCCGGCATGGGGCGACTACCTGGCCACGGCGCTGCTGCTCGTGCCCATCGCGTTCCGCCGGACGCACCCGCTCGTGGTCGGGGCGTGGATCGGGATCGGGTTCGCGGCCTACCGGCTGCTCAGGGTTCCGGAAAACGCCGTGTCGTCCGCGGCCGTGTTTCTCGCCCTCTTCGCAGTCGGTGCCTATTCGACGACCCCACGAGGTCGCAACGCGGTGCGGACCCTCATCGCCGGACTCTCGCTGATCGCCCTCCTCGTCGCCCTCTTTCGCAATGTCGATTTCGTGACGTTCGAGGGCGCCGCCATCGCCGTCATCAACATCAGCGTCAACTTCGCCTTCTTCGCAGCGGCATGGATCCTCGGCGAGGTGTGGCGCCAGCGGCAGGAGGCCGCCGCCGAACTCGAGGAGCGTGCCGCCCAACTCGCCGCAGAACGGGAGTCGCGAGCGCGGCGAGCAGTCGTGGAGGAACGGGTACGTATCAGCCGGGAGCTGCACGACGTCGTCGCCCACCACGTGAGCGTCATGGGGGTGCAGGCGGCAGGCGCTCGCGCCGTGCTCGATCGAGATCCGGAGCGCGCCAAGGCGGCCCTGGAGGCCGTCGAGCATGCAGGTCGTACCGCAGTCGCCGAGCTGCAGAAACTCGTCGGGCTCCTCCGCGAAGCGGACGACGTGGGAAGCGCCGCCCCCCAACCGACCATGACCGACGTCGAGAATCTGCTGGAGAGCACCCGCGCCGCGGGGCTGCCGGTGACATTGCGGGTGGTCGGGCGCAGCAGGCCGGTGCCCTCGTCGGTGGCGTTGTCGGTGTACCGCATCGTGCAGGAGGCGCTCACCAACATCATGAAGTATGCCCCGGGCGCACCCACGACCGTGGTCCTGACCCACACCTCGTCCGGCATCACCGTCGAGGTCGTCAACGACGCTCCTCGGTCGACACCGGACGCCGAGCCCGGCGGAGGGCGGGGGATGATCGGCATGAGGGAACGAGCCGCGATGCTCGGCGGCACCTTCTCTGCAGGCCCGGTCGCCGGCGGGGGCTTCCGGGTGGCGGCCGAACTGCCGAGCGGCACCAGCTACGACACGTCGGCGGTCCCGTCGTGATCCGCGTGCTCCTCGTCGACGACCAGCAGCTCGTCAGATCCGGGTTCCGGATGATCCTCGATGCCGCCGCAGACATGGAGGTGGTCGGCGAGGCGAGCGACGGACGCGAGGCGATCAAACTCGTTCGGCTCGAATCACCCGATGTGGTGCTCATGGACGTGCAGATGCCGGGGATGGACGGGCTCGCCGCAACCGCCGAGATCACGAGCCTTCCAGATGCGCCACGAGTGCTCATCCTCACGACCTTCGAGCGCGACGACTACGTGTTCACCGCGATCCGCAAAGGTGCCAGCGGCTTCATCCTGAAGAACGCCCCACCCGAGCAGCTCCTCGAGGCGGTCCAGACCGTCGCTCGCGGCGACGCCCTCCTCGCTCCCTCGGTGACGCGCCGCATCGTGGAGGAGTTGGCGAGACGGCCTGCGGCGCCCTCGGCCGCAGGCGTGCTCGACAAGCTCACAGACCGCGAGCTCGAGGTGCTGCGGGAACTCGCCGGCGGCCTCACGAACGCCGAGATCGCGGGCAAGCTCTTCGTCGGGGAGGCCACCGTCAAGACGCACGTGTCGAGCATCCTCACCAAGCTCGGGCTGCGGGATCGGGTCCAGGCGGTGGTCTTCGCCTACGAGAACGGCGTCGTCATGGCAGGCGACGCGTAGCGTCAGTGCTGCTCCTCGGGGCAGAACCAGGCGTCACGGCCGCCCAGCTCCGTCTTCTGGATCGACGTGCCACAACGTCGACACGGCTCCTCGTCGCGTTTGTACACGTAGAGCCGCTCGTCTCTCTTCAGCTGACGCCGGTTGGTGGCGCCCACATCGGCGGGATCCATGGTGACGATCCGCCCGCCCTTGACCCCGAGACGCAGCTGCACCTTGGCCGTCTCCCACACGTACGCGACCTCGTCTTCGCTGAGCGACCGGGACTCGCGGCGGGGGTCGATCCCACACAGGAAGAGGATCTCGCTCCGATACACGTTGCCGATCCCACATACGATGGACTGGTCGAGCAGTGCGGCGCCGATCGGGATACGGCGACGCTGCAAGGCTTCGAAGATCTGCGCGCTGTCGGTTCGGTTGTACAGCGGATCGGGCCCGAGTTCGCCGATGATGTCGTCACGATCCTCCGCCTCGACGAGGTCGCACACCATCGGTCCCGACAGGTACGCGGTGGCGGCGCCGTTGCGGAGTGCGAGTCGGGTGCCACCCGTCGGGTCCGGCGGATCGTTCGTGTACGTGCGGAAGCGGCCGATGAGACCGAGATGCACGTGCAGGATCTCCCCGTCCTCGAACTCGTAGAAGAGGTGCTTGCCTCGAGCCGTGGCATCGACGAGCTCCTGCCCGTCGAGAATCCGCGCGCCATCCTCGAACCGGCCCTGGGGCGAGGAGGCGGCGATCGTCGTGCCGACGAAGAGCTTGGTGTGCCTCCGGGCCAGACGATGGATGGTGTGGCCTTCAGGCATCGTTGCGGCTGATCCCACGGCGCTCGAGCTCTGCGGCGAGACCGTCGACGTCGTCCACGGTCACCGTCATCCCGGGATGGTTCAGCCCGATGCCCGGCTTGACCGACACCGGCTCGGCGAAGGTGACGCACAGCCCTCGTTTGGTGGTGGAGCCGAACGTGACACCGCGATCCGCCAACGACGTGCGGATCCCGATGGCCCGGTACGCCTTGTAGTCGCCGGAGAGCTGGTACCCGGTGATGTTGTCCATCGGGGTCGAGAGACCGAAGAACCCGAACTTGACCTCGAGTTGGTCGTCCGCGATGCGAAGCCAGGCGGCGTCTTCGCGCACGCCGAACGCCAGCAGGAACGGCGCGTACTTCGATTCGATGGCAAACCCGAACTGCACGATGGGCCGAACCCTAGATTGGGGCCGATGGACACCAGAACTCGTCTCGCCGCTGCCCAGCTCCGCCGCATGCGCGGGATGACGAAGTACTACCACGAACGCTTCTTCTCCGACGTCCGATCGACGACGGTGCTCACCCTGGCGCTCTTCGTCATCGGCTGGTGGCAGGTGCCCGAGGCGTTCCTCCTCGTCCCGGTCGTCGCGCTCATCGGCGCGTGCACCACGGCCTTCGACGCCTCGTATCTGATCTTCGCCAGGCAGTATGCGACCCGTCTCGAGGACGAGCTGAACGGTGCCACCGAGCGCCCGGTGCTCGTCGCATCCGAGCTGGAGGAGACGTATCTGTTCCCACTGGACACGAGGAAGGTCGTGACGGTCCCGCTGGACGGATCGCTCACGTGGTTCGGGTTCATGACCGTGCTCTACACCGTCGTCGGCATCGCCACCTATGGCTTCGGTATGGCGCTGGGCCTCCCGACCCTCACGGACCATGGCGCCGGCTGGGCTGCCGCCTATCTGCTCGTGCTCGGGGCACTCACGGTGGCCGCGCTCGCGGTGGGCGGGTGGTGGTTCGTCGGCGGTGTCGGAGAGCGCCGGCTCCGCACCGTGCTCGATCGCCACTTCCCGGGCAGCTGAGACCGTGTCGGATCTCGGGCCGATTCTCCTGACACTCGGCTACGTCGGCACATGGATGATCGCCGGCGAAGTGATGCACCGACTCGGAGTCGATGCGCTGGTGTCGCGCAAGACGGTTCACATCGGCGCCTCGGGCGTCATCTTCATCTTCGCCTATGCCTTCGAATCACCGGAGCCGGCGCTGGTGACCATCGTGCTCATCACGGCCATCGCCATGGCCGATCGTGCCGGCCATGTGTTCAAGGGCATCGAGTCACCAGACCCACGGAACCTCGGCACGGTGTGGTTCTGGGTGGCGATGCTGCTCGTCGTCGCAGTGCTCTGGGAGGAGCCGCGGCTCATGGTGGCGGCCGTCGTGCCCATGGCCGTCGGCGACCCGTTGGCGGGTCTCGTCGGATCGATCTGGGGAACCCGCCAGTACGAGATCGGAAGCCACGTCCGCACCGCCGAAGGATCACTGGCGTTCGTCGCGAGCACCCTCCTGCTGACGGTGCTCGTGCTCCTGCTCGCCGAGGGGCCTCCGGACGTCACCACGGTCACTGCGATCGCCGCCGGCATCGTGCTCGCCTGCGTCGGCGCCGCCATCGAAGCGGTGTCGCGTTGGGGCATCGACAACTTCTCGATCACCGCCGCCTCGGTGCTCCTTCTGATGGTGCTCGTCTAGGCCCGCACGTGTCACCATGGCGGCATGACTTCACCTGCCGTTCGCTTCTCCCGCCACCACCACGTCGTGGAGCTCGTGCTCGACCGCCCCGAGAATCGCAATGCGATGACACCCGAGCTGTTGGAGTCGTTCGACGCCGCACTGGATCGGCTCGCCGGAGAGTCAGGAGTCAGGGCAGTCATCATCGGCGGTTCTGGAGCAACGTTTTGCTCCGGCGCCGACTTCAGATCGGATCTGCTCGACGAGGTGGCCGACCCCGACGATCACTTCCCCGTGTACCGACCGTTCCTGCGCCTGCTCGACGTCCCGGTTCCCGTCATCGCCGCAATGCAGGGCCATGCGGTCGGAGGCGGCTTCGGGCTCGCCCTGGTGTGCGATGTCCGGATCGCTGCCGAGGATGCCCGGTATGGCGCGAACTTCGTGCGGCTCGGGCTCCCCCCGGGAATGGGCATCTCGTACCTCCTGCCGCGGGTGATCGGACTGCCACTGGCAACGGAGTACCTGGTCACGGGGCGACTCTTCGACGGCACGACGGCTCATCGCATCGGCTTCGCCAACCATGTGGTCCCTGCGGATCAGGTGCTCCCGACCGCGCGCGCCATCGCCGGCCAGATCGCGTCGGCTTCCCCGACTGCGGTGGCGATGACGAAGCGAGCCCTCACGCGCGGGCTCGGCCTCGACCCGCTCGATGCCGCCCGCATCGAGGCGCGAGAGCAGGCTGCAGCGGCTGGGCAACCCGACTTCACCGAGGGCGTCGCGGCGCTCCTCGAGAAGCGTGATCCCGTCTTCGCCGACGCGCCTGATCCGCTCCCGGGGAGTTGAGGTCTCGCTACCGTGCGCACGTGAAGACCGTGCAGCTCTTCGTGACGTGCCTCGTCGACGGATTCCACCCCGAAGTCGGGAAGGCGACCGTGCACATTCTCGAGCGGCTCGGTCACACCGTCGAGTTCCCGATGGACCAGACCTGTTGCGGCCAGCCGGCTCTCAATGCGGGATTCACCGTCGAAGCACGCGCCATGGCCGCACACACTGTCCGTGTGCTCGACGCCACGGAAGGCCCCATCGTCGTTCCATCGGGATCGTGTTCTGCGATGATCGTCCGGCACGCGCCCGAGCTCCTCGAGGACCACGATGACCTGGGCCCAGCCGCACGGCGGGTGGCCGACCGCATCCGGGAACTGACCGTCCTACTCGCCGAAGAAGGGGAAACGGCAGCACCGGCCTCACCTCGTCACGCCATCGCCACCTATCACCACTCGTGTCATGGCCTCCGCGAGCTCGGCATCCACGACCAGCCCCTGCAGTTGCTCGACGAAGTCGACGGCCTGGCCCTCGTGCCGCTGGAGGATGCAGACGAGTGCTGCGGGTTCGGTGGCCTGTTCTCCCTCGAGATGCCAGAGGTGTCGGCGGCGATCCTGCGGGCCAAGATCCGCAGGATCCAGGCATCAGGCGCGGACCTCCTCATCGCAGGCGACACGAGCTGCCTGATGCACATTGCAGGCGGCCTGCGCCGCATCGGATCACCGATCGAGGTTCGTCACGTGGCAGAGGTTCTCGCCGGAGACGAGCCGTGACCGACTTTGCGTTCGCCGAGGCCGCCTCCATCGCCATCACCGGCGGTCGCACCACCGCATCCGACGCCGGGGCGAGGCGGACGCACGGCAAGCGCCTCGCCGCAGCGCAGGACTACACCGTCATGGACGAGATGCGGGATCTGGCTCGCGACATCCGCCTCGCCACGCTGACCGACCTGGACGGTCATCTCGATCGATTCGCCACGGCATTCGAGGCCCGTGGCGGAACCGTGCATTGGGCCGGCGATGGTGTCGAAGCGAGCCGCATCGTCGCCGAGATCGCTCGTCGACATGGCGCACGTACCGCTGTCAAGGCCAAGTCGATGGTCACCGATGAGATCCATCTCAACGA
>CAYFYC010000039.1:0-20627 GCA_964347305.1 uncultured Acidimicrobiaceae bacterium | reverse complement strand
ACCCACGTTCACTGGGCGAGCACGGGCGCGCAGGCCCGGGAGATCATCCTCGGGATCCTGCGGGAGAAACAGGCGCGGTCCATCGTGAAGTCCAAGGCCATGACGTCCGAGGAGATCCATCTCAACGAAGCACTCGAGGCCGACGGCATCGACGTCGTCGAGACCGACCTCGGGGAGTTCATCGTGCAGCTCTCCGACGACGCTCCGTCCCACATCATCGCCCCGGTGCTGCATCGCACGCGCTTCGAGATCGGGAAACTGTTCGCAGATCGTCTGGGTGTCCCCTACACCGACGACCCGGCCGAGCTGAACGCCATCGCCAAACAGCACCTGCGATCCCGGTTCCTCGCCGCCGACCTCGGCGTCTCCGGGGTGAACTTCGCAGTGGCCGAGACCGGCGCCATCGTCACGGTCACCAACGAGGGAAACGCCCGGCTGTGCACCACTGCCCCTCCCGTGCATGTCGCGCTCATGGGTCTCGAGCGGATCGTGCCCACCACTGCCCACCTCGGCGTCATGCTCGAGGTACTGGCTCGCAGCGCAACCGGGCAGCGGCAGTCGGTGTACACGAGCATCATCACCGGACCGCGACGAGACGACGAGCCGGACGGTCCTGAGGAACTCCACGTGGTCGTCGTGGACAACGGGCGCAGCGACATGCTCGGCTCCTCGCTCGCCGAGATGCTCACGTGCATCCGCTGCGGCGCATGTCTCAACGCGTGTCCGGTCTACCGCGCTGCAGGTGGCCACGCCTACGACTCCGTGTACCCCGGACCGATGGGATCCGTGGTGTCACCGGGTCTCTTCGGTCTCGAGAACCACTTCGATCTCGCCTACGCGTCCACACTGTGTGGCGCATGCGAAGACGCATGTCCGGTGCGGATCGACATCCCCCGACTGCTGCTCGACGTTCGGGCACAGGCGACCGCTCGCGACATGACGCCGGCCTGGCTGGGCCGGTCGCTGCGGCTCTACACGAGGGCAGCCACGCATCCGAAGGCGTGGCGGACGACGTTGCGCCTCGGCGGGATCCTGGGGTCTCTCAAGCGGGGTGACGGATGGATCTCATCGCTCCCCGGCCCTGCTCACGGATGGACGGATCACCGGGATCTCCAGGCACCGGCGGCGACTCCATTCCGACGATGGTGGGAGGCCCGCGATGGGTGATCGGACCTCGTTTCTGGCGCGGGTGCGAAGCGCCGTCGGCGATGCCGAGTTGCCGGACAGACCAGACGGGGTTCCCGTCGTCGAGGCTCCTGATCTCCCCGAGGCGGATCTGCTGTCGCTGTTCTGCCATCGACTCGAATCCGTCGACGGCGAGGCACATGTGATCTCGAGTGGCGATGTCCCTCAACTCGTCGGCGGGATCCTCCGACGGTCCGGTGCCACGACCCTCATGGCGTGGACCGATCCGCATCTGCCGCTACCCGGACTCTCGGCCGAGCTCGCAACCGCCGGTGTCACGATCGTCGATCACGAGACTCCGTTCGACGATCATGCGGGGCACAACCTCACGTACACGGAGCTGGATGCAGGTCTGACCGGCGCCGTGGCCGGTCTCGCCGAATCCGGCTCGATCGTGCTCGACTCCGGACCGGGCCGCCCGCGCATGGCGTCGCTCGTACCTCTCCTCCACATGGCGCTGATGCCTCGTTCGGCGCTGTACCGGTCGCTCACCCACCTCGCCGTGGACAGGCCCGATCTGCTCGAAGGCAGCACCAACACCGTCGTCATCACGGGACCGAGCCGCACTGCGGACATCGAACAGACCCTCAACCTCGGGGTCCACGGACCCCGTCACCTCCACGTCGTCGTCATCGAGGACCTGTGAGCCGGGCCACTCACCGCCTCGGCGTGGCCCCCCGCCTGCTGTTGCTCGCCATCCTCGCCATCGCCGTGAGCACCCAGCCGATCTTCCTCGCCGGCGCCGCGATCGGCTCGATGGGCGAGGAGGTCGGGTTCGGTCCCGGCGAGTTGGGTGTGCTCACCGCCGTGTTCTTCCTGACCGCGGGGGTTTCGTCGGCGCCGCTCGGTGCGCTCGTCGAGCGTCTGGGGTGGCGCACGGCGCTGCGGGTCAACGCCCTCGGAGCCGGTGCGGTGCTGCTCCTGATCAGCGTCGTGGTCGACGGGGTGGCGACATTCGTGGGGTTGCTGCTCGTGAGTGCGATCACCTACGGCCTGGCCAACCCGGCCGCCAACATGGCCCTCGCCCGCCACGGCAGTGCGTCCCGTCAAGGCGTGCTCTTCGGGATGAAGCACGCCGGGATCCCTTCGTCCACGCTCATCGCCGGCATCGCCATCCCGGCGATCGTCACCCCTCTGGGATGGCGCACCGCCTACGTCGTGGCCGCCGTTCTCGCCGGTGTCGTGTTTCTCCTCGTGCCTCGTGACGAGCCCCGATCCCACCCCGAAGCGGAGCATCCCGACGACATCACCCGCAGCGATCTGCTGGGCAGGCGAGATCTGGTGATCACGGCCGTCGGTGCGTTCCTGGCATCGAGCGCGCCCGCCGTGCTGGCCAGCTTCACGGTGGCGGCAGCCCTCGACGCCGGGTTCGACAACGACGCCGCGGGCCTCGTGCTCGCCGTGGGGAGCTTCGTCTCCATCACGTCTCGCTTCCTCAACGGTGTCGCGATCGATCTGCGACCGGCCAACAGCTACCGGCGTATCAGCTGGCTCTTGCTCGTCGGCGGGGTCGTGTTGTCGGGCCTCGTCCCAGGCGTACCGCCTGCGCTCTTTTCCGCGCTCGTGATCATCGCCTTCGGGACGGCGTGGTCGTGGCCCGGTCTGCTGACGTACACCGTGGTGACGCGCAACCCCAACCGGCCCGCCGCCTCGACCGGCATCAGCCAAGCCGGAGTCTTCTTCGGTGCGGGTGGGCTGCCGATCGTGGTCGGGTGGCTCGTGGAAACCCGCGGCTTCGGGGCGGCATGGCTCCTCACCGCGGTGGCGGTCACAGCCGGTGGCGTCCTCATGGGGGTACTGGCGCACCGGATCCCGGTCCCGGCGCAACCCTGAGCGAACTCGGCCCCGCCGTATACTCGGCGTGTTCTGCGACGCAACCGACGAGCGAGCCCCCACGTGACCGACAGGGTCATCACCGCACGGAATCTCACCGTCACCTACCGCACCCCGGGTGGGCTCAGCCTCCCCGGGAGGAAGCGCGACGACGCCGTCGAGGCGCTGCGTGGCGTGTCGTTCGACGTCAGCCGTGGCGAAGCCTTCGGGGTGATCGGCCGCAACGGTGCCGGCAAGAGCACCCTCCTCCGCGTGCTGGCCGGGACCCTGCTCCCCGATGAGGGGCGCGTGAAGGTGAAAGGCCGCACATCGACGCTCCTCGCCCTCGGCGTGGGCTTCAACCCGGATCTGACGGGTCGCCGCAACATCATCCTCGGCTCGCTCGCGGCGGGGCTCACGCTCAAGGAGGCGGAGCGCATCCAGCCGTCGGTGGAGGAGTACGCCGAGCTGGGATCGGCTATCACACGGCCGCTGTCGACGTATTCGCGAGGTCAGCAGTCTCGCCTCGCATTCGCCATCGCCCGCAATCTCGATCCCGATGTGCTGCTGATCGACGAGGTCCTCGCCGTCGGCGACGAAGCGTTCAAGCAGAAGACGCTCGCCGACATGAGAGAGTTGCTGACCCGCTCGGGAACGATCGTCTTCGTCTCTCATGCCCTCGGGATCGTTCGCGAGTTCTGCGATCGCGTGCTGTGGCTGGACGAGGGTGAAACGATGCAGATCGGCGAACCGAACCAAATCGTCGACGCCTACCGGGCGAGATTCGTCAAGCCCGAATTCGAACTGGTCCGGGATGCGACATCCGGTCGCGACGGGGTCCCTGCCGAGCTGATCCGAACCGACCGCACGCCGCCTGCCGACACGGTGATCCATGCGTTGCGGACCGCTCGAGCGGCGTCCCCGCCCGAGCCCTACATCGACCCCGATCCGCTTCTCATCCCGCGCCGCGCCGCGAGACGTGCCCGGCGTGCCCTCGCCAACGGATGGAAGGACGCCGACAAGAATCGCCTGACACTCGAAGCCCCCGTGCTGTGGGAGCGCCACGAGGACCGCAGCGTGCACGCCTGGGATCCGGTGGGACTGCTGCTCGTGGCCTACGGGCGCGACAGCTACGACCGTCTCCTCCAACCCGCAGTCGAGTACGCCGTCGACTGGGTCCGGGCTCACGGCCTCGATCCCCTCGGCGGCGGCGTGTGGTCGGCCGACGTCATCGGCCCACGGGCAGTGCGGCTGGCGGGGCTGCTCGATTCTTCGCTGCGAGCCGAGACCGTCTCCGATCGGGCACTCGGTCAGTTGCTCGCCTCGGCCGTCGACCACGCAGCACTCCTCGAGGACCCGGCCCACTTCGACCCGGCATCGGAGCATGCGGTGTGGCAGATCGCCGGGATGTCCGCCCTGGCTCGGGCGCTTCCCGAGCTGGAGGCGACCGAGAAGCTCGACGATGCGGCAGCGACCCGTCTCGAGGAATTGGTAACCACGCACTACACGAACGATGGCGTCCACCGGCGACACTCCCCGCTGCGTCACCTCCTCGTGACGCAATCACTCGGGGCCGGGCTCAGAACGGGCCTGCTGCCGGACGAGGCGGTCTTGAAGCCACTCCGCAAGGCTGAGCGCGCACTCGAGTGGTTCGTCACCCCGACGGGTCGCCTCGCCGGGTTCGGCGACATCGATCCGGCACCGATCTCGGGACACTGGACGGCGGAGCCGCCGGGGGCCTTCGGAGATGCGAAGCGAACCTGGATCACCAAGGAGATGCGCCATGCGGCCTCGCAGGGAGCCGTGGGGCGTTCGCCCGACGCCGAGGTCCGTGGGTTCCGAAAGGGCGGCTACTTCGTCGTCAAGACCCGCAGCGGCATTCCCGCCCACCTCGCCATGCAGTGCGGTTTTCACTCCGACGCCGGCAAGGAGGCCGACGACCTCTCGATCACCTGGCACGATGCCGGACGAGACCTGCTCGTCGACGCAGGGCGCTACCGCGGCGAAGACCCCGGCTTCCGGGACTACTCGATGTCGACCCGCGCCCACAACACGATCGAGATCGATGGCCACGACCACCACTCGGACCGACCGAAGTACCGATCGGCATTGCGCAGCTCCGGCACGGTCGATGGCATCCACTACGGCACCGCCCGGGTGGGGCTCGGCACGGTGGTGGCGCGCCGGGCACTGGTCTACGCGCCGGGATCATGGCTCCTCGTCTTCGACACGCTGCGCGACGGAACCGGCGGCGAACGTCGTTACCGGCAGTGGTTCCACGCTGCACCGGACCTCGACGTCACCCGAAGCGACAGGGGCGTCGCCATGGCGTCCGAGGGGGCGACGCTCGTCGAGGCCGTGCCCTTGTTCGATGTCGATCAGATCACGCCGGTGCGAGGCATCCTGGAGCCGGTCGCTCAGGGGTGGCACTCCCCCGGGTCCGACGTGGTGATCCCCAACTGGGCCTTCGGCTGGAGGACGGGATCCGACGACATCGCCCGCTTCGCCACGCTCTTCTCGCTCGACGGTCGGCCTGAAGGGATCGTTGCGGAGCCCGGCGCAGGCGCCAACAAGGCCGAGTTCGCGTGGACGGTCGCAGAGAAACAGGTCAGGCTCGCCATCGACCTGAGTCGCGACGACCCGGTGGAAGTGGAGGTGACCCCGACATGACCGACTCGGCTCCGGACCCGGCTCCGCGGTTGATCGCCGCCACCATCGACTGCAACGACCTCCAGACCATGACCCGCTTCTGGGCAGAATTGCTCGGAGTCGCCAGTCAGATTCACGAGCCGTTCGGATTCCTCGCCCACCCGGAAGACCGACGCGTCACGGTGTGGCTGCAGCGGGTCCCGGAACCTCGAACCGGGAAGAACCGGGTGCACCTCGACCTCGTCGCCCAGGACCTGCAGGCAACGCTCGCCCGCATCGAGGAGCTCGGCGGCTCCATCGGCGAGGAGCGCGGCTGGGAGGGATTCCTGTGGCGGACCTGTGCCGATCCCGAAGGGAACGTCTTCGACGTGATGCAGGCGCAGGATCCCGTTCCGGAGGGATGATCCTCAGCCGGTGATCCTGAGCACGACCTTGCCCATGACCTCGCGCCCGGCGATCCGGGCGAAGGCGGCGGCGTGGTCCTCGAGGTCGAACACGGCGTCGATCTTGGGCCGGATCTTGTCCGCCTGCACCATCTGATGGAGCTCCGCCATGTTGGCGGCGTGGGCCTTCGGATTCCTCTGGACCCACGCCCCCCAGAAGACGCCGACGACCGAGGCGTGCTTCAGCAAAGGCAGGTTGAGCGGAAGCGCCGGGATGTCGCCTGCGGTGAAGCCGACCACGAGGTGCCTGCCGTTCCAGGCGATGGAACGGAAGGCCGCCTCCGAATGCTCGCCCCCGACGGGGTCGTAGACGACGTCGACGCCGGCGCCGTCGGTGAGCTCCCGCAGACGAGTCTTGAGATCGTCGGTCGTGTAGTTGATGGTGCCCGTCGCGCCGAGCCTCGTGCAGAATTCGAGCTTCTTCTCGGTGCCGGCCGCGGCGATGACCTCGGCTCCCATGGCGACGGCGAGTTCGACGGCGGCCGACCCCACGCCTCCTGCCGCCCCGAGAACGGCAACGGTCTCCCCCGGCTCCAGACGGGCCCGCTGTTTGAGGGCGTAGTAGGACGTTCCGTACGTGAATGCGAATGCCGCCGACTCCTCGAAGGACATGAACGGTGGCTTGCGGACGAGCGTCGCCGCCGGAAGCACGACCTGCTCGCGAAACGCACCGTGCGAGGACAGGAACGACACTTCGTCGCCGACGCTCACGCCCTCCACGCCGTCACCGAGCACAGCCACGACACCGGCCCCTTCGCCACCAGGCGAAAACGGGAGGTCGGGTCGGAACTGGTAGAGACCCCGCATGACGAGCAGATCCGGGTAGTTGACACCTGCGGCCCGCACTTCGACCACGACTTCGCCCGGTCCCGGCTGCGGCGGTTCGACATCGTCGTGGACGCGATGGGTCTCGGGCGGCCCGAGCTGCTCGACGAGCAACGCACGCACCGGCTTCCTCCCTCTGTCGCCTGTGCACCACGAGCCTAGGCGCCCCTCGGCGTCAGATCCCGCCGATGCCGTTCGCTCGCAACCGGGCGACCACGCGGTCGGGGGTGAGTGGCAGTTCCCCGAACCACACGCCGGTCGCATCATGGAGCGCGGCGACGACGGCGGGGGCAAACGGAACGAGCGGCATCTCGGCCATCCCCCGCGCTCCCCACGGGCCGAGCGGATCGGGATGCTCCACGAGGACCGACTCGACGACGGTCGGGACGTCGCCGATGCCGGGTATCAGGTAGCCGCTGAATCGGGGGTTGGTGATACGACCGCCGTCGATCTGGAGCCGCTCGGTGAGGGCATAGCCATGGGCCTGAACGACGGCGCCCTCGATCTGGCCCTCGACGAGGGTCGGGTTGATGACCCTGCCCACGTCGTCTGCGCACACCACACGCTCCACCCGGATGTGTCCCGTGTCGACGTCCACCGCCACATCGACAGCTTCGGCGACGTAGCCATAGGTGAAGTTCGGCTGCCCGACGCCGGTCTCCGGGTCCAGCGTCTCCGTGGGCGGTGGAACGAACCGGAAGTGACCGATGCCAGGACGATCGCCGTCGGCCCAGCGCTTGGCGGCTTCCTCGGCCGCCCCGAGGATGGCGTTGCCCGCCATCCATGTGAGCCGTGACGCCGAGGCAGAGCCACTGTCCCCGGATGTGGCGGTGTCGCTGTAGTCGACCTCGAAGCGCTCGATGGGCACCCCGGTGGCCTCGGCGGCCATCTGTAGGAACGCGGTGTGGCCACCCTGACCGACGTCGGCACCGGCGTGGTGGAGCACGGCTCGCTCGACGTCCTCGTCGGTGCCGTGCAGTTCGATCGTCGCCTCACACCGCTCGGGGAAGCCGAACGAGAAACCGACGTTCTTGTAGGCGCAGGCGAAGCCTCGGCCGCGCCGAATCGCCGCTTCGTCCGATGGCACGGTCGCAAAGGCCCGCACCGGCGCAACGACCGGCGGTGAGCCCCATTCAGCGGCGTCGGCGCAGGCGTCGATCACCTCGGGCATCGACACGCCCGCGGGCATCTCGACCATCGTGATCCCGATGGAACCGTCACGCACCGTGTTGCGCCGCCGCAGCTCGACCGGATCCATGCCCAGTGCGTCGGCCAGCTTGTTCATCTGGGTCTCGGCGACGAACGCCCCCTGGGGTGAGCCGAACCCGCGGAAGGCGCCGCCGGGGACCGTGGTCGTGTAGACGGCGGTGCTGTCGATCCTGGCATTGGGGATCTCGTAGGGACCGGCGACGGTGAGGTGGAGATTCCCGAGCACCTTGTTCGACGTGTAGTTGTAGGCGCCTGCGTCCAGATACGCATCGGCTTCGACCACGAGCAGGTTGCCTTCGTCGTCGGCGCCCCACCTCGTGTGGATCCGGCCGCGGTGTCGCTTGTGGTGGCCGACGATCGACTCCTCGCGGCTCCACTGGGTGCGCACGGGCCGATCGATCCCGGCGGCGTGCAGCTTGCGAGCAGCCGCCGCCATCACGATCTGGAGCGACATGTCCTCACGTCCGCCGAACGCTCCCCCGATCGCCGGATAGATCACCCGCACCTCATCGGCTGGGAGGTCGAGCGCATGGGCGATCTGCTCCTGATCCTCGTGTACCCATTGTCCGGCGATCTCCACGGTCACCCGGCCTGCATCGTCGATGTAGGCGACGGCGGCTTCGGGCTGGAGGTAGGCGTGCTCCTGGTACGGCACCTCGTAGGTGCCCTCGACCACGACCGTGGCCTCCTCCCACGCCGCGGCGACGTCGCCCTTGCGGATCTTGAGGCTGTGATAGGCGTTGGACCCGCTCTCGGGGTGCACGAGCGTCTCGTCGGTGAGGGCGGCGTCGATGTCGGAGACGATGGGGAGCGGCTCCCACTCCGTGACGATGGCATCGGCCCCCGCTTCTGCCGCCTCCCGCGTCTCGGCGACAACCACTGCGAGCTGGTCTGCCTCCCATCGCGACACGTCGGTCGGCACGACCGAGCGTTCGCACTGGCCCGGCCCGATCAGCACCGGCTGGTCGAACATCGTGAGCCCGTACTCGTTGACGGGAATGTCGTGCGCCGTGACCACTTCCACCACGCCTGGTATCCGTCGCGCCGGCCGCACATCGAGGGTGAGCAGCCTGGCGTGGGGCTGATCGGTGAACACGACGACGGCATGCAGCATCCCCTCGGCCGCGATGTCACCCGGGTAGAGGGCGGCTCCGGTCACCTTGCCCGCAGCGTCGATCCTGTCGAGCCGGGACCCGATGCTCATGACGTCGCCGCCTTCTCGACCGCCTCGATGATCTTGTAGTACCCGGTGCAGCGACACAGGTTCCCAGAGAGCCCGATCTCGATGTCGCGCACCGTCGGTTGGTCGACCTCGTCGAGGAGCTTCGCCCCGGCCATGATGAATCCGGGGATGCAATAGCCGCACTGCACGGCCCCGGTCTCTACGAACGTCTGCTGCAACGGATGGAGCCGATCGTCGTCGGCGAGTCCCTCGATGGTGACGATCGAGGCCCCGGCAGCTCGGGGTGCGGGCACGAGACACGCCAGCACCGCCGCCCCGTCCATGTAGACCGTGCACGCGCCACACTCCCCCTCGGCGCAACCCTCTTTGGTGCCGGTGAGAGGCGTCCCGGTGGCGGGCCCGGCATCGTCGCGGAGCCAGTCGAGCAGGGTCTGCGATGCAGTACGGCGTGCCGACACCTCGACACCGTTGACCGTCGTGGTCACGGGTGTGGTGTCGTCGACGTCGTGCGGATCGGCGTCGGCACGGGTGTCCGCCGTCGCCAGCAGCACCGGACGCCGCCATTGCGATCGGTGCTCGCCGTCGCGCAGCGTCCTGAGGGCTCGGGTCACCATCACGGTGATCTCTTCGGTCCGATAGTCGGCTGTCGCCCGCACGTCGTCGATCGGCGTCGGCACCGACGCCGCATGGCGGGCCACCGCCCGGATGGTCTCGTCGTCGAGGGTCGACCCGACCATGAGCGCCGCCGACTCGTCGAGGTCCAGGATCGTCACGGCGACGCTGCCGATGGTCATTCGGGCAGAGGTGACGACATCGCCATCGAAGTCGGCGATGACGGTGAGGTGGACGACGCTGATGGCTTGGGCGGCCCGAAGGCCCAGCTTCACGAAGAGGCCGCGCTCCGTCGGTTGCATGGCCGGAAACGACACTCCAGCCACCAACTCGCCGGGCCCGAGCACGCTCGTTCGCAGCCCGGTGTGGAACTCTGCGAGTGGTACGACCCGCTCTCCGGCAACGGAGCGCAGGGTCAGCGTGGCGCCGAGCGCCCGCAGCGGGGTGATGGTGTCGTTTGCGGGACTCGCGGTCACCAGATTGCCGACGATCGTCGCCCGGTTGCGCAGCGCCGGAGAGCCGATCTCGGCGCAGGCTTGCGCCAGTGGCAGGGCCCGGTCGACCAAACCCGCGTGGGCAACGACGTCGGCGTGGGTGACGGTCGGGCCGAGGTGGAACACGCCGTCGGCTTCGTCGATGGCGTCGAGGCCCGGCACACCGGAGAGGTCGATGAGTGTGTCGACGCCGCTCCGAACCCCCCGCTGCAGTTCGAGCAGCAGATCGGTGCCACCGACGACCAGCCGGGCCCGGTCACCGAGTTCTGCCAGCCACTCGGCGGCCCCGTCGAGGGTGGATGGGGTGATGTGCCGGCGGATCGGATACCGGTGCGACTGCACCTCGTGCATCAGCCGCCGCTCCGTGCGTTGTAGACGGGTCCGCCGCCTGCGAGGTAGTTCTGCAGCACATCCGCAGCGTACCGACGCTCGACGTCGCGAATGACCTCGATACCACGGCGCTCCAGCTCTTCGACCCAGTCCTCGATCTTCGGCCCTTCGTCGAAGCCGATCGCCTCGGCGTCCTCGGCCCTCGCCCCGCACACGAGCCGCGTGACACCCGACCAGATGGTGGCTCCAAAGCACATCGCACAGGGTTCGGTCGAGGCGACGAGCTCCGTCGGCAGGTCGGTCGCCTCGCCGAGATCGAAACGGCCGAGCCGTTGCCCGGCGGCCGCTACCGCGACGACCTCGGCATGCATCACGGCGGCGTTGGACGGCACGACGACGTTCACGCCCGCGGCGACGAGCCGGCCCGTCGGCCGCTCGAACACGGCGGCGGCGAAGGGGCCTCCGGTGTCCTCTGCGACGTTGCGTGCAGAGAGGTCGACGGTGAAACGCATCCGCTCCTCGACCGTGACGAGAGTCACGTCACCGATCTCGGAGAACCACCAAGGGTGCTCGACGACGATCGGTCTGGGCACGAACGCTCCCTCCGTCATGGGCATCGACCGATGCGAGCCGACACTACCGATTTACAAAACGTCAAACAAGGGTCCGTGGTCATGCGTGGCGCACAGCGCGCGCGAGCCATAGGCTCACGGCATGTCCAGGCAGAGGTTGCGCCGCGCCCGACTCGTGGCTGCGGCACTCGGCATGGTGGCGGCGGCGTGCACCGCATCGACCACGCCTCCTTCCGGTTCGTCCACGATCACCCCACCACCACCACCACCGACAACCACGATCGCCGAGACGACCACGACTCCCCCGCTCACCACGTCGATCGCGACCACAGCTCCTCGGTCTGCCGAGGCCACGATGCGGTTCATCGTCGAGGCGCTCAACGATGGCGATGTCGCAACCGTCCTCGCGACGTTTGCGCCCGATGCGGTGTGGGACGGCTTCCTCGGACCCACTCGGCTGGACCACCCCCTCCCCGATGAGCTCCTGCCCTTCTCCGAGTCGCTCGGCCTGACACGAGGAGCCACGCTCAGCGATCTGTGGGCGGCGAACTTCGACCTGTTCATCGCCGGACGGACCGTATGGACGATCGAGTCCTGCGACCTCGACGGAACGTCGGCCGTGTGCGAGCTGCGCGGCACGGACGCCTTCACGGCCCTCTCGGGCGTCGAACTGCTCGCCGTGTTCGAGGTCGAGGCAGACGAACGGGGCCAGATCGAGCGCTTCCGATTCGATCCGGACTGGACCGGCGAATCGAGCGAACGGGCGGACGACTTCCGGCGGTGGGCAAAGCTCGAGCGACCCGATGTCGACACTGGGCTGGATCCGACCGCGATTCGCACGCTCGTCGAACTCCTCGACCGGTGGGAGTCGCAAGGCAGCCCGGCGATCGAGGCCCCGGATCCTGATCTCGATGCCGTCGCAGTCGTCGAGGCGTACCTCGCGGCTCGGAACGATCAGGACTGGGAAACCCACGTACGGCTGCTCGGCGGCGACGCACTCGACAACCCGTTCGGCTCGTACGACGAGTTCCTCGCCACAGGGGTCCTCGATCGTCGCATCTCCGCTCGCGAGTGCACGGTCACCCCCCTCGGCAACGACTCGTTCGTGGCGTGCATCGTCGACGTCACCGACATCATCTCGACCGCAGCCGGCCGAACACCGACGAACCCGAACGCCACCACCTTCGCCGTGCGGGATGGCCGCGTCGTGGACCTGCCCGAGTTTCTTCCGTCGCTGTTCCTGGCGGAAGAAGCGATCGAGCAATGGGCGATCGCAAACGCAGCCGAACGCTACGCAGCAGCGTGCCCGTCGGGGATCGCCGGTCAGGACGTCATCACAGGGCTGTCCTGTGCCGAGTTCATCGCCGAGTCTCGTGAGTCATGGGAGAGCGCCGTGGCCGCCGCGTATTGACCGGACCATCACAACACCGTGCCGGCGGATCAATCTGCCCTGATGGCGTTGAGGTAGTTGTAGATGGTGATGCGGCTGACCCCCATGCGCTCGGCGACGTCCTCGATGGACTTCTTGAGGAGGAAGGCGCCGCTCTCGTCGAGGCGGCGCACCGCCGCCTGCTTGTCGGTGCGGGACAACTCGCCGAGCGGCGCTCCGAACTCTGCTTCGATCCCGGCGATGAGCCGTCCGAGCGCGTCGTGGAGCCCGCCCGCAGGCGACACCCGGCGCACCGCCTCGGCTGCTTGATACGTGACGGTCACGCGATCGGCCCCTGCCGACATCGCGGCGCGGGCCATGTCGGCCATGGCGTCGGCGACGACATCGATGTCGCCGACGGCCACGTTGCCGAACGGACCCACGTCGACCGCGAGCCCGTGGGCCTCGACTGCCTCGATCGCCGCCTTCACATGCACGCCCGGGGCGCCTTCGACGAACGGCTCGACGAGGAACTCGACGTCGGTGCGATCGGTCACTGCGCGCTCACGACGCGGTCACGTCGCCGTAGATCTCGGGGCGGCGGTCCCGGTAGAACGCCCAGTGACGGCGCACCGTCTCGATGAGATCCATGTCGAGATCTCGGACCACGACTTCGTCTTCGGTGTCGGAGGCGGTCTCACCGACGATCTCGCCTCGCGGCGAGACGAAGTAGGAGCTGCCGTAGTAGTCGGTGTCCTCCAGTTCCTCCCGGCCGACCCGGTTGATGGCGCCGACGAAGTACTCGTTGGCGACCGCCGCCGCCGGCTGCTCGAGCTGCCACAGATACTTCGAGTGGCCCCGGGTCGTCGCCGACGGGTTGAAGACGATCTTGGCGCCCTTGAGGCCGAGCGCCCGCCAGCCCTCGGGAAAGTGCCGGTCGTAACAGATGTAGACCCCGATCCGCCCGACCTTCGTGTCGAAGACGGGATAGCCGAGGTTGCCGGGCCGGAAGTAGAACTTCTCCCAGAACCCCTCGACCTGCGGGATGTGGGTCTTGCGGTAGATGCCGAGGAACTCGCCGTCGGCGTCGACGACGGCGGCGGTGTTGTAGAACGTTCCCTCGTCGACCTTCTCGTAGATCGGGGCGACCACGACCATCCCGGTCTCCCTGGCGAGCGCCATCACCCGCTGGATGGTGGGCCCGTTCGGGATCTCCTCCGCGTGGTCGTAGAAGGCGGCGTCCTGGACGGTGCAGAAGTACGGGGCGGTGAAGATCTCCTGGAAGCAGAGGATCTGAGCGCCCTGGTTGGCCGCTTCGTGGGCGTAGGCGAGGTTCTTTGTGAGCATCGACTCGACGTCACCGGTCCACTCGGACTGGACGAGAGCGGCGCGGACGATCGACATGTGGCTGCTCCTTGCTCGGCCCGTCGAGTGTAGGACCGCCCTTTACATTTCGTACAGATCTGCGGCCTTCAGTTGGTGACCGGCGTATCGCGCCCGCCGACCAATGTGAGCGCTCCGACCCAGATCGGGAGCAAGAGCATCGTGATGACGGACGAACCGGTGACGACGAGGAGCACGGCGATCACCAGCGTGGCGGACCGCCACCCCCCGGGGTAGCCGTCGAGCCGGGTCGACCCGATCATGAATGCGGCCGCCGGGACCGTTGTCGCCACGACGAGCAGGATGTAGCCGAGGTGAGGAAGCACCGGCTGTGCCGTCACGAGCCCTGGATCTCCGTAGAAGTCGCCCACCAGCAGGCTCGCCGGGACCGTGAGGAAGGCGGCTCCGGCGAACAGGATCGACGTCGAAGCGAGGGTGCCGCCGACTCGCATCACAACCGTCGACGATCGTGTCGGGTCGCCCATGGCCGCGACTTGGAGGGCGAAGGCGCCGAACGCGACCGCCGAGAGTATCAACAACACCGAACCGATCAGGTCGATGACACGATGCGCGTCGTCGGAGAAGATCTCGGTGTAGGCCGCCTCCGAGTCGGCGAAGGCACCGGCTTGATCCCCCACCGACAGAAGCCCGAAGGCGAACGTCGCGACGAAGATCCCCGCCACGACCCGCAGCGAGCGCGCGGCCAGTGCGAACGTGTCATGGGCCGAGGCTATCGATCAGCCGGACTCCGTGGGGAAAGGATCCGGCCGGTACCCGGCGAGTCTGCCAACGGCGGCAAGGGCAGACACCATCGCTCCGGCGACTCCGGGTTGTCGGATGACAGCGCGCCACTCGTGGGTCAGCACGGCCATCTGCAGCAGCGACGGTTCGCCAGTCCGCCGGCCGACCGGGCGTTCCCGCCTGAGCCGATCGTAGATCCGGGCGAAGCGCATGAGATCGAGGGCGGGGTCGTATCCGCCCGGAAAGATGACCTCGGATTCGACGATCAACCTGTCCTGCCCGGTGTTCTCGAAGCCGTGGACCGCGCCCGGCGCCACCTCGACCTTCTCACCGACCTCGACGCGACTCATGATCTTGCCGACCCGGGCGGTCATGCTGCCGGAGATGCACGTGAAGGTCTCGACGAGCGACGGGTGGAGATGAGGGAAGTCCCCGTCGATCCCGGGCGCGCCGGGGTCGGCGTCGATCCGCAGGAGATAACGGTCGCCCAGACCTCCGGGGTTGGCGAGGACCTCGACCGAGTGATCGCCGATGTCGAGCGTGGTACCAGGTGCCAACACGATGCTTCCCTCGCCATGATGCTACCGGGCCGATGTCTCGACGGCCGAACACGGATGTGCTCCGATCGCATTCACGACGTATCACGATCTGTGATACCGAGCGAGGCATGTATGAACAGCGCACGCCAGGGTGCCGATCCCGGACACTCTGCGGAGCGAGTGTGGTGGCGACCGGCGTGGCTCTACGTGCGTCACCGGCTATCCGTTGGCCGAACGATCAAGGATCATTGCGGCGGCCCGTTCGGTGCGACTGCGCTCGATGCCGGTCACCGGCTCCTGGAGAAGCCGTTCGACAGCGTCCTCGGTACCAACCCGCTGCAGTGCCAGGACCGACGCCGATCTCACCCGTTGGTGTTGGTCGTTCAGCCCTTCCAGGAGGTGGGACGTCGCGCCCTCGATACCGAGCCGCCCGATGGTCTGCGTTGCCGTCATGCGCACACGCCAGTGTTCGTCATCGAGCGCTGCCAGCAACGCCGGTCCCGCCTCTCTGTCACCCACGTACGCCAGCGCCCGGGCGGCCCAGACTCGTGGCCAGTAGACGAGGCGTCGTCCTGACTCATCCGACATCAGTCGTTCTGCGTGTCCGTTCCCGATGTCCAGTAGGACCGTGCGATAAGGAGCCCACACCAGATCGTGTGCTGCGACTGCGCCCCCAAGGAGGCGAGTGAGCATCTCGACTGAGTGGGTTTCGCCGAGGCGATGCACCATTGCCATCGTCCCGGCACGTGGTGTCCAAGCCATCCCACGAGGCTACGCGCGTCTCGTCGCCTCCGGGTCATCGCTGCTGCGCCGATCCGAACCTCAAGATCGAGCAATGGGAGGTCTTCCGCCCGCTGACTCCGCTCACTGGCAGCCGACGCCCGCGCGCATCCGAGCACGACCTGCCGACATGCGAGGCTCGGCTCTGCGCCCCTTGACAAGATGTAGTAGGACCGCCCTTTACATTTCGTACAGATCTGCGGTCTTCAGTTGGTGACCGGCGTATCGCGCCCGCCGACCAATGTGAGCGCTCCGACCCAGATCGGGAGCAAGAGCATCGTGATGACGGACGAACCGGTGACGACGAGGAGCACGGCGATCACCAGCGTGGCGGACCGCCACCCCCCGGGGTAGCCGTCGAGCCGGGTCGACCCGATCATGAATGCGGCCGCCGGGACCGTTGTCGCCACGACGAGCAGGATGTAGCCGAGGTGAGGAAGCACCGGCTGTGCCGCCACGAGCTGCCAACGGCGGCGAGGGCGGGCGTCGTCTGGATCGCAAGACACGAGGTCGACGGCATCGGTGTGGGCGGGGTCGCCCATGGGGGAAGAGCCGCCGGTCGCGCGTCGCGATCTCTCGACGCCGAGCCGTTCGGCTGCGGACCACCCTTGAACCGTCGACGCCCCCCCAGCGCCATTTCTCGGTACGCCGCTCTGGTATGTGACTATGTAGGCAATGTCACAGCAGTAATGTATGCTCGGGGCATGAAGACGATCACCATCACCATCCCCGACGACCTCGATGCAGAGGCCGCCGCCGAGGCGAAACGGCTTGGCATCTCGAAATCCGAGCTGATTCGTCGCGGTCTGAGCGCGCTCTTGCCCGATCACGCTCTCGAAGCGGAGGAAGATCCATGGCGGGGACTGGCCGGTTTCGCTTCTGGTGACAAGACGACGGAACCAGGTGATATCGATCGGGTCGTCTACGACTCGTGAAGTTCGCAGACACGAGCTGGTGGGTGGCGTGGTCGCTACCCGGTGATGGTCGTCACGCCGTCGCGTTGGCGCTACTGGACCACCTTGGCCCTGCCGAGCAGGTCCTGACGACAAACCTCATCGTAGGTGAGACCTGGACGTTCCTTCGCCGCAAGGACGGTCACACCACTGCTCTTGCTTTCCTCGACCGGGTTCGTCTGCTCAACGAGCAAACCAAACTCTCCATGCACCGCGTCTCTGCGGAGCAGGAGGACAAGGCATGGGCATGGCTGCGGAAGCACGACGAGCGTGCATACTCGTTCGTCGATGCCACGAGCTTCCAAGTGATGCGCGACCGGCGCCTCCGGGAAGCGCTGGCGTTCGACGAAGACTTCGCAGCCGCGGGCTTCCTCGAGCTCCGGCCGTAACCGATCCGGGAGGTGCCATCTCGGGCATCCGGCGAGGTCGGTGATGCGCCTCGGTATCAGGGGCGACCGTGACGAACTCGACGGGTTCGATCGATGGCTCAACCCCGACATCGTCGTTCGTTCGGCCGGTGGCGGCTCGATCCGGGGTGTAGGCGCCCGACGAGACACCTGGACGGCAGCTCACGCCGGCATCGACACGTGAGCCACGTCATCGAAGAGTTGGTCGTCGCCGATGACATGGTCGCCGCCCGGGTGGGGCGAGGGCCCCAATGCGGAGATCACCGGAGCGACACGTTTGAAGATCAAGCGTCCTTGCCCTGAAGGGTCAGGGTGAAGGATTCAGTCACGTCTCCCAGCTCTGTGGGATACGTGACTTCGCCGGAACACTCGTGCTCAGCCCCCCTGTAGCCCTTCCGCAGACCCCATTCATGGGCATAGTCATAGAGGAGTGTTCCATCGAATAGGACGCCTTCGCCCACAATCGACTTCATCGCGTATTCGCGTCCGCTGTTGTCCACCCCCGGCTCAAACGCGATCGCGCTGCTGGTCGCGAACATCACCAGCACTGTGATGCCGCAATCGAGCTCGATCTCCGTAGCACTGTTGTTGTTGTTTGAGTTCACCTCCGGGTCTGCCCCAGCTGGTAACGCCGACGACACCAGCAACGCGGCGGCCAACGCAACGACCACAGAAAGTCTTCTCACGAGAGAACCCCCATTCCATGTCCATCTGGACTTCGTATCAACAACCCTGCTGCTCCCGACCTCTTGCTGGCAGGGCAGAAAGTCAGAGCAGGGGCGTCGAATCACTTATCGATGCAATCAGTGGTTTCACAGGTTGCCCACAGGCAGAAGAACCGCGCAGAATCGGCATTCAGCGTGCCCTGCGATGCGCCCGACCAAAGCGTCCTTGACAAAATGTAAAGGGGTGTCGACTATCGTGACGGCAGCGATCACCATGGGAGGTGCGACGTGGCCCGTCACGTGACGGTCGGAGCCGCCCAGATGGGTCCGGTCGGCCGTGACGAGACCCGCGAGCAGGTCGTCGAGCGGCTGCTGGCCCTTCTTCACGACGCCGCCGATCGTGGCTGTGACCTCGTCGTCTATCCAGAGCTCGCCCTCACCACCTTCTTCCCGCGGTGGCACATCGAGGACGAAGCCGAGATCCTCTCCTGGTTCGAGGGCGATTTGCCCGGCCCGGAGACCAAGCCACTCTTCGACGAGGCCGCCCGCCTCGGCATCGGATTCTCGCTCGGCTACGCCGAGATCCACACCGACGACGCCGGCACGACCCACCGCTACAACACCCAGATCCTGGTCGAACGCGACGGGTCGATCGTGGGCAAGTACCGCAAGATCCACATCCCCGGGCACGAAGAGCACGAGGCGTGGCGGCCGTTCCAGCACGCCGAACGTCACTTCTTCGAACCGGGCCCCGACGAGCCGGGTGTGTGGCACGCTTTCGGGGGGCTCGTCGGCATGGCGATCTGCAACGACCGGCGCTGGTCGGAGATCTACCGGGTGATGGGCCTCCAGGGCGTCGAGATCGTCCTCATCGGCTACAACACGCCGCTCTACTACGCCCCCGATGTCCAGCAGAACCCGCTCCAGGCCTTCCACAACCACCTCGTCATGCAGGCCGGCGCCTATCAGAACGGCACGTACGTCGTCGGCGTGGCCAAGGGCGGTATCGAAGAGGGCGTCGAATCGCTCGCCCACTCGGTGATCATCGCCCCATCGGGGCAGATCGTCGCCCAGGCAGTCACCAACGACGATGAGCTCGTCGTCGCCCGCCTCGACCTCGACTTCACCAAGTTCTACAAGGAGACGCTCTTCGACATGGACCGCTACCGGGTCCCGGAGCGCTACAGACGTATCGTCGAGCAGCGAGGGGTGATCCGCCCGCCGAGAGAGGCACCATGACGACCGTATCCGAGCCGACGACGGCCTCGATCACCATCAACGGCGTGGCCAGGACGCTGTCGATGGGGCATCCCCATCTGCTCGCCGCCCTACGGCACGAGGCGGGTGTGACGTCGCCCAAGGACGGGTGCTCCCCCAGCGGCCAGTGCGGATGCTGCACCGTACTGCTCGACGGCAAGGCGACGGTGTCGTGTCTCGTCTCGATGGAGAAGGCCGCAGGCAAGGAGGTCACCACCCTCGAGGGCTTCGATGCTTCCGAGCGGGAACGCTACGCCAACGCCTTCGCCGCCATGGGGGCGCTCCAGTGCGGCTTCTGCACCCCGGGGATCATGGTGCGGGCCAAGGCGCTCGTCGACCAGAAGGGCGCCGACCTCGACCGGCAGACCATCAACGGCCGTCTCGGCGCCCACCTCTGCCGCTGCACCGGCTACACCAAGATCGTCGAGGCCATCGAACTCATCGCCTCCGGAGCCCCCACCCCTGCCGTCGAACTGCCCGAAGGCATCGGGAAGCGCGGCGTCAAATACGAGGGCACGGAACTCGCCCTCGGCGACCGGGGCTACATCGACGACATGGTCGTGCCGGGCATGCTCCACGGCTTCCTGCGCCTCACCGACCACGCCCGCGCCGACATCGTCGCCATCGACACGACGAGGGCACAGGCCCTCCCCGGCGTCCACGGGGTCTTCACCGCAGACGACATCCCGGGTGAGCTGCGGGTGGGCCTCATCCACACCGACTGGCCGGTGATGATCCCCGTCGGGGGTCGCACCTCCTACACCGGCGACGTGCTCGCCATCGCCGTCGCCGACGACGTCGAGACGGCCAAGCGGGCGGCGGAGCTCATCGACGTTGAGTACCGGGTCCACACCCCCATCACCGACCCGAAGCAGGCGCTCGCCACCGACGAGGACGCCGTCTGGGGGCTCGACGGCAACACGCTCTCGGTCTCGCGCTATGCCCGCGGCGACGTGGCCGCCGCATTCGCGGAGGCCGCGTACGTCGTCAGCGAGACGTTCCACACCCAGCGGGTGGAACACGCCTTCCTCGAACCCGAGTCGACCCTGGCGGTCCCCCGCGAGGAAGGCACCCTCTACGTGTACTCCGGTGGCCAGGGTGTGTGGGACGACCGCGACCAGATCGCCTCGGTCCTCGGCATCGACACCGACCAGGTGACCGTCGAGCTCGTGTCGAACGGCGGCGCCTTCGGCGGCAAGGAGGACATGGCGAACCAGGC
>CAYFYC010000038.1:26072-32162 GCA_964347305.1 uncultured Acidimicrobiaceae bacterium | reverse complement strand
TCAAGCGTGAGCTCGGCATCGGGATGATCCTCGTCGAGCACGACATGCGGGTCGTCATGGACCTCGCCGACACGGTGCTCGCCATCGACTTCGGCAAGCCGATCGCGCTGGGGCCACCCGAGCAGATCCAGAAGAACCCGGACGTGATCCGCGCCTACCTCGGTGAGGAGCACGCCGTCGTCGAGACGCACGAGGGAGACGAGTCATGACCACCACCCAGGACCGGCCCCGCGCCACCTCCGTGACGACCGTGGCCTCGCTCATCGAACAGCGGGCGAAGGAGACGCCGGACGGTGTGGCCATGCGCGAGAAGCGCCTCGGCATCTGGCAGGAGATCACCTGGGCCGAGTACTGGGACACGATCGAGACCGTGGCCCACGGCTTGATGGCGCTCGGTGTCGAGCCCGGTGAGAGGGTCGCCATCCATTCCGAGAACCGGCCGGAGTGGATCGCAGCCGACGCGGCCTGCGCAGCGATCAGGGCGATCTGCATGGGTCTCTATCCGACGAATCCGTCCGCCGAGGTGCAGTACCTGCTGGCCAACAGTGGCAGCAAGGTGCTCATCGCCGAGGATCAGGAGCAGGTCGACAAAGCGCTCGAGGTCGTCGACTCGCTCCCGGAACTCGAAAAGATCGTGTACATCGAGCCGCGGGGCGTGGACGTCTACGACGATCCCCGGCTCATGTCGTGGGACGACCTCCTCCGGCTCGGTGGCTCGCATCGGGCCGCCAATGGGCCTTCCCTCGCCGAGCGGATGGCGAGCGTGCAACCGGACGACGTGGCGTACCTCATCTACACGTCCGGCACGACAGGACCGCCCAAGGGAGCGATGCTCACGGTCCGCAACGTCGAATTCGCCTTCGACCTGTTGAAGTCCAACGAGGGGTTCGTGGATCCGGCTCCGGGACCGGGCGACGAGCTGGTGTCCTACCTGCCGCTCTGCCACGTGTACGAGAAGGGGTTCGGTCACTGGCTGAACGCCGCCTCCGGGACCATCACCAACTTCGGTGAGTCGCTCGACACGCTCACCGTTGACATGCGCGAGGTGCAGCCGACGATCTTCGAGGCCGTGCCGCGCATCTGGGAGAAGATGCATGCCGCGGTCCTGGTGAGGATGGCGTCGGCGTCACGCCTCAAGAAGCTCAACTACGGGTACTGGATGCGCACCGCCGAGAAGCTCGGCAAGCAACTCGTGGCGAACGGGGGGAACTGGACGCTGGGGATGCGGATTCGGTATGCGCTCGGCAGCCTGTTCCTCTTCCGGGCGCTCAAGGAACGGTTGGGCCTGAGCCGGGTGCGCCATGGCGTGACCGCAGCGGCGCCGATCGCCCCGGAGGTCATCGAGTTCTTCATGGGCATCGGGATCCCCATCTACGAGGCCTATGGCATGACGGAGAGCTCGGCCATCGGCACCACCAACCGGCCCGGTCGGGTGCAGCTCGGCACGGTGGGCGAGCCCTACTCCAACATCGAGCTGAAGCTCGACGAGCAGACCGGTGAGATCCTCATGCGGCACCCCGCCGTCTTCGCCGGGTACTGGAGGAATCCCGAGGCGTCCGCCGAGACGGTCGACGACGAAGGCTGGCTCCACACCGGTGACGTGGGCGAGTGGGTCGACGGCACTCACGTCAAGATCGTCGACCGCATCAAGGACATCATCATCACGGCAGGCGGCAAGAACATTTCGCCGTCGGAGATCGAAAACGCGTTGAAGATGTCACCGTTCGTCGGCGAGGCGATCGTGATCGGGGATCGCCGCAAGTTCTTGTCCGCCCTCATCGGCATCGACTACGACGTGGTCAGCGACTGGGCGCAACGCAAGAAGCTGCCGCACACCACGTATCGCGACCTGTCGGAGAAGCCCGAGGTCCGTGAGCTCATCCAGAAGGCGATCAACGAGACCAACGAGAAGTTCTCGTCGGTGGAAGGGATCAAGAAGTTCGCCCTGCTCAACAAGGAGCTCGACCACGAGCAGGGTGAGCTCACCGCGACACAGAAGGTGAAGCGATCGGTGATCGAGGAGCGCTTCTCCGAGGAGATCGAGGCGATGTACCGGTGAGGTGCCGATGCCCCTGATCGCCGCGCTCGATCCGGGCCTCACCCGGTTCCTCCAGGCAGTGACGGAGGGGCTTTCGCTCGCCGCGATCTATGCGCTGCTCGCACTCGGTTTCGTCATCATCTACAAGTCGACCCAGGTGCTCAGCTTCGCCCAGCCCGCGCTGCTGATCTTCGGCGCCTACATGGCCTCGTACATGTCGGTCACCCTGGGCTGGGGGTTCTGGCCCGGCGTGCTGCTGGCGATCCTCGCTGCGGCCAGCCTCGGTGCCGCCAGTGAGCGGGTGGCTCTGCGCCCCATGATCGGCAAGCCTGTCTTCGCCGCGGCAATCCTGACGATCGGTCTCGACATCTCGATCCGGGTGGTCGTCAACGACCTCATCGGCGCCAATGTGCGCGGCATCGGGACGCCGGTCACCGAGGGCTTCGGTGCTCCCAGCGTGCCGTGGGGCAACACCCCGATCAACTGGGGCGGCGTCATCGTGCAACCGCGCATCATCGCCCTCGTCATCACCACTGCCGTGCTGGTGGCGGCGCTGCTGGTGTTCTTCAACAAGTCGCGGATGGGACTCGCCATGCGTGCCACGGCCATCGATCAAGAGGTGGCCCAGGCACAGGGCATCAACGTCGGCCGGGTGTTCTCGATCGCATGGATCCTGGGTGGTGCGCTGGCAGCCGTCGCCGGCGTCTTCGGGGCTGCGGCGTTCGCCGGGCTGACCCAGGCGAACTTCATCGTCGCCCTCAAAGCGCTGCCCGCCATCGTGGTCGGGGGTCTCGACTCGATCAAGGGAGCCATCTACGGGGCGCTCATCATCGGGCTGGCCGAAGCCCTCACCTCGACCTACCAGGCGCAATACGCCTCGTTCCTCGGCGGGAACTTCAGCCAGGTCGTGCCCTACGTCGTGATGCTGCTCGTCCTGCTCGTACGGCCCTACGGCCTGTTCGGGACGAAGGAGGTGGAGCGGGTATGAGCCGCAAGCCCCCGGGCCTGTTCACCCGCTACGAGCGGGACAACGCCATCCTCAAGAACAACGTGCAGCGGTTCTGGCTGGTCGCCGCCGTCGTGTTCGCCGTGCTGCTGCCGTTCTATCTCGACACGCTGAGCGACGGACGCAGCTGGCTCATCCTCTTCTCGACGGCCTTCGTCGCCTCCATCGGGGCGATCGGCCTCAACCTCGTGACCGGGTACGCCGGTCAGGTGTCGCTCGGTCATGCGTTCTTCCTCGGAGTGGGTGCGTACGCCGGCGCCGCGCTGAGCAACGAGCAGGTGCTGGGGTCGGACGGCAGCGTGCGACTCATCGGGCTCGACCTCGACATGCTGATCTGGCTGCCGGCCGCAGGGCTCATCGCCGCGGCGGCCGGCATCATCGTGGCCCCCGTGGCGCTCCGCTTGCGGGGTCTCTACCTGGCGCTCGTCACCCTCGGGCTCGTGTTCGTCGGCGAGCACATCTTCCGGAACTGGCGAGAGCTGACCGGGGGAATCGGTGAGGGCCGCGAGCCTGCGCGCCTGGAGATGCTGGGGTATCGCTTCGACGCCGACAGCACCGTCCTCGGGCTGTCGATCACGCGTGAACAGCAGAGCTACTTCTTCATGCTCGGGGTGATGATCGTCATGGCGCTACTCGCCAAGAACCTCGTCAGGTCGCGGGTCGGGCGGGCGTTCTCGGCGGTGCGAGACCGTGACATCGCCGCCGAGATCATGGGCGTCGACCTCACCCGCTACAAGGTGATGGCCTTCGCCATCTCTTCGTTCTATGCCGGTATCGCCGGTGCGCTCCTGTTCTCGATCACCGGCTTCGTCGAGCCGACGAGTTTCAGCCTGTTGCTCTCCATCGCCTACATCGCGATGGTCGTGATCGGGGGTGCGGCTTCGATCGCCGGGTCGATCATGGGCGCCTTCTTCATCACCCTCTTGCCCAAGCTGATCGACTTCACGCACTTCGCGTCGTTCATCGATACCGTGGTGGGATGGATCCCATTCGTCGCAGGCGGAGCCGATCCGGCGCTGGCCGTGTCGCAGATCGAGCGCATCCTGTTCGGCGTCCTCATTATCATGTTCCTGATCTTCGAGCCCTTGGGGCTGTACGGGATCTGGATACGCATCCGCAACTACTGGAAGGCGTTCCCGTTCTCGTATTGAGCAGATCTCGATGCCGGTCGACACACCGGTTCTTCAGAGGAGGAAAACCCGCGTGAAACGCAAACTCATGCGCACGTTTGCAGTGCTGGCCGTCCTGGCCTTGGTCGCCGCGGCGTGTAGCAACGAAACGACGGAGACCACCACCACGACGGCGGCTCCCCAGGACACGACCACCACGGCCGCGCCGGAGACGACGACGACCACGGCGGCGCCGGACACCACGACTACCACCGAGGCCGGTGGCGAACTCAAGACCGGCGTCGGCGTCACCGCCGAGCCGTGTCCGGGCGGAAATCCAGACCGTGGCTGCATCTACCTGGGCGTGCTCACGGACGAGTCCGGGCCCTTCGCCGCGGCTGCCCCGGCGCTCCTCGGCGGACACCGGGCCTTTTGGGGCACGGTCAACGCCACGGGTGGTATCGGTGGCCAGTTCGACGTGGCGCTTCCCGATGACCTGAAGAAGGACACGCAGTACAACCCCGAGGTCTTCGTGCAGTCGTACAACGATCTCGCCGGCGACGTTGCGGCCATTGCTCAAAGCCTGGGCACCCCGCAGACGATTGCTGCGATCCCCGACTACGACCGTGACGACACGGTGGCAGCTCCGATGTCGTGGTGGTCCGGTTGGGCCTTCGACAGCGAGGACCAGGGCCTCGTCATCGAGTTCGGCACCAACTACTGCTTCGAGGCGATGAACGCCTTCGACTGGTCGATGCAGGCGCTACCGGCTGCCGGTCGTCCGGCTCCGGCAAATGTCGGCGTCCTGTTCTTCCCGACTGACTACGGCCGGGACTACCTCGAGGGCGTGAAGATCGCCGCCGCCGCGAACGGTGTCAATGTCGCCTGGGAGGCGCCTGTGATTCCGATTTCCGCGGGTGGCGATCCGACGCAGGTCGAGGCCATCGGTCAGGTGCTCGGTAACCCGGTGGACATCGTCTATCTGGTGACGGGCCCGAGCGAGACGGCGGCCATCGTTGCCGGAGCCGCATCGCAAGGTGCCACCAACGTGTACATCGGTGCCGGTCCGAGTTGGAACGTCGGCATTCTCGCCACGGCTGCGGCCCCCGCCTTCCAGGCCGGGATCTTCTTCCAGTCCTCCTACGTGGGCGAGTGGGATTACGACTCGGTGGGTCACGAGAAGATGCGCGCTGCCCTCGGCGCGGCCGGGGTCGACCCCAACGACTTCTTCGTGAGCGGCTGGGTGTCGCAGTACGGCCTGAAGGCAGCGCTCGAGAGTGCGCTGGGGAATGGTGACCTGACCCGGGCGGGTATCGCCGAGGCAGCCAGGACGCTGACGTCGGTCGATTACGAAGGCATGATGCCGGCGCGGTCGTTCGGTGGCGATCCCGCGACGGAGTTCCCGCGTGAAGGTCTCGTTGCAGCCTTCAATGCAGACTCATCGACGGGGTTCTCGGTCGTCCAGGACTTCTTCGTGGGTCCGACCGCTGCGGCCTACGACTTCAGCGGGCCCTGCGCGGCAGGCTGATCAGCCGGTAGAAACAAGACGACCCACCAACGACCGAGCGGCCCCCGGACATCCGGGGGCCGCTTCTCGTGTCGTGTATGGGGTCGCGCCGGCTTGGCGTCCGTCAGATCAGCCTGCGGTCGGCGAGCCGCCATCCCAGTGGAAGCAGGACTCCGGCGAGGGCCGCCTTGACGAGGTCGCCGATGACGAACGGGACCGCACCGAGACCGGCTGCCTCGACCCAACCGATGTCGAGCACGTGTGCCAGCCAGGGGACGCCGAACAGATAGACGACCAGGCTGCCGGTGAGGAAGGCGGGGACGGCCGATGCGATCGTGCGGTCCTGCCTGCGTTCTGCGAGGAAGCCCACGATCCACGCGGCGACGATGAAGCCGATCAGATAGCCGCCGGTTCTGCCCTGGACGACCTC
>CAYFYC010000038.1:17144-26062 GCA_964347305.1 uncultured Acidimicrobiaceae bacterium | reverse complement strand
GGCGAGGTAGAAGGAGCTGCCCCCGGCGCCGGCCCCGGCCGTCCGGTCGAAGGTGCCCTGGACGACCTCCCATCCCGAGTCGCCTCCTGCATAGAAGGGGAGTCCCACCGCGCCGAGGAGTACGTACACCAATTGGCTGGCGCTGCCCGCCACCGAACCCAGCGAAGCCCCGGCCAGGAGCACGGCAAAGGTCTGACCCGTGATGGGCACCGGCGTGAAGGGCAACGTGATCCGGATCTGGGCGGCGGCGGCCGTGAGGAGGGCGAACCCGACGACGAGGCCCACGGTCCAGGCCGTCGAGCGCGGCAACACGGCGCCTGCGATCACCCTCGTGGGGACGGTGGCTTGCATGGATCGACCCTCCTCGGTCCGTGAACGTGCGGGGATTGTATTCCCCGGAGCGTGCCGTCACCCGGGCCCACCGTCGCAGCGGTCGCCACAACGCCGCACGGCGATAGCATGCCCCGCATGGATCGAGGCACGACAGAGGCGTTGCACGACCCCACTGGCCCGGTGGACGACGTCGCTCCCGAGTGGGCGGCGACACAGGCGCATCGGCACAAGATGCCGAAATGGCCCATCGTGCTGGGGGTCTTCCTCCTGGTCGTCGGTTTCGCCCTCAACTGGCTCGCCAACCTCGAGGTCGACTACTTCGCGCTGAGCCCGGGTCCGGTCAACGACGTCGGCGACTTCGTGTCGGTGGTGGGCCAGGATCCCGTCGAGGACGCCGGTGAGCTCTTCTTTCTCACCGTGTCGCTCAAAGAGGTGACGGCCCTCGAGTACGTCGGCGCCTGGCTGGATCCCGAGGTGACGCTGAACAAGCGGGAGACGATTCGCCCCGCCGGCGTCAGCCAGGAGGAGCTGACCAGACAGAACCTGGCCCTCATGGACGGGTCGAAACGGGACGCGATCTTCGTGGCCCTGACCCGGCTCGGGTACGAGCCCCAACTGATCGGGTCCGGGGCGCTGATCCTCGGCACCATCGAGGGCACGGCAGCCGACGGGGTGTTGCAGGCAGAGGACGTGATCGTCGAGGTCGATGGCGTCGAGGTCGAGTTCGCCAACGATGCCGTCGACGTGCTCGGCGGCAAGACGCCGGGGACCGAGATCCAGCTCGTGATCGAGCGCGTCGGGGAGGACGGCTCGTCGGAGACACTGAACTTCGACATCGTGCTCGGGCCGTTCATGGGCTTCGACGAGAACGACGAACCGATCGTCGACGAGAACCGTGGCATGGTGGGGGTCCTCCTCGAGGATGCCACGGTCGAGGAGCTCTATCCCGTCGACGTGCAGATCGACAGTCAGAACATCGGTGGGCCATCCGCAGGGCTCATGTTCACCCTCGAGCTCATGAATCAGCTCACCGAGGAGGATCTGACCAGGGGGCAGCGCATCGCCGGGACGGGCACCATCGCTCGCGACGGCACGGTGGGCTCGATCGGCGGCGTGCAGCAGAAGGTGTTCGGAGCCATCCGCGCCGGCGCCGACCACGTCCTCGTGCCCGCCGGAAACTACGAGGATGCGCTCGAGGCCGCAGGGGATCGCATCAACATCGTCCGGGTGGCGACGGTGGACGATGCGCTCGCCTTCCTCGACTCTCTCTGATCCGCATTCCCCTCCGCACAGGGCACTCTTCGGTAACGTGCGCCGCGCATGGGCTTTGATCTGTCGACGGGCGACGATGTCAGGTCGGTGTCGCTCCGGTCCGGCCTCCGCGGCTACGACAAGAGCGACGTCGACGAGTTTCGCTTGGCCGTCGCCGACCTGATCGACGATCTCCGTCGCCGCCTCGACGCCGCCTCGGGTCACCTCGCCCAGCTGGGCCTCGACGACCCGCTCGATCTGAAGGAGGAGTTCGCCAGCGTCGGCAAGGAGGTCACGGCGATTCTCGAAGCCGCCCGGACCGCGGCCACCGACATCCGGCAGCGAGCCACGGCCGATGGCGAGCAATGGCGCTCGGAGGCCGCCGCCGATGCCGAGCGAATGCGCACCGACGCGTGGGAGGAGGCGACGACCCATCTCGAGTCGGCGTTGGCCGAGGCGCAGCAGACCAGGGCGTCGGCCGACGAAGACGCCCTCTTCATCCGGGCCCAGGCGGAGAAAGAGGCAATCCGGCTGACCTCGGAGGCCAAGCGCGATGCAGAGGAAGCGGTGCGCACGGCCCGGGCCGAGGCCGATTCGATCCGTGCCGAGGCCCGGGAGGCGGCCGAGGCCGCCCAGGAGCGCACCAGGGCGCTCGAGGTGCGTCGTGAGGAGCTGATGGGCGAGCTGGAGGAAGCCCGCCGTGCCATCGGCCTCGTGGAGTCGCAGATCGAAGAGCAGCATCAGCGCCTCATGGCCCCCGAGACCACGACGGTGCGAATCATCGACAAGGCCGCCGAACCGAGCGAGCCGGACGACGAGCGAGGCGGGGGATGGCTCGACGCCGACGCCACCGTGCGGCTCGTCCCTCCCGAGCCGAGGAGCTCCGTCGTCGAACTGGAGCCGGTGCTCGATGCCGACGACATCGTCGCCGAGGTCGAGCGACTCCAGTTCGAGCCGGAGGTCGACGATCCGTGGAGCCCGGCCGGCGTCGACGCGGTGGATGCCCCCGACGCCGAGCCGCCGCAGGACGACGACGCCCGGCTGCACGCAGAGCCGCCCGTCGCGCCGGCGGTGCCAGATGTCGACGCCTCGGGGGACGCAGACGACGCTGCTGGTGATGGCGAGGTGGGTGACGACGACGTCGACGTCCCGGAAGACGCTGCTTCGGCAGTCGGCACGGACGAACCTGAGAGTGGCGAGTCGCGTCCCGCCACCGAAGCGTCCATGGCCGAACCCGTCGTCGCCGAACCTTTCGTCGCCGAACCCGTCGACGGCCTGGAGTCCGGTGCCGACGCCCCGCCCGACGGTCTGGCCGATCTCTTCGCATCGTTGCGGACCACCGGCCAGGACGAAACGCCTGCATCCCCTGCAGTCGCAGACGAGCCGACGGACGAAGCCGACGCACCCCACGACTCCACGGGCGCGCCGATCGACGACCGCGCACGCGAGGACGACCAAGCCGGAGCGGAGGCGGCGATCCCGGCCGCGACCGCACCGGACACGCAGGAGACGGAGACCCCGGCCGAGGAGACCGACGACATTGCGTTCGAGGCCCGTGAATCGGTGCTGTTGCCGATCACGAACCGTGCGCTGCGAGCGGTGAAGAAGCAGATTCTCGAGTTCCAGAACGTGATGCTCGAGGCGACCAAGGCGGACCCCGACGGGTGGCGGCCGGATGCCGAGGAGTACCGCCTCGCCCTCGACCCGCATGTCAAAGCGCTCATCGACGAGGCACACCGGGCCGCGGGTGGTGAGGGCGCATCGGGTGTCGACGTCGTGTTCGGCGAAGCGCTCGCTTCGGCGGTCATCGGGGCCACGGAGACCATGGCGGGATCCGGGTATCGCGAAACGTCGGCGAGCCTCGGCAGGATCTATCGATCGTGGCGCAGCGACGAGGCAGAACGCCGTCTCGCCGCCCTCGCGAGCGAGGCGTTCGACGCCTCGACCGAGGCGCGGAATCCAAGCTGACGGCCACCAATAGAATCCCTGCTTGTGATCAACCGAGACGAACCCATCCCAATCCGCCAACCGAGCCGCGGGAGACGTCTCGCGATCATCGCATTCGTCGCCTTCGTGGTGCTGCTGATGGCGCTCCGTTCCATCGCCACCTTCTGGACCGATTACCTCTGGTACGACTCGATCGACCAGTTGGCGGTGTGGCGCACGCTCATCTTCACCAGGGTCTGGCTGGTGATCATCGCGACGCTCATCGCGTTCGCCATGTTCTGGATCAACCTCGCCATCGCCGATCGGCTGTCTCCACGCTCGATGGCGCTCGTCAGCGGTCCCGACGAGGAGCTCCTGGAACGATTCCACATCTGGATCGAGCCGAGAGCGCAACGTGTGCGGCTCGTGGTCGCCGCCTTCTTCGGCGTGACCATGGGCCTGGGAACTGCGGTGCTGTGGGAGGACTTCCTCTTCTGGCGGCACGGGGGCAGCTTCGGGAGTGCCGATCCCATCTTCGGGAACGACCTCGGCGCCTACGTCTTCGATCTCCCCTTCTATCGGGGGTTGTTCAACTGGTCGTTCCAGCTCGTGCTCTTCGTCGCGCTGGTCACCGTGCTGGTCCATTACCTGAACGGCGGAATCCCGGTGCAGTCGCTGCGTCGGATCTCGCCGGCTGTCAAGGCTCACATCTCGGTGCTGTTCGCCGGGCTCGCCCTCTTGAAGGCGGTCGGTTACGCGCTCGATCGGTGGGAGCTCCTCATTCCCGGTCGCACCAATCCGCTCGGTGCGCTCTTCACCGACGTGAACGCTCGGGTACCGGCGCTGAACCTCCTGATCCTGATTTCGCTGGTGGCCGCCGTGATCCTGCTCGTCAACCTGCGGTTCCGGGGGTGGACGCTGCCCCTCGTCGCGGTCGGGCTCTGGCTGGGCACCTCCATCATCATCGGTGGCGTGTACCCGGCCGTCGTGCAGCGCTTCCAGGTCCAGCCCGACGAGCTGAACAAGGAACGCGAGTTCTACGGGCACAACATCGCGGCCACGAATGCCGCGTTCGGGCTGGCAGGCATCGAGGTGCGGGACTTCGCCGCCTCGAGCGACCTCGATGCGCCCGCCATCCAGGCGAACGAATCGACCATCGACAACATCCGGCTCTGGGATCCGTCGGTCTTGCGTACGACCTACTCGGAGCTCCAGGAGATCAGGACCTTCTACGAGATCACAGACGTCGACGTCGACCGCTACATGGTCGACGGCGAGCTCACCCAGGTGATGGTCTCCGCCCGCGAACTCGACGAGCAGGGGCTGCCGAGCCGCAACTGGCTCAACGAGCGGCTCGTCTACACGCACGGCTTCGGTGCAGTCATCAGCCCGGCGAACTCGGTCACGGTCGAAGGTCAGCCGTCGTTCCTGGTCAGCGACATCCCCCCGGTCGCCGAGGTCGACAGCCTCGAGGTGGCGCAGCCGCGGATCTACTTCTCGGACTCGGCGGAAAACGACTACACGATCGTCGACACGAACGAAGACGAGGTCGACTTCCCCGAGGGCGGTGGCGATCAGCTGGCTACCAACAACTACGACGGGGACGGTGGCGTCGGTCTGGGCGGATTCTTCCGCAGAGGAGCGTGGGCGTTGCGCTTCGGTCACATCGACGTGCTCATCTCCGGCCAGCTCCGCGCCGACTCGAAGGTCATGCTGGAGCGGAACATCCGCGACCGCGTGGGGCGGATCACACCGTTCCTCGACGCCGATGCCGACCCGTATCTCGTGGCGCTGGAGGATCGGCTCGTATGGGTCATGGACCTCTATACGACGACGGATCGCTATCCCTATTCGTCCATCGCCAACACGAGCCGGCTCGACCGTGGGCCCGGTCTGGACAACGGGTTCAACTACGTCCGCAACTCCGTCAAGGCCGTCGTCGACGCCTTCGACGGCACCATGACGCTGTACGTGGTCGACGAGACCGACCCGCTCATCCAGGCGCAGCAGCGCATCTTCCCGTCGGTGTTCGCTCCCAATGCCGAGATGCCGCAGGAGGTTCGTGAGCACCTGCGTTATCCGGAGGACATGTTCCGGGTCCAGTCCGACATGTACGTGCTCTATCACATGACCGACCCGAACGTCTTCTTCCGAGTCGCCGACCCGTGGGAGATCGCCGTCGACCCGTCCAACTCGAGGCGGGCCGAGCTGCGGGGTCAGTTCGGTGAGCGACCGATGCTGCCGTACTACCTGCTCATCCAGCTGCCGGGCGACGACGAGCTGTCCTTCGTCATCATGCAGCCCTTCACGCCCCTCGATCGGCCCAACATGGTGTCGTTCATCGTGGCGAAATCCGGGCCGGCGGAATACGGCAGGCTGATCGACTTCCGGCTGCCGGCGCAGACGGCGCAGCAGGGTCCCGGGCAGGTCGGCGAGTTCATCAACCAGAACCCCGAGATCTCGGAGCAGTTCACGCTGCTCGGTCAGGGGGGATCGCGGGTGATCCAGGGCAACATGCTCGTCATCCCGATCGAGGAGTCGCTGCTCTACGTGCAGCCGATCTACATCGCCGCCGACCAGGCCGGTGCGGCCAACGACGAGGGCATCCCGGAGTTCAAGAAGGTCGTCGTCTCGTATGACGGCAACATCCAGATGCGTGATTCTCTCGCCGAGGCGCTCGCTGCCGTCATTCCGGGTCTCGACGTGGATCCCGTTGATCCGGGCGATCCGGGGACACCTGGCGACCCGGGTGTGATTCCCGAGGAGATCTCGGCCCTGGTCGCTGCGGCCGAGGCGGCGCTCGCCGATGCCGATGCAGCGCTTCGCAACGGCGACCTGGCGACGTACGGCGCCAAGGTGCAGGAGGCCACCGACTTCATTCGTCGGGCCCAGGCTCTGCTCGCCGCCGCCGATCCGACGACGTAGGGCGTTCAGGTGATGTCGGCGCCGGCGCGTCCGTCGGCCATCCAGCGGGCGAGCTTCGGCGGGACGAGCTCGGACAGCGCGGCGTCGTAGCGAGCAGCCTCGTCTTCGTCGTAGTACTCCCGCCACTCGCCGACCAGGCCTGATCGGAAGAACGCCGCAGCGTCTTTCCACGGGCGGAGGTGGGCGTCCGGGGCTACGGCCTCGGCGTTGGATCGCACTGCATCGATGCGCGAGCCTGCGACGATGCCGGCCACGGTGTCGTCATCCACGTCGATCTCGAGCAGATCGGCCAGCCGGCGCACCTCCGCACCGAGGTCGCGCACGTAGTCGGCGAAGTGGAACAGCCCGACGTTGGGTCGGTTGCGGCGGTCCCAGTACGAGCCGTAGATCGTGGCGAACGAATCCAGCGGCCACGGGGGCTCGGGGTTGCGGTTGCCCCACTCGCGTATGAAGAAGTCGGGCGCCATGTCGTCGGGCGGTGGCTCGGACGGATCGTACGAGCCGCCCATCATGGCGGTGATCTGTTGTAGTGCCTCTCCATCGAGGTTGACGAGGTGGTGGGTCATGGAGATGGCGGCGTCTCTCGGGTCGCGACCCACGCAGACGTAGATGACGTCGTCGGACCACTGCACGCCGTCGAGGGGGGTGTGGGTCTTGATGAACCTGCGATGCGTCTGCTGTTCCAGGATCGAGAAAACCGACACCTTCGAGCGGATCTTCATGTCCAGCCACGGTGACAGCTCGGCGATCGTTCCCGGCATGTCCGTGCCCGCGAAGATCAGTGATCCCACCAGCTGCTGGGTCCACGTGGTCCCCGACTTCGCCGGGGCCGAGATGACGACGTCACCGGGGCGAAACTCGAAGTCGGCCCAGCGCAGGTTGTCGGTGATCTCGCTCTCGTAGTCGACGAGAGGTGCAGGCGTGTCCGTCATGTGGGGCGGGAACCTACCAGCCGGCAGTCGGGGCGAACGGTCTCAGACCCGCCGTCGCGCAGTGACGAGGAAGATGGCGAAGAGGAGCGCAACGACACCCGAGATCACGAAGACGTAGAGCAGCGAGCTCGTCGAGTCGTCATCGATCGGCAGGGGCCCGTCGACCCCGAGCGGATGCCGCTCACCCGTCGAATGCTCGAGCTGGGTGGCGAGTGCCTCGTCCAGAACGGTGAGCCGGTCGGGTCCCACCGCACCGATGGCGAAGGCGATCGTGCCTTCTCCGTAGACGGCGAACTCGACGGGCTCCGAGTCCCCCCGGACCGGGCCGGTCACCACGTTGTCGTGAAGCGCCGACAGAGTGCGATCCTCGAGCGCGATCTGGGCGAGGGCACCTGCGATGCCCGACCCGAGGCTCACCCGATCGGGAAAGAGCGTCGCCACGATGCTGATGCTGTTCGTGCCTTCGGTGAAGGACTTCACCCAGGAATCGGTCACGACGATCGGCTCCTCGTCGACCAGGCCGGAGAAATCGACGCGCTGCGAGACCACGAGCTCGAAACCGGCGGCGGGCGTATCGGTGATCGCGGACGCCACGTCCTCCTGGGCGACGGCCGGGGCGGCAACGAGCAGGGAGATGGCCGCGAGCCATGCGCCGATCCGGCGGGTGAACATGAGCGCCAGCCTACGCCGGACATCGATGCCCGCGAGCCTGGTATCATGCTGACACGCCGCGGGGTGGAGCAGTCTGGTAGCTCGTCGGGCTCATAACCCGAAGGTCGTAGGTTCAAATCCTACCCCCGCTACGAATGAAATCCCCTGGTCATCCGGGGGATTTCTCGCGTGAGGGTTCGTCCAGCTCGTGGTTGAGTCGTAGAGCGAACCGCCGTCCGAGACGAGGCCGGGTCTTCCCGTGTTGGGAGAGATCCTCAGGCCCAAACTCGGAGGTCGAGGGTTCAACATCCTGCCCCGACAGCGCGAGAAACCCCCTCGGAAGAGGGGGTTCACGCGTTCGGATCACGGTTGCGGATGTGGATTCGGCTGGCTCAGGCCTCTGTCGGCTGTGCGAGCCTGCCGTCCGCCGCCAGCCGGGCGACGATCTGGTCGGCGATGTGGCTCGCCTTCTCGGCTCCGAACCGCGGTGTGGCCTTGGCCAGGATCATCTCCCGTGCCTCGTCCTCGGTCTTGCCCGAGAGATATCGAAGCATGCGTCGCTTCTTGGCGAGCCCGACCAGCGGGATCGCCACGAGACCTGCAAACAGCACTTTCTTCATCATCGATCTCCTTTTGCTCGTGACACGTGTGCGATGTCCCACCAGATTCGCAACACAATGTGAAGCAGATGTGAATGCGATCAGAAGGTCTGATGTGCGCTTGCCGTAGTTCGAGGCCTTCGGTCGACGACCAACCATCGAGTTGTGCGATCACGTATCGTTCGCAGCCATGACGACGGCGTTTGTGCTCGGTGGAGGCGGCAAGTGGGGAGCCGTCGAGGTCGGCATGCTGCGCGCCCTCGACGAGTCAGGCATCAAGCCCGATCTCGTGGTGGGGACG
>CAYFYC010000038.1:12429-17134 GCA_964347305.1 uncultured Acidimicrobiaceae bacterium | reverse complement strand
CAGGTGATGTCGTCTCCACACTCCAGTTTTTTTTTTCGCGGCGCTGCCGTTCACAGGCTTCACCCTGCTCCTTGCTTGCCCCTGCCCCCTCCCCACCCCGAACCGCGGCTTCACCAGGGACGGACGCATCAAGCCCGATCTCGTGGTGGGGACGTCGATCGGTGCGTTCAACGGCTCGGTGGTCGCCGACGACCCCGGGGCAGGCGCCGTGGAGCGGCTCACCGACCTCTGGACAGAGCTCTCCAGCGGAGACCTCTTCAATTCGGGCTTGGGCCAGCGCTTGCGCAACCTGGCCTTCATGCGTCCCGCGATCCACAGCGGCGACGAGCTGCGCGTCATGCTCGAGAACATTCATGGCCGCGGGAAACGTATCGAGGATCTCGCCGTGCCATTCCAGTGTGTTGCTTCGTCGATCGAGAACGCCGCGGAGCATTGGTTCACGGATGGACCCCTCATCGAGGCGTTGCTCGCCAGCTCGGCGATCCCGGTCCTCATGGCGCCGGTCGAGATCGATGGCGAGCACTTCTACGACGGCGGGCTCGTCAACTCCATCCCCATCGATCGCGCGCTCGAGCTCGGGGCGACGACCGTGTACGTCCTGCAGGTCGGCCGGGTCGAGTCTCCGCTCCGCCCTCCTCACCGGCTTCACGAGGCTGCGCTGCTGTCGTTTGAAATCGCCCGGCGTCACCGATTCCGCACCGGCGTCCGGCGACTCCCAGGCGAGGTCGATCTGCACGTGCTGCCCTCTGGGAACCTTCTTCCCTTCGACGACCGGCGGCAGCTGCGATGGCGGGACGCCGCGGGTACCGGTCAGCTGATCGACGGGGCGTATCGCGCCAGCGCCGAGTACCTGGCGTCGCCGAGGCCGACGTGAAGCTGCCGCCGCGATGGCTGCGCCGTGTGCTGATCGATCCCGGAATCGTGTTCGTTCTCGTACTGGCCGTGCTCTCGCTCCCGTTGTGGCTGTTCGCTGCGTTACTGGTGTCGCGCTTCGTTCCTGGCAATTGGAGGATCCTGCGTGTGGCCTGGTTCCTCTTTCTCTACCTCGCCGTCGAGGTGGCGGCCCTGGTGGTGTTGTTCATCCTCTGGGTGGCCTCCGGGTTCGGCTGGAAGCTGCGGGCAGAAGCGTTCGAGCGGGCCCATCACCGGGTCTTGGCGCTGATGTTGCGTCTCGTCGTGGGCTCGGCGAAGCGGGCGTTCACACTGCAGGTTGCTCTCGAGGATCCGCCGGCTCAGACCGTCGGCCAGCCCGACCGCACGCCGCTCCTGATTCTCAGCCGACATGCCGGTCCCGGCGACTCGATGCTCCTCATGGACTTCCTCGTCAACGGCTACAAGCGAAGACCGAGAGTCGTGCTCAAGGACTTCCTCCAATGGGACCCCGCTGTCGATGTCATCCTGAATCGCTTGCCAACCGCATTCGTCCCGGCCGGTCGCAAGGGCGGCGAGGCGCTGATCCAATCGATCCGCAGCCTCGCCGCGGAGATGGGCGCCGACGACGCCTTCGTCATCTTCCCCGAAGGGGCCAATTACACGGAGGGGCGGAGGGCCCGCTCGATCTTGAAGCTCCGCGAGATAGGCCGCCCGGATCTCGCAGAGCGTGCGGAAGATCTCGCGATCACTCTGCCGCCACGGACGGCGGGGGTCCAAGCCGCCCTCGATGCCGCCCCAGAGAACTCGGGCGTCTTCTTCATCGGCCATGCTGGACTCGAGGCATTCCTGACCCCGGGCGACATCTGGCGCGCCATGCCGATCGACACGACCGTCGCGGCCCGCGCCTGGCACGTTCCGGCAGAGCAGATTCCGTCCCCGGATGAACTCGAGACGTGGATCTACGATCGCTGGGCCGAGATCGACCGCTGGATCATCTCGGCGCTCGAGGAGACGTCAGAGCCCTCCGCCTGACCGGACCGAGCAGCGAGACCCGGTGAGAACGCGCCGCCGACTCGCTCCGGATACCGCCATGACGGTATAGGGCGCCATTCCTGCCCAGATCGCCGGTGCGAAGCCCTCGTGACCCACGGCGACTGCGGTTCCCCCGTGAGGGAAGACGGCGAAGATCGCGGAGTTACCGTCGCTCGACAACTCGGTGCGGACCCAGGTGGCGCCGTCGTCAGAGATCCACACGGTTGCGTGGGTTTCGGACATGTCGAAGCCCCAGCCGCCTGCGAGGTAACCGTTGTCGTGTGCTGCGATGGTCGTGATGTATGCGGGGTCGCCGAAAGCAGCTGCGTCGAAGTCCACCTGGTTCCACTTGAAGCCGTCATCGGAAACCCAGATGCTGCTGTAGGCGACCTCTGCGTTTTCGGACTGACAGTCTCCGGCGATCACATAGCCGTGTGGTCCGTATGCGATCGCGTTGCCGGCGACCCAGCATTCGGATCCCGCCTGGAATCTGCCGGTCAGCTCCGCGACGATGCTCCACGTCTGTCCGTCGCTCGAGTGCAACACCGCGTTGTCCGCACCCCACTGCTGGCCGAAGATCGCAACGGTCCCCGGCACGGATCCGACGGCGAAGAAGCCGTCGGGGCCGGCGGTGACGTCGAGGATCTCATTCACCGCTGGAGCGTCCGCCTTCATCCACGGCTGACCGTCGAGCGGGTTCGGGGAGAACCAGAGCCCAGACCCGGCTGCGACGAATCCGGCCTCGGATCCGGCCACCGAAGTCACCACCTCGCCCATTCCGAACGGAGTCCAGTCGCCGCCGCTGGGGTGCGACCAGTTGTATCCGTCTTCGGAGACCATCACGGTGGCTTCGGCCTCGTAGCCGTCGACATCCATCGTCCCGTGGGTACCGACGGCAACCGAGACCTCGCCGTTCGAGGTCACATCGAGGAGCCGCAATCGGCACGGTGGTGCGACCGATCCACCGGCCGCCGGTGCTCCGTTCCACAATCCACCGTCCGTCGACACCCACACCTGTCCGCAGTCCTCGAAGACACGTCCAACGGCGACGAAGACGGATCCCGTGTGCACGAGGCCGTTGACCTCGGTCGTATCGGTGACCTGGCCTTCGGCGAACGCGGCCGGCTCCCAGACGTAGCCGTCGGGTTCGATCGCGTTGGTCGAAGTCGTGACGGGTGTTGCGGTCGTGACGGGTGTTGCGGTTGTGGTGGGCGTGGCCGTCGTGACGGGTGTTGCGGTCGTGGTCGGCGTTGCGGTCGTGGTCGGCCCCGGCGTCGACGGCTCGGTGGCCGGCGCATCCTGTCCTGCTCGGAGCAGGATCGCCACCGGAGCGATGAGGACCACTGCGGCCACGGCGAAGACGGCGAACATCAGTCTGGGCCTGAGATACCAGGGCCTTGGTGGTGCAGGCACCGGGTCGAGCCGCTGCGGTCTCATTTCGATCATTTCGTCTCTCCTTCGCTCGATCGAGGAGAAGAGCCGGTCGGCGTGCTCCTTAACCGGGTGCAGCCTCTCGGGATCGGGCACAGGATTGGCTTGTGCCATCCGCCGGATCGTGTCTCGAGGTGTCACGCTTCTTCTCCTGGAAGGAAGGCCGGCCTTGCATCGTGTCTGTGTCCGGCTCGTCGTAAACCTTTCCCGAGGCGTCGCACTGCCCGGTGCAGGCGCACATCGAACGCTCCCACCGAACATCCCAAGATCTGGGCGATGTCGGCGTGGGGCAACTCCTCCCAGATCGCAAGTCGCAGGATCTCCTGGTCGGTGTCGGAGAGCCGAGTCAGTGCGGCGAGAACCTCTTCGTGTTCCTCCTTCCGGATCAAGAAGACCTCCGGCTCGTCGCTCGACACGCCGGGTTCCCGGGCGAGTCGGGCCCACAGGCGCCCTCGCCGAGCGGCGCTGCGGCGGTGGTTGGCCAGGACCCGGCGAGCCACTGCGTACAGCCAGGCCAGAGACCGATCGCCTTCGGGAACGATCTCCAGTCTGCGCCAGGCCACGAGGAACACGTCCTCGGTCGCCTCATAGGCGGCATCGGAGTCGAGGCGTCGCAGGAAGTAGGCGAGAACCGCACGATGGTGGTCGTCATACAGCTGACGAAATCTCGTGTCGGCGGAGATGTCGGCCATCACATGCAGCCCTCCTACATCTCGTCTGTTTCCGCCTCGAAGCGTTCCTTACATGAGATCACAGATCCAGAGACCTTGGTCCGCATCAGTTCTCGTTCGGGAAGCGGCTCGCGCTTGCGTGAAGTTGCCGCGGTCGGCGTCGGACCGAAGCGGTCGTCGAGAAGCGTCCACGATCACCTACCAGCGAGCGGCGGTTCGTGCCGGGTGCGGCCGCCTCGATGTGTTCGCCCGAGACACACCGAGAACCTCCGTTCACCCGGAGGTTCTCGCGTGTTCCGGCCACCGGCGGGGACCGCCGGTGGCATCCGATCAGTGGTCGTGCCCTGCCGTGTCGCTGTTGAGGAAGGCGTAGACGTCGTGGGAGAAGTCGTGCTGGCTCTCGTGGACGGTGTGGGCTGCTGCGGCGGACCCCTCGACGTCCTCGGCCTCGAGCGCCTCGTGGAGGGCTTCGAGGTCGGCGAGGAAGGCGGCACCGATCTCTTCGAGTTCGTGCGGCCAGGCGATCGCCGTCATTGCCGTCATCACCTTCTCGACAGCGCCGGCTTCACGTCCCGTGAACTCACCCTCTTCGAGGGCTTCGGACATGCCATGGAAGCCTGCCGTGTCGACGAAGTCGATGGCGGTGAGAACTGCAGCGGCCTGTGCCTGCTTCGCCACCGCCTCCAACTCGGCGCCGT
>CAYFYC010000038.1:5365-12329 GCA_964347305.1 uncultured Acidimicrobiaceae bacterium | reverse complement strand
GTGAGAACTGCAGCGGCCTGTGCCTGCTTCGCCACCGCCTCCAACTCGGCGCCGTGGTCGTGCCCTTCGGCGTCGCTGTTGAGGAAGGCGTAGACGTCGTGGGAGAAGTCGTGCTGGCTCTCGTGGACGGTGTGGGCTGCTGCGGCGGACCCCTCGACGTCCTCGGCCTCGAGCGCCTCGTGGAGGGCTTCGAGGTCGGCGAGGAAGGCGGCACCGATCTCTTCGAGTTCGTGCGGCCAGGCGATCGCCGTCATTGCCGTCATCACCTTCTCGACAGCGCCGGCTTCACGTCCCGTGAACTCACCCTCTTCGAGGGCTTCGGACATGCCATGGAAGCCTGCCGTGTCGACGAAGTCGATGGCGGTGAGAACTGCAGCGGCCTGTGCCTGCTTCGCCACCGCCTCCAACTCGGCGCCGTCGAACACGGTCACCTCGCCTGTCGCGTGCCCGTGTTCGTCTTCGTGCTCGTGGTCGCCTTCGTGTTCCCCGGACGCGCTGACCGCGTCGAGACCGTGGAGTTCGGCGAACATCCCGGCCTCGTAGTGGCCGGGAAGGGTGCAGGCGATGAGCTCGAAGTCGGCGTCGTCCCCGAAGGTCACGCGCAGGGTCTCGGACTCGCCGGCCGCGACGAGCACTGCGAGCGGTCCGTCTCCGTGTTCGTGTCCCTCGTGGCCGCCTGCGATGTGGTCGTCGACGCCGTGCACGGTGTCGAGCCTCGCCTCGTGCTCGATCACGCCTTCGTTCACGAACGTGATGGCGATGGTCTCGCCGGGCGTGACGTCGAGCGAATCCGGCTCGAATGCGAACTCGGTCATGACGATCGTCACTTCCCTGACGCCGTCCGAGACGGTGGGCGCTGCGGTAGCGGTCGTCGGTTCCGCGATCGTGGTCGTCGCCGCCGGGGTCGTGGTCGTCGTCTCCGGGGCGGGCGCAGGGCTCGAGCAGGCCGAGACCGCCAGTGCCACGACGGCGGCGAGGATGGGTATCCGATGGTGTCGGTGATGGCTGCTCATGGTTGCGAGGCCTCCGTGTCGGTAGCGGCGAGATCGAGAGTGGGCAGATCGCAGGCGAGTGGATCGTGCGGTTGAGGATGCGGCGCGCGAGCTGTCGAGTCCATACGTCCAAGGTATGTGCGACCGAGGCGCGTGCCCAGTCGCCTATTCGCGCCGTTCCGATCCATCACACGGTTGACCATCATCGGGACTTTGGTCCCGGGGGCCGAGCGTCACTCGATGAGATTGAGTCGCAGCGCCACGGCCACGGCCTCTGCCCGATTGCGGACGTCAAGCTGTTCGTAGAGCGTCCTCAGATGTGTCTTCACGGTGGCTTCGGAGATCCCGAGCTCGGCGGCGATCTGCTTGTTCTCCCGTCCCAGAGCGAGCAGCCGGAGGACCTCTGTGACGCGTTGGCTCATGATGGGGGTACTCGCCTCCCCGGTGACCTGGTCGATGAGGATGCCGGTCAGTTCTGCCTGGATGTAGGCCTTGCCGTCGACGACCATGTGGATCGCCCTCACCAGCTCGTCCCGATCGGTGTTCTTGAGCAGGTAGGCGCTCGCACCGAGCTCGACTGCTCGTGCCACGTAGGCGGGCTCGTCGTGCATCGAGAGGATGATGACGCCGAGTTCCGGTCGCTCGGCCCGCAGTGTCGCCAGCGTTTCAAGACCCCCCATGCCCGGCATGCGCACGTCCAGCAGCACGACATCGGCGTCGACTTCGTCGAGAAGCTGCAGGAGCGATCCGCCGTCTTCGGCTTCACCCACGATGTCGATCTCCTCGACATCGGCGAGCATGAACGACAGTCCCTCACGCACGATCCGATGGTCGTCGGCGATGGCGACCTTGATCATCGATCGTCCGTGATGGTCGGCACCCACGCGGTGACGATCGTGCCCCGCCCCCGGCGACCTGCGACGTCCAGGCCGCCGCCGATCGCCTCGAGGCGTTCTCTGAGCGTGATGAGGCCGAGGCCCTGCCGGCCTCTCCATCCCGATCCGTCGTCCTCCACACGCAGAACCATCCGTCCCGAGCGGGGCCCGGCCGAGACGACGACATGAGAAGCCCTGGCGTGTTTGCGAACGTTCATGAGGGCTTCGCGGGCGGCGTGGACGAGCGCAATCCGGCCGACGTCGCTGATCGACGTCCTGTCGCCGGGCTCGACGTCGACGTCGATGCGCAGCGCTGTTTCCCGCTCTGTGAGGTTCGCCAGGTCTTCGACCGCAGCGTGGAGGTCGAGGTCGTCGTTCACGCCACGATGCAGCAGTCTCAACTCGGCGCGAAGCGTGCGGTCGACGTCGCGCACGATGCCTTCGAGCCTGTCCAGCTCCTCCGCAGCCTCCGGATTGTCCCGCACTTTCGCCCGTGTGCCTTGCAAGCCGTAGAGCAGGCGGTACAGAGGCTGGCCGACGTCGTCGTGGAGTGCTCCGACCGTTCGTCTTCGCTCCTCCTCCTGCGATGTGAACAGAGCGCCCAGAAGTATTTCGGCCTCGCGTCGGCGGCGATTCAGTTTGCGCGCCGTCTGGACCGTCAGTATCGCCATGAACAGCCCGAGGAGGCCGATGCCTGTGGTGATCGCGATCCACACGCTTCCCTGGATGTGACCGCGGGTCGCGTTCAGTTCGTCCACGCTCTGCTCGACCTCCAGCAGACCGAGGGCCTGTCCTTCCGGGCTCCGGATCGGCACGTAGAACTCGATGAGTTCGCCGAGGTCCCGCTCGGCAGCGTGAGCCGGATCATCGAGATTCGACACGTTGAATTGAGCGTCGCCCGACAGCGCGGCGCGCGCCGGCTCCGAGAGCTCGAATCTCCCACCGACGAGTTCAGGGGCATCGCTGAACAGGATCCGACCGTCGGGCGACCACATCTTCACCCTGATCGTTTCACCGCCCAGCACTCTCCGCTCGATGGCGGTCTCGAAGGCCTCGTACGACGCTGTTCCCGGAGGTCCGAAGGGGAACAAGCCCTCGTCGGCGATCTCGTTCCCGATCGACACCATCAGCTCGGCCCGCGCATCGAGGATGTGGTGGGTCGCGATGCGGGGAATCCAGAAGCCGAGCGCCACGGCGACGACGAGGGAGAGCAGCACGCCGAGGAACGCCACCCGTCCCAGGATGCCGATCTCGCGCCACTCGGACCGAATCGCCCTTCCCAGTCGCGCGCCGAAGTGATCCCGATCCCGGGGTGGCGTCGGTGTCTTGTCGGCGAGCGCGTCGGTGGTGACGGCCTCAGGCGCATCATCCGGCTTCGTCGTGACATCGGGTGGGTTCACGCGGGCTTCCGTGGGCTCGTCGGCCGGTGACCATCGTGGCCCCGGCTATGCCTTCATCCTCTCACGCGAGGACCCTGCGCGCACGTCTCGGCCCCGTCTGAGGCCCGATCGGCCCCCCGTACGGCGAAGATGGGTCCCGGTTCCTCGTCGCTTCGGGGCCACGAACGTGGGGCGGACGATGGTCGTTGCCGGCGCCGGTTTCCGGGTCCACCTAAGGGATTACCCGTAGGCTGATCTGCCTCCCTTCTCTGGGTTTGTGATCTGCACTTTGTGAAGATGTTCACATACTCGAGAGGAGGGTATGCATGCCGGTCATGACGCGCCGGACGTTTGTCAAAACGTCCGCTGCGACTGCTGGAAGCGCCGCCGCCGCCAGTCACTTCCTCTTCGGTCCACTCGAGACGGTTGCGACCGAGACGCCCCTCGCATTGCAGGAGGTCGTCGAAGACGTCGTACCGACCACGTGCTGGATCGGAAAGCAGGACTGCGGCATGTTGGCGCACCGCGTGGACGGCCGAGTGGTCAAGTTCGAAGGGCACCCCGCAAACCCGCGGAACAGCGGGACGCTGTGCCCAAAGGGCCAGGCGCAGATCATCTCGCTCTATGACCCGAACAGGGTCAAGTGGCCGCTCATCCGTACCAACGCGAAGGGTGCCACGGGCGAGTGGCGCCAGGCCAGCTGGGACGAGGCGCTCGAACTGGTGGCGCAACGGGTCCAGGAAGTGCGCGAACGGAACCCCAGTCTCGTGCTGTGGCAGAAAGGACGCAGCAAAGCGAAGAAGTTCTACGACGACGCGTTCGTGAAGACCATCGACTCCTCGAAGCTCGGCCACGGCGCGTATTGCTCGGATGCCGGGTACAGGGCGCTCGAGTACACCATCGGCACGCACGCCGTGCTGCATCCGGATTTCCGGCACTGCGACTACATGCTGTCGTGGGGGTGGAACATCACGAATGCCGGCGGCAACAAGTTCTGCTGGTTGACATGGCCGCGTCACATGGTCGAGGCCCGCGAGCGCGGGATGAAGATCGCACACATCGATCCACGTCTCCGCAGCGCCGGCCCGTTCGCAGACCAGTGGTTGCCGATTCGTCCGGGAACCGACATGGCGTTGGCGCTGGCACTGTGCCAGCAGCTCATCGACCTCGACTTCATCGACCGGCCGTACCTCACCAAGTGGACCAATGCTCCGCAGCTGGTCCGCCCCGACGGCACCGTGCTGCGGATGACGGTCGGTGAGGGCGAGGAAGCGGAGGACGTGCCTCTGGTGTGGGACGAGGCGTCACAGTCGACGATGCCGTTCGGGGAGGCCGCAGAGCCTGCACTCGAAGGTGCCTTCGACGTCGATGGCGAGACCGTCAAGACCGGCTTCACCCTCTTCAAGGAGCACGTGGCCGGCAACACACCAGAATGGGCATCGGAGGTCACGGGCCTGCCCGCCGGGCAGATTCGCAGGATTGCCCGCGAGTTCGGCGAGAACGCCCACATCGGCTCGACGATCGTCGTCGACGGCGTGGAGGTTCCGTACCGGCCGGTCGGCATCATGGCGTATCACATGTCCCAGCAGGAGCTGGGGTTCCAGACCCTCCGGGCCATGACCATCGTTCCGATGCTTGTCGGCGCCATCGGGGCCGCCGGTGGCCAGTTGTCGGATTTCTCGTGGAAGATCCACAAGAACTACGCCGCCTTCGAGAAGCTCACCGTCGACGATCCCCCGTACGACTTCACGCTCAAGAACAGCAAGTACTTCCCCATCAACACGGGCTTCCCCGGAGTCGTGGCGAAGGTCATGATCGATCCGGAGAGGTACGGAGTGGAGGAGCTTCCAGAGGTTGCGATCCTCCACATGGTGAATCCGCTGGTCGCCTTCTGCTCGCAGAAGGAGTTCATGGAGTCCTACGCGAAGTTCAAGTTCGTCGCCGTCATCAGCCCCTGGCTGTCCGAGACGGCCGACTACTTCGCCGACGTGGTGCTGCCCGCAGCCACCATCGAGAAGTACGAGGGTCCCATCGACGCGACCAACCAGTACCTCGAAGCCACGACCTTGCGCATCCCGCCGATGGAGCCGCTCTTCGAGTCGAAGGGTGAGATCGACATCTACATGGATCTGACCGAGAAGATGGGTCTCCTCACCGGTGACGACGGATATCTGGCGGAGGTGAACAAGGCCCTCGGCCTCGAGGGCTCGGACGCCATCCCGACGGATCGCAAACCCGAGGTGCGCGAGATGTTCGACATCTGGGCCAAGGCCCAGGGCATCCCGGAGGGTGTGGCGTACTTCGAGCAAGAAGGAGTGTTCGCAAAGGGGCCGATGAAGCCCACCAAGATGTACGGCTACGTGTTCGATCCGCCATTCGGCGGAGCGCTCCACCGGCTCTACGGCGAGTCGCTCCTCGATGCGCAGATCCAGATGAAGGAGAAGGGCGCCGACGAGATCTACTGGCAGGACTACACGGCATTCCCCACATGGCGTCCGTTGACGATGGACGCCTCACCGTCCGAGTACGACCTGTACCTGATCAGCTACCACATGATCGAGCACAAGCAGTCCCGGACGAGCTTCGTTCCGCTGCTCGCAGAACTCGCACCGGGCACGAAGCTCGACATCAACCCGTCGACCGCAAAGCGACTGGGGATCGCCAACGGAGACACGGTGACGGTCGAGTCGCACAACGCGATAACGGGCGAGACCCGCAAGATCGTCTCGACGGCGGCGTTCTGCGATGGGCTGCGGCCGGACACCGTCGGTCTGCCGCATCACTTCGGCATGTGGACCCACCCACAGAACGACGGACAGGGGGCCTCGCCGAACGAGATCTACTTCGTCGGCGAGGGATACATGACCAACACGGCGGACCAGTCGTTCCATGTGAAGGTCAAGGTCGAGAAGGGAGGTGAGGGCTGATGACGAAGTATGGAATGGTCGTCGATCTCGACCGATGCCAGGGCTGCCGAGCATGCATGGAGGCCTGCAAGATCGAGAACAACACCGTTCAAAGCGTCTACTGGATGTACGTGTTCCGTTTCGAGGAGGGGGAGTACCCCGACACGAAGATGAGCTTCCTCCCGAGACCGTGTCAGCACTGTGACAACGCACCTTGCGTCAAGGTCTGTCCGGTCGGAGCCAGGTTCAGGCGCGAGGACGGCATCGTCCTCACCGACCCGGATCGGTGCATCGGCTGTCGTTACTGTGAGCTGGCCTGTCCCTACGGAGTCAACTACTTCAACTGGGAGGAGCCTGCCAAGGCGCAGTATTCGGATGTCATCGATTGGGAGGATCCCGACATCCAGAGCGTCACCGGCGGGGCAGTACCGGGCTACAAGAACCCGGCACTCGACAAGAAGTACGGCACCGAACAGCGGCGGACCGCAGGCGGCTCGCACGCCAAGGGTGTCATGGAGAAATGCACCTTCTGTGTGCACCGAGTCGAGGGTGGAGGACAGCCGGCCTGTGTCGAGACCTGTCCCACGAACGCGCTGATCTTCGGTGACACCGACGATCCGTCGAGCTTCATCTCCCAATACATCAGGGAGAGGGAGCCGTGGCACCTGCTCGAAGAGGCAGGCACGAAGCCATCTGTGATGTACGTGGGAGGCAAGCCTCCGACCGTTGCGCTCAAGGAAGTCGAACGACCGAAAGCGCAGGTGTGAGCATGGCAAGTATTGCCATGATGGGATCCAATTTAGTGCCGGAAA
>CAYFYC010000038.1:0-5355 GCA_964347305.1 uncultured Acidimicrobiaceae bacterium | reverse complement strand
GCATGGCAAGTATCACGAGTGAAAGGTCACGCTTGCCGCAAGGCCTCGGGCAGATCACGACCGGCTGGAAGATCTTCTTCGGGCTGACGCTGCTCGTCCTGGCGTTCGGAATCGTTGCGCTGATCACCGAATTGAGAACCGGAATGAGCGCGACGGGCATGCGAAACGTCGGCTCGATGGGGGGTGCGACTTGGGGTCTCTATGTGACCATGGTCGTGTACTTCATCGGTGTGAGCTTCGCGGGAATCACGATTGCAGCGCTCATCCGGATCTTCGACCTCGATCATCTGCGGCCCATCGCCCGATTGGCCGAGCTCCTGACCGTCGTCGCGCTGGTCCTCGGTGGCCTGGCGATCATCGTCGATCTGGGGCAGCCGTTGCGAGGCGTGGTGAATCTGTTCAGATTCGCTCGACCCCAGTCGCCGTTCTTCGGGACGTTCTCCCTGGTTCTGGCGGGCTATCTGTTCGCCAGCCTGGTGTATCTGTACCTGGGAGGGCGACGGGATGCGGCGCTGCTCTCGCAGTACCGCACCCGGTTGGGGGGCCTGTACCGCCGCTGGGCGGCCGGGTTCACCGACTCCGAGGAAGAGCGCGTGCGCCATCGCAGGACGAGCTTCTGGCTCGCGCTGGCCATCGTGCCGTTGCTGGTCGTGGCCCATTCGACGCTCGGCTTCGTCTTCGGACTGCAGGTGGGTCGTCCCGGCTGGTACGGAACGCTCCAGGCGCCGGCGTTCGTGGCGCTGGCCGGGGTGTCCGGCGTCGGCCACGTGATCGTGCTGGTCGCGATCATGCGGCGGTTGTTGGGCGCACAGGAACGCATACCGATGCGGATCTTCTCGTGGCTCGGGAAGTTCCTCATGGGTCTCCTGGCCGTCTATCTCTACTTCATGGTCGTCGAGCTGCTGACACTGCTGTATGCGACGCCTGAGGTGGAGAAGAGGCTGTCCGAGGCCCTGCTCACCGGCACCTATGCATGGCTCTACTGGTCGTCCGTGGCGCTTCTCGCGCTGCCGCTCGTGGCGGTTGCCTGGATGGCGCTACGGCGCAACTGGAGCATCGGGTGGTTGGTTGCCGCCGGCGTACTGGTGAATCTCGCTGCCATCGGAAAGCGATATCTCATCGTCGTTCCGTCGCAGACCCACGGGAGTCTGTTGCCGTACGAGATCGGCTCATACAGCCCTTCATGGGTGGAGTACGGCGTGGTCGCCGGGCTGTTCGCACTCGGAGCGCTCCTCATCGGGCTCTTCGTCAAGGTGTTCCCGGCGCTTCCGCTGACCGAAGAGGAGGTCATGTCAGATGCGTAGGACTGTCACGACCGCGACGCTGCTCGCCGGGGTGCTGCTCATGTTGATCGGCTTGTTCGCTTCCGCACCGTGGGGTGCGGACACGGTCGCCAACAGCGATCCCAGGTTCGACTTCGCACCGCTGTTCTTCGTGATCGGCGTGGTGGTGGCGTTCAGCGCAGCACTGGTCTACGAGTTGTTCCCGAGCAGGGACAAGGAGTGATGTGAGCGAGGCCTGGGCCGAAGCGGCCCGGCTTCGGCAGGGTCTGTACCGCTTCGCGGCGGGAGCACTGCTCCCGCCGACGGAGTCGACGATCGATACCTTGCGCAATGCCGCGTCGTATCTGTCGGCCTTCGACATCGCCGGCTACGCGTTCTATCCGCAGTGGGAATCGATGGCCGAAGCGATCGATGCGGCCGAGTTCGAACGCGTGAGCCGAGACTACGTGCGGCTGTTCGCGTCGGGAACCGACATGGCGTTGTGTCCGCCCGTCGAGTCCTTCTTCGTGTCGGACGTGGCAGGCGCGGCGTCGGGCGAGGTGGGAGCCGCGGTCACGCGCTTGACACGATCGCTCGGCCTCGCCGCCACAGATTCGATCGTCCCCCCGGATCACGCCGCATCCGAACTCGAGGTGATGTCTGCGCTCTGCGCACGTGAGTCGGCGGCATGGGCGGCACAGTCGGGTCCCGAGGCGATCGGCAGGCTGGGCGACGAGGAGCTGTTCCTGTCGACGCATCCCGCCCGGTGGCTCCCGGCGTTTGCGCGCAGGGCTCGTGAGGTCGGGGCCGGGCCTCCGTACGCTGCCGTGGCGGAGTTCGCCCACGCGTTCACGGTCCACGACCTCGACTACATCAGGGCCGCATGCCGCTACTTCGAGGGGGCGGCGTGAATGTCGTGACGGTCGTCTGCGACGAGGGGTCGACCGGCGCCCTCGAGTTGCCGGATGCGATTGTCGTCCGCGACGCGTGTGTGCGACCCGATCGGCTCTCCGAGGCGCTCGACGGCGCCGATGGGCTCGTGCTCGGACTGCACCCCGGTCGCTACGCGGTTGCCGAGGTGCAGAGAGCGGTGCGGGCTTCGGGAATCGATCCGCTCGGAGTCCAGATCGTCGACATCGCCGACCCGGCCGATGGGTGGGGCGAGGACCTGGCGTTGGCGCTGCGCGCCGCAGCCGCACGTGCTTCCACGTTCCAGGGCAGTCGCCCGGAGCATGCAAAGCCGGTCTTCCCGCGCACGATGAGCCGGCGCGGGTTCCTGTCACCTCATCCCGAGTACCTGGCCGTTCCGGCGGTCGATTCAGACGCATGTCAGGCATCGGACGGCTGCAGCATCTGCGTGGCGGCGTGTCCGCGTTCGGCATATCAGATACGCGATGGCCGTGTGCGCTACGACAAGGATCTCTGCGAGCCATGCGGAATCTGTGTCACCGCCTGCCCTGTCGGCGCCATCGAGAACCCTGCGGTCACAGGCGCCGGCATCGAAGCCCAGGTCAGGTCGCTCACGATCTCGGGTGACCGCTCGAGTGTTCTGATCTTCCGGTGCTCACGGGGGGCTCCGGCGCTCCTCGGCTCCGACGGTTTCGAGATCGTCGTGCCGTGCACCGGCATGGTTCCGGCGCATTGGCTGATCGCCTGCCTGGTGTTGGGGGCGAAACAGGTCGTGGCCGTGCCGTGTACGGCGAGTGGATGTCCTCTGCAGCACGACGAGCTGCTGCTGGACGGCGTGGATTTCGCCCGAGCGGTGCTCGGGGCAGTGGGTTGCGACGCCGCGCTCGTGACCCATCAGCACGGGGAAGCCGTCACCGGTCGAAGCGAGCTGCCGGTATCGGATCTCGATCGGCCCTTCGATCCGGCGTCGGCGGCGAGGGTGTTCCAGGCGATCGCCTCGCTCGGTCCGCAGCGGCCTGCTCCCATCAGCCACGATGCCTCTCCGTGCGGGGTCGTCGAGATCGCCCCCGAGGCGTGCACGATGTGCTCGATGTGTTCTCGCGTGTGCCCGACATCGGCCCTCGCGGAACGCTCGGCCGGTGAGGACATCGAGCTGGTCTTCGATCCCGGCTCTTGCGTCGCCTGCGGCCAGTGCGTGGACGTGTGTCCGGAGGTCGGAAGGGGAGCGATCTCGTTGGATCGCGTCATCGATTTCGCCGAGCTCGACAGGGGTGCGCGGGTCGTCAACACGGCGACCGTGGCGACCTGCACCGTGTGCGGTTCACCGATTGCGCCGGATGCCATGCTCGAACGCATCGGAGCCCTCCTCGGGCACGAGCAGGCGGACACCTTCTCGTACCTGCGCGAGCGCTGCCAGGCGTGTCGCTCGCTCTGAGCTGAGCCCTCCGCGTCAGGTCGGTCGGCCCGAGGCGGTCCCGTCGGGTCCGGAGGATCCTGCGGCTTCGATGAGGAGATCTGCGACGGCCGTCGCTTGGTCCAGCCCGAAGATCGGCACCTCCAGGTCCCATGGTTGGTCGCTGACGAGGGCGAGTAGCTCATCGGCTGAGCAGAGCAGCTCACCGGCACGTTCGCGACGATTGACCTCGATCTTGGGGTAGGAGCCGCGCCGGTAGCCCTCGACGAGGACGAGATCCACGTCACCGAACTGCTGTGAGATCACCGCGTCGAGATCTTCGTTGCCGTTCTCCCGCCGAAAGACGGCGACCTGCACCGGGCTGGCGCCGACAACGATGTCTGCGCCGGCCTCGGCGAACCTGAAGGTGTCCTTGCCTGGCGTGTCGAAGGAACTGGTGTGGTGGTGGTGTTTGAGCACGCCGACCTTCAGCCCGTGCCTCCTGAGTACCGGAAGCAGCTGCTCGATCAACGTGGTCTTTCCCGACCCCGACCTGGCCACGATCGAAACGACGAAAGGTTGCCTGCCCATCGCTCGGCAATGTAGCGGCGGTCGGGGATTCAGATCATCGCCGTGCGGTGCCGGAGGGATACGCGCCAGGGATGCGCGGCTGCTCCCTCGAGGGTGATCGGCCCCTTCGCCGGACCGGTAGCCTTGACGGCATGATCCTCTTCAACCCGAACACTCCCGACCGTTTCTATCCCGACGAGCGCTCCGCCGAGGTGATGCGCACGACGATCGGGTTCTTCGAGGCGAAGGGCAAGGCGCGGCTCAAAGAGGACGATCATGCAGCCGTCTGGTATCAGGACTTCCTGGACTTCGTCGCCGCCGAGGGGATCTTCGCCACGATGTGCACTCCGTCCGACCACGGTCGGGACGGCGATCGCTGGGACACCTGGCGGATCTGCGAATTCGCCGAGATCCTCGGCTTCTACGGGCTCCCGTACTGGTACACGTGGCAGGTCACCGTCCTGGGTCTCGGGCCGATCTGGATGTCGGACAACGAGGAGGTGAAGCAACGTACCGCGCAGCTGTTGAGAGACGGTGCGGTTTTCGCTTTCGGCCTCTCCGAGCGGGCTCACGGCGCCGATCTCTATTCGTCCGAGATGACGCTGGAGCCGGTCGGCGACGGCACCTATCGAGCCAACGGATCGAAGTACTACATCGGCAACGCCAACGCCGCGGCGCTCATCTCCACGTTCGGCAAGCTCGCCGACACCGGTGACTACGTCTTCTTCGCCGTCGATCCGACCCGCCCCGGCTTCGAATGCAAGCAGAACGTGGTGCACTCCCAGAACTACGTCGCCGAATTCGAGCTCACCGACCATCCGGTCACCGAGGCCGACATCCTCCATGTGGGCGACGCCGCATGGGACGCCGCCCTCAACACCGTCAACATCGGCAAGTACAACCTGGGCTGGGCGTCCGTCGGCATCTGCACGCACGCCTTCTACGAGGCGATCCACCATGCCGCCCATCGAACCCTCTACGGCATGCAGGTGACCGACTTCCCCCACGCCAGGGCGCTCTTCACCGATGCGTACGCACGTCTCGTCGCCATGAAGCTGGTGGCACTACGGGCGAGCGACTACATGCGGTCGGCGTCTGCCGACGATCGCCGCTATCTGCTCTACAACCCGGTCGTGAAGATGAAGGTCACGACGCAAGGTGAAGAGGTCATCAACCACATGTGGGACGTGATCGCCGCCAAGGGCTTCGAGAAGGACACCT
>CAYFYC010000037.1:17585-32442 GCA_964347305.1 uncultured Acidimicrobiaceae bacterium | reverse complement strand
GACATTGCCGTCGAGATCCTCGGCAAAACACTGATGGATGCCGTAGGTGGCGTTGCGCCGGGGCTCGACCGTGATCGTGCCCCCTGCCGCGGCGATCGATCTCGCCACTGCATCGACGTCGTCGATCACCAACGTGAGGATCACCCCCGCCGTCTTGCCGACGTTCTCGGGCCGCTCGCACAGACCCACGTACCCGGTGGGGGCCGCACGCAGGATCACACACCCCTCCTGGCGGACCACGACCTCGCACCCGACCCCCTGCTCGTAGAACGCAACGGCCGCAGCGAGGTCACGACACGGGAGAAACGTGATCGCAGCGTCGAAACCCACGATCAGAGACGATCGAGTGCGGCGCCGAGACGTGCGAGTGCCCGATCCTTGCCGAGCGCGGCGATCGATTCGAAGAGCGGTGGCGACACCGACGAGCCGCTGATGGCCACCCGCAGCGGTTGCAGCCCCTTGCGAGCCGACAGCTCGTGGTCGGCGAGCATCTGGCGCAGCGATGCCTCCACCGCCTCGTCACTGAAGGTCTCGAGTGCCTCGAGCGCGTCGATTGCCGCGCGCACGGCGACGGGCGCTTGTTCCGTCGTCATCACCTTCTCCCACGACGTCTCGTCGTAGTCGATGTCTCCGAACAGGAACCGCACCTGGGGCGCGACCTCGTTCAGCGTCTTGGCCCGCTCCTGGACCAGCGCAGCGATCGACGCAAACGTCTCCCGCTCCTCCTCGTCGAGAGGTCGGCCGAGGTCGGCCTCGACGAGTGGGAGGGTCGACGCCACGAACGCTTCGGCAGTCATCTCTCTGATGTAGACGCCGTTCATCCACATCAGCTTCTCGACGTCGAACACGGCACTCGCCCTGGTCACGTCTGCGAGGTCGAATGCTGCGACCATCTCGTCCCGCGTCACGATCTCCTCTTCGCCGGGTGACCATCCCAGCAACGCCAAGTAGTTGACGAGCGCCTCGGGAACCAGTCCCATCTCCCGATACGCTCGGAGCGCCGTGTCGCCGTGGCGTTTCGACAGCTTCGAACCGTCGGGGCCCATCAGCAGCGAGAGATGGGCATAGACGGGGCGCTCGGCGCCCAGCGCCTCCGTGAGGAGGATGTGCTTGGGGGTCGAGGACAGAATGTCCTCACCGCGGATCACGTGCGTGATCCCGTAGTCGATGTCGTCGACCGTCGAGGCCAGGTGGTACGTCGGTGAGCCGTCGCTGCGCAAGATCACGAAGTCGTCCACCTGGTCGTGATCGAACCGGACCTCGCCACGCACGGCATCTTCGAACACCGTGGCTCCGGGGCGGGGCACGGCGAACCGGATGGGTGCCCGCTCCCCCGCCTCGATGCGACGCCGTGCCTCGGCGTCGTCCAACCGGAACCGGCCGTCGTAGGCCGGGGTCTTCCCCGCCGCATGCATGTCCTTGCGGAAGCCATCGAGTTGCTCTGGCGTCTCGAAGGCGTGGTACGCGAGACCTGCGGTCACCAGATCGGCGGCGACCTGGCGGTAGCGGTCGAATCGATCGGACTGCCGATACGTGCCGTGTGGGCCACCGACCTCGACACCCTCGTCCCAGTCGATGCCGAGCCAGCGCAGACCATCGACGATGTCGTCCAGATAGTGCTGCTCGCTGCGCTCCCGATCGGTGTCGTCGGAACGCTGCACGAACACTCCCCCGGTGTGTCGTGCCCACAGCCAGTTGTAGAGCGCGGTACGCACGCCCCCGATGTGGAGGTGACCGGTCGGTGAAGGGGCGAAGCGGACCCTGACGCTCATCCCACGACCGGGTTCACGAGATGGCCGATGCCTTCGAGCTCGACCTCGACGGTATCGCCGGCGACGATCGGACCGACACCCGACGGGGTGCCGGTGAGGATCACGTCGCCGGGGAGCAGCGTCATGATGGACGAGACGTAGGCGACGATCTCCCCCACGCCGAAGACCATGTCGGCCGTCGACCCGGACTGGGTGACCTCGCCATTGACCCGACAGATCAGGGACAGTCCTTCCTGGGGATCCAGCTCGGTGTCGATGACCGGCCCCAGCGGGCAGAACGTGTCGAATCCCTTCGCCCGCGTCCATTGACCGTCGCTGCGCTGCAGATCACGAGCCGTCACGTCGTTGGCGGCCGTGTAGCCGAGGATGTGCCGCCCGGCGTCCTCGATGGCGACATTGCGGGTGACCTTGCCCATCACCACGGCCAGCTCGGCCTCGTGATGCACTTCTTCGCTCTGGGCGGGAATCCGGATGTTGGCGAAGGGCCCGATGACGCTGGTCGGGGGCTTGAGGAAGACCAGCGGCTCCGACGGCACCTCGTTGCCCAACTCGGCGGCGTGATCCACGTAGTTGCGACCGACGGCGATGATCTTGGTGGGGATGACGGGAGCGAGGAGCCGGGCTTCGTTCCATCCGACCATCGTCTCGGTCGGCTCCCATGCGATGAAGGGTGAGCCGCGATGGAGACGGATCCCCTCCTCTTCGACGGCCCCGTATGTGATGTCGTCGACGGTGGAGTCGACGCGAACGATCTTCATGGGCGCCTCAGAGGTCCAGCAGACGGTCGCCGGCCGCCATGCGCCCACGGATCTCGTCCGGATGGAGCACGAGCACCGCGAGCGGCACCGCAGCCACGAGGTCACGCGCCTTGGCGGCGTCATGGCCGAGGTTCGCCAGCCACGCCGGGCGCACCGTTTCGATCCCGTCGACGACGGCGTCGGGAAGGTCACGCCGGTCGTAGCCGAGCAACAGCATCGCGGCATCGACGTCCTGGGAGATGGGTGCCCTGCCGAAGTGCGACGCACGCGCCGCAGCGATGGACGCAATCGCGACCTCGGCGTTGTGATGGGTCTCGCCGGGTACGGTCCGCACCTGCCGTTCGGCGATGAGCCGGAGCACGTAGCCGGTGTCTGGTCCGGTGGTCCCGTAGGCACCACCCCACGGCACCTCTTCCGGCGTGCCCAGCTCACCGGGGCGCTGCGGACGCCACCTCCGCGCGGGTGCGGGGTGGGCCACCGGTCGAGGCAGATCGGAGATGTCGAGCTCGATGTTGGGTTGCTGTCCCATCGCGGCGAGATGGTAGTCGGCGCCTGGAGACCCGTTCGATCGGGACCTTGTCCCCTCACTCGCGACACATGCAGAAACGACAATATATCTCACGACTGCACACGAAGGAACAACCATGCGGGTACTCATCCTCGGCGCCGGTACCGCCGGCACCATCCTGGCCAACCGGCTCCGCAAGCGACTGCCAGACGACGAGTGGACCGTCACCGTCGTCGAGCCGTCGGCAGCACACCACTACCAGCCCGGCTATCTGTTCATCCCGTTCGGGATGTACGAACCGAGCGACGTGATCCGACCGTCCTCGGCCGTCATCAACGACGGGATCGACGTGCGCCGCTCCTCGGTGCGCGACGTCTTCCCCGACGAGGCCGCGGTGGTGCTCGAAGACGGCGAGCGGATCGAATACGACGATCTCATCATCGCGACCGGCACCTCGCCGCGACGCAGCGAGACACCGGGACTCGACGACCCCGACCTCGCCGACGTCGTGCACGACTTCTACACGCTCGAGGGCGCGATGGCGTTGCGCGAGGCCATGGAGCACTTCGAAGGCGGCCGACTCGTGGTCCACATCAACGAGATGCCCATCAAGTGCCCGGTGGCGCCGCTCGAGTTCGCCTTCCTCGCCGACGCCCATCTCACCGAGAAGGGCCTCCGCGACCAGACCGAGATCGTCTACGTGACGCCACTCGATGCGCCCTTCACCAAGCCCATCGCCGCCGACCTGCTCGGCCACATGCTCGACGATCGCAAGATCACCGTGGAGACCGACTTCATGACCGAGCGCATCGCCGGCGATCCGCAGGCGCTGTGGTCCTACGACGAGCGGGAGATCCCGTTCGACCTGCTCGTCACGGTGCCCGTCAACATGGGCGCCGAGTTCGTGACGCGAGCCGGCCTGGGCGACGAGTTGAACCACGTCAGGGTGGATCCCCACACGTTCCAGTCGGAGAAGTACCCGAACATCTTCGCCATCGGCGACGCAGCCAATCTCCCGATCTCGAAGGCCGGCTCGGTGGCCCATTTCTCGGTCGACGTGTTCATGGAGAACTTCATGGAGCACATCGCCGGCGAGCCGATGACCCACAGCTTCGACGGGCACGCCAACTGCTTCGTCGAGAGCGGCTTCGGCAAGGCGATGCTCATCGACTTCAACTACGACGTCCAGCCGCTGCCCGGCAAGTTCCCGATTCCGAAGATCGGCCCGTTCAGCCTGCTCGAGGAGACCAGGGCGAACCATCTCGCCAAGCTCGGCTTCAAGTGGGCCTACTGGAACATGCTGCTGCCGGGTCGGGAGATGCCTCTGAAGAGCGAGATGTCCATGGCGGGGAAGATCGACCCCACCAGATGAACCAACCAACAACCACCGGCAGGAGTGTGTGACATGCCGACCGCCGTCATGGCAGGCAGATCAATCGACTTGAACGACGAGGGTTTCCTCACCGACCACACCCAGTGGACGGAGGAGGTGGGCGAGGTGCTCGCCTCCAACATCGGGATCGATCTGACCCCGAAGCACTGGGAGGTCATCCAGTTCATGCGCAGCGACTTCGAAGTGCGCGACGAATCACCGACGCTGCGTCGAGTGACGACACAGCTCGGCGTGACGCCGAAGGAGCTGTTCGACCTGTTCCCGAAGAAACCCGCCAAGAAGATGGCCTACATCGCCGGAGTGCCGAAGCCGGCCGGATGCATCTAGAGAGGAGCGACAGTGACAGCCACTGACACCGCACCGGCGGTCATCCCGGACTTCGGTGACGACGACGCGACCGACCGCAAGCTGTGCTTCGTATGCTCGAAGGGCTCGCTCGACATGGCGTATCCGGCACTCATCATGGCGAGCGGCGCGCTCAACGAGGGCATCGAGACCCACATCTTCTTCACCTTCTGGGGCATGGACATGATCCACAAGACGACCCAGTCGGAGATGAAGTTCACGTTCCTCGGCAATCCGGCCATGCACATGGGCAAGGGTGCTGCGTCGATGCCGCAGGGCCTGGGCGGGCTCCCGGGCATGACCTGGTTCGCCACGAGAATGCTGAAGCACAAGATCGCCGAGCTCGACGTCCCCGAGGTGCCCGAGCTCATGACGATGCTCCACGACATGGGTGCGAGCTTCTGGGCCTGCAAGATGTCGGCGGACATGATGGACCTCGACGAGGACGACTTCATCGAAGAGGTCGATGGCATCATCAACGTCGGCGAGTTCATCGACATCAGCAACGGTGCCGACATCGTGTTCATCTGAAGTCGGTCGACCGGACACGATGTCGCACCATCAGTGTTCATCTGAAGTCGGTCGACCGGACACGATGTCGCACCATCAGTGTGAGGGGCGGCCGCTCGGCCGCCCCTCTCATGTCTTGAGGAACCTCGCGTGCCACTCCAGGATGATCTCGAAGCGCTCCCTGCGGTGCCTGGGTGAGCCGCTGCGTGACAGCTCGTGGCTCTCTGTGGCGGGGAACCTGACGAACTCGGTGGTGACCCCGCGCTTCAGCAGCGCCACGAAGAGCTGCTCCCCCTGCTCGATGGGCGTGCGGTGGTCGCCCTCGGAGTGGAGGACGAGCGTGGGTGTCGTGATCTCGTCGACCTTGGCCAGCGGACTCGCCAGCCACAGCTTGGCGAAGTCGGCGTCGGCCAGGTAGAGGTCGGCGAACCAGGGCCCGATGTCCGACGTGCCGACGAAGGAGGGAAAGCTGTAGAGGCCCCGCTCGGCGACGGCCGACTTGTAGCGCTGGTCGAGGGCAAGCACCCGGATGGTTGACAGACCCCCGTACGAGCCGCCCATCACGCCGAGCCGGTCGACGTCGAGCCGGGGCTCGATCGCTGCTGCGGCATCGACGGCGGCCACGAGATCGCGGAAGTCGGGACCGAGCTCCTCGTGCCAGGTGTCGACGATGGCGCGCACGTGCTTCTTGCCGTACCCGGCCGAGCCTCTCGGGTTGATGGCAACGACGCCGTACCCCGCACCGACGAACACCTGGAACTCGTCGAAGAACCCCCAGCCGTACTGAGAGGCGGGACCGCCGTGGATGTTGAAGAGCACCGGCACCGTCCCATCTCCGGGCGGGAGATAGATCCATCCTTCGACCGACACTCCCTCGTGATCGATGGTGAACGAGGCCGGCTCGACAAGACCCGCCGTGGCGGCGAACGTCCCGTTGAAGTCGCTGAGCCGGCGTTCCTCGCCGCCCTCTTCCCAATACAGCTCACCGGGTTGGTCGGGTCGGGAGGCGACGAAGGCGAAGGCCGAGCCGTCCGGCCGTGGGGCGACACCGGTCACCACCCGCTTCCCGCCGACGACTTCCGCGCGGTCGCCGTCAGGCGCGATCCGCACCACCCGCACCGTGCCCTCGTCCTCGACCGGCACGATCGCCGACCCGTCGTCGAGCCACTGAGCGACCGACGGAGCCATGCGTGTCGAGTAGAAGTCGACGCTGCGGTCCAGATCCGGAGCCAGCGGCGTGTGGCCGTCGTCGTCGATCCTGACGAGCTCCATCACGGTCGGGTACTCCCCGATACGCCCCCCGTATGTCGCGTGCAGTCGGCCTTCAGGGTCGTACGACGGCAGACCCCAGACGCCGACCTCCGTGCGTGCGGTCGCCGGCCCTCCTGCGACCGGCACCGTGAAGACCTGGGTCCCGTCGTCGAGACCGGCGGTCTCGTGCCGGGCGCTCGTGAAGGCGAGCTCGGTGCCGTCGGGATGCCAGGCATGACCGTGGACGCTGCTCTCGCCATCGGTGATTCGGCGCACCGAGCGGTCGGCGAGGTCGAGGACGTGGAGGTGCACGTGCCGCACCCACCCTTCGTCGTCCCACCGGTAAGGGACGCGGGTGATCCTCCTCGGTCGTCGCCTCAGCTCCTCTTCTTCGAGTCCCTCCTCGTCAGGATCGACGGGCGCCGCCACGAAGGCGACCAGCGAACCATCCGGGGACCACGAAGGCTGCGACACGCCGTGGGGTGTCTCGGTCACGATCTCGGCCTCTCCCCCACCGAGCGGCATGAGCGCGAGCTGCGCCTTGGCGCCCTCGGTCTTGCGGACGAACGCCACCGTCGATCCGTCGGGTGCGATGCGCGGACTCGAATCGTGCGGCCCGTGCGTGAGGGGACGCACCTGCTCGCCATCCCAGAGGTGGAGACGGCGCACGTAGCGGTCGCGCTCGAGATCCATGGTCGTGACGGTGAACACCACGCGGATTCCGTCGGGGTGGAGCTGGGGGTCGGAGGGTACGGCGTAGTCGCCGAGTTGATCGGGCTGCATGGAGCGACGATATCTCATGCGGCGCTGCCGCCTCTCGTTACGCTCCGGTGGTGCGCAGATTCATCGCCGAGGGTTTCGGAGTGGGCCGATGGCCCCATCGCCGGCGTGGCTCCCATTCGGGAGCCGGCACGCTCGGCGCGCTCGTTGCCGTGGCCATCGGCATCGTGCTGCTCCCCGCCCCCTGGTGGATCGATCTCATCGCAGCCACTGCAGCCATCGCGCTGTCGGTCTGGGCTGCGGCGCCTTTCGCCGCCGACGACGACCCCGGGTGGGTGACGATCGACGAGGTGGCGGGGACGCTCGTGGCGATGATCGGGCTCACCGGATGGCCATGGATCGTCGCCATCGTCGTGGCGCGGCTCGCCGACATCTTCAAGGTGCTTCCCGGGGTGCGCTGGGCGGACGCCCGTCACGGCTCGGTCGCCGTCACCCTCGACGACGTGGTCGCCGGCTGTTACGGCCTCGGCGTGGGCTGGGTGCTCACCGCGCTGTTCTGACGGGGCCGGCTCAGGTCAGGTCGATGAAGCGGATGGCCTCCACACCATCGAGGCCGGAGAGACGCTCGATGCCCTCGACCGACAGCGACATGTCGAGCGAGAGACCCATCATGGCGTGGCCGTCCTGGTTGCGGCCCACCGCCATGTCGGAGATGTTCACGCCCAGATCGCCGATGGCGGTCCCGACCCGTCCGATCACCCCGGGCACGTCGTCATTGCGCACCAGCAGCATGTAGTCGGTGATCGGCAGCTCGATCTCGTAGTCGTCGACCACCACCAGCACCGGACCCTTCTTGGCCATGATCGTGCCGGCCATGCGGCGGTCCTTGTCTGCCACGACGCCCGACAGCATGACGAGCGACTGATAGTCGGCGGACGTCTCCTGGGCGGATTCCGAGACCCGCATGCCGTGGGACTGGGCGATCAGGGGTGCGTTGACGAAGCTCACCGGAAGGTCGCTCACCTGGTCGAGCGTCCCCTTGAGGGCGCTCAGCATGATCGCTCGCACCGGCTCCTTCGCCAGCCGACCCATCGTCGTCACCTCGAACTCCGACGGCAGACCCCTGGCAAACCCGGTGAAGATCCTGCCGAGCAGCTCGGCGAGCCGTATGAACGGGCGCACCTCGTCGTCCACTCGCGCCCCGAGGTCGACGTTGACGGCCGAGGGGACGAGATCACCGGCCAACGCGGCCGCAACCGCCTCGGCGACGGCGAGCCCCGCCTTGTCCTGGGCCTCGACGGTCGAGGCTCCGAGGTGTGGCGTGACGACGACCTGCGGCAGATCGAAGAGCGGGCTCTCGGTGGCGGGCTCGGTCGCGAACACGTCCAGCGCCGCCCCTCCGATGTGACCGGCCCGCACCGATGCGGCGAGGGCCCCCTCGTCGACGATGCCACCCCGGGCCACGTTGATGATCCGCGCACCCGGCTTCATCGCAGCGAGCGCATCACCATCGATGAGACCCTCGGTCTCCCGCGTGCGAGGAAGGTGGATCGTCACGAAGTCGGCCTCCGCGAGCACCGTGTCGAGCGGCCCGAGTTCGACTCCGATCCGTCTGGCCCGATCGGCGGAGACGTAGGGGTCGTACGCCGTGATGCGCATCCCGAAGGCGGCCGCCCGCTGTGCCACCAGGGTGCCGATCTTGCCGAGCCCGAGCACGGCCAGGGTCTTGCCGTGCAGCTCGACGCCCTTGAACCGGGGCCGCTCCCAGGCTCCGCCACGCAGCGACGCGTCCGCTTCCGGAATCCGCCTGGCCTGGGCGAGGAGCAGCGCCATTGTGTGCTCGGCAGCAGAGATGGTGTTGGCGTTGGGGGCATTGACCACGAGGACGCCCGCCGCCGTCGCCGCATCCAGATCGATGTTGTCGACACCGATGCCCGCTCTGCCGATCACTTCGAGATCCGGTGCGGCAGCGATCAGCTCGGCGTCGACCTTGGTGGCGGATCGGACGATGAGGGCATTCGCCGCGGCGAGCGCACCGAGCAACTCGGCACGCGAGGCATCGACCGCATCGACCACTTCACACGTGGCGCGGATGGCGGCCAGACCCGGCTCGGAGATCTTTTCGGCGACGACGACGACCGGCATCGAACAGCTTTCTCTGTGAAGCCGAAATCATCCCATAGTTTCGAGCGGCGAAATCCTCCCGGCGGACAGCCGTGCGGTCTCGACCTCAGTCGCCCTCCCGACCCGACGCCGCCCACACCATGCCTCGGCGCATGATCTCCGTCACCTCGGGGATCATCAGATCCTCCACGTTGTGACCGACGGAGCAATAGAAGACCCGCCCGCGATCCCAGTGGCGCTTCCAGACGACGGGCATGGTCGTGCCCTCGATCCACCACAGGTGGTCGCCAGAGAAGGTCGTGGTGGCCAACACCTCGTTCGAAGGATCGACGAGCATGTAGTACTGCTCGGTGAAGACCCTGAAGCTGCCGATGCCCCGCACGATGGGATCGTGTGGCTTGCAGATCGTGACCTCGTACTCGATGAAGTCGTCGGCGGGAACCGGGTTGTCGGGCCACCCGGGAGGGTGACCGACGAACTGGCCACCGATCAGGAAGTGGTAGGTCGGACGATCCCGGAAGGCGTCGCCCATGTGGCCGTGCCAGCCTGCAATGCCCGCACCGGCGCCGATCAGCTGGAGCAGCCCGTCCTCCTCGGCTTTCGTCATGTTGCCGAACTCGGGACGGTGTGACGACCTGGCGCTCGACCATATCGGGACGATGAGATCGACATCGTGGAGACCTTCGGGCTCTGAGAGCGGGGCCAGCGTGTCGTGCGTGACGACCTCGAACCCTTCGCCCTCGAGCAGACGCGCCGCCCAATCCCGAAACACCTCCGGGCGGTGACCCTCCCAGCCTCCGACGAACAGCACTGCCTTCTTCATTCGATTCCTCTCAGGTACGACACGAGCGAGCCCATGTCCCGTTCACCGAAGCCGGCGGCCTCGGCGAGTGTCAGCTGCTCGAGGTTGAGCCGCGCCTGGGGCATCGACACCTCGAGTGTCTCGGCGAGATCGACGGCGAGCGTGACGTCCTTCCTGGCGAGCGACAGGGCGAACGAGACCGGGCTCTGCGCCTCATTCAGATACTGCGGCTTGCGATACGACAGCATCGGCGCGGCGGCGGCCGACTGTTCGATGACCTCGTACGCAAGCGCCGGCTCGATCCCGGCGGCACGAGCGAGGACGAGCGCCTCGGCGAGTGTCTGGTTGAGCCCGTGGATGAGCATGTTGACCGCCAGCTTCATCGTCGCTCCCGCCCCCACTGCCCCGAGGCAGATGATGGGACCACCGATCGCCGACAGCACATCGCGGATCGGCTCGACCGTCTCCTCGTCGGCGCCGGCCATGATCATGAGGCGGGCCTCGCGAGCGGCGTCGATGGAACCCGACACGGGTGCGTCGATCACGACACGGGCCCCGGCACGCTCGGCCAGCTGCACCACATGCGCAGGGCTGTGAGTGCCCATGACCACGAGATGGGTGGCGCCACCCGCTGCGGCGAAGAGACCAACGTCACCTCCGTGCACGGCGGAAGAGGCGGCGTCGTCCGCCAGCATCGTGACGACGACCTCGGTGCGCTCGGCGAGGGCGCGCGGCGTGGAGCACGAGTCGGCTCCGATGTCGGCGGCGACGGCCTCGGCCTTCTCCGGCGTCCGGTTCCACACTGTCACGTCGAATCCGGCGGCTGCCAGGTTGGCGGCCATCGGGATCCCCATGCGGCCCATACCGGCAACACCCACGGTGGAGGTCATACGAGGGTCATGCCTCCATCGATCATCACGATCTGGCCTGTCATGTAATCGCTCGCCGGGGAGGCGAGGAACGTCGTCGTGCCGGTGATGTCCGCCGGTGTGGCAACCCGGCCTCGCAGGATGTCGGCCGAGAACTCCTCCATCGCCTGGCCCGGACGCTCCGACACGCCGAGCGCCATCAGATCCTTGTCGAGGGTGTCCCACAGCTCGGTCGCGACGACACCCGGCGCAAAACCGGTGACGGTGATGTTGTGCCGGGCGAGGTCCCGCGCCGCCGACTGGGTGAGCGACACGACGGCGAACTTCGATGCGCAGTAGGGGGCGACGTTGTCGAAACCCTGACGTCCTGCGATCGACGCGGTGTTGATGATCTTCCCGCCGGTTCCCTGGTCGATCATCTGCTTGGCGGCCTCCTGGGTGCCGATGAGCACCCCGAGCCCATTGATCGTCATGATCATGTTCCAGTTGTCCTCGGTGACCTCGAGGAAGTGCATCGGCTTGTTGACACCGGCGTTGTTGAACTTGACGTCGAGCTTCCCGAACTCACCCACCGCTGCTGCGATCATGGCCTGCACCTGATCTCGCTTCGTGACATCCACGGTGGCCGACATGACCCTGCCCCCGTTGTCGGCGGCACGCCGCTCGTTGGCTGCCGCGACCTCGGCCGCCTTTTCGCCCTGGAGATCGGCGAAACAGACATCCGCGCCTTCGTCGAGCAGCGCCTCGCCGATGGCGCGCCCGATCCCTTGTGCCGCTCCCGTGACGATGCAGGAGCGTCCGCTCATGATTCCCATCGTTCTCCTCCTCTTCCCTCGACGACGCGGGGCCCGCGTCGTCGTTCCACGACAGAGGCCGGCACCTCGCGGCGCCGGCCCCGTCACGCCGATCCGGTGGTCCGGGGGCATGTCCCGGACCACCGTTCGGCCTCGATGCACGTTGCTATCGCCGGCTTACCACTCGGGTGCGACCGACGGATCGCTTGCGTTCTCGGCGGTGACTTTCACCGACGGCATGAACAGCACGATTCGGTCGGACGGATTCTCCGTCAGCACCTGGTACGCCACGGCAGCAGCGTTCTCGCCGTCCCACGACGACGACTGGAACACGGTTCCGTCGAGCTCGCCGTTCAACACGAGCGGGTTGCCGAGGAAGGTGTTGCCGATCGACGTGATGATCAGGTCGGCCGGATCGATGTCACGGGCCTTCAGCGCGTCGATGACGCCGGCGACCATCGTGTCGTCCGCGGCGTACACGCCCTGGATGTTCTCGGCACCGACTGCCGTGATCATCTCGGACGCCGCCAGCTGCGACTCGTCCTTGTTCCAGTTGCCCGGCTGGCGGGCGAGGATCGTGACGTTGGGGCACTCGGCGTTGATGGTCTCTTCGAAGCCGTTCTCGCGGTCGATCGCCGTCGAGTTGCCGGTCAGACCGTTCACCATGATGATGCCGATCTCCTGGCCACCGGCGAACTCACACATGAGCTCGGCCGAAGCCGCTCCCTAGTAGGCAGCCGTGAGCGCCTGGTCCTCGGGGTTGAGGTCCGAGTTCGTCACCGTGACCGGGATGCCCGCGGCCTGGGCGGCCTCGAGGCAGGGTCGAACGGTGTCACCGACGGCGGGCCACAGGATGATGAGATCCGGCTGGGCTGCAACCGCCACCTCGCACTCGCTCGCCTGCTTGTCGGCGTCGTACTGTGAGTTCGTGATCGTGAGGTTGAGACCGAGCTCGGCGGCCTTGGCCTCGAAGGGCGGCAGGTACGTGGTGCCATAGGGCTGGTCGTTGCCCTGCGGGAGCAGTGCGAAGACCTCGAAGGTCTCGTCACCGCCTGTTGCTGCGGTCGTCGGCGTGTCGCCGCCGGATGCTGCCGTCGTCGTCGTCTCGGCATCGTCCCCGCCACATGCGGCGACGATCATGGCGAAGACGGCGAGGAACGCAACGATCCTCGAGCGTCGTGTCGTCATATCGGTGGGTTTCCTTTCCTTTTGTTCGTCCGCCGGTTCTCCCGACGGAATGACAGGGTCTCAGCCTGCGGGCTGGGACCTCGAGCGACCTTGGAGCAGCGCCCGTGCACTGCCAAAGACCGCTCGCAGACTTTCTGGATCGGTGATCACGGCGAGGAGGAGAACGCCGCCGATGATGATGTTCTGCACGTCCACCTGGACGCCGGACAGCGTCAGCGCCACTTGGAGGATGCCCAGCGAAGTTGCACCCAGCAGCGTCCCGAACACCGAGCCGCGGCCGCCGGTGAGGAGGACGCCGCCGATGATGGCAGCGGCGAAACTGGCCAGCAGCACGGTCGAGCCCGCCGTCGGATCGGCCGCCGTGCGTTCCAGGGTGTTGATCACACCGGCCCCCGCGGCGACGAAGCCTGAGATCATGAATCCGGTGTAGATCCTGCGATTGACGGGGATACCGGCGTCGTAGGCGGCCTCGCGGTTGCCGCCCACGGCATAGAACTCGCGGCCCACCCGCACCCGCGTCACGAACAGGTGCAGCGCCACGAAGGCGATGACGAAGATGACCATCCGAGGGGTGAGATCGCCGATCCACGGCCTCCCGAAAGCGAGACCGGCATCGCGGTTGGCAAGACGCACCGGCTCCTCGTTGGAGATGACGAATCCAAGGCCGCGCAGGAAGAAGAGCATGCCGAGCGTGGCGATGAACGAGTTGATGCCGACGGCGACGACGAAGAAGGCATTGATGATCCCGATGAGGATGCCGGCGCCCAGCGCCACCAGGATGCCGACGGCGAGGTTGTCGAAGCTGGCCATGATGACGCCGGCCACGGCGAGGGTGCTCGCCACGCTGAGGTCGAGTTCGCCCATGAGGATGACGGCCGTGAGACCGAGGGCGACGAGCCCGATGAGAGCGGTGCGGCCCAAAGTCACCTGCCACGACGTGAAGACGATCGGCTCGAGGATGTAGGCCGCGATGGCGACGATGATGAGCAGGCCGAGGGCACGCCCTTCAGTACGCCGCGACAGGGTGAGCCGGATCCGTCCGATGAGATCGGTCCGCTTGTCGCCGCCGAGGGTGATGCCTTGCTGCTCGGTCATGTTCCCGCCGCCTTCCTGGCCAGCGAGTCGAGCGACACCGCAGCCACGATGAGCGCTCCGATCGCCATCTGCTGCACTCCGAAGCCGAGACCGGACAGCACCATGATGTTGGTGAGCACACTCACGAACACCACGCCGAGGAGGGTCCGCAGCACGCTGCCGCGACCTCCGAACACGCTCGTGCCACCCACGATGATGGCGGCGAGGGCCCGGAAGTCGAATCCGGTCGACATGGCGGACACGGCCGTGTTCGAGAAGGCGGCGAGGACGAAGCCGCCGATCATCGCCCCGAGGGACGACATCAGGAAGGCCCCGATGACGACCCACGCCGTGTTGACACCCGAGAGCCGGGTGGCGTCACGGTTCGAACCGAATGCCCGAACGAGGAACCCGAAGGTCGTACGGGTCAGGACGAACGAGAGGATCAGCGTCATCACGATGAGCACGAGCATGGACAGCGGGAACGGACCGAGCTTGGCGAGGCCGAACCTGGCGATGGCTCCGTCGGCAGGGCCGAAGTAGATGCTCCCGCCCGTGAGCCAGCGCAACAGACCGAGCCCGATGAAGGTGGTCGCCAACGTCACGATGACCGCATTCGCCTTGAAGACTCCGACTGCGATCCCGTTGACGAACCCATAGGCGATGGCGATGAGGACGGCGAGGCCGATGGCAAGCGGGATGCTCGTGGCGTTGCTCACTGCGATGAGCACCACGGCTGCCGTGGCCAC
>CAYFYC010000037.1:0-17575 GCA_964347305.1 uncultured Acidimicrobiaceae bacterium | reverse complement strand
TCGAGATAGTTGGCGCTGACGACGACGAACGTCATCCCGACAGCGACGATTCCGATGGGGGCCGCCCGATTGAAGACGTCGGTGATGTTGTCGAGCGAGGCGAAGCCACCGACGAAGATCGCAGCGACCACCACGAGCAACGTCGTGAACACGAAGATTCCCCGCTCGGCCATCCACTGGAGCACGCTGGACTCGCGCTTCTCGAGATCTTCGACGGGAACCTGCTGCGCCGGTGTCTCGTCGGCGACCTCCTCGACGTCCACCGGTGCCGCGACCTTCGTTCGGGCCTGGTCGGAGATCCTGGCGTCCTTGGCCGCACGCACGGCCGCCTCGATACCCGCCGGGTTCTCCTGCCACACCTCGGCGACGCGATCGCCCAGGAAGCGGTACTCGGTCGGGGTGCTGACCGAGACCTGGTGACCCGTTGCGGGATCGGTGCCGACGACGTAGAGGACGAAGGAGACCCTCTCGCCGTCTTCCTTGAAGTTCGAGACCATCGTCGCCTGGTCATGACGCGTTCGCCTGAGCAGATCGCAGAGGGCGATCAGGTCCTCACGGCCCATGGTGTTGTCACCGCTGAGATGGAACACGAGATCCTCGGCGAAGAGCGCGTTGACGTTTTCTGCGGCCGTGCCCTCTTTCGTGTCGTACTGACGCCGGAAATAGTCCTCGACGAGTTCGCGCCGGGAGATCACCTCGGGAACGTCGGGTCGGTCGCTCATGCGCCCACCAGCCCCGACCCCCCTGAGGCGAGGGACATGACCGACTTCTCGTCTGCCACGTCGCCGGAGAGGGTCCCCACGACGCGCCCGTCCCGAACCACGTGGATGACGTCAGAGAGTTCGAGCAACTCTGGTAGGTCCGAGCTGACCACGAGAACGGCGGCACCGTTCTCGGCGAGCTGCCGGACCAGGCGATGGATCTCGGCCTTGGCCCCGACATCGACCCCGCGAGTCGGCTCGTCGAGGACGATCACTTTCGGCTCGCGGCCCAGCCACTTGGCGATGACCACTTTCTGCTGGTTCCCACCGCTGAAGTCACCGACCTCACGTCGGATCTCGGGAGGTCGCAGGTTCACGGTGTCGGCAAGACGCTTGGCGAACGATGCGATCTGGCCGAACATGAGCACGGCGTTCCGAGAGAGCCGGCCACGATTGGGCAAGGTGACGTTGTCGGCCACCGTCATCGTGAGTGCGAGCCCGTCGGTCCTTCGTTCCTCCGGGATGTAGGCGAGACCGTTGACGACGGCCGATCGATAGCTGCTGATCCGCCTCGACTTGCCATCGACGTCGATGACGACGTCACCGGCCGTCTTCACATCGGCGCCGATCATCGCCCGGATGAACTCGGTCCGGCCCGCTCCGACGAGCCCGCCGAGACCGACGATCTGACCGGCCCGCAGATCCAGGTCGATGCCGTTCACTCCCGGAGCGCGGACCCCGCGGGCGCGCAACATCACTTCGCCGCCCTCGGCACGTGACTGGCGGGCGGCCTCGACGTCGTACTGGAGCTCGCGCCCCACCATCATGTCGACGAGCTGGTTCGGCTGGATGTCGGCGATCGGCACCGTGTCGATGTGCTTGCCATCACGCAGCACGGTGACACGATCGCAGATCGAGAAGATCTCGGGGATGCGGTGAGAGATGTAGATGATCGCCAGGCCCCGCTCGGCGAGGCGCTGCAGCATCTCGAGGAGGTAGTCGGTCTCCGCCGGTGTCAGGGTCGCGGTCGGCTCGTCGAGGATGAGGACACGCGGCTTGCGGGCCACCGCTCGTGCGATCTCGACGAACTGGCGCAGCGCCACCGAGAGCCTCACGACCGGCTCGTCGAGATCCACCGACACGTGGATCTCGTCGAGGGCCTCCTGGGCGATCCGCTTCAGCTCCCGCTTGTCGATGATGCCCGACTTCGTGGGGGTCGAGCCGAGCAGGATGTTCTCGGCGACGGTCATCTCGGGGATGAGACTGAGCTCCTGGTGCACCAGCGAGATGCCGGCGTTGATGGCCTCGGCGGCTCCGCCCTCGAGTTGCTGTCCGTCGACGAACACCGTGCCGCGATCAGGGTTGAGGATGCCGGCGAGCACCCTCATCAAGGTCGACTTGCCCGCACCGTTCTCACCGACGAGACCGTGGATCTCACCGGGCGGCACGGCGAGGCTGACGTCGTCGACTGCGAAGACGCCACCAAACTGTCTTGCGATGTGGCGTGCCTCGATGATCGGAGCGGTCTGATCGCTCATGCCGAGACGCACCTCCCTCCGCTGCGGCATCGTTTCGCCGGAGCTCGGGGTGCTCCGGCCGGGCGGACATGGTTGTCCAAACGTTTGCCGTTCACGGGCGCAATCATGGTCGGCCGGATCGCTCCGTGTCAACTGATACGGTGTGCGAGCGCCGAAAAGTCCCCCTACGGTGGTGTGGACGGCACGACATCGCAGACGTTTGCATCTTATGATCGACCGCAGGAGGCCGCATCAGCACATCAGCAGCACAACCGACGTCCATTGCCCGGTTGGAACCAGATTCCCTGCATCGAGTCCTCCACGAGGCCACCCGGCATGAGATGATGCCGCATCGCGCGTGGAGGACGGCGTGGATCGGAAGAAGACCATGACCGACGGCTGGTCGGGAAGCGTGACGCTCAACGACGTGGCTCGGGCTGCCGACGTGCACCCCTCGACTGTTTCACGGGCCCTCGATCCAGACAAGAGCGGGCGCGTCAAGGAGGCGACTCGCCTCCACATCATCGAGGTGGCGGACAAGCTCGGCTACCGACCCGACCTCGTGGCGCGTGGACTGAAGAGCGGCAAGACGGGGACGATCGGCGTGATCGCGGCCGACCTCGGCAACACGTTCGTGACGCCGATCATCCACGGTGTCGCCGCATCGCTGGAGAAGGCGGGTGCGCTGCCGACGCTCGCCGAGACCCAGGACGACCACCCCCGGATGGTCAACATCCTCGACCACATGATGAGCCGCAGGGTCGATGGGATCGTTGCCCTCGCCGCACGTCAGGCCGACAAAGAGGCTCTCGAGAGGGCCAATCAGAGTGTTCCTGTCGTTCTGGCAGGCAGGCCGCTGGACGACACCGACCTCATCCAGGTGGTGCAAGACAACGAAGCCGGCGGGCGGCTCGTCGCCGATCACCTCCACTCTCTCGGTCACGAGATCGTCGCGCAGCTGCGCGGCCCCGACGATGTCGCCAACTTCCCGCGACGGGCGCGGGGCTTCACGTCGGCTGCGGTCGCCCACGGCATGCAGGAGCTCTCGTTCGACGAGGCCGCCGAACGCCCCGTCATCGATGAAGGACAACGCCTGATGGACGAGTTGCTCGACGCCTCGCCACACCTTCCAACCGCCGTCTTCGCCCACAACGACCTGATGGCGATCGGTGCGCTCGCTTCGCTGCGCAACCGCGGCATCCGGGTTCCGGAGGACGTCTCGCTCGTCGGCTACAACAACCTGCCGACGACCGCGTACCTCACTCCCCCGCTGACCACGGTGCGCTATCAGAGCTTCGAAGTCGGGCGATTGGCGGGCAAGGCGATCATGGCGCTGCTCGCCGGAGAAGCCCCCGCGAACGTGCTGCTCGAGCCCCGGCTCGTGTCGCGCGGCTCCACGCGCCGGGTGCGCTGATCAAAGGTCTCCTTTGACTTTTGCCGCGTTCCAGGCCCAGAATCCAAACGTTTGCCGATGGCGTACTGGAGGATCCCATGGCCGAGTTCCCCGTAGCCACCACCCCCTCTCCCGGGGTGATGGCGGTCGACTGGGAGGAGCGTGTCGACTTCGATCGGCTCCGTGAGTACCGACTCGCCAGAGTCCGCCAGCAACTCGACGAGTTCGGTCTCGGAGCGCTACTCCTCTTCGAGACATCGAACATCCGCTACGCCACCTCGACGAACATCGGCTATTGGGGATTCAACAAGACCGAGCGGTATGCACTCGTCACGCGCACGGGTCTCTACATCTGGGATTTCGGGTCCGCGGCGAAAGCGCACCGGCTACAGCTGCCGTCGATCTACGACAAAGACAACTCGCGAGCGGGCAACCTCGGCCTGCAAGGGGCCATCCCGCCCACGTCCGGTCTCCCCGAACGAGCCGTGCAAGAGCTCCTCGGGGTGCTTCGGGACGAGGGAGCCGAGGGCATGCCGGTCGGCGTCGACGTCGCCGAGACCATGTTCTTGCTCCAGCTCCAGGCAGCGGGACTCGACGTGCGTGACGGACAGCACCCGATGACCATGGCTCGCGAGATCAAGAGCCAGGACGAGATCATGCTGCTCACACAGGCGTGCGCCATGGTCGACGGCGTCTACCACGACATCTTCGAGGCCCTCAAGCCCGGCGTCCGCGAATCCGACATCGTGGCCCTCGCCCATGCCCGCCTCTTCGAGATGGGCTCGGAGTTCGTCGAGGCGATCAACTCCATCGCCGGCGAGCGATGCACGCCACACCCGCACGTCTTCTCCGACCGCCTCATCCGGCCCGGCGACCAGGCCTACTTCGATATCATTCACGTATTCAACGGATATCGGACCTGCTACTACCGGACCTTCGTCGTGGGCAGGGCCAGCCAGGCCCAGCGCGACGCGTTCAAGCAGTCGAGGGAGTGGATGGACGCGGCCATCGAGCTGGTGAAGGTGGGTAACACGACGGATCAGATCGCAAGGGTCTGGCCCGAGGCGCACGAGTTCGGCTTCGACGACGAAATGGACGCATTCGGACTCCAGTTCGGTCACGGCGTCGGCGTGGGGCTCCACGAACGACCCATCATCAGCAGGCTCAACTCGCTCGACGATCCGGTTGAGATCAAGGAAGGCATGGTCTTCGCCCTCGAGACCTATGCCCCGGCATCAGACGGCCGTTCGGCCGCTCGCATCGAAGAAGAGATCGTCGTGACGGCCGATGGTCCCGAGGTGATCACGCTCTTCCCGTGCGAAGAGCTCATGGTGGCGAATGAGTACTGAGCGGGACAACGCGCTCCTCTACGACTACGCGAGGCGCCCCCCGAGGCGTCCCCATCCATTGGACGACCGCACGCGTGACATCCCGCTCGATACCAGGCTCGGCCTCTACGAGAGTCAGGTGCTCCTCCGTCAGTTCGAGAAGCGTGCCTACGACCTCTTCCTGCAGAACCTCGTGAAGGGCACTTCGCACCTGTCGCTCGGCATGGAGGCCATCGCCGCCGGGTTCGGGCAGGCGATGCAGCCGAACGATCACACCTACGCGACGTATCGCGGTCATGCGCACACGCTGGCGCGGGGCGTGCCGCCCGGTCCTGTGCTCGCCGAGCTGCTGGGCCGCGAAAACGGGCTTCTCGCCGGCAAGGGGGGCTCGATGCACCTCACTTCGGTGGAGCACGGGATGATGGGCTCCTACGCCATCATCGGAGCCCACCTCACGATCGCCAACGGGTCGGCGTGGGCGGCACAACTCAGAGGCACCGACCAGGTGACCGTGTGCTTCTTCGGCGACGGCACGACGAACATCGGTGCGTTCCACGAGGCACTCAACATGGCTGCCGTCTGGAAACTGCCGATCGTGTTCGTGTGCGAGAACAACCTCTACATGGAATACACACCGATCGATCTGATCACGGCCGTCGACAATCCGGCCGCCGATCGTGCTGCGGCGTACGGACTCGAGTCCATCCTCATCGATGGCAACGACGCCGACGTCGTCTTCGAGACGGCCGCCGAGGTGATCGGAAGAGCACGGCGCGGAGAAGGACCATCACTGGTCGAAGCCCTCACGTACCGCGAACAGGGCCACAGCCGCGCCGACCCGGGCAAGTACCGCCCGGCCGAAGAGGTGGAAGCTTGGAAGGCGCGTGACCCCATCCCCCTCTACCACCAGCGGCTGCTCGAGCTCGGCGTTCCAGAGAGCGACTTGAGCGAGATTCAGACCGATGTCGCCCGCAGGGTCGACCAGGCGACCGAGTTCGCCAAGGCCGGTACGACCCCCTCGGCGGAGCTGCTCATGAGCGACGTCTGGGCAGATGGGAGTGCAACGTGGCGGAACTGACGTACCGCAACGCCGTGGCACGCGGCATCGCTCAGGAGATGCGCCGCAACCCGGAGCTGGTGATGCTCGGGGAGGACATCGCCGCGGCGGGAGGCGTCTTCAAGACAACGGTGGGGTTGCTCGAGGAGTTCGGCCCCGATCGCATCCGTGACACCCCGATCTCCGAGCAGGCGATCCTGGGAGCCGCAATGGGCGCCGCCATGAGCGGTGTGCCCGTCATCGCCGAGATCATGTTCTCGGACTTCCTCGCCGTCTGTTTCGACATCCTCGCCAACGAGATGGCGAAGATGAGGTACATGACGGCGGGACAGGTGACCGTGCCGGTGGTGGTCCGCACGGCCAACGGTGCCGGTTCCCGCTTCGGCGCCCAGCACTCACAGAGCGTCGAGAACTGGGCGATGATGATCCCGGGCCTCAAAGTGGTCGCTCCTTCGAATCCGCACGACGTCGTCGGCCTCATGGCGGCGTCGGTCCGCGACCCGAATCCCGTCGTCTTCTTCGAGCACAAGTCGCTCATGGCGACCAAGGAAGACGTGCCGGACGGCGAGATCGTCGAAGAGTTGGGCACCGCACGCATACGCCGCACGGGCACGGACTGCACCATCGTGGCGCTGGCGCTGATGGTGGACCGGGCGCTCGAGGCGGCTGATCAGCTCGCGGCCGACGGCATCGAGGCCGAGGTGATCGACGTGCGATCGCTGGTGCCGCTCGACACCCAGACCATCCTCGAGTCGGTGGCCAAGACCAGCCGCCTCTACACCGTGGAAGAGAACCCGCGGTTGTGTGGGTGGGGCGCCGAGATCACGTCGATCGTCACGGAGGAGGCCTTCTGGGACCTCGACGGCCCTCCCATCCGCATCACGACACCGCACATCCCGCTCCCTGCGGCCGACGCCCTCGAGGACCTCGCGCTCCCATCCGTCGACCGCGTCCGCGACACGATCAAAAGGACGGTTTCATCATGACCGACACGGCAACACCTCACAGGGCCGTTGCAGCGGCACCCACCGATTGTCTCATCGGAGGCGAGTGGCGCCCGGCCGCCGACGGCGGGCGTTTCGACGTCGAGAACCCGGCGAACGGCAAGGTCATCGCGAGCGTCGCCTCCGCCACGGTCGACGATGGGCTGGCCGCCGTGGCAGCGGCTCACGACGCATTCGCCGGCTGGGCGGCCACACCGCCGCGGCAGCGGGGCGAACTCCTCCGAGCCGCGTTCGAGGCGATGATCGATCGAGCCGACGAGATCGCGGAGCTGATCGTGCTCGAAAACGGCAAGGCACTCGCCGACGCCGTCGGCGAGGCGAAATACGCCGCAGAGTTCTTCCGGTGGTTCTCCGAAGAGGCGGTTCGCGCCCTGGGCCAGGTGTCGACCGCCCCCGGCGGCGACAAGCGGATCCTCGTGCACAACCAGCCCGTCGGTGTGGCCGTCCTGGTCACACCATGGAACTTCCCCGCCGCCATGGCCACCCGCAAGATCGGACCGGCGCTGGCGGCGGGCTGCACGGTCGTGCTGAAGCCTGCGTCAGAGACACCGCTCACAGCGCTCTTGATCGGGAGGATCCTCGAGGAGGCGGGGGTGCCGCCAGGCGTGGTCAACATCGTGCCGTCCCGACGCTCCGGCGCCGTCGTCAGCGCCATGCTCCACGATCCACGGGTCCGGAAGCTCTCCTTCACCGGCTCCACCGAGGTGGGCCGAATCCTGCTGCGGGAGGCGGCCGACAACGTGGTCAACACGTCCATGGAACTCGGGGGCAACGCTCCCTTCGTCGTGTTCGACGATGCCGACATCGACGCCGCCGTCGATGGCGCGATGGTGGCCAAGATGCGCAACGGCGGCGAGGCCTGCACGGCCGCCAACCGTTTCTACGTGCATCGCGCCGTCGCTGAAGAGTTCACGACCAAGCTCTCCGACCGGATGGCGGCCATGCGCATGGGTCCCGGACTCGAGAGCGGGATCGAGCTGGGTCCGATGGTGAACGCCACCGCCATCGTCGACATGCATGGTCTCGTCACCTCGGCGCTCGCCAACGGAGCGCGTGCGATCACCGGGGGGGAGCCGCTGGACGGACCCGGGTACTTCTACCCGCCGACCGTGCTGACCGACGTTCCGTCGGAAGCGGACATCCTGCGCAACGAGATCTTCGGGCCCATCGCACCGGTCGTCACGTTCGAGACGGAGGACGAGGCCGTGCGGCTGGCGAACGACACGGAATACGGGCTCATCGCCTACGTGTACACGGAGGACCTGGCCAGGGGGCTACGTGTCAGCGAACGCATCGAGGCCGGAATGATCGGCCTCAATCGCGGGCTGGTCTCCGACCCGGCGGCTCCCTTCGGTGGCGTCAAGCAGAGCGGCATCGGGCGCGAGGGCGGCCACGAGGGGCTCATGGAGTACATCGAACCCAGGTACATCGCCACCAACTGGTGATGCAATCGAGGCCTCGGAGAGCCGAGGACGGAAGGAGACGGCAGGTGGACACTACGAGACTGGCAGGCAAGCACGCGCTGATCACAGGGGCTGCACAAGGCATGGGAGCGGCGGTTGCCGAGCACTGGGCCGCCCAGGGCGCGAAAGTCTGTCTCGGCGACATCAATGTCGACGGCGTGAGGGATGTGGCGAAGCGGATCCGTGACGCCGGCGGTGAGGCCACCCATGTTGCTCTCGACGTGACCAGCCAGGATGACGCTGCGGCCGCCGTCGCCCACACCGTGGACCACTTCGGCAGCATCAACGTCCTCCTCAACAACGCCGGTATCAACACGCCGATGTGGTTTCTCGACGTGACGAAGGACAACTACGAGAAGATCATGGCCGTGAACGCGTGGGGGAAGCTCAACGTCATGCAAGCGGCTGCACGGCAGATGGTGAAGCAGGGGAAACAGGACTACCCCTACAAGATCATCAACGTCGGATCGATCCTGTCCCGGGACACGTTCATCGACGTCGTCGTCTACGGCATGAGCCAGCACGCCGTGCTCGCCTTGATCAAGGGCGGCGCCAAGGCGCTGATCGAATACGGCATCACCGTCAACGGCTACGCCCCCGGTGTCGTGAGGACCGAGATGTGGGAGCAGCTCGATCGCGACCTGGTCGAGATGGGCATGTTCGAGAAGCATGGCGAGTCGATGGACAGCATCGCCGAGAACATGATCCTCATGAAGCGCTACTCCTTTCCCGAGGACATCGTCGGGACGGCGTCGTTCCTCGCCAGCCCGGAGAGCGACTACATGACCGGACAGCTCCTCCAGATCGACGGCGGGATGGTCCTCCACTGACGGAGGCCCGCCCGGGTCGCGTCGGGATGCCGCCAGTGCCCCCGTCGTCTCCCGACCTCCCACGGCCCGCCGGACCCAGCCCGGCGGGCCGTCGGCTCGGCGGCGACGGCCATACAGCTGCGGAGAGAAACCACCCGTCAAACCCGCAGCACTGATCCGAGCCGGACCTAACCTCACTGCCGATGGCCGGGATCGTCGGTGCGCGCACATCTCCATCTCTCGCTGCCCTGGCCTCCGCGGTGCTCCCCGGGCTCGGCCAATGGCTGGCGGGTCACAGGCGGAGGGGCGGGTACGTTTTCGTCGTCTTTGCCGGCATCACGATCGGGGGCATGGCGTTCGTGCTCACCAATCGGACGGAGGTGGCGCTGTGGTGGGTGCAGCCGACCGCGCTGCGCTGGATGCTCGTCGGCAACGGGCTCGTCCTGGCGGCTCGCGTCGCGGCGAGTGTCGACGCCTACCTCGTCGCGGAGGGCACCGAGACCCGGGCGGTCAAGATCGCTGCGCTCGCGCTCGGCGCGATCGTGCTCGTCGCCCCCCACTGGTTCTTCACCGAACGCGACCTCGCTGCAGCCCGAGTGCTCACGATCTTCCCGACGACGACCAGCACCACGACGACCACCACGACGACCACCCTGGCTCCCACGACGAGCCTCGCCGCCGGAGGGTCTTCCACCACGTCTTCGAGCACCACTACGACCACCACCACGAGTCCCCCACCCCCACCCCGGTTGTGGGACGGTGTGAGCCGTCTCAACATCGCGCTGCTCGGGGGTGACGCCGGAGTGGGTCGGCGCGGGGTGCGCACCGACACGCTCATGGTCGTCTCGGTCGATCCCGAGACCGGAGACACCGCGCTCTTCCAGGTTCCCCGCAACATGGCGCGGGTGCCGATGCCCGAGGACTCGGTGGACACCCGATGCGAGTGCTTCCGGCCGATCGTCAACGAGTTGTGGCAATACGGAGAGCGCAACCCCGATCGATTCCCGACCGCCGAGTTCCCCGGCGCCGAGGCCGTCAAGGCCGGGCTGGGCGAGCTGCTCGGCATCGACGTCCATCACTTCATCATGGTGAACCTCGATGGATTCGTGGCGATGATCGACGCGCTCGGCGGGGTCGACATCGTCGTCACGGAGCGGGTCTACGACTCCAACTATCCCAACGAGGACGGCACCCGTGAGGTGGTCGACATCCAGCCTGGCGAGTACCACATGGATGGTCACCTCGCCCTCGCCTACTCGCGCTCGCGGCAGCGCTCCGACGACTACAACCGCATGGGCAGACAGAGCTGCATGGTGCGTTCCGTCGTCGATCAGACCGATCCGCTGGAGGTCCTGCTCGCCTTCCCGACGCTCGCCGACATCATCGCCGAGAACGTGATCACCGACATCCCGCTCAACCGGGTTCCCGATCTGATCGCACTGCTGTCCCGGGTCGATCTCGACCGCACGATCACCATCGCCATGAACCCACCGACGTATACGGGGCCGCGCACGTCGCAGGGGTACAACACGCCCGACCTGGATGCGATCCGAGGCGCCGTGGAGACGGCCACGTCGATGCCGGCCGACGCCGCACGATCGGCACTCGGCATCGACGATTCCGAGGAGACCTGTTGATGCCCGAGATCACGCTGGCCCGAGGTGCGATCCGAGCACTGCGGAGACGCTGCCCTCGCTGTGGTGGTGGCGCGATCTTCCGACGCTGGCTCCGGATGGCCGAGAGCTGTCCCACGTGCGGGCTCCGCTTCGAACGCACGGAGGGGTACTGGACGGGCTCGATGGCCCTGAATCTCGTCGTCACCGAGGTCGTCTTCGTCGCCGTGCTGGTCGGCACGATCCTCGGCACGTCACCGGATCCCAACTGGGGGCTCGTGCTCGGGCTGGCACTGGCGTCGAACGTTCTGGTGCCCGTGGCGTTCTTCCCGGCGTCCCGCCTGTTGTGGGTCACGATCGAGCGGCGGATGCACGGGACCGCGTCGTCCGAGATCGGCGGGCGCAACGGCTGATTTCGAGCCCGCCCCATCCCACTACCCTCGCTGCATGACGGAACCGAAGGCCACCAAGACCGATACGCAGCTCCGCGCCGACATCCGCATGCTCGGCAACCTCCTCGGCGCCACATTGGTCCGTCAGGAGGGCCCGTGGCTGCTCGATCTGGTCGAGCAGGTCAGGGCGCTCACCAAGCGGATTCGCGCCGGTGAGCAACAGGGCCGGATCGACCACGACGCCCAGGTCGAATTGTCCGCCCTCCTCGACGGTCTCGAGCTCCCCGCAGTGATCTCGCTGGTGCGAGCCTTCACGATCTTCTTCTACCTCGCCAACGTCGCCGAGCAGACGCACCGACTCGACGAAGAGGGAGCCCGCTCCGTCGGCGATCGCGGGTTCATCGAGGGTGCCGTCGACCGGATCGCGGCCGCCGACCTCGACAGAGAGCTCATCGAAGAGGTCCTCTCCCGGCTCGAGCTCCGACCCGTCTTCACGGCGCATCCGACCGAGGCGGCACGCCGGTCGATTCTCACCAAGACGGCCAAGATCTCCGACCTTCTCGATCAACTCGGCGACAGCCGCCACTCGGCGTCGGAACGGAGCCGCATGGAGCGCCGGATCGGCGAGCTCATCGACCTGATCTGGCAGACGGACGAGCTGCGTCGCGAGCGACCGACACCCCTGGACGAGGCGCGCTCTGCGATCTACTACCTCGACGAGATCTTTCGCGAAGTCGCAGCAGACCTCGGAGCCGAGCTCGACCACCATCTGGAGCGCCTCGGCGTCACACTGCCCAACACCGCCACGCCGGTCGTGTTCGGCAACTGGGTCGGTGGGGATCGCGACGGCAACCCCAATGTGACCCCGGAGCTCACGCTCGAGGTGATCGAGCTCCAACATCGGCACGCCCTGCGCGGTCTCACCACCGCCATCGAAGAGCTCTCGGCAGAGCTCAGCACGTCGGAACGCATCGTGGACGTCACCGAGGAGCTGCGCGAGTCGTTGGAGCGAGACGCCGATCTGATGCCCAACGTCTATCAGCGCTTCTCCAACCTCAGTGCAGGCGAGCTCTACCGGCAGAAGTGCGCATTCATCCACCAGCGGCTCCGCAACACGAGCGATCGGATCGCGACCGGATCGGAGCACCAGCCCGGTCTCGACTACGAGTCGGCTCGCGAGCTGCGGAGCGAGCTCGAGTTGATGCAACGGTCCCTGCTGGCCAACCACGGCGAGGCCGTCGCCAACGGTCGGATCCGCCGGCTCATTCGACGTGTCAGCGCCTTCGGGTTTCACCTCGCCGTGATGGACGTGAGGGAACACTCGACCAAGCACGAAGAAGTCCTGGCCCAGCTGTATGCCCGCAGCGGCGAGCTCGACGACTACGAGGCCCTCGAGCCGAAGGAGTGCTTCGCCCTCCTGGCACGTGAGCTGGAGCAGCGTCGCCCGCTGGCGCCGGCCACGATCACCCTCGAAGGCGACGCCGCCCGCACGCTGGCGACGATGCGAGCAGTGCGCACCGCACTCGACCGATTCGGCCCGGACATCATCGAGAGCTACATCGTCTCGGAGACGAGAGGCGCCCACGACATCCTCGCCGCCGCCGTGCTGGCCCGCGAGGCCGGTCTCGTCGACGTCCACTCGGATCTGGCACGGATCGGCTTCGTGCCGCTGCTCGAGACGATCGACGAGGTGCGCAGCGCCGGGCAGATCCTCGATGAGTTGCTGTCGTGCCCCCCGTACCGCCGGATCGTCGAGCTCCGGGGCGATCTGCAGGAGGTCATGCTCGGCTACTCGGACTCCAACAAGCACGGCGGCATCACGACCTCGCAATGGGGGCTCTACCAGGCGTCCCGGGCCATGCGTGACGTCGGCTTGCGCCACGGTGTCGAGTTGCGGGTCTTCCACGGTCGCGGTGGCACCGTCGGGCGTGGTGGCGGGCCCACCGGAGAAGCGATCTTGGCCCAGCCGTGGGGCACCGTCGACGGCCGGATCAAGATCACCGAGCAGGGTGAGGTCATCGCAGACAAGTACGGGCTGCCCAGCCTCGCGTCCAGCAACCTGGAGCTGAGCCTCGCCTCCACCCTGGAGGCATCACTGCTCCATCGGAAGTCACGGCAGTCCCAGGAGGTGCTCGCGCGGTGGGACGCCACCATGGACCGCATCTCGGATGCGGCCTATGTGGCATACCGCAGCCTGGTGGAACGACCCGACCTCGTCCCCTATTTCCAGACTGCCACGCCGGTCGAGGAGCTCGCCTACCTCAACATCGGATCGAGGCCGGCACGACGTCCCGGCGGCGGCAACGACAACGTGGGGCTCGGGGGGATGCGAGCGATCCCTTGGGTCTTCGGCTGGACGCAATCCCGTCAGATCGTCCCTGGCTGGTTCGGCGTCGGCACCGGTCTCGCCGCAGCCCTCGAAGGCGGGGAATGGGAGACGGTCGAGCAGATGCACGAGCACTGGTCGTTCTTCCGGACGTTCATCTCCAACGTGGAGATGACGCTGACCAAGACCGACATGACGGTCGCCACCCGCTACGTCGAGTCGCTGGTCCCCGAGGAACACCGCGGCGTCTTCGACGCCGTGAAGGAGGAGTTCGACCGCACGAGGAATCTCATCGTCCGGCTCACCGGGGACGAGCGGCTGTTGGACAGAAACCCGATCCTGCAGCGAACCCTCGCCGTGCGTGACCGCTACATCGATCCCATCAGCTATCTCCAGGTGTCGCTGCTGCAGCGGGCCCGCAACAGCGAGGGCGACGACCCGTTGCTCCAGCGAGCGATGCTGCTCTCGGTCAACGGATTGGCTGCCGGGCTCCGTAATACAGGGTGAGCGAAGAAAGGCACACATGATCACGCTTCACGAGGTCCGCACCATCAATCGCCCTCTCGCCGAGGTCTTTGCGTACATGGCCGAGTTCTCGACCGTGTCCGAATGGGATCCCGGTGTCGACGAATCGAGCCGCATCACCGAAGGCGAACTCGGCGTCGGCACCCGCTTCTCGGTCATCGCGAACTTCAACGGACGCACGGTCCCGCTCGAGTACGAGATGATCCGCTACATCGAGAACGAGCTCGCAGTGCTGGAGGTCAAGTCGTCGCGCTTCGACGCCGTCGACACGATCCGCTTCAAGGCGATCGACGATGCCCGGACGGAAGTCGATTACACCGCCGAGTTCGTCCTCAAGGGCTTCATGAGGCTGTTGGAGCCGTTTCTCGGGGGCACGTTCGACAAGCTGGGGCGCAAGGCGCTCGACGGCTTGGTCGACACGCTCGGCTGATCCGTCAGCCGGAGAACCGATCGCGCAGCAGCTGCTGGACCAGTTTCGGGTCGGCCTTGCCGCCGGTGGCCTTCATCACCTGACCGACGAGGAAACCGATGGGTTTCATGTCACCCGCCTCGAGGCGCTCGACGGTGTCCGGCTGGCCGGCGAGAACCTCGTCGAGCACGGCGTCGAGCGCGCCCGCGTCCGACACCTGCATGAGGTCCCGTGTCTCGGCGATCGAGCGCGCCGTGCCCTCCCCCTCCATCACGGCGCCGAGGACCTCTTTGGCCGCCGTGGCCGACAGCTCGCCTGCCGCGACCATGGCATCCAGCTCGACGAGGTCCTCTGCCGTCAGCGCGGTCTCGCCCAGCTCGGTCTCGGTGCGGCGCAGCTGGGCGACGACTTCCTGGGTGAGCCAGTTGGCAACGGTCCGGGGGTCTGCATCCGCCTGCACCGCAGCATCGAAGAGATCGCCGAGCCCTTCCCCCGCCACCAGCACGGCGGCGACACCGGGATCGGCCCCCAGCTCGACGTAGCGCCGCCTGCGCGCCGCCGGAAGTTCGGGCAACGACGCCCGCACTTCGGACTGCCATGCGGCATCGACGTGGAGCGGAAGCAGATCGGGCTCCTGGAAGTAGCGGTAGTCCTCGGACTCCTCCTTGGAGCGCAGCGACGAGGTGGCTCCGGTGCCCTCGTTCCAATGCCGGGTCTCCTGCACCACCGTGCCGCCGCTCTCGAGCAGCTCGACCTGGCGCCGGATCTCGTAGTCGACGGCACGCTGCAGCGACCGCAACGAGTTCACGTTCTTCACCTCGGTGCGGATGCCGAACGGAGCGTCGGGGCCGGGGCGCACCGAGATGTTGGCATCGAACCGCATGGATCCCTCTTCGAGCCTGGCGTCGGAGACACCGAGGGTGCGCACGATGCGCTGCAGCTCAGCGGCATAGGCACGGGCCCCGTCAGCGGATCGGATGTCGGGCTCGCTGACGATCTCGACGAGCGGCACGCCGGAGCGGTTGAAGTCGAGGAGCGAGAAGTCGGCGTCCGAGATCCGTCCCCCGCCACCCATGTGCGTGCTCTTTCCCGTGTCCTCCTCCATGTGGACCCGGGTGATGCCGATCGTCGTCGCCTCGCCGTCTATCTCGATGTCGATCGCACCGTCGACACAGAGCGGCAGGTCGTACTGGCTGATCTGGTAGTTCTTCGGGAGATCCGGATAGAAGTAGTTCTTGCGGTGGAAGAGCGAATGCTCGGTGATGTCGCAGTCGAGCGCCGCGCCGATCTTGAGGATGCCCTCGATGGCGGCCCGATTGGGCACCGGCAGCGCTCCGGGAAGCCCGAGACACACCGGACACGTGGCGGTGTTCGGCTCGGCACCGAACGTCACCGGACACCCGCAGAACATCTTCGAAGCCGTCTGCAGCTCGACGTGACACTCGATGCCGATCACGGCCTCCCACGACATCAGGCGGCCCCCTCCGACGTGGCGAGCGCCGGACGAGCGTCGAAACCGGCGGCGTGCTCGATGGCGGCGGCGACGCGGAACATGACCTTCTCACCGAGAGCCGGCGCCATGACCTGGACGCCGATGGGCAGCCCTGCCGAGTCGAGCCCGACGGGCACGGACATGCCGGGGTCACCAGTTAGGTTCGACGGGATCGTGCACACGTCGGAGTAGTACATGGCGACGGGATCGGCGCTCTTCGCCCCGAGCTCGAAGGCGGTCGTGGGCGACGTCGGTGAGAGCAGGACGTCGACGTTCTCGTACGCGTGCGCAAACTCGTCACGCAACACGGTGCGGACCTTCTGTGCCTGGCCGTAGTATGCATCGTAGTATCCCGCCGAGAGGACGTAAGTGCCCACGATGATGCGGCGGCGGACCTCGGGCCCGAACCCCTCGGCCCTGGTGCGCGCCATCATCTCCTCGGTGGTCTCACCGTCGACACGCAACCCGTAGCGGACGCCGTCGAAGCGGGCGAGGTTGGCGCTGCATTCGGCCGGTGCGATGAGGTAGTAGGCGGACAGCGCCAGCTCGCAGGTGGGCAGGGACACATCGACGACGTCGGCGCCTGCTGCGGCGAGCCCGTCGGCGGCGGTGCGCACCGCGCGGCGAACCTCCGGATCGATGGCGTCGCCCATGAACTCCTCCACCACCCCGATACGCAGTCCGGCGACCCCGTCCTCCAGTCCCTGCGAGACCGAGGGAACGCCACCGCGGTACGACGTGGCGTCGTTGATGTCGAACCCGCTCACGGCGTCGAGGAGCACGGCGGCGTCCTCGACGGTCCTCGCGAATGGCCCGATCTGGTCGAGCGACGACGCAAACGCGATGAGGCCGTAGCGGGACACGAGACCGTAGGTGGGCTTGACGCCGACCACGCCGCAGAGAGCTGCAGGCTGACGAATCGAGCCGCCCGTGTCCGACCCGAACGAGCCGAAGGCCGACCCGGCGGCCACCACGGCGGCCGACCCGCCCGACGAACCACCCGGCACTCGATTCGTGTTCCAGGGATTGCGCGTGGGCCCGTACGCCGAGTTCTCCGTCGACGAGCCCATGGCGAACTCGTCGAGGTTCGTCTTGCCGGTGATGACGGCGCCTGACTGGCGGAGCCGGGTCACGATGGTGGCGTCGTATGGCGGTCGGTACCCCTCCAGGATCTTCGACGAGCACGTCGTCTCGAGACCGGCGGTGCACATGTTGTCCTTGAGCGCCAGGGGGATGCCGTGCAACGGGCCGAGATCCTCACCTGCGGCGAGCGCGGCGTCGGCAGCCTCGGCGGCGGCTCGCGCCCCCTCCCGATCCAGGGTGAGATAGGCATGCAGATGCGCCTCGGTCATCGTAGCCCTCGTGTAGACGGCGTCGAGCAGGTCCACGGCCGAGGCGGAGCCGTCACGCAGGGCGCGACCGGCTGCGGCGATGGTCAGGTCGGCGAGGTCGGTCACGATTCGTCCAGGATCCTCGGAACCTTGAAGTACCCGTTCTCGGTGGCGGGTGCCGCCGCGAGCACGGCGTCGCGGTCGAGCGAGCCGGT
>CAYFYC010000036.1:11657-33594 GCA_964347305.1 uncultured Acidimicrobiaceae bacterium | reverse complement strand
GTCGAGAGCACGGAACGGGCCGAGTCCTCGGCCGTGCCGCCGCCCTTGATGGTGACGGAGCCGAAGAAGGGCTTGCCTTCGCTCACCTTGCGGTAGTTCTCGTTGAAGAGATACGTGACGGTGTCGTCCACCCGCATCTCGTTGACCTTGAAGGGCCCTGTGCCGATCGGCGTCAGGTTCGCTTCGCACGACACGAAGCCCTCACCGACGCACGGCGTGAACTGTTCACGCTGCACGATCGGCTCGGTCGCTCCCGTGAAGGGCACGTAGGGCCACGGCGTCGGGCCGTCGAACGTGATCGTGACCGTCAGGTCATCGACCGCCTCGACGCTGACGACGTTGCCGAATGCCGCCGAGCCACAGCCGTCGCTCTGCGTGCAGTATTCATAGGTGAACACGACGTCATCCGAGGTGAATGGCGTCCCGTCCGACCACAGCACGTCTGGCTGCAACGTGTAGGTGAGCATCGTCAGGTCTTCGGACTGACCGCCGTTGGCGACAGTCGGAACCTCGGTGGCCAGCGAGGGCACCAGGTTGCCGTCGGTGTCGTACTCGAGCAGGGGCTCGATCACGAGCGACGCGGCCTGGATGTCCTTCGTGCCGGTTCCTGTGTACGGGTTGAGGTGGGTGACTGCCTGCCATTGCAGCAGCAGCAGTTCCCCTCCCTGACCGGCAGCCGCAGGAGCGGCCGTGGTCGTGGTCGTCTCGCCACCGCCGGGATCGGCCGTGGTGGTAGTGGTGTCCTCGGTGCTGTCGCCGCAAGCGGCTGCGATGATCACGAACACCGCAAACAGCGCCACGAGTCTCATTCGTTTCATGTATGCCTCCCAATGAGCCGGACGTCGTCCGGTTTCGTCGGATGATGACGACGTGTCGAGCGCAGCGCATGGGAGAGCCGGGGGTGAGTGATCGACCCGCTGCCTCCCATCGAGTGTGCCTCCCTCCGAGGGACGTCACCTGCGTTTGGCGGTCCTCTGGTCGAGGTACCCCGAAACGGCCTTCATGCCGCGTCGACCGTGCGTGCAGAGATGGCCACACTAACCACGGATTTCGGTTCCGTGCAGTGAAATCCCGACGCCGTGGCGTTCACAGCTCGGACCACACGTCGTCGACGGCCATGTCGATGATCGTGTACGCCATGGCGAGCGCACCGTCGCGCAGGGCCGACTCGCCCGACGGCGAGATCGTGTGTGCCGCGAATTCGGGCTGATGGTTGCCGGCACCCTCGGCGTCGAGAGCGAGCATGGGGTGGATGGAGGGCACGACGTGGCTCACGTTCCCCATGTCCGATGAGCCTCCGCTCGCACCTGTCTCTGCCTCGGTGGGCATCGGCCTGCCCAGTTGCGCCGAGTTCGCGGCGAACAACCTCGTCATGACGGGGTTGTTGTCCATGTTGAGGTAGGGATGGGCGACGAGCGTCGTCTCGAGCCGACACCCCGTGGCCAGGGCCGCCGCCTCGAAGCACGCCATCACCTTGGGGACGAGCTTTTCCAGGCGGTCCTTCGACGCGGAACGGATGCCCCATGTCGATCGGGTGTACGACGCGATGATGTTCGACGCGTCGCCACCCTCGTCGATGATGCAGTGCACGCGATCACCGCCGAGCAGTGATTGTCGCAGCGTTGCGACGTTCATGTAGGCGTTGACGAAGGCATCCAGGGCGTTCACGCCATCCCACGGAGCAGCTGCAGCGTGAGCATCTCTGCCGAAGAACTCGACAGACAGGCTGTGGTTGGCCTGGAACGACGGATCGAGCTGATCCTCCGGCCCGGGGTGCACCATCATCGAAGCTGCGGCATCTTCGAACGCACCGGCTTCGATGAGGTCGACCTTGCCGCCCCCGCCCTCTTCCGCCGGCGTCCCGAGCACCGTGACTCTGATGCCGAGCTCGTCGGCCAGGCCGGCCACTGCGACGCCGGCTCCGAGCGCCGAGGTGGCGATGATGTTGTGAGCGCAGGCATGGCCGATGGTCGGTAGCGCGTCGTATTCGCAGCAGATGACCACACGTGGCCCGGCCGACCCGACGGTCGCTTCGAACGCCGTGTCGAGCCCGTAGGCGGGATACGTCACGTCGAACCCCTTGCCGGCGAGCCAGGTACTCAACTTCTCGGACGCCTCGTATTCCTGATAGGCGATCTCGGGGTTCTCGTACAGCCAGCGGGAGATGTCTCGCAGGTCTTCTTCTACGGCAGCGAACGCCGCCTCGGCAGTGGTCTTGTGATCCATGGAGGGGACGCTACCGCCGTCACCGACGAGATGTCCCTACGCTCCGAGTCGCCGCCCACGAGTTCCAGCGGATCGGCATCGTGGACGAGGCCGGCGGGAGCGCCTCTCCACGCGAGCCATGAGCGGACGGCCGACAGCAGCAACGAGGAGCACTGCATCGCATGCCCTATGAACCGATTCGGCCGGCGGAGGGGGAGACGCCGCTGACGTGGGCGGAGAAGGACGCGCTCTGGACCGAGATCGTCATGGGGACACCCGTCGCAGAGTCCGCGGTCCCCGACACCGAGGAGTCGCGACGGCTCCGACGGCGGCTGGGCGAAGAGTGGCAGGACATGCGACGACGAGGCATCACCGGCGAGCACGTCAAGGACTGAGGCCGGGCGTGTCGGGCGACGGGCAGTTCGAGGGCCGTCGACTAGGACGTCAGCTCGTGGAGGTAGCCGGGCAGCATCGCACGCCACGTCGGCCAGTCGTGGCTCCACGAATGCCAGGCGTCGACCCGGTTCGGGATGCCCTTTGCGCCCAGGACGTCGGCCATCCGCCACGACTCCCCCTCGTTCTCGTAGTCGCCGGTCCCGGTGGCGAGTAACACGAAGCGCTGTCGCAACATGTCGAGCACCGGGCCCTCGAGACCGGGCAGGAAGTGCAGCGGCGAGCTGAAGTAGAACTCGTCCGACCAATGACCGTGGAGCCACGGCTCGAGGTCATACGTGCCCGACATGCAGATGGCGGCACCGAACACGTCTGGGTGCCGGCACAGTGAGGCCATCGCGTTGAACGCCCCGATCGAAGAGCCCGAGGTGATGATCGGCAGCTCTCCCCCACAGTCTGCGTGGATGGCGGGCACGACCTCGTAGCGGATCGCCGCGTCGAACTGGTTCTGGAGCCACGCCGAGTGACGGGGATCCTCTTTACGCATCCACGACCGGCCGGCGATCGAGTCGACCGAGTAGACCTTGACGCGGCCGTCGGCGAGCAGCGGCGACAGCGCTTCGATGAGCCCGAACCGCTCGATCTCCTCGGCGTCACCCCCGGCCGTCGGGAAGATGAGCACAGGCGTGCCGAGCACCCCCCACCGCACGAGTGTCATGTGCTGGCCCGTCCGCTCCGACAACCACGCTTCTCCGGCCTTCATGCGCCTGCCGACAGTCTGTTCTGCTCGGTCGACCGCCAGAAGTCGACGAGCCCGGCGAAGTGATCGGTGAATCGGTCGACCTCGGCTTCGGGGAACAACTGGGCGACCTTCCTTCGGATGGCCTCACGGGCCCGGTCGGTGCCGAAGTACTCGAGCGCGACCTCGTCCAGATGGGACAGCTGGTTGTCACAGAACTCCTGGAAGCGGTCCGTCTCGAATCGCTCGTTGGCGATGGCGGCATAGCCGGCGAGCCGTTCCCGATACGAGCGATCCGGGTCGGCGGCGACCTCGTAGAACGGCGCCCAATCGAGGTTGTAGCGCATGGGCCGATCCGTGACCACGCAGAACAGCGACCAGCGGAGCAACGACTTCACCAGCCACGGGATGTGGAAGTGCAGGCTCGTGACCTGCGAGTCCGGGTTGGCGTTGGCGAAGTCGATCGGATGGAAGACACCGTCCTTGCGCAACGCCTCGACGGAGTTGAAGTCCCACCCGAAGAAGGAGTTGATGGTCAGGGCCATGTCCTGCAGCAGCGACAGCTCGTCGTCGTCGACGAACCCGAAGTCGACCTTGTAGCGATCGTGCAGAGGGGCGGCCGGGTCGTAGCGGATGACGTTGGTCTGCGGTCCGACGCCGAGCACGCGGACGAACAGGTCGAACGGCTCGACGGCGGCCTGTAGGTGCATGATCTGCCGTCCCGACTGGTCGTAGGACCGTTGCAGGTCCTCGAACGAGTCGATCCGGGACACGCCACGCCAGGCACCACCGTCGTAGGGCTTCAGAAATGCCGGGTAGCCGACCTGGTCGCCGATGGCGCGCAGGTCGAACATCCGGGCATAGCTGGAGAGGGTGAGGTGGAGGTCGGGCTGGGGGTCGTATTCCTTGGGCGGCAAGAGCACCGTCTTGGGCACGGGCATCCCGAGCCGCAGCATCGCCGCGTACGACGTGTGTTTCTCCATGGACTGCAACGCGAAGGTGTTGTTGAGGACGTAGAGGTCGTCGTGGACGATGGCCTTCTTGATCCACTCTCGCGATGTGTGATACCAGGGCGTGAGCCGGTCCAGCAGCACGTGATAGCGAACCGGCTGGGCCAGATCGAAGGGCTCGATGGTGACGCGGTGGACATCGATGCCCACCCGCTCTCCGTCGATGTCGAACTCCAGATCGAGCGCACCGAGGATGTCCTCATAGAAGGCGGGCCAGCACAGATCGGCACCGAGCGACAGGCCGATGACACGGTTCTCAGGCATCACCGCATGGTAGGGGCCGGACACCCCTCGCTGTCAGGCGGACCCACCCCGATCGCTCCCGAAGAGGTGCGTGAGACCGTCGACCAGGGTGCCGCTCCACGCTCCCCAATCGTGGCCCGACCACGTCTCGACGTAGCGGTGGTCGGCGGTCCCCATCTCGAAGCGCTCGGCAACACGACGATTCCAGTCGATGAGGCTCTCGTAGCGCCCACACGTCTGCAACACCTTCATCCCGGGCAATGGATCGTCGGCGACGGCACCGGCGACGAAGTCGTTGATGGTCCGATGCATCCGATTGGTCAACTCGGGGTGGGCGTCGAAGGCGAACGTGCCGGATTGGAGGATCGCACCCATGAAGCGCTGCGGGTGGCGCCACGCCACATGCCACGACGCCACGGCGCCGAGGCTGGCGCCCAACACCGCCAGCCTCCCATCGTCGGGGATCCGGGTGCGAACGAGCGGCAGCACCTCCTCGACAACGTGCTCGGCGTGGTCGTCGTTGCCGATGTAGTGCACGTGGCGACGACGCGGGTTGAGACCGACGACGCGAATGGGCTCGATCCGTCGACGTTCGATCAGGGCATCGACGCAGCGCAGCAGGCCCGCATGGTCGACGTAGTCCGACCCGTCGTGGGCGAAGAGAATCGGAGCGGGAGCGTCCGCCTCGAGCTGTGGTGGCGTGTAGATCAGGTGTTGACGCCGCTCGGAGAGGGCGTGGCTGGCGATGCGCAGCGGCTCGGTCGTGCCACGCTCGCGGGGGTGACGCACCCAGTCGATGCGACGCCACTGCGGGCCGACGAGGACGGAGTTGGTGCCGAATGGATTCGATGCAGTCAGCGGATTGGCCGGGTCGAGTTGCCACACGGACTGTCCATCGCGTTCGACCTCGATGAGGTACTCGATCCGGACATCGTGCGGCGTGTCGAGTTCGAGCAGCCAGCCCGAGCCGTTGCGTTCGTATTCGAGCGGGTCCGGAAAACGCGGCATGAAGGTACGCAGCGCGACGCGGTCGGCGTCGTGGCGATAGTGCAGTCGGAGCCGGAACGGAGGCGAGGTGTCCTGGGTCACCGCCGGGATGCTAGAAGCGGATCTCACGGATTCCGATGCACCCGACACCGCTACGCTCGCCGCCCATGAGTCCGATCAGCGTCTGTTACGGAGTCGGAGAGCTCGGCGGGGTGTTCGCCCGGGGCATGCTCCGCGTCGGGTCGACCGTCGTACCGGTGACCCGCGAGATGGACCCCGCCAATGTGGCGGCGCAGCACCCCGATCCGGAGGTGGCGCTCGTCACCGTGGGCGAAGCCGACCTCGATCCCGTGCTCGCGACGATGCCTGCCGCCTGGCGGGACCGAGTTGCGCTGGTTCAGAACGAGTTGCTGCCCCGCAACTGGCGGGCTCATGGGCTCGACGACGCGACCGTCGCAGTCGTCTGGTTCGAGAAGAAGAAGGGAAAGCCCGTCACCCAGATCATCCCGACGCCCGTCTTCGGTCCCCGGGCCCCGTATCTGGCGGAGGCACTCCGTGCCATCGACATTGCGACCGACCTCGTGACCGACCGGGATCGGCAGTTGCTCGAGATGGTGGCGAAGAACCTCTACATCCTCACCGCCAACATCGCCGGTCTCGACGCCGGCGGAACGGTGAGTGAGCTGTGGGGCGAACACCGTGAGGCTGCCAGGCGGGTTGGTGCCGATGTCCTCGACATTCAGGAAGCCCTCGTCGGTCACGAGATCGACCGGGACGCCGCCACGGCGAGGATGCTCGAGGCGTTTGCCGGAGATCCCGACCACGGGACCACCGGCCGCAGCGCCCCGGCCCGGCTGCGCCGGGCGATCGGACATGCCGACGAGTTCGGCATCGCAGCGCCTGCCCTGCGCGAGATCGCCGCTCGCCACCTCGACGACTGAGGTTCAGACCGGCCAGAGCCAGGCAGCGCCCCGGACACCACTCGAGTCGCCGTGCACGGCCGGTCGCAGTGCGGTGAGAACCGACGCAGAGAAGACGTAGCGATCCCACAGTCGAGGCACGAGCTCGTACAGGGCATCGACGTTCGACACCCCGCCACCGAGCACGATGACGTCGGGGTCGAGCACGTTGATGATGGAGGCGAACGCCCGGGCGGCTCGATCGGCGAAGACCTGCATCATCTTCATCGCCACGGCATCCCGCTCCCTCACGAGTTCGGCGATGCGCGATCCCCCGGCCTCCTCACCTGCGAACTCGGCGTACTGCCTCTCCAGGGCCGGGCCCGACAGCCAGCGTTCGATGCAGCCACGTCGACCGCAATAGCAATAGGGCCCCGGGCTCTCGTCCTGTCGGGGCCAGGGCAAGGGGTTGTGGCCCCACTCGCCGGCGATGGCGTTCGGACCACCGACCAGCTTCCCGTCGACGACGATCCCGCCTCCGACGCCGGTGCCGACGATCACGCCGAAGACGACGCGAGCTCCGGCTGCGGCACCATCGATCGCCTCGGACAGCGTGAGACAGTCGGCGTCGTTGGCGATCTTCACCTCGCGATCGAGCGCCTTGCCCACGTCGACGGCGAGCGGCCGGCCGTTGAGGGCCACGGCATTGGAGCCCTTGATCACGCCGCTCTGCGGGTCGATCGACCCCGGCGTTCCCAGACCGACGGTCGCCACGCCGCCCGCCTCCGCCTCGAGCGCGGCCACGAGATCGGCGATGGCATGCACGGCTGCCTCGTAGTCGCCACGCGGCGTGGGCACCCGTTGCCGGGCGAGCTCGTCACCCGATCCGGAGAGCAGGAGCCCTTCGATCTTGGTGCCACCGACGTCGACACCGATCCTCACGTCGGACGCACCTGCCGATCACCCTGCCTTGAGGTAGGGCTCCCACGTCGGGTCCATGCGGGTGCCGGTGGCGACCACCACCCACGTGTTGCGCCGCGGCACCTCGGGACGACGCCGCAGCCGGAACCCGGCCTGGGCCGGCGTCCGACCGCCCTTCTTGGAGTTGCACCTGCGGCAGGACGCGACGACGTTGGTCCACGAGTGCGTGCCTCCCTGGGTCTTCGGGATGACGTGGTCGAGGTTCTCGGCGGGCCGGCCGCAGTACTGGCACTCGTGGTTGTCGCGCAGGAACACCGATCTGCGATTGAGTGGCACCCGGCGGTTGTAGGGCACCCGAACGTACGTCTTGAGCCTGACCACCGTCGGGGACGGAATGGTGAGCTGCTCGGAGTGCCACACGTATCCGTTGGAAGCGACGACATCCGCGCGCTCACGCAGCACGAGGACCAGGGCCCGTCGTGCCGGAACCACCGAGAGTGGCTCGTAGCTTGCGTTCAGCACAAGTGCACGCGGCATCCGGGCAGCGTACCAGTGGCCCGACGGCCCCCGTGCACATCCTTGGCTCCCCGGGAACCGCAGGCCATCATGCGTGCGTTCACATTGAGGAAGCAGGATCGGCAGCGGTGCGGGTAGATTCACCGCCGATCGGGAGAGGGGTCAGTCATCGAGATCAAGAACCTGTGGATCATCGCCACGATCCTCGTCGTGTGGCTCATCGTCTTCACGACCGTGTCCGGCTCGGAACCGCTCGTGTACGGCGACGACGCCGACGAGGTCAATGTCGCGCTGCTCGCGAACTGGTTCTGGGGCCTCATCACGACCGTGTTCATCCTCCGCTCGACGGTGTTCCGTCGGCCCAACGAGGCAGGCTACGGCGAGACGACTGCGTGGCCGTGGCTGACCCTCGTCGTGTCCGTCGTGTGGATCATCGCCGGGATGGTCGCCAACGGCACCGGCCAGTTCGGCGTGGCCTCCGACACCGTGCTCATCCCCTTTGGAGCGATCCTGGCGCCGCCGATCGCGGCCGCCGTGACCTCGTACGCCGTGGAGTTCCTCGTTCAGGGGTTCGCCGCCCGCAACGCCGGTGTCAACGGCATCTGACGGCGCAGGCGGGGCATCGTCGTGATCGACGCTCCTGAGCTGCTCGCCGAACTGATCCGGGTCGACACGACCAATCCTCCCGGCCACGAGGCAGCCGCCGCGGCGCTGATCTCGCAGGCGCTCCACGACCACGACATCCCGACCGAGAGCTACGCCAAGGACCCGCACCGGCCGAACGTCGTCGCCCGGCTGGAGGGGCGAGGCGAGGCGTCGCCGCTGCTGCTCCAAGGGCACATGGACGTGGTGCCGACGACGGATCAGCAGTGGACCCGTGACCCGTTCGGCGGGGAGCTCGTCGACGGGTGGATCTGGGGACGGGGCGCCCTCGACATGAAAGGCCCCCTCGTCATGATGCTCGACGCCATGGTTCGGGTGGCTGCGGACGCCGAGCCGCCACCCGGCGACGTGATCTTCATCGCGCTCTCCGACGAGGAGCGGCTCGGCACGTTCGGGGCGCGCTTCCTGGTCGAGGAGCATGCCGAGCTGTTCGACGGGGTCCGGTTCTGTCTCGGTGAGTTCGGTGGCTTCCCGTTGCGGCTCGACGACACCAGCTTCTACCCCATCCAGATCGCCGAGCGTGTCGGGGTCTATCTGGAATGCACGTTCGAGGGCCCGGCCGGACACGGCTCGCTGGGTGTCGAGGACGGTGCGATGGGTCGCCTCGGCGCGGCCCTGGTCGCTCTCGATCGCAAGCGTCTACCGATCGAGATCACACCCGCAGCTCGACTCATGCTCGAAGGCCTTGCCGCACACACGACCGGGGCGACCCGCCTCGCCATCCGTGCGTTGCTCGACGAGCGCACCGCCCGCGTGGCGATGGGTGCGCTCCGGAGCCGGCTGGGTGTGCTGGAACCCATGCTCCGCAGCACCGTCAACGCCACCGTGGTGCAGGGCGGATCGAGCCCGAACGTGATTCCGGCGTCGGTCGGTCTGGGCATCGATGCGCGGATGCTGCCCGGTGTCACCGTCGACGAACTGGTGGCGCAGGTGCGAGCGATCATCGGCGACGACGTCACCATCACCCCGCACACGGAGGACCTGGCGTCCGTCGCCGGCGAGCCGGACATGGCGCTCTTCGAGACGCTCGCCGCAGCGATCCGCCGGCTCGACCCTGATGCGGTACCACTCCCCTATCTGATGCCCGCCGTGACCGACGGCAGGTGGTTCGCCACCCTCGGGATCCAGCCCTACGGGTTCCATCCGATGAATCTCCCCGCAGGATTCGAGTTCCAGAGCACGATCCACTCCGCAGACGAGCGCATCCCGGTCGACGCCCTCGAGTTCGGAGCGACAGCGATCGCCGACGTGCTGCGTTCCCGGACCGTGTGATCCTGTCATTCGGCCGAACCGGCCCGAGATGGTGACGATCGCATCTGGGAGACGACCGGGATCTCCGAGACAATGTCACCCGGGGACGCGTCCCGTGGCGTCTCATGGGTGAGATGACCGACGAAGAGATCTACCGCAAGTACGCCGACGATCTCGTGAGATTCGCCACGGGCCTCGTCGGCCCGTTCGACGCTCCCGATGTCATGACCGATGCGTGCCTGCGGGCGTTCCGCTCCGGCTCGTGGCCGACGGTCACGAACCATCGGGCGTACCTCTATCGATCGGTGCTGAACCAGGCTCGATCCCACCACCGCAGCACCCTGCGGCGCAGAGCCCGCGAAGTGCGGGTTGCGACGCCGGAGGCGACCGCATCGCAGGACGTCGACGTGGACGTGCTGGACGCGGTCGCCAGGCTCAGCGTGCAGCAACGAGCCTGCGTCGTCCTCACCTACTGGGAAGACCTCGCGCCGAGCGAGGTCGGCAGCCGCCTCGGCATCTCCGAAGGCTCGGTGAAGCGACACCTCGCCCGCGCTCGCGCCCGCCTCAAGGAGCTACTCGATGACTGAACCGCACGATCGCACACTGCGCGAGCTCACGTACCGCCTCGTCCAGATGGCGCCAGAAGCGCCCCCGTTTCCGGAGGAACCATTGACGATCCTCGAGCCTCGAACCGACCACTCCCGCTCCACCCCACCGGGTGGACCGCGACGAGGATGGCTCGTCGCTGCCGCCGCCGCAGCTGCGGTCGTGCTCGCGATCGCCATTCCGCTCGCCCTGTTCGGTGGCACCACCGAACCCGTCGCCGGCTCGACCACGACGCAGGCGCCGATCACGACCGTGCCGCCGACCACCACCGCCGTCCGCACTCCCCCGGTGCAAGTGCCGGTGACCCTGTACTTCTTCGCAGACCACGTCGAGTCCTCGAACCTGCCCGGTCCACACCTCGTTCCGGTGGGACGCACGGTCGAGGTGACGGGTCGCGCCGACACCCATGATCGACTCGGAGCGGCTCTCGTCGCTCTGTTCGACGGTCCGACCGCCGGAGAGTCCGGGGTGTACCCGGGTCTCTCCTCGAACATCCCGGCCGGCACGGAGCTGCTCGGGTACACCATCGACAACACTGCTCCGACAGGTCGGGCAGTGATCGATGTCAACGTCGTGTTCGAGAGCGGGGGCGGCACGTCCTCGATGATCGGCCGCCTCGCCCAGGTCGTGTTCACGGCGACTCAGTTCCCCGAGATCGACGTCGTCGAGTTCACCATCGACGAGGAGCCGGTGACGGTGTTCTCGTCAGAGGGCATCGTGCTCGACCAGCCACAGAGCAGGGACGGGTATCGGGACGTTCAGCCCCTGATCTTCGTGGAGTCGCCGCTCGCCGGAGCCTCCGTGGAGTCGCCCTTCTTCGTCGGTGGAGAATCGAACACGTTCGAGGCCGGCGTCGAGTATCGACTCGAGACCGCTGACGGCACGCTCCTGGTCGACGGGTTCGCCACGGCGACCTGCGGCACCGGCTGTTGGGGGACCTTCGAATTCGCCATCGACTACGCCTTGCCCGACGGTGGGCCCGGCGTGCTGGTCGTGTTCGAGAGCTCGGCGGAGGACGGCCGACCCGTCAACGTGCAGCGGATCCCGCTCACCCTCGCGCCCGCCACGGGCTCGACGGAAGGCCAGTTCACCGAGGTGTTCGCCGACCTGCCCGGCGGCGCACCGCTGAACGGCGCCATCGTGGTCGAGCCGGAACTCGCGATCACCGGGATGACCAACGTCGCCGACGTGGTCGTCGTGAACGGCGTGACGGTGCCGGTCGTCGACACCCTCTTCTCGACCGTCGTGCGGCTCACGCCCGGCATGAACGAGATCGCCGTGATCGACAGAGCGCTCGACCCCGTCTACACGGTCACGTATCTGCCAGGTGGCAGCGTCGAATTCGCCTTCCTCACCTCGGTCGCCGCCGGCGAGATCGCGGCCGACTACGCCCAGTGGCTGACCGGCGAAGAGGCCGATCGGGCCGCCGTGGAGGACGGCGAGATCGCCGAAGGCGAGTCTGTGCCGAACGGCTACTACATCAGAAACGTGACCCCGCAATTGCGGACGCTGCCATTGGCCGACGGCGTCAGCCTGTTCCTGCCGACGCCGGCCATCGGCCCTGTGACCATGGTGCCCGTGCAGCTGGACGAGTGGCTGAGCCTCTTCACCGAGGAAGGGACACCGCACGACGCAGAGTCACAGGGAGACGTCGAGGAGCCACACTTCGGCTACTTCGGCGCAGGCAGCGAGGGCTTTTCGTACTGGCTGACCCTCGACGCCGACGGAAACGTGGTGCAGATCACGGGCCAGTACCGTCCATGAATCCAGGGCCGGGCATCGCCGGATGCGATGCCCGGCCCCTGTTTCGTGCCGGTCGTGGAGGCGACGCCCGACCGGCTGCAGGTCAGCCTCTGGGGTCCTCGGCGATTGCGATGATGTTGCCTTCCGAGTCGGTGAACCAGGCACCCTTCCTGCCGTCGGGATCGATGGCGACACCGTCGGTCGTCGCCATCCCGTCGCCGAGATCGAAGTCCACGAACTCGACGCCGCGCGAGCGCAGCTCGGCGATCGTGGCGTCGAAGTCCTCGACGACGAAGCCGGCCGCCGTGGCTTTGTTGGTACCTGCGAACTCGGATTGGTAGAGCAGGAAGCGGGAGGCGCCCTCCATGTACATGCTCGATCCGTCCTCGAAGGTCTGGGTGGGCTTGAGGTCGAGCTTGTCGGCGTACCAGGCACGGGCCCTGGCGATGTCAGAGGCGGGAAGCGTCGCAAACGGTTCGAGGGTCATGCTTCCTCCTTTCTCCGACAAAGCTACGGACCGACCGCGCTGGCAAGAAGGCAGGTTTTCGCGATCCGATGGGGTTGTGGAATGACAGACACGCCGTGGATCGTCCGGATGACCAGTACAACGCAGCTCGGCGGGTCGGCTCAGCTGCCGCCGTCGATGACACAGAACCGGTTTCCCTCGGGATCGGCGAGGATCACGTAGTCGGCGTCGGCCGGACGCTTGTCCCATTGCACTTCGGTGGCGCCGAGCGCAACCAGACGCCGGACTTCTGCCGCCTGATCGTCGGCGTACAGGTCGAGGTGGATACGCGGGGGCAGTTGCAGCTCTGATCGCATGGCGTCGATCGACACGTTCGGCCCTGCGCCATCGGCAGGGGCGAGCAGGATGAAGTCGCGCCGATCGATACGCCGAACGTAGCCCAGGGCAGCGCACCAGAACTCGGCCTGTCGCTGCAGGTCGTCGGCGCGGATGACGATCGATCCAACCCTCAGCATGCCTGGAGCCTATCGTCCGCCGTCACCGGTGCCCGAGCAGCCGGCCCGGCGTGGGGATCCCCGAAAGACGTTGCCGCCCGGCGACCACCCTGCGAAACTTCCCGCAACAGGGAGTGACCATTGCGCGTCGTCGGATACGTGCGAGACGCTTCTGCGGCATCGGACGAGCCGCCGGCGTTCGCCCAGGGCGAAGACATACGAAGATGGGTGGCGGCACACGGCCACCGTCTCATCGCCACCTGCCAGGACCTGGCCCAACCGGGGCACGAGCTCGGCCGCGACGGGTACCGGGCGCTCGTCGGCATCGTCAGAGCGGGTCAGGCCGATGCGGTGCTCGTCAGCTCGCTCGCCACGTTGTCACCGGACAAGGTCACCCAGGAGGTCATGATCTGGGAGTTGCGCAGCCGCGGCGTCTCGGTGCTCTCCACCGAGGAGGCCGACCTCGTCGAGCTGTCGGACGAGCCGACGGAACAGATCCGGCTCATCGTGCGGACCGTGCTCGCGAAGGCGGAGGCCCATCTGGAACTCGTCGCCGAGGCCCACCCACCCGGCGAACTCAGAGTCGACGACGAACCGGCTCCGCTGCCCGACGAGGCAGGTCCGGACGACGACCTCGTCCAGGAGATCCACGACGACGAGAACGACGTCGTGATCGAGCTGATCCCACCTCAGATGCGCGACGTCGGCGGGATCAGGCCTGCTCGCTGACGGCCCGCCAGGCAGCCAGACCCACCGCAAACGGACGCCCGATCCCGACCACGGCCGAGCCCGCGGAACGCGTGCCATCGGCGTGCTCGACGAGCACGAGAACGACGTCGGAGCCGTCGAGCAGGTGGTCGTTCACGGCGATGACCTCGGGGGGCGGTGAGGCGAGCAGCGCTCCGACGGCCTCCACGATCGCCACGTCGACCATCGGTCCCGAGCCGGACACGGAACGATCCATCTGCCGGCCGAGCTCGGTCGAGACCCGGACCCGGACGCCGGTCCTGGTCTCCTCGACAGCCACCGCTGCAATGCGGTCGGGAGTGCCGGGACCCGGGACGGGCTCGTCGACGGGATCCGGCTCGAGGATGACGCCGGGCATGTGCACCACCTCTCCCCCGACGGCTTTGAGGGCGCCGGGTGGTGGCGGCGGGGTCTCACTCGTCGTCGCTGCCGCCTCGACGCGAGGCTCGTCACCAGCCTCGTCCGGAACCGACGCCTCGTCCGGTTGCTGCCGGCGGGCGGCGGGCTCTCGGGGAGTCGTCTCCGTCATGTGTGACCGCATGCCGTGCTCGGCGAGGACGCGCTGCACCTCCCGGCCGACCGCATCGGCGTCGGCACCAGGCGCCAACCGCACGCGGACCCCTGCAGGATTCTCGTGGTCACCGTCGAGATCGGCGGTGGCGATGCCTTCGATGGCGAGGAGCTGCTCACGCAGGGTCATGAGCCGGTTGCCTTCCGGAAGGTGCGCCGCCACTCGAGATACGCGACGACGTCGTCGGGGTCCATCTCGGCGTCCTGGGAGCCATAGGCCGTGGCAGTCCGCCACGCGAGGTACGAGGGCTCCGGTGCAGGCACGAAGGGGCGACGCCTCCACCACCCCTCGGGGGCCAGGGCGAACAACGACCGCACCGCTTCCCCCCACAGGCGCGGGCGACGCACGATCGCCACCACCGGGCCGATCGCGCCCACCTTCCCTCGATCTGCGACGTCCGACATCTGCCACGCATCGTACTCGCACCACTCTGCGCAGCCGTAGATCGACGTCGAACCGGGCGGGCTAGCCCCAGCGCTTGATAGGCTCTGGAGCATCTGCTGCAAGAAGAAGGAGACCCGGTGACTGTCGAGGAACCTGCCGGCGACGGATTCGTCGGCCGCTTCAACGCGATCGTCGACAACATCGAGCGCGTCATCCAGGGCAAGCGCGACACGATCGAGTTGATGACGATCTGCCTGCTGTCGGGCGGCCACGCCCTCGTCGAAGACGTTCCCGGCGTCGGCAAGACGCTCATGGCGAAATCGCTGGCCCGGTCGATCGACTGCTCGTTCCACCGCATCCAGTTCACTCCCGACCTGCTGCCGTCGGACGTGACCGGCGTGTCGGTGTGGGACCGCGACAGCGCCAGCTTCGTCTTCCGTTCGGGACCGGTGTTCGCGAACGTCGTGCTCGGCGACGAGATCAACCGGGCGAGCCCCAAGACCCAGGCGGCGCTCCTCGAGGCCATGGAGGAGCAGCAGGTCACGGTGGACGGCGTCACGAGGCGGCTGGCGGCACCCTTCATGGTCGTCGCCACCCAGAACCCGATCGAGCACGAGGGCACGTATCCCCTCCCGGAGGCACAGCTCGACCGGTTCATGATGCGGCTCACCATGGGCTATCCGGCGCGCGAAAAGGAACTCGAGATGCTCGAAGCCCACGGCGCAGGCGGCACGTTCGAAGCCCTGAGCCCCGTCGTCCACGCCGAGGACGTCGTCGAGATGATCAGGGTCGCGAGCAAGACCCACGTCGCGATGGTGCTGAAGGAGTACCTCATCGACGTGGCCGAGGCCACCCGCAACGATCCCGATCTCCTGCTCGGCGCATCCCCAAGGGCCACGCTGTTCATCCAGCGCGCCGCCCGTACCCACGCCGCGGCCCGGGGCCGCGACTACGTCTCGCCCGACGACGTCAAGGCCGTCATGGAGCCGGTGCTGAACCACCGGCTCATCCTGCGCCCAGAGGCCCAGATGCGCGGAGTGTCGGTGTCCGGCGTCATCGAAGGCATCGCCGCCGGCGTTCCCGTTCCCGGTACCGAACCGGCTCTCTGATGCCGACGACACGAGGGTGGGCCGCGCTGGGAGCCGGTGCCGCTCTGCTCGTTCTGTGGGTCGGATTCGGCGAACAGCTCCTGCTCGCGGCCGGAGCGCTGCTCCTGCTCTCCGTCGGCATCGGGTGGGCGTACGTGCGGCGCATCGCACCCCGGGTGGCGGTGGGCCGGTTCATCACTCCGATCCAGGTCCACGACGGCGACCGCGCCATCGTCGAGCTGGCGCTGTCGTCCTCCCGTCGGCTGTGGCGGGTCTCCGTCGCAGACGACGTCGAGGGCCTCGGCAGCGCCACCTTCGTGGCCGATCACGTCGACGAGGACGAGCCGATGACGGCCCGCTACGAGGTGCTGTGCCGCCCGCGTGGCATCTACAAGGTCGGGCCGGCGCGCATCGTGGTGCGCGATGCCCTGGCGTTCGCGGAGGCAGGCGGCACAGCGGGCAAGGTCGACCGGCTCGTCGTGTATCCCGGTGTCGAGGATCTGCACGGGCTCCCCGTGGTGCGCGGGCAGGATCCCAACGTCAACACGTCGCAGGCCAACTTCTCCCAGACCGGGGGCGAGGACTTCTTCACGCTGCGCGAGTACCGGCAGGGCGACGATCTCCGTCGCGTGCACTGGCCCAGCTCGGCGAAGCGCGACATGCTGATGATCCGGCAGCTCGAGATGCCGTGGCAGAGCAGGGCGACCGTGCTGCTCGACATCCGCAGCGAGATCTACCCGGATCAGGAGATCTTCGAGCTCGCCGTCCGCGGTGCGGCCTCGGCGATCACCCACCTCTTCGGTGAGGGCTTCTCCCCCACGCTCTCGACCGTCACGACACCGGCGCAGATCGTGTCGAGTGCGGAGAGCTACACGATGGCGATGGAGAGCCTGGCGACCGTGCAGCCCCAACCGCACATCGACATCGAAGCGGTCGTTGCGAAAGTCCGCCGCAGCGGTCTCGCCGGCGGCGCGCTGGTGCTGGTCACCGGTGTCCCGGACAAATCCGACGTGGCCATCTTCCGGCTGCTTGGTCGGGATTACCTCAAAACCGTTGTCATGGCCGTCACGGACGCCAACAATGAAACCGTGGCCACCTTCCGTCAGGCAGGTGCGGTGGCGGTGGTGACGGCGCCGGGATCGAAGTGGTCTGCGGCGTGGAGAGACGCAATGGAGCGAGCATGGTCTACAGGTACAGCTGGCTAGTCGGATCGGCTGCATCGATCCTGGCGTTCAGCATGCTGAACAGCCTGCTCAAGCCGACGACCCAGGGCCTTCCCTGGCAGATCGTGGTCGGCGGAGGGCTGGTGCTGGGCGTCGTCATCTCGTGGACCTCCGCCGTGTATCGGCTGCGGACGTGGATGACGGTCGTCGTCCACGGTCTGCTCATGTTCCTGGTCGTGCTTCGCATCGGGGCCCCCGAGACGTTGCGCAACGGGATCATCCCGACCTTCGGACCCGGCTCCGACGCAGGGTTCGCCTGCGACCTCGCCGACACCACCTTCGCCGTCCTCGGATGCGAATTCGGCACGGCGTTCGGGACGATTCAGAACGGCGTGGAGCCCGTGATTCCGTTGACGGGCATCGTGATCGTGGTGACGCTCGTCTTCTGGGCCATGGGAGCGCTGCTGGGATGGGGCCTGTCGACGGGGCATCCGTTCATCGGTCTGCTTCCCCCATTCGTCGTCTCGCTCCAGTTCGCCACGATGGACCGGCAGAACACCAGCATCATCCAGGTGACGGCATTCGTGACGCTGGCGCTCCTGGCGATCCTCGCCATCACCCGCGACGAGGAGACCGGAGCGGGACGCATGTATCGCCGGACCGATGTCGTGCGGCGTCGTCGTCTCCTCGCGCCGGCCAGCGGCATCCTCGGCGTCACCGCGGTGACCTCGCTCCTGATGGTGGCCGTCCTCACACCCATCGTTCCGCGTGACGGCGTGCTCGAGTGGCGCAACCCGACAGGGTTGACGGGCGACTTCTACGGCTCCATCTCGTTCAGCCCGTTCACCACGATTCAGCAGCGGCTCGTCGATCCACAGGGCATACCGGTGTTCTCGGCCCGGATCGAAGGCGAGGCGCCGCCGTCGGACGTCTACTTCCGGCTCGTCACCATGGACACGTATGCGTCGTCGGGACGCTTCTTCGCCGACGACCCCGATGTCACCCCGTACGACGAGGGACGGTGGGAGTTCGAGAGCAACGAGTTCTTCGGACCGACGCGTGAGGTCACCACCACCATTCGGATCGCCGGCCTCGCCCAGGACTGGCTGCCTGCGGCGTATGCGCCCAACGGGGTCGCCGCATCCGACCAGTTGCTCGCCAACCTGCAGATCCGGCCGGATGACGCCTCGATCCATCTCGACGGCGGTGTCACCGGAGAAGGGCTCACGTATGCCGTCACCTCGGCCATCCCGACGCCAGACCTCGGCGCCCTCACCGTGAACGAGGCCGGAGAACTCTCGACGGCATTCGCCAATGCGCTGGACGTGGGCGAGACCCTGCCCGCACCCATCGTCCCCGAGTGGAAGGAAGAGCCGGCGTTCATCGAGCGCTACACGGACCTTCCCGATACCGACGGCACCAACCGACTCGCCTCGATCCGGTCGCTGGCCGAGGACATCACCGCCAACCTGGAGACCGACTTCGAGAAAGCGGTGGCGCTGGAGAAGTGGTTCCACAGTCCATTCACCGGCTCCGGTGACCGGACGGATGGCTTCGGCTACACCACCAACATCATCTCCGGTCAGGGCGCGTCCGATCTCGCCGCCTGGCTCCTCGATCCCGACTCGCCCAACTTCCACCAGGGCTACTGCGAGAACTTCGCCACCGCGATGGGAGTCATGGCCCGTCAGCTCGGCATCCCGAGCCGGGTCGTGCTCGGCTTCACCCCGGGCATCGTCTCCCCGGACGATCCCTCCACGGTCGTCGTCACCGACGCCAACGCCCACGCCTGGGTCGAGCTGTGGATGCCGAGTCAGGGATGGGTGCGCTTCGATCCGACCCCGCGCGGCGAGGGCGACACACCCCAGACCTTCGAGACGATCGAGGCCAACCTCGGCTTCGACCTCGCCCCCTATCTCGATATCCCGGACGTCGAGCTGTCGCCGGGAGACGTCGGTGGCAACCCGATCTTGCCCCCAGACGACATCGAGCGTCCTGACATTCAGCTCCCGCTGGTCACCCCAGACGATCCCGGTGGCTTCAACATCTCGTTGCCCGACTGGCTGCCGCAGCTGCTGTGGGTCGTCGCCGCGGCCGCAGTGCTCTTCGGCTCGATCCCGTTCGTGAAGTGGTTCGGGCGCCGCAGGCGGCTCCGCCGACTGCGGGACGGCGACATCTCGGCGGCCTGGGAGCAGCTCGTCGCCCGCCTCACGGACTTCAAGGAGCCACCGGTTCCGACCGCCACGGCCACCGAGGTGGCCGAGACGTTCGATCGCACGGTGGTGCCCCTCGCCATCGTGTACGAGCGGTCCCTCTACGGCCCCGACGAAGGCATCGGCGACGACCACGTCGAGACGGCCGTCGTCACGCTCGATCGCACCGAGGAGCTCATGACGACCCGCTATTCACGCGGCGAGCGGATCAAGGCCCTCTACCGTCCGGGCACCATCCTGCCGAAGTGGTGGAGACGCCGACGCAACGGCAGACGCTGAGGAATACGCAGAGCCGTTCGGCTCGGTCCGGATGCGAGCGGCTCAGCCCGTTTCGCCCTGGATGTCGTCCTCGACGCGGCGGAGCATGTCGAGGAACTGCTCCCGGTCGAGCTCGAACCTCGTCACGTCGTCCTCGACGCTCTTGGCGATCTCGTTGATGGCGACGAAGAACGCCAGCTGACCGTCGCGGAGCGCGTCGAGGATCTGCTCCTCGCTCTCGGCGACACGGAAGATCGACTGACCATCCGTGATGAGCTTGACCTCGGCGAGATGCTCGTCGAGACCGGCCGTGCGACGCAGGTAGTCCCAGGCACGACGCACTCGCTGCACCGACATGCCGTTGTCGAGGAGACTCTTGACCACACGGAGCGCCACGAGGTCGCGAAATGAATACAGACGCCGCCGCCCGGGGCGTCCGCCCGTCGACTGGATGCTCGGTGTGACCAGATCGACCTTGTCCCAGTATCGAAGTTGGTGCGCAGTGCACCGCGTCAAACGCGACGCCTGCTGCGACGTGAAGCCTTCCAACGCCCCTCCCAACAAGAGCAGTAATCCAAATGCAGGGCGCACATCACCGAAGCGAAAGTGTCACGCACCGTGCTTGCCAGCCTCTCCGGCCATCGCCGGATTGGTCACTCTAGCCGTCGCGCCGCCACCTCTGCCGAGCCCGGTCGAGGAAGCTCTCGAGGCCGGACGAGGCCTCCGTGGAACGGCTGCGGCGGATGTTCATCGCAATCCATCCGGCGCTGGCGACCATCACGACGAAGCCCCCGAGGGCGACGACGCTCTGGCTGGTGAACGACAGCAGCATGACGACGAGCCCCACCACGAAGCCGAGGATGGCAAGCCGCTGCCACCGCTTGCTGTGAGCGGCGAGCGTGGTCTTGGCAACGGTTTCGGCGAGCTTCGGGTCCTGTTCGTAGAACTGGCGCTCGATCTCGTCGAGAATCCGCTGCTCTCGCTCGTCTAGCGGCATTCGTGCCTCCTGAGGATGCTGCCTCGTGCGGTCAGTATACCCCTGGCGTGGGCTAGCTCATGTGGGTGTTTCGGCACGATCCGGCCCCTCCTGGGGAGTTTTTCGGGCGAGCCGCCCCACCCCGATCGCGTCATCTCCAAACCGCTTGCGGACCTCCTCCACGACCTCTGCAGCGACCGCTCTCGAGCCCTCGAACATCGAGAGCTGCTCGGGATCGGCGGCGTCGACGAGATGGCTGACGCCGACGCCGAGGAGACGGATGGGCCGGCTCCGCCGCTCGATGCGTCCGAGAAGCGTCCGCGCCGCATCCACCAGCTCAGGTCGCACGGACACCGGATCCGGCGGCGTCATGGATCGGGTGAGTGTCGTGAAGTCGCCGAACCGGACCTTGAGGGTGACCGTGCCACCGGCGAGATCGTGGCGACGCAGCCGCATGGCCAGCTCGTCGCAGAGGCCGAGGAGCCGGGCGTCGATCTCGGCGTCGGTGTGGAGATCGATGGCGAACGTGGACTCGACCGACACCGACTTGGCCGCACCTTCCGTGGTGACATCGCGCGGGTCGCGTGCCATGGACAGCTCGTGCAGATGGGTCCCCAGCGACGGACCCAGGCGTCGCTGCAGCACCTCGAGGGGGGTCGATGCGACGTCACCGATGGTGGCGATGCCGAGACCGTCGAGAGCGGCATACGTGGCTTGGCCGACACCCCACAGCGCGCGCACCGGCTTGGGGTGGAGATAGTGGAGCTCGTCGCCCGCCGCTATCACGAGCGAGCCGTCGGGCTTGGCATCTCCGGAGGCCATCTTCGCGATGAACTTCACCGCCGAGACTCCGGTCGAAGCCGGGATTCCGACCTCCGCCGCGATCCGGTCGCGCAGATGGCTCGCCACGGCCTCAGGACTGTCGTGATGGAGGCGCAGACCGCCGATGTCGAGGAAGGCCTCGTCGATGGAGAGGCGCTCGATGAAGGGCGTGACCGACTCGATGACATGGAAGACGAGCCTGGACACCCGTGAATACTCCCGCATGTCGGGCGGCACGTAGACGGCCTGCGGAGCCCGCCTGCGCGCCTCGATGATCGGCATCGCAGAATGCACTCCGAGATCGCGTGCCTCGTAGCTCGCCGAAGCGACCACGCCACGGGTTCCGAGACCGCCGACCACGACGGGCACGCCACGCAGCGCAGCATCGCGCAGGCGCTCGACCTCCACGTAGAAGGCGTCCATGTCGATGTGGAGGAATCGCTCGGCAAACGAAACGGTCACGACCTCACCACCGACGATCGCTGCTCACGGGCCAACCGTAGCGGCAGGGAGTGACACCGGCGGCAGTACGCTGCCCGCCCATGTCCTCCGATGCGCCCCGGCTCCACCTCGTTCGGC
>CAYFYC010000036.1:7771-11647 GCA_964347305.1 uncultured Acidimicrobiaceae bacterium | reverse complement strand
CGTAGCCCGGGCCCTACACTCGCCGCCGTGCTCGCCCGGCTCCACCTCGTTCGGCACGGCGAGGTCCACAACCCCGATCACATCGTCTACGCCGATCTCCCCGGCTTCGGGCTCTCCGAGCTGGGGCGGCGCCAGGCAGCCGAGACGGCGGCGCACCTCGCCGGCCGTGCCGTCGGACTGGTCGTGTCGAGCCCGCTCCAACGAGCCATCGAGACGGCCGGCTTCATCGCCGCCCGCCACGGGATCGGAGTGGTCGTGGACGATCGCCTCACCGAGTGGAAGCTAGCCCAGGGTTGGGCCGGGCTCCGGTGGGAGGACGTCGAACGGGAGCGACCCGGGCAACTCGTCGCCTACCTCGACGATCCCGCCGACCTCCCCTTCTCCACCGAATCCCTCGCAGAACTCGGCGCCCGAGTGGCCAATGCAGCCAATGCCCACGCTGCGTCGACCGCGGCCGACACCGTGGTCGTGTCGCATCAGGACCCCATACACGCCGGCGTGCGCACCCTCACCAGGACCGGCCTCGCCGACTTCAACGACGACAAGCCGGCGCATGCGACGGTCGTGTCACTCGGTCGGGACGGCGAGCGGTGGCGCCAGATCGACCGTTTCTCGCCGCAGCAAGGTGACCGCTTCCCCCCTGCGGATACCTGACCAACTCCATCTGTCCGGACCCGATAGACTGCCCAGCGCCGCATTTCGCTGAGGAGGCAGTACGTGCGCATTCGAGTCGTGACAACCCTGGTCGTTCTCGCCCTGGCCGCGGCAGCCTGCTCGAGCGGACCGTCGTTCCCCGACGCCCGTCCCCCGACATCGACCACCACGACCGAGGCACCCGAGGTCGGGGTCCAGATCGTGCGGATCAACAACGGCTCGTTCCAGCCCTCGAACCTCGCCGTCTCCCTCGACACCTTCAGCATCCTGCGGTTCATCCAGGAAGACGCCAACCGCACCTACACGCTGGTGTCGACCGACGGCCTCTTCGAAAACGTCGAACTCAACGAAGGCGACGTGTTCGATGTCGACATGACGGGCAAAGAAGAGAAGATCTACCGCTTCAGCGCCCTCTTCGGCTTCAACCGGCTCCCGCTCTCGGTCGACACCCGACCCGACCTCTGATTTCAGAGCGCCCGGGCGGGCGATAATGCAGTCATGGGCCGTGCACCACACCTCATCGCCGCGACGCTCTTCGTCGCCTCCGGCGCCGCCGCCGTGCATCTCGCCCCTGGTGCTGGCCCATTCGATCAGGGCAGCGGCCTGGTGCTCGGCATCGGGTTTCTCATCTATGGCGCAATCGTCCTCGCCGGGCTCCTGCTCTCGCGAGGCCGCTGGTCCCGATGGCTCGGACTGACGCTGGCACTGGCAACGCTCGCTGCTTCCGCCCTCACCGCGCCATGGACCCCGGCTGCCGTGGTCGCCGTCGTGATGTCGAGCCTGGCGATCTTCGGTCTCACCGGTCGGTGGCTCGACGGATGGATCCGCCGCCGCCCCAGTGCCGAGGGACCCGGCCCGCTGGTCATGGCGCTGGTGCTCGGTCTCGTGGGCCTCGTACCCCTGGTGGCGATCGCCACACCCACCGACATCACGCCGTGGCACGGCATCCTGGGCGCCGCCGGCATCTTCCTGGGATGGTCGTACGCCCGCGCCCAGGTGTGGGCGCTGTGGGCCATACGGCTCGGGCTACCCGTCATCGCCATCCCGGCGATGATTCGTTCCCCTCTCGCCGGCGCAGCCCTGATCGCAGTCGGAGCAATCGCACTGACCGTCCTCTCGTGGTCCAAGGTCGCGTTGCTGGCGGCACAACCCCTCATGGATCATCTGCCGGGACCCCGGATCCTGGGCGAGCCGAAGACCTGATGCGGCCCGTAGACGTCATCGCGGCCACGGCGCTCATCGTCGCAGGGGTCCTGTCGGGCGTGGTGATCGGCGGCGCGGCGGCGATCATCGTCGGCGTGATCGTCGGCAGCGCCCTCGCGGCCGCGGCCGTCGTCCTCAAGCTCCGTCCCCTCGTGTCACTGTCGGTTGCCGCGGCCTGGCTGGCCGGCGTGTTCGTCGGTGCCTCGGTCATCCGGGTGCTCTGTCTCCCTGCGACGTGCACAGGCCTCGAGGTGTTCGGCGGGACGGTGACCGGCGTCGGTGCCGTGGTGGGTGTCGGCATCGTGGTGGCTCTCGTGTCCCGGTCCTTCGACGAGTACCGGGAGGCGATCGACGCAGGCCGGCCGCCTCCCGAGCCGGGATGCGAGACCGACCAGGACGGCCACGACTGACATGTTGCGACGCCACGGCCGGGAACTCAGGGCCATCGCCACCTTCGGGATCGCGATCTTCGGTCCACTCGCCCTGGTGTCGTTCCTCGCCACGGCCGCCACGTCGATCGGAGGTGTCCCCGGCATCGTGGGCACAGTCGCCGTGTTCAGCATCCCGATGACGGTGCTCTCGATCACGCTGTACCTCGCGGTGGACCTCGCCGAGCGATACCCCGAGGAACGCGACGGAGCCCCCGCCGACGACAGGGGCTCCGAAGGCTCGTGAGGGTGGGGCTCAGGCGGCCCCGATCACCAGTGCGACGTTGTGCCCTCCGAAGCCGAACGAGTTGGACATGATCCTCGTGATCGGCATCTCCCGGGGTTCGTTCGGGACGTAGTCCAGATCGCACTCGGGGTCGGGAGTCTCGTAGTTCATCGTGGGCGGGGCGACACCGTCGTTGATCGCCTTGATCGAGATGAGGGCTTCGAGCGCCCCCGCACCACCGAGCAGGTGGCCCGTCATCGACTTCGTCGACGACACGGGGATCTCGTATGCGCGCTGCCCGAACACCGTCTTGATGGCAGCCGTCTCGGTCGCGTCGTTGGCGGGCGTCGACGTCCCATGGGCGTTGATGTAGTCGATGTCCTCGATCCCGAGCCCGGCGTCGTCGAGGGCGCCCTGCATCGCTCGCGCCGCGCCCGCACCACCGGGACGAGGGAGCGTGATGTGATAGCCATCCGCCGACATCCCGTAGCCGAGCACCTCGGCGATGATGTTCGCCCCGCGCGCGATGGCATGCTCGCGTTCCTCCAGGACGAGGGTTGCGGCACCCTCCCCCATGATGAACCCGTCACGATCGAGATCGAACGGGCGGCTGGCGTGCTCGGGATCGTCGTTGCGGAACGACAGGGCGCGAGAGGACGAGAAGCTGGCCATGGCCACCTCGACGATGCCCGCCTCGGTGCCACCGGCGATCATGACGTCCGCCTGGTTGCGGCGGATGATCTCGGCGGCGTCGCCGATGGCGTTCGCGGACGCAGCACATGCCGTCACCGTGCAGGTGTTGGGCCCGAAGAGGTTGAACTCGATCGAGACGACACCGCCTGCCATGTTCGAGATGATCTTGGCGATGGCGAGCGGCGAGACCCGATCCGGTCCGCGCTGGCGGAGTGTGTCGACGGACTCCTGGAACGTGTTGATCCCACCGATCCCGGAACCGCAGACCACACCGGCGCGCAGGGCCGCCGGATCGTCCTCTTCATAGGAGATGCCTGCGTCCTCCAACGCCTCGGCGGTCGACGCCCAGAACAACTGTGCGTTGCGATCGAGGCGTCGCGACTCCTTCGGCGGCATCCAGCGATCTGGATCCCAGTCCGTGATCTCGGCGGCGATGCGCGCCTTCTGGTCCGATGCGTCGAACAGCGTCACCGGACCCACGCCCGACACGCCGGCCTGGATGTTCTTCCAGGTCGTCGCGACATCGAGCCCGAGCGGATTCACCGTCCCGAGTCCCGTGACGACGACACGTCGTCGTGACATGTGGATCCCTCCGGTCAGCTCATCTTCGCTTGAACGACGTCGACCGCCTGGCCGACGGTTGCGATCTTCTCCGCCTCGTCATCGGGAATC
>CAYFYC010000036.1:849-7761 GCA_964347305.1 uncultured Acidimicrobiaceae bacterium | reverse complement strand
CCTCGAGCGCCATGAGCAACTCGACGACGCCGAGCGAATCGACCTCGAGGTCCTCCTCGAACGTCGCTTCCATCGTGATCGAGTCACGGTCGATACCGAGCTCGTCTACGAGGATGTCCGTCAGCTTCGACTCGATTTCCGAGCGTTCCATTGCAGCCCCTTCCTGGATGCCGGTGTGTTGGTGTCCTCTCAGAGGGCGAGACCGCCGTCGACGACGATGGTCTGCCCCGTGATGTACGCCGCGTCGTCCGACGCCACGAAGGCGACGGCGGCGGCGATCTCCTCCGGTTGGCCGAGACGGCCAACGGAAATCTGTGTGACGACTGCATCGGTGACCTCGTCACCGAGCGCTGCAGTCATGTCGGTGGCGACGAAGCCGGGGGCGACGACGTTGACGGTGATGCCCCGTGAACCGACCTCTTTGGCGAGCGACTTCGAGAGGCCGATGATCCCCGCCTTCGACGCCGCGTAGTTCGCCTGGCCCGGGTTGCCCGAGATGCCGGAAACCGACGAGATGTTCACGATGCGCCCCCACTTGTTGCGCAGCATCCCCCGCAGTGCCGCCTTGGACGTCAGATACACCGACCGGAGGTTGGTGCGGATGACCTCGTCCCAGGCGTCGGGTCCCATGCGCAACATGAGATCGTCACGGGTGATGCCGGCGTTGTTGACCAGGATCTCGACACGCCCCAGCGCCTCCTCGACCGTGGAGAACATCGAATCGACGGCGGCGTCGTCACCGACGTCGGCACCCACGGCGACCGCTTCGCCCCCCGCCCCGGTGATCGCGTCCACCACGTCGTCCGCCGCCGCGGCGTTGGAGGCGTAGTTGACCGCGACCTTGTTGCCGTCAAGAGCGAGCCGCACGGCGATGGCGCGACCGATGCCACGCGAGCCTCCGGTCACGAGCGCGACTCGACTCACACCGCCTCCTGCCGGGGGCGTTCGGCGAGCAGCTCGAGCGCGGTCTTGTCGGTCGGCGGAAGAGCCGCTTCTGAGGTGCCAAGCGGCGTGGTGCGAGCCCCCCACTTGATGGCGGCGGCGCCCCAGGTCAGGCCGCCCCCGAACGCCACGAAGACGATGTTGGCGCCTGGTGCGATCCTCTCCTCTTCGAGCGCCTCGGCCAGCGCGATCGGGATCGTCGCCGCCGACGTGTTGCCGTACGACGCGATGTTCACGTAGACCTTCTCGGCGGGCAGGTTCATCCGGCGTGCGGTGGCGTCGATGATGCGGACGTTGGCCTGATGCGGGATGAGCATGTCGACGTCGTCGAGGGTGAGCCCGGCATCGTGCACGGCCTTCTCCGCCGCTTCTCCCATGCGGGTGACGGCATGCCGGAACACCTCACGGCCTTCCATGATGATGGTCGGGTCGCTCATCTCGTACTCGACGTACGAAGTGCCGGTGGCCGTGACGCTGAGCAGGTCGCACAGTTCGCCGTCGCTGCTGATCGACATCGACAGCAGGCCCTCGTCGGCATCGGTGGCCTCGAGCACGACGGCACCTGCGCCGTCGCCGAAGAGCACACCGGTGGGGCGATGCTGCAGGCTGACGTAGGCAGACAGCTTCTCGGCCCCGATCACCAGCGCACGGTCGATGGCGCCGGACTCGATCATCGAGCCGGCGACGCTGAGGCAGTAGATGAACCCCGTGCAGGCGGCGTTGATGTCCATCGAGGCTGCCGTGCCCAACCCGAGGTCACGCTGCACGTACGACGCAGCCGAGGGGATCAGCCGATCAGGAGTGCACGTCGCAACGAGGAGCAGGTCGATGTCGGAGCCCTCGAGCCCTGCGGCCGCCATCGCGTGCGCGCCCGCCACGGTTGCCATCTCCGACGTCTCCACGTGGGCGACGCGACGCTCCTTGATGCCGCTGCGCGTCGTGATCCACTCGTCGTTCGTGTCCATGACGCTCTCGAGGTCTGCGTTCGAGAGCACCGCCGGGGGCACGCACTTGCCCCATCCGGTGATGGTCGCTCTACGCATCGACTGGTCCCTTCTCCGATCGATCGGTCATTGTACGAGGACGTTCGCCACTGCCGCAGCGCTTTCCAGGTCGTTGACCACATGGACGCTTGCATCCTTCACGGTTCGTTTCGCCATGCCGGCCGTGACGTCGCCCGGGCCGATGTGCACGAACGCTTCACACCCGGCGGCTGCCATCGCCTCGAGGCTGGCGGCGAAGCGCACCGCACCCGTGAGCTGTGCGGCGAGGGAGGCGCCGACGTTCTCGACGGGTTCGGCCGACACGTTGGCGTAGACGGGGAAGGCCGGCGATGAGAACTCGACGTCGGCGAGCGCCGCAGAGAGATCCTTGGCCGCTGCCGCCATGAACGGTGAGTGGAACGCTCCGGCCACGTCGAGCGGTATCACACGACGCACGCCGTGGTCCCTCCCGTGCTCGACGAGCCACTCGATGTCCGCGACGCCACCCGCCACGACCACCTGACCCGGAGCATTGAGGTTGGCGACGTGACACCTCCCCCCGGCATCGCGACAGGCGGCGGCGGCACGTTCTGCCGTCTCCTCGTCGGCGCCCAGGAGGGCCGCCATGCCCGATGGCTCGGCCTCGGCGGCCCGGCTCATCGCCGCGCCACGAGCGGCGACGAGCCGCAACCCCGTCGGATAGTCGAACACGCCAGCCGCAGCCAGGGCGGTGTACTCACCGAGGCTGTGTCCGGCGCCGGCCGTCGGGGGCACCGGCACCTGCCGCGAGAACTCCTCCCACAGCGCGTAGGCCGTGGCGAACAGGGCGGGCTGCGCCTTGTCGGTCTTCGTCAGCTCCTCCTGGGGGCCTTCGGCGCAGAGCGCCGACAGTGACCACCCGAGGACCTCGTCGGCGGTGGCGCCGAGGAGATCGGGTCGTGCCGCAAAGACATCGGCTGCCATGCCGACGGTCTGCGAGCCCTGGCCAGGGAAGAGGACTGCATATCGCATCGGGGGTTCGACTCCTGCCCGTCGGGGGTGGTTACGAAACGAGCTCCCGCTCAAGCACGTTCCGGGATGGAACGAGAATAGAGGCATGAGATGGACGGGCTTCGTCATCGCGCTCGTTCTCGGCGCCGCCGTGTTGTGGACGTCGGGAGCGGTCGGCGGTGGCGGCATCGACGCCGACACACGTGTCCAGGTGCTCACCACCGACCCGGTGCGCGTGCTGCTGCCTGTCGACGCCTCCTCGGCGGACATCGAGTCTCGAGTGCGGAGGGAGCTCACCTCGGCCGCACCGGGCCAACGCGACTCGAGGATGCGCGACCACATGGAGGCGTTGGCGGGCGACGAGCGGCTCATGGAGCACGTCGCCACGACCGGCTACGACCAGTTCGACAATCAGGTCGCGGCCGGTGTCGCCTACGGCTTCTACGACGTCACGATCGACGACACCGTGATCCTGTACTCGGTGACCGTCGAGCTGCTCCCCGGCTACTACGGCGTCGGCGACACGCTGAGTCACGAGGACGGGCACTGGCTGGTCAACTCGGGTGTCGCCCAGCGGTGCGGCCCCCAGGTCGTCCGGGACGTCGGATCGGAGGCACGGCTCCCCGGACAGGCGCGGGCCGCCATCGTCACCGAGCTCCAGCGCATCGACGAACGGGTCCACGGCGAGTACCACCGTCGCGTGGCGGGTGCGTCGCCCGGACAGCATCGTGTGGCCGCGCTCGACGCCCTCGAAGCGATCATCGGTCCGGGCTGTGAGTTCCGCCCATGACGAACGAATACCACGCACAACGCCACCGACCCGATAGATTTCCGCTGTAAACGCTTTCAGGCCATACTCTCACCCCCTCGAACAAGAAGGCTCACACCATGACGGAGCTGTTCCAGAAGATCCCTGTCGGTCCGACGACGACGCTCCAGGTCCCCAAGGAATTCAGGGGTCTCATCGACCTCGCGTACAACCTCTGGTGGAGCTGGGACGACGAGGCCTCCGAGCTCTGGAGCATGATCGACGCCCGACGGTGGACCGAGAACCCGAACCCGGTCGTGTTGCTGTCGACCGTTCCACCAGACCTCTGGGAGGCGCTCGCCGCCAACCCCGTGTTCACCCGCAAGTACCGGTCCGTGATGCAGCGCTTTGCCGATGCGACCGCCCCGACGGGCGCCTGGTACGACCAGAACCACGGCGACGACCTCGACAGTTGCATCGCCTACCTGTGCGCCGAGTACGGGATCATGGAGAAGCTGCGCCTCTACTCGGGTGGTCTCGGCGTGCTCGCCGGTGATCACGTCAAGGCGTCATCGGACCTCGGCATCCCGCTCATCGGCGTCGGCCTGCTCTATCGCCGGGGCTACTTCCAGCAGACGATCGATCCCGACGGCAATCAGGAGCACATGTACCGGCCGATCGAGACGTCCCGCCGGCCGTTGCGCGAGGTCCTCGATCCGCAGACCGGTCATCCACTGCGGGTCGAGGTCAACTTCCCGAGCCGGACCGTCAAGGTGGCGGTGTGGCGCCTCGACGTCGGGCGAATCCCGCTGCTGCTCCTCGACACCGACATCGCCGCCAACGACCCCGCCGACCGGCCGATCACCCACATCCTCTACGTGCGCGGACGCGAGATGCGATTCGCCCAGGAGGTGGTGCTCGGCATCGGAGGAACCCGGGTGCTGCGGGCGCTGGGCATCGAGCCCTCCGTCTGGCACGTCAACGAGGGTCACTCGGCCCTCAGCCTCGTGGAGCGAATCGGCACCGAGATCGACGCCGGCTCGGCGTTCGACGATGCCGTGAAGAAGATCAAGAACTCGACCCTCTTCACGTTGCACACGCCGGTCCCGGCGGGCAACGAGTCGTTCGCGACGGGGATCGCCCTGCCCCACATCGAGACGGACGTGCCTTCGGTGCCGATCGGGGAGATCGAGAAGTTGGCGCGAGCCCGTGACGACGTCACGGGATGGTTCGACATGGGAGCACTGGCGATCCGGCTCTCGAAGATCACCAACGGGGTGTCACAGCGTCACGCCAAGGTCGTCTCGAACGACTGGGGTCACATCCTCGACGACGACGCGCTGGGCATCACCAACGGCATCCACCCCCAGACGTGGGTGGGTCCGAACATCGCGGCGCTCTTCTCGCGCTACGTGGGCGAGAACTGGGCCGAGAAGGCATCCGACCCGAAGGCGTGGCAGGTCGTCGCCACGATCCCGGACGAGGAGCTGTGGACGGCGCACGTCGACCAGAAGGCCGCCATGCTCCGCGACATCCGGAGGCGCCTCCGCAACCAGTACGCCCGCCACGGTTCGAGCCCCGATCGGCTGCGAGCGGTGGCCTCGGAGCTGCCGGACGACCGGCTCACGCTCGTCTTCGCACGTCGCTTCGCCACGTACAAGCGGGCGGCACTCATCTGCTCGGAGCCGGGCAGGGCGCGTGCGCTCCGGTCCAATCCGGAGCGACCCGTCCAGCTCATCTTCGCCGGCAAGGCCCACCCCGCCGATCGCGACGGGCAGGGGCTCATCCGCTGGGTGAACGAGATGGCCCACTCGGCCGACCTCTACGGCCACATCGCATTCGTCGAGAACTACAACATCGGCATCGGCAAGGCGCTCGTGTCGGGTGCGGACGTGTGGCTCAACACCCCACGGCCGCCCAAGGAGGCATCGGGCACGTCAGGCATGAAGGCGTCGGCCAACGGTGGCCTGAACCTGTCGGTGCTCGACGGCTGGTGGGTCGAGGGGTACGAGGGCGACAACGGCTGGGGCTTCTCGGAGACGTCGCACTCGGACGCCGAGGACGCCGGCACGCTCTACCACCTGCTCGAAGCCGAAGTCATCCCCCGCTTCTACGAAAGGGACGCCACCGGGATCCCGCGCGAGTGGGTGGCCACCATGAAGCACGCCATCATCTCGGGGCTCCCCGGCTTCTCCACCCAGCGCATGCTCATCGACTACACCGAGAAGGCCTACCTGCCCATCGGGAAGCGCTGAGCGACCGTCAGAGTCGGTCGAGGGAGCGGCGGATGCCTCGCACCGCCTGCTGGATGCGATGCTCGTTCTCGACGAGGGCAAACCTCACATGGCCGTCGGACGATGAACCGAACCCGATGCCGGGCGACACCGCCACCTTGGCCTCCTTGAGGAGCTTGATGGCGAAGTCGAGCGACCCCATGTCGGCGTAGGGACCGGGGATCTCGGCCCACACGAACATCGTTCCCTTGGGCTTGTCGATCTTCCACCCGGCCCGCTCGAGACCGTCGCACAACGTGTCACGCCGCTTCTCGTAGATGGCGTTGACGTGGCGGGTGTACTCGTCCCCCTCGTTGAGGGCGATGATCGACGCGATCTGGATCGGCTGGAACGTGCCGTAGTCGAGGTACGACTTCAACTTCGCCAGCGCCGCGACCATCTCCGGGTTGCCGACGACGAAGCCGACCCGCCAGCCCGCCATCGAATGCCCTTTGGTCAGCGTGTACAGCTCGACACCGACGTCCTTGGCGCCCGGCACCTCGAGGAGGCTGGGCGGCCGGTACCCGTCGAAGTAGACGTCGGCGTAGGCGAAGTCGTGCACGAGCATGACGTCGTTCTGCTTGGCGAAGGCCACGAGCTCCTCGAAGAAGCCGATGTCCACGATGGTCGTCGTCGGGTTGTGGGGAAACGACGTGACGATGACCCGGGGCTTGGGCCACGAATGGTCGAACGTGCGGCGCAGCCGCTCGATGAAGTCCGAGTCGCTGGATACCTCCACCCGCTGGACCTCGGCTCCAGCCATCGCCGGGGCGTAGATGTGGATCGGATACGACGGATCCGGGACGATGGCCACGTCACCCGGCTGGACGAGCGCCCACATCAGGTGGGCCAGGCCCTCCTTGGCCCCGATCGTCGTGATGATCTCGGTCTCGTGGTCGAGCTCGACACCGAAGCGCCGACGGTATCGATCGGCCACCGCCCTGCGCAGGTTCGGAATGCCCTTCGAGCTCGAGTA